>JAAENN010000397.1 GCA_024224295.1 Shimia sp. | reverse complement strand
GTTTTGATCCCCCCGCGCCCCCCTCGCACAAATTCCAGCCTTCCAGCCCCCTTTGATCCCTTGACCAACCCGACCGAGATATATCTTTAATGGCGGTCGGAGGCGCAAAGAAAATGCAGCATTTAGAGACAAAATCAGCGTTCGCGCGTCGGGCACTCAAAACCCCCGGAGCCATTACCCGAGCGCTCTCGGGACCTCTCAAGGCCGCGCTGGTCGGAAAAAAGATTGACTGTGGTCACGCGGCGGCAATTGCGTACCTCAAGAAGGACGACTCAAAAGAAATGGTCCCGGGGATCGATGAGCGATACGAGGAGGCTTTACTGTGGATGCAGACCACAGGGAAGTGGGGCGCTAAGACGATGACCAACGCTATCGAAGGCCTATCGGATCACCGTGGCCGCAAGATTTGCGCACAGATCAAACTGGCTGGCCTGTGGGAGTCCCCTCTGCCTGCGGAACCCAAAAAGCCACGGGGCCAAGCGGTCGTAAAAGCCCGCAAGAAAGAAGCTCCCCCTGTGGAGTCCGACGAACTGCCGGAACACCCGTCCGAATACGCCGACAAAACCCTCCGCTGGATCGTGTCCAAATTCAGCACCGATGCCCGTTTTGTGGACTATCTCAAGGCGCTCAAAGAGGCCGAGGCCACAGAGGAGCGCATGCTGAAAAACGCGGAACGCCGTGGTGATCTTGTACACCGTAAAGTGGTCACACAAGGCGTGTTAGAGCATATCGATATTCTTTTCAAACAGTTACTTACAGACTGCTCCCGCACCATCGCCACACGCGCCAAAGCCAAAGTTGAAGCGGGCGAATCCGTGGAGGAGTTGGAGCTTTGGGTAAGCAAGCAAATTGTGGGTTTTATCCAGCCCGCAAAATCTAAAATACAGCGCACACTACGCGCCAACAAAATCGAGTAAAATATGCCTATAACCCTCAACATGGAAGCCATTGGCGCGGAGTGGATGGCGTGCCAAGTGGCTGACCTGACGGACGCTATTAGCCATGAAACCCCCGTGGAATTTAACGAAGAACACCGCTACTTATCCGGTAGTGTGACCTCAATGCCGGGGCCAATCCGGTACGATGTAAACCCATTTATGCGCGAGATTGTGGACTGTTTCGATGTCAATTCCCCCGTCCGCGAGGTGAATCTGAAAAAAGGCGTGCAAATCACCTACTCCACGGTGCTCGAAAGTGGCGCGCTGTATTACATGGCCAAAGTGAAAACTCTGCCGTTGATGTATCTCACTGCGGAAAAGGAGTTAGCCTCTGCCCGCATCGAGAACAATTTCATCCCGATGTTAGAACAAAGTGGTTTTGCTGACATTGTGCGCTCCTCTGATGTGGGGAACTCCCGAAAAACAGGGAAAACGGCGAACCATATCCAGTTCGCGGGTGGCGGGTATCTAACGCCATTCGGGGCCGTCAATGCAAACAAAATGCGTGCCGTGTCCATCGCGGTGATGCTCTAGGACGAAATCGACGCGTGGCCGGAAACCGTGGGCAAGGACGGCGACCCCGACGCGCTCAGTGATGACCGGTGCTCGGGCTACTGGGAACGCCGGAAAATCTTTCGGGGAAGCACACCACTAATCAAAGGCACATCAAAAATTGAGAAAGCATTTTTGAAGGGAGATCAACGCCGGTACAATGTGCCGTGCAAACACTGCGGCGAACTCTCCCCACTGCGTTGGGAAACCACCGACCCCGAGACGGGGGTCATCGGGGGCTTTGCGTGGGACCTCACCGAAGACGGGCGTTTACGCCTCGACACGGTGCGCTATTTGTGCCCTAAGTGCGGCGGCGCACACTATGAGTATGATAAGGAGAAAATGTTCGCAGAGGAGGGGCACGGCGGCAGCGCGCGGTGGATTCCCACGGCCAAACCCACACAACCGGGAATACGATCATACCACATCCCCGCGTTTTACTCGCCTATCGGAATGCAGCCCTGGTATAAAAATGTGGCGGCGTACCTCGAGGCCTACGACCCTGTAACCCGCAAAGTGCTGGACATCGGGAAATATCAGGTTTTTTACAACAATGTCCTTGCGGAGCCGTTCGAGATTCGTGGTGATAAAATCAATTTTACCGCAGTCTCAGGACACCGCCGGACGGCATACTCTTATGGCTCAATACCGAACGCCCACGCCGCCAAGCATTGCGGTGGGAAAATCCTTTTCCTCACGATGACCGTGGACATACATAAACACAATTTAGCCGTTGCGGTGATGGGTTGGACACGGGACGCGAAAACCTACCTCATCGACTACTGGCGATTGGAGCCACAAAAAGGGGAAACCGCCGATTGTACAGAGCTGCACTGCTCTGTGTGGGGTGAGGTGCAACGCCTCGTGGATGAGCAGGAATACACCGCCGACGATGGCAGCACCTACGGGATAACGGTCACACTCGTGGACGCGGGGTACTCGACCTCCACGGCGGTGGACTTCTGTGGCCAATGGGGTTCCGGTGTGTACCCGATCCTCGGACGCGACCGCCCCGCCAAAAATGCCACAATACACGAGTTCCAGACCTTCACCACCCAGGCGCAGACGACGGGGTATAAAATTGTGGTCGATCACTACAAAGACAGGATCGCCCCAGTCCTGCGCCGCGTGTGGCATGAGGACGACGGCGACCAGCGGCAATATCATTTCAACGCACCTGTGGACGCGACCGACGCGCAGCTCACCGAACTCACCAAAGAGACACGGCGGAAAAAGACGGACGGCCGGGGCGCTGAGAGTTACGAGTGGTACAGGCCACCCGGCGCGCGCAATGAACTGTGGGATTTGCTGGTATATGGACACGCGGCCGTCGAAATGCTCGCCGTGGCCACATGTATTGACCACTTCGAACTCGAGTCGGTGGACTGGGCGCAGTTTTGGGACTACCTCGAACAAGACTCCCCGCATTTTACGCCCGCGAAATAGTATTTTGAGGGTAACCACAGGAGGAATTATGTTAGACCCTGCATTTTGCCGCGCCCGCGTGGACGCGCTGCAAAAAATTATAGTGGCGTACGAGGAGGCACTGCTGGGAATCGCCTCCGGTGCGCTCGAATCCTACTCCCTCGACACGGGGCAAACCGTGCAAAAAGTGACAAAAATCAACATCCATACCCTACAGATGGCACTCAATACGGCTATCAATCAGTGCGCGATATGGAGCAACCGAGCCAACGGTGGCGGCGCGTTTTACGGGAGGCCACAATGCTAGAATTTTCCGAGGACATGTGCGCGGTCGAGGAGTTCGGCGCAGCACCTACCTACAGCGTGGACGCAATGGCCCCGTACACCTCCGCGACCTACAACGGCGACAAATTCGACGATAGTTTTGGTGATACCAAACTTTATGACCTCGATTACTGGACACTGCGCGCCCGTAGTAATCAACTTTTCACCGAAAATCTTTACGCCGCTGGCCTCATTAAACGGCTAGTAACTAACGAGATTAACAAAGGGCTTGCACCTGAAGCATACCCCGACGCGGACATCCTCGGCATCGACTCAGATGGCGCGGAAGAGTGGGCGGGGTCGGTGGAACGCCGGTTCCAGATGTGGGGCCGCGACAAGCGAGTTTGTGACTACAGAGGCGAACACACTTTCGGCGCGCTACAACGCATTGCACGGGCGGAGGCCCTCATCGCGGGGGATGTGCTAGTCGTCCTACGACAAAACAAAAACACCTCAGCGCCGTCTATACAGCTCATCTCCGGCAGCTCTGTACAAACACCACTCGACGACGCGAGAGACATTGTGCATGGCGTAGAGCGCGACAGCGCGGGCCGTGTGGTCGCATACTGGGTGCAACAGGAAATGCTAGACTACGCGCGAATCCCTGCGTATGGCGGAGACGGTCGGCGCTTGGCGTGGCTGGTGTTCGGCACACAACGGCGGCTCGACCATGAGCGCGGGGTTCCCCTCCTCTCGCTGGCGTTGCAACCACTCAAAGAGCAAGATCGATACCGCGACAGCGTGCAGCGTAAAGCGACGCTCAACTCTTATCTCGCAATGTTCATCAAGAAAAATCAAGATAAACCGGCATCCCTCTCGATGACCAACGGGGCCACGCGGAAGGGTGCGGTGACAACCCCCGACGCTGAGGGACAACCGCGATCTTTCCAAGCTGCGAAGTACATGCCTGGCCTCATTCTCGAGGAACTCCAAGCGGGCGAGGAACCACAGGGTTTTAAATCTGACGGAACCGACCTCGCATACGGTGAGTTTGAAAAAACTATTATCTCTGCGGTCGCGTGGGCCAACGAGGTTCCACCGGAGATTCTTACGCTCGCTTTCTCGAACAATTACAGTGCTTCCCAAGCGGCGATCAATGAATTTAAAATCTACCTCGAAAAATTTTGGTCGGAGTGGGGCGACGGTTTTTGTGCGCCGATTTACGAAGATTGGCTTTGTTCAGAGGTTCAGGGCGGATCAATCAAAGCGCCGGGACTCCTCGCCGCCCGTTCGGACATCTCACAGTATTACACTTATGGGGCGTGGACTCAGGCGGAATGGTACGGCGTTATTAAGCCCTCAACCGACATGTTCAAACAGGCGCGCGGCTCGAGTCTGCTGCTCGGCCTCGGCCTCACCACCCACGCCAAAGAAGCCAAAAATCTGACGGGAACCAAATTCAGCGCCAACGCGAGGAAACTCGCCCGTGAGAACAAAGAGCTGGCGGACGCACTGCGCCCCTTGGCGGAGTTCAAGCAGGAATTTGGGGCGATTGGTGAGCAATTAATAGAGGCCCACAACGGGGCCACAGAACCGGAGGCGATAAATGATTAGTAAAACGAAGAGGCAGCAGTTCCAGCAGGGCCTGAAACACGACAGTTTCGGCGCGGCGGTGTTCGCGGGCTGCGCGGACGGCGTGCGCGGTAATGTTAAATTTGGTGCGACCAGCAGCCCCACCACGGCCGCAGCAGATGTGTGGCCACTAGCGACGGAGTACGAGTTCCCCGCCGATGCTGGGGAGCCTATTGGTGTATACTCCTCTGACGCGGCCGACGCGGGGGTAGTGGTGGGCTTGCGCGTGATAGACGCGGCGGATGGCCTCGAGAAGTCCGTGGACGTAACACTGACGGCGGGAGTCCCCGTAGTCATCGACATGGATATTTGTGCTATAAACCGGATGTCTGTGGACGGGGCAAAAGCGTGTGTAGGCACTATTTACGCCCGTGGGGATAACGGGACGGGCACGGCGTTTGCGCTAATCGAACCAGCGCACCAACAAACGCAGCAGTGTCCATACATGGTTCCGGCTGACTGCTGGGCAACCACGCGCCGCGCACTGGTGACAATTAACCGTGCAGGCAACCGCGACGCCGCCGTGGGATTTAGTTACCTTGTGAGAGAGCCGGGCGGCGTGTTCCGCACCCTCGCACAGTGGGGCCTCCAAAAAGAGGGTTCGAGCGTTGTGGACATTGATCTCTCCGAGGGTTCGCCGATGATCCCACCGGGTTCTCAGATTCGGTTTGTGTTTGACCCCATAGACTACGAGGCAACGGCCTCCGCACGCTATGCGCTGTGGTTGTATGACAAAGATTATATCTGCCCGCCGCAGTAATTATATTAAAGATATGGAGGCTCCAACATGATAACACAATGGTTGATGCTCGAGACGGCATTAAATGAGCTATACGCACGCGAGGCAGCGGGCCCGCCCTCAGCAGAGGCACGGGCGGCGTTCGACGCGCGCGCGGCGAGTACAGGCAACTCCCGAGTTGACCGCATACTCTCTATTGCGGGTAGTAAAGCGGAGATTTCCATCTCCGGCGTGCTCACCAAACACGCTGATTTTTGGGCGTACTACTACGGCGGCGGGAACACCGCTTACATGGATATTATTGCGGCGATGGCGGCGGCGGAGAATAACCCCACCGTGACCAATGTCGATTTCTATGTGGACTCGCCCGGCGGCTCTATCGATGGCCTGTTTGATGCAATCGCAGCAATGCAGTTGATGACAAAACCCACCCGCGCTATCGTGTCAGGTGTGGCAGCCTCGGCGGCCTTTGCTTTCGCGGCAGCAGCGGGCACGATAGTCGCCCACAACGCAGCGGACATACTTGGCTCTGTGGGCATCGTTACCACAATGCGAGTAAACCCCAACGCGGTGACGATCACCAGCACCGACGCGCCTAAAAAGCGCCCCGATGTGACCACGGAAGAGGGCAAAGCGGTAGTCCGTGGGGAGCTTGACGCGATCCATGAATTGTTTGTGGATGTCATCGCCACCGGTCGCGGGACTACTGCACGACAGGTCAACGCCGATTATGGCGAGGGCGGTGTGGTGTTAGCGGGTGAGGCCCTGAAACGCGGCATGATCGACGCAATCGGATTTGAAGACGAAGATTTGGATATAACCACCGCCTCCACGGGCGGAACAACGGAAGGGAAGAGCATGGATCTTACTACGCTCAAAGCAGAACACCCCGCCGTATTCGCTGCGGCGAAGGCGGAGGGCGCAGCCGAGGAACTGGGCCGCGTGCAAGCGCACCTAACACTCGGCAAAGCCTCGGGCGCAATGGACACGGCCATTGAGGCTATCGACGCGGGCGCAGCGCTCACCGATAAATACCAGGCGGCGTACATGGCGGCCAACATGGCCAAAACTCAGACTACGCAGCGTGCAACGGATGAGGCCACAATTGCGGCGGCAGCTAACGGCGCAGCAACAGCGACAGGCGCGGCAGCTATCACAGCAGCAGAAGCGCAGGAAAACGCAGACGTAGAAGCATTTCGCAATGGAGAGTACCGATGAGTAACCCAAGTATTATAGATATTGACACCAGTGCGGTCATGCTCGAGGGTGGTGTATTTAACGACGAACTCCTCACATTCGCCGCCGCCGCGACCATCAAAGCGGGGACAATCCTCGCCCGCAGCACTGCGACGGGCAAACTCGTTCCTTTCGTCAAAGGCGGAACCACCGCAGGAAACGGCGTACCTAAAGCCCTCGTAACCTACCCCGTGGTCGCGGCTGCTGCTGGTGATGTCTCTATTCGTGCGGCTATGTCCGGCAAGGTCAACGCGCCGAAGCTCGTTATCGCTGCGGACGGTGATGCGTCTAATGTGGACGCGGCTGTACTCGATTCCCTTCGTGCTTATGGGCTTGCTCCCGTAGGTGTTACAGAACTCAATTTTTACGACAATAAATAAGGGGGCAAAGAATGGCTACAGCTAGTACCACCAAACACATGCTCGAGGCGTACCAACAGCGCGCCACCCATATCCCGTTTTTCTCGGGGTTTTTCAAAACCACGCAGGATTCCTTTCACAACGCGGAAGAGGTCGAAATTGACATCGAGCGCAGCGGTGAGGACATCTCTATCGCCGTGCATGATATTTCTACCGGTCACCGAATGAACTCGGCGAACCTCTACACAAGCAAGGGTTTCAAACCGCCCGTGCATAAAGAGGCGTTTCCCGTTAGCTCTTTCGAGCTGATTAAGCGCACCGCTGGCGAAAACCCTTTCGAGGACATCGGCTTCCGCGTGAGACTTGCCCGCAAGTTCATCTCCGGCATGCTCAAGATTGAGGCAAAAATTCGGCGGGCGATGGAGTTCCAAGCGGCCCAAGCGCTCCAGGTTGGCGTGGTCACACTGACCGACGAATCCGGCGCGGAAGTGTTCAAGGTGGATTACCACCCGAAAGCAACTCACTTCCCCACTGCGGGAACTGCTTGGGGCGCTGATGGGGCCGACCCTATCGGCGATCTTAGCGCACTCGCGGAAGTGATTCGCGCGGACGGTCTCACCGATGCGACCACTATCATCATGGGTATCGACGCATTTAATGCGTTTATCGCTGACGCTGGTGTACAGGCGTATTTTGACAACCGCCGAATCGACCACGGAAGCCTCGGGCGCTCAGTTAAGCGCAACGGTGGAACCTATCAGGGCGCGGTTGATATTGGCAACTACAAGTTTGAGGTGTGGACGGTTCCCGGCAGATACAAACACCCGCAGACAGGTGTTTCTACACCGTACATGGACCCCTCCAAAGTGATCATGCTCGACGAAAATGCGCGACTCGACGCGACTTTCGGCGGCATCCCCAATATCGGGCAACTCCTCGGTGCGAGCAGCTCGCTCTCGGGTAAGCTGCCAATGCTGCCCTCACGGTTCCGCGCGGTCGATAACCAAATGGACTTGAACACAAATCTGTGGCTTTCCAACGACGGCGAACAGCTCTTTGGCGGCGTGGGTTCACGGCCGCTAATGATCCCCACGGCGATCGACACTTTCGGCTGTCTCGAAACCAGCGCGTAAATTGATAAGGTGGAGGCCTCAGGGTCTCCACCAACAACGACTATAAAAAAATAAGGGAAAAAACATGGCTACAAAAAATGAACTCATCGAGAAAATCGAAGCGTACCCCGAAGCACCGAGCACCGAGGGTCTCAACCACGAAGAGCTGACCGACCTCGAGCGCTCACTCCGCGAGGGTGCGGAAGAAGCACCGGCAGCACCGGCAGCAGTGGAGACCAAAACTATCTACGCCGTGAAAGCGGGCAAGTCGATCACCACCCGGAGCCGTGGGATTCTCGGCGAGGGCGAAGTGATTACCCCCGCCGATCTCGGCGGCGGAATGGCGGCACTCGATGCCCTCATCGAAGCGGGTTACATCGAACAGATTGCACTGTAGTGAGTCTACGGGCGATGGCAGAGAACGACCTGGGCGCTATCTTAGAGGACAGCGCCCACGGTTTTGGGTGGCCTATCACGGTTACCGATCCCACGGGGCGAACCGTGGAAATGGTCGGCGCATCGGATGATATATCCCAGGTGATCGACCCCGCCACGGGTGAGCTGGTGAGCGGGCGCTCCGCCTCGGTTGCGTTGCGCGTGTCCTCTCTCACGCTGGCAGGTTTAGGCCTCCCCCGTGCTATCGCAACCACACAGGGCAAACCGTGGTTAATAGCGTTCGACGATATTGGGGGACTCCCCCATACATTCCGCGTTGCCCAATCTAATCCCGACCGCACTATAGGTGTGGTCACATGTGTTCTTGAGGCGTATAAGGTGGTAGCATGATAACAAGACTCATAGACAGGCCCGACGGGTTCGAGATCGTGCGCGACCAAGTAGCCGCAATCCTCGCCACGGAGCAGGCCAACCAGCAAGCGCTCGCCACGGCAGCGGGTAAGGACCCGTCACCGTGGGCGCTTAATGTGTACCAAGAGAGATCGAACCCGTGGGAGCAGTACCTCAACAATCAAAACGACCTGACACCTATTGTCAATGTGTGGTTTGATTCCGCCTCTTACGACCAGGGCGCTGGCGGCGTGGTAGATCGTCAATGCAGCGACGCCATAATTAATATCGACTGTTATGGTTGTGGCGTGAGCACTGACGACGGCGACGACAACACCGCAGGGGACACCGCCGCCGCTCTCAACGCACAGCGCGCGCTACGGCTGGTGCGCAATATTATAATGGCGAGCGAGTACACCTACCTCGATTTGCGGGGTTTTGTGGGTGGTCGAATGCCTCAGAGTATCAAGGCATTCCAGCCGCAGACCTCTGCGCCCACAGTGCAGCAGATCGTGGCCACACGCCTCGCGCTTAAAGTGCGTCATAACGAATTTTCGCCACAGTATGAGTACGAGACCCTCGAAACCCTCGCCGCTACCGTCAAACGCAGCGGCGACGGGCGTATATTAATACAGACAGAGTACCAGTAAAATAGGAGCTGCAAATGCCAGTGAGTACCGCTATCGATGCTTCCGCCGTTGCGCGGGTTGTAGGCATCAAAACAGAGTTTAAAAATCTTCGCAAGGGTGGCGTGGTGTCGCTGCCGCAGCGCGTCGCAGTGGTGGGGCAGGGGACGACCCTCAGCACCCACTCTCTCGACCCCGCACGGGTAACAACCGCCGCAGAAGCGGGCAACCGATTTGGTTTCGGTTCGCCGTTGCACCTCGCGGCAAAGCAGTTGCTCCCCGTGAGCGGCGACGGCGTGGGATCGATCCCCGTTACACTGTACCCCGTAGCAGATGCCGCGACCGGTGTGGCGGCGGCGGGCGATATTACCTATGCTGGCGCAGCCACAGAGGCCTCGGTGTACTGTGTGCGCGTCAATAATATCTGTTCCTCTTCGTTCGTTATTTCCGTGGGCGACACGGTGGCGGATGTATCGGACTCCATCACGGCGGCTATTAATGCCTCTGTTGATCTACCGATCATCGCGACCGACAGCTCCACCACCGTGGACATCGAATCCAAGTGGGCGGGCCTCAGTGCTAACGACATTTTTGTCGAGGTAATCGGCTCCACGGATGCAGGTAACTCATTTGGTATCACGCAGCCCGTTGGCGGCCTCGTTGATCCCGATGTGGACACGGCGCTCGACAAATTCGGGACAGTGTGGGAAACAATGGTGGTGAACTGCCTCGGTGTTCCTGACGCGAAGTATCGCACCCACGGCGAGACCCGGTGGGGCGCGCTCGTGAGAAAACCGTATGTAGCGTTCACCGGCTCCACTGAGACCGACCCCGCCGCCGCTATCGTGCTCCCCGAAGCGAACAAGACCGACCGCGTGAGCGTGGTTATACCGTCGCCCGGTGCGCATGATCTGCCGCTGTCTATTGCGGCGCGTGCAGTTGCCCGTGCGGCAGTGAGAGCCAACGATAACCCCGCGTATGACTACGGCGCTATGAAACTCACAGGGATGACACCCGGCGCGCAGGGCGACCAATGGAACTACGCGCAACGCGATTTTGCAGTGAAGGGCGGCAGCTCTACGGTTGAGGTCGTGGACGGCGTGGTTGAATTGTCCGACACTGTGACATTTTACCACCCAACCGGCGAAGAACCTCCGGCGTATCGCTATGTTGTTGACATTGTCAAGCTGCAAAATATTATTTTCAATCTCGATCTAATTTTTGCGGGTGTGGAGTGGAACGGCGCGCCGCTTATCCCCGATGAGCAGCCCACGACCAACGCAGCCGCGAAGCAGCCGAAAATGGCGGCCGCTGCGGTCAATGCGCTACTCGACAACCTCGGCCTCGAGGCGATTATTTCCGACCCTGAAACGGCGAAGAAAAACACGCTTGCAGAGATCGACGGGGCCAACCCGAAACGCCTTAATGTGGCCACGACGGTACAGCTCAGCGGCAACACTAATATTGTTAGTGTGGACCTTAACTTTGGATTTTACTTCGGAAACGGGGGCCTGTAATGGGTATCGGTGGAAGCATTGAATCAGTAAGCATCTCGGGCCGCATTTTTGCGGCCGCTGCCGACGCGGATAGTAACCGCAAGCTCGGTGGCTTTGAAAACGAAGTACAGCCGAACGGCGACGGAACTTCACGGGTGATTAAGACCCGCGCAACATGGAAGGTTGACGGGTTGACGCTCTCCATTGACGACGACAGAGGCGACCATGAGTTTCTACAAGACCTCGCGGACTCCGCAAAACATCACGTGGTTTCGATCACCTACGCCAGCGGCGCGGTATATCAGGGACAGGGTACAATCGTCGGTGAAATGCAGGTGAGCAACCAATCAACCACGGCGGCGGTAACGCTTGCGGGTGGTGGAAAATTGACTAAGCAATAGGTTTCTACGGGCCGCGCGGGTTACCCTATGCCCACGCCAGCGGAGACGCTGGGCGCGGCCCACTTAAATAGGGAGGCATTATGCCTAAAATCGCAAAAGAAGTAGCAGAACAAGAGTTTGAGAGATTCATCGGCGCGATGGACATCGACCTCGTAAATGGGATGGACGAAGAGGACACCGCTGCCGTCGAGAAACACCGCGCGCGCATCGTCGGGGCCATTGAATCTGGTCAAATGATTATCAACGACGAGGGCGAACCGGTTATGGCTGTGGGCGACGACGCTTACACATTTCACGAACCGCGCGGCGCAGACCTCCAAGCGCAAGACAGCAAAAAGAATGGCCAAGATTTTGGGAAGCTCTTCGCGATCCTCGCGAGCATTACCAACACTTCGCCCAAAGCATTCTCTAAAATGCGTTCCCGCGACCTCAACACATGCACGGCGGTCATGACGCTCATGCTGGGGTAGTTAGGGAGCCACTTGTACGAGGTGGTGAGGATGTGCAGCTCCCGCGTGGACATACACGGGCGAGGGTTTACGGGGAAATGTTATTACAGATTTACAGGATGTACTACTCTCTCCCGTGCCCCCGCTCGATCACTTGCCAAGAGCTAAGATTTTTTTATAACGGACTCCGAGAGGAGCTAAAGAGGAGCACCAAAGATGGCTAGACGGTTTACCGTTGAGGCGGTGTTTAAGGGCATCGATAAGATGACCGCTCCTATCAATAAAATGCAAAACCGCGTGGGAAAATTCTCGCGTGGTTTTTCGCGTGGATTGAAGGGGATTGATGGCGGAGTTGACAAAGTATTAGGCGGCCTCAAAAAGACCGCCATCGCAACGGGCGCAGTGCTCGCAATCGTGACGGCGGGCCTCACCGATGTTGTAACCGTGGGCGCAAAATTCGAGGCCACGACCAGCGCCGCGCTTGCACGGTTTGATGTATCAGTAACCAAGCGCACGGAGACGCTCGACAAACTCACAGCAGCGGCTGTGGAGTGGGGCAAGAAAACCAAATTCAGCGCCACCCAAGCAGCCGAAGCGCTCGATTTCATGGCGCGGGCGGGTTTCGGCGTAGACAGTGCAATCGCCTCACTCCCCGGGGTTATCGACCTTGCCACGGCAGCAGGAACCGACCTCGCCGAAGCAACGGATATGGCGTCCGACGCGCTCGGGGCCTACGGCGTAAACTCCAAAGACCCTATTAAGGCGCTCGAGGCGTTGAGCATGGTAAATGATATTCTCGCAAAGTCCACAAACTCCGCTAACGTGGACATAGAGGGACTTTTTGAGACAATCAGGGACTCCGCCCCTATAGCTATGACCGCAGGCGCGTCCATCGCAGAGTATAATGCTCTCGTGGGTATCATGGCAGGGTCGAGTATTAAAGGCACGAAGGGGGCGACGGCACTTAAAAACGCCTACACTCGGCTAGTTGACCCCCCCGCCGCAGCCGCCAAAGCGCTTAAACGCCTGCGCGTGGAGACCGAGGACAGTAATGGCAATATGAAAGACATGGCCAGCATCGTGGATCAAATCAACAAGGGCCTTGCGGGGATGGGCGGGGTTCAACGTACCGCCACTATATCACAGCTATTTGGCGCGCGCGCGATCGCGGGGATGACAGCGGTGCTATCTGCGGGAGGTGAGGAAATCCGGCGGTATACCAAGTACCTCAAGGAGAGCAACGGCGCAGCCGGCGACATGGCTTCAATTATGAAAAACAACGTGCAGGGGTCTCTCGATTCCCTCACCTCTTCAATCGAGGCGCTGAAGATACGAATTTTCCTAATGAACAAAGGGCCTCTGCGCGACGCCATCGACGCCACAACAGAGTGGGTACGGGCGAACGAGGGACTCATAGCCACGCGCGTGGGCGAGTGGGTGGCGCACATCGTAAAGAATTTTAAAAACTATATCACTTGGGGAAAGCGTCTCTTTATTGTTGTGGGCGCGTTCCTCGCGTTAGCGGCGGTGCTGAAAACCATCATTGCCCTAATGACAGTGATTAATTTCCTCACCACGGCGAACCCTATAGTCCTGTGGACGCTCGGAATCGTGGCCGCCATCGCGGTATTAATCCCCGTAGTAATGGCACTCATAAAACACTGGGACACCATCAAAACTGCGTTTATAGGGTTTATGATGACCGTTTCGGATGGGTTCGAGTCGTTGCCTATTTGGGCTAAGGCGGCTTTCTTTCTGCTCACGGGTCCCATCACAAAAATAGCACTACTGGCGGCGGTAGTTATCAAGCACTGGGAGCCGCTGAAGGATTATTTTAAAGGTTTGTGGGAGGACATCATAACAATATTCGATTTCGCGCTAGAAAAAATCATGCCAATTATCAACAAGATCACCAGCGCCACCAAAAAAGTAGGGTCTATGGCGGGCAAGGTCGCGGGGTTTTTCGAGGGCGGCGACACTCTCACCAAAATAGAGGGCACTATAGGCGCTGGCGTGGTATCACCACAAGAGCAGCTTGCCCGCGTCGTGGATGAGGTAATAACAACGAGCCGTGCAGAGGTAACAATTAACGACAGGACGGGCACAGCCACGGCAGACAGGGAACTCCCCGCCGGCGTGACTTTGGCATCCTCGGGAGCGTTTTAAATGAGTTGGATAGACAGGATAAAACCCGCAGCATACACCAGCCCAACAGGGACGCGGCTGGTGTTCGCGTATGAGGATGTAAGCGAGACCGTAGAGAAGCACACGGCGGCGTTTGATTTCCCCGACGCCGAGGGCACACTAGTACAGGATTTAGGCCGCTCAGGTCGCCGCTTCCCTCTGCGCGTGATATTCCACGGCGAGGACTGCGACACCGAAGCGCGGGCGTTTCAAGTGGCGATACTCGAGCGTGGCGTGGGCAAGCTCGAGCACCCGATGTATGGCACTGTGGATGTCGTCCCGTTCGGGGCCATCACGCGCAACGATGCGTTAGCGACCGCAGCGAACCAAGTTACACTCACCGTGCAATTTTGGGAGACCATCGGCGTAGCCTTTCCAGCGGGCCAAGTCGATCCCGCAGCTGAAGTGGCGGCGGCGGTTGAGGAGTATAACAAAGCGGCGGCGGCACAGTTCGCAGCCACGGCGGAGCTGAAGAGCGCAACGGCGGCGGCGCGGTTCCGTGCGGCCATCGACAAGCTACAGCAGAAAGCCGCGAAAGCCTTGGGGCCAATAGCGGACACCGTGGGCGCAGTATCTGCGGAGTTCAACGCGATTAACAGCTCTATTAGCTCCGCAATGGACACGCTTGTCCACGACCCTCTGAGCCTCGCTTTTCAAACGGTGCAAATGATCCAATCTCCCGCGCGTGCTGCCACGGTTATTGGTGCGCGGCTGGTGGCCTACGGGCAACTGGCACGGGCGATTTTCGAGAGTGTGATCACACCGGAGTTCCTCGCGTCCGAACTCTACGCGACGACCTACACAACCGGCTCTGTGGTGTCGGGGATTAATGCCACTTTCACGAACAAAACCGAGGCCATCGCCGCCGCTGATGAGATTTTACGGCAGTTCGACGCGGCGGTGGCATGGCGCGACACGGGCTACACAGAGCAACAGATTGTGGACACGGGCGAGGCATACCAACGCCTACAGCAAGCCGTAGCACTCGCCACGGGTTACCTGGTATCTATGTCGTTCGATCTCGCGCAGGAGTACCGCATCGTCCTCGACCGCGACCGCCAGCTCATCGAGCTTACTGCGGAGTTATATGGCAGCGTTGACGACCATTTAGATGCGATGATAAACGACAACGCCCTCACGGGTTCGGAAGTGCTCCTCTTGCCAAAGGATCGGGAAATTGTCTACTACCTATAAAGTCCAGAGCGGCGACACCTTCGAGGTCATCGCCCGCAGAGCCTACGGAGATGGCACGGCATCGGGCAACATCCAGCGAGCGAACCCTGGAGTCCTCGAGCCACTCACCGCCGGGACTGTGGTCACAGTGCCACGGCTACCGGAGAGGGTGCAGGACGCACCAACGACCGCGCCACCCACTAGCGCCAACGAGGTCGCGGTACTAATCGGCGGGAAGCGGTTTCGGTATTGGAGTACCTGCTCCATTACGCGCTCACTCGACACCGTGGACGCGCTCACGATAACCGCACCATTTGCCCACGACACCGAGGGCTTTAAAGATATGTTCCGGCCGCTTAGTTTTGAGGAAATACGGGTGACGGTGGGCGGTGAACCACTTTTCACGGGCGTGATGGTGGGCGTGTCGCCACGAGTTAGCAAAGAGGGCAAAATACTCACTGTGACGGCGTACTCCTTACCTGGTGTGCTGGCAGATTGCACCGCGCCCGCGAGCCTCTTCCCCCTTGAGTTCAGCGGCCTCACGCTCAAAGAGATAGCCGCCAAAGTGTGCGAGCCTTTTGGGGTTCGCGTGGAGTTGACGGGTGACCCCGGCGCAGTGTTCGAGCGCGTGCGCCTTAGCCCTACGGGCGCAGTGTGGCCGTGGCTGGTCAAGCTCTGCACTCAGCGTGGGTTTGTTATGTCCTCCACGGCGACGGGTGCGCTCCGCATCTATAAGCCCGACACGCCAACGACACCGGCGGCGATACTGCAACAGGGACTCTCCCCACTAACGCAACTTTCGCCGATGATAAACGCGCAGACGGTTTACAGTCATGTGACGGGGATCACACCGGCGAGAAGCGGCTCCAAAGGGGCGCAGTACACCGTGCAGGCGGAGGGTATAGGGACAATGCGCCCACACACATACAACCTGCCCGACACGCTAGACGCGGACGCACGGGAGGCCGTGGCGGGCAAGGTGCGGCGGATGTACTCCAACGCCGTCCGCTATAGTGCCCTCGTGGCCACATGGCGCACGACCTCAGAGGAGCTGTGGAAACCCGGCGACCTCGTGAGCGTGGACGCGCCCGATGCGATGATCTATAAACCATATTTACTACAGGTGCGTTCCGTGGTGTTCCAGCGCGACGAGCGACAGGAAACCGCATCCCTCGAACTCACATTACCTGACAACCACAAGGGGCTACCATGGGATTAATGAGCGTTTTGGACTGGATCAAGGGCAAGCGGGAGACCACCGGCGACGCGGGCGGCGGCGACAATGTGACGGCGGAACACTTCGCACCGTGTGGCGATGATAGCCCACCGATGGCGGGGGACACTGCGGCGTGCGTGGCGGGGAGCAGCACGGGCACGGCGGCGGCGGTGGCGTACCGCAATGACCTCGAAAGCAAGTCCGCCCCCGGCGACAAACGCATTTACGCGCGTGACAGTTCAGGCGCGGAAGTAGCAGAGGTGTGGATTAAGGGCACGGGGGAGATTGTGGTCGCTAATGCCGCAGCGGAGGTAGTGGTCGAGGTAGGCGGGAGGATCACGGCCCACGGCGCAGAGATCACCCCCGCCGGCGATTTTGTGACCGCGTTGGGGATTAGCCTAAATGGTCACATACACAACGACTCTACGGGCGCACCGACTACCGCACCAATTCCTGCGCCCTAAGGGGCATCACTTACACAGGTAATAAGTGATTTGGCAATATTGCGAGGACTGCCAAGAAGGTGTGCAAACGGTGTAGCCCCTCCCGAATCTCCCGTTATATGGTTGTGGCGCGCCCCCATAGCTGCCATCTGCGTTGGGCTTACGGGACACATACCCGCGCGTCCAAGAGGTGTGGCTGCTAACAATGCGACCTTTAGTAATTTCTGCGTGTAAACCTTTTAGTGTTGTAATCATCTTGTCCACCTTATTTATCGGGGAGAAGTATTTCCCCCTCGCTTAATAACAATATATTACATGCGATGTAATAAGTGAGGTTTTATTTCCATGTTAGGGAAAAATAATTCTCACGCCCACCAATTCCTGCGCCGTGATGTGTGGGGGGGGCTTTGCAGACACGCCAAGTATGTAGGCTTGGCGTGTCTGTTGGAAGGTCGTTAAGCCTTGAGAATCTCAATCTCATAAAGAGTATCGCTATCCCCACCACTTATAAACGGAGTGTTGGACGGGTTGTTATGCCAGTCTTTTTCGTGGTCTTCTAACGAGTTGTAAATCTCATCACCTATGCAGTTGTTATACGTTTCACTTCTGAACTCGTAACAGTCATATCTGAGCTGGTCAAGATTAACATAGATGATCTCGCTGCTGTCAATAGTGTCTTCTGTTCCGGATACCAATTCGAGAATTTTAACTTGTGCCATCTTCGCTCTCCAGTGTTTCGGGGAGAAGTATTTCCCCCTCGCTTAATAACAATATATTACATGCGATGTAATAAGTGCTGTTTTATTTTCATGTTAGGGAAAAATAATTCTCACGCCCACCGACGCCGCCCGCGCGGGATGTAAATTATATTACTATTAGTAGGGAGGCGACAAATGCCACAACAGGGTGATGTAGTATTATTTCAGACGGACGACGGCGGAGAGATCACCATTACCGGTGGCGTGGTCACAATGGACGGCGGACTCCGCACGGCGGCTTATCTGTCACTCTTCGGGGGCAACGGCTGGTGGGGCAATACCACGGAGGTCGAACCCGAAAAGCGGTACGAGTGTGAGACCGAGGCGCTGCTTAAAAGTCTACCACTCACAAGTGGCAACCTAATAAGAGTCGAGGACGCGGTGGCGCGAGACCTCGCTTGGTTGTCTCAGAGCGTGGCGGTAAGTGCATCGATTCCAGCGCTCAACCGGCTACAGATCGACGTAACGATAAACGGTAACGAAAAATTTGAATTTATAGCCAATTGGGGGCCCCGATGAGTCTCATAGTGCCAACCACAGCGGAGGTGCGGGAGAACATCCTCGCCCAACTCGAGTCCGCACTGGGCCAAGTAATTCCGCTACTCCCGAAGAGTTTTCTGCGTGTGATCGCTACAGCCCTCGCGGGCGTGGTCGTTACGCTGTACAAGTATGGCGGATTCGTATTTTTACAGATGTTCGTGGCCACGGCTACCGCTGCCGATACGATGATTAACGGGCGCACCGTGTCCCCGCTTAGGTACTGGGGGCGCTTGGTAGGCCTCGGCGAACCAGCGGCGGCGATACCGGCAGAGCTTACGATTGACATCACGGTAACATATCAGACGGGGTTTATCCCGAGTTACACGCCGCTACTCAACACGGACAACGGCGTGACCTACATAACCATAGGATCCACCACGCTCGACGCTGATGTGGTCGAGGCCACAGTACGCGCAACAGGCGACCAAAGCGGAGGCAACGGCGCGGGCGATCTCAGCAACCTTGGCGACGGTGCAGAGTTGTCCTTTGCCAACCCCCTTCCCAATGTGGTACGCACGACCGTGGTCACAGGCACAGTCACCACAGGCGCGGACGGAGAGTCCGAAGACGCCTACCGTGCGCGCATTGCCGACCGGTTCGCGAAGCGCCCACAGGGCGGCGCGTACTCAGACTATGAGCAGTGGGCGGAGGAGTCCTCGGCGGTGCTCAATGCGTACCCGTACACGGGCGATTGTCCGGGGCAGGTCGATGTCTACATTGAGAGCGCAACAGAGCCGGACGGCATCCCGACCACGGCACAATTACAAGAGGCGCTCGACTCTATCAACCAAGCAGACCGGCGACCCGCTGGCGCACTGGTGAACACCTACCCTATCGACCGCATAGGCTACACGGTGGAGGTAGTGGATTTAGAGGTTGACGAAACCGCGCAGGTTCAAGCGGACATAACCACAGCAGTGGAACAGTATTTTCTCGACCGTGAGCCATACATTGTGGGACTCAGCATCCCACCCAAGCGCTCCCGCATTGCCCGCGCGTCCGTGTCGGGCGTGGTGGACGATGTGGTTTCAGCGGCGGGCGGAGACTTCGCTAATGTGCTACTCAAGAATGGCGGCGTCCTCGTTGACCGCTACGAACTACAGGCCGGAGAGAAAGCCAAAGCCTCAAGCGTGGTGTTCATATGAGTATAAGGCCTGGCATAGACTGGGAACAGCAGGTAACACCCTCAGGGGACTGGTACTCGGTTACTTATGGCGCGGGGTTGTTCGTTGCGGTGTCATATGGTAGCACCAACCACGTTATGACATCCCCCGATGGTATCGAGTGGGAAGAGCAGGTAGCGCCGCAGGGGAACTGGTACGCGGTCACCTACGGCGCGGGGGTGTTCGTTGCAGTTGGGGCAACCGCCAGCGTGGTTATGACCTCCCCCGATGGCATCGAGTGGACACTCTGCCCCACGCCGTCGGGGCGTTGGCGCGCTATCACCTACGGCGCGGGGTTGTTCGTCGCTATATCGAACTCCACGGGCGCGGCTGTAACCTCCCCCGATGGCATCACATGGACCCTCCGCTCCGCCCCCCGGGCGTCTTGGTACTCGGTCACCTACGGCGCGGGGTTGTTCGTTGCGGTGTCATATAATAGCAGCGTGGTCATGACATCCCCCGACGGCATCACATGGACGACACAGGCCGCACCTAGCGCGGGTTGGTACGCGGTCACCTATGGCGCGGGGTTGTTCGTTGCGGTGTCGATTAGTGGTTTCATCCGTGTTATGACATCCCCCGATGGCATCACATGGACGACACAGACCGCACCCCTAGGTAATTGGTACGCGGTCACCTATGGCGCGGGGTTGTTCGTTGCGGTGTCATATAATAGCGTCGCCCCCGTTATGACATCCCCCGACGGCATCACATGGACGACACAGGCCGCACCGTGGGGGAGGTCGCGCGGGGTCGCGTATAGTGGTGGGCTGTTTGTTGCGGTTGGGACTAACGCCGCTATGACCTCCGGCATTTACACGCCGCCATCCAACTTAGAAACCTACCGAGGCCTACAAATGTTACTCCCCAACGGGAAAGCGTGGGAAATGTGAAAGCACTTAAAAAACTAATCGACGGACTCGCTGCGTGGCCTCTTGATGTGGTTGCGTGGTTTGATCTCCTTTGGCTCGACCTCGCCCCCGCGACCACCCGTTTTCTCGCGCAGTGGGAACAGCAGTTCGGCCTATTTGGTGGGTCTCTCGATGAGGACGCGCGACGCTTACGGCTGGCGGCGGCATGGCAGGACACGGGCGGCCAAACCACATCTTACATTGAGTCCACACTTGTGGGCGCGGGGTTCTCGGGTCTCAGTGTGGCGGAGTGGTGGATAGGCGGCACAGAGCCGGCGGTCGGTGTCCACGCTTGCGCGACGCCCGCCGATCCGACTAGCACCGCCGCACTGGTTAATGTGGTCAATATAATGTACCCCGACTATTTCGGCCTCGCTGGGGAGCCTGCTGCGTTGTGCGGTGAGCCTCTTATCTTGTGTGGTAACTATCTCGACCTCGTGGCGCGCCCGAAGGTTTACGCGTGGCCTACCGACCCAACGCTATGGCCTTATGTGCTCTACATATCAGGTACAGCGCCCGCAACCCGCCGCGAAGAGTTGGAGCGCTTGCTCCTCAGAATTTGCCCGTGTCACCTGTGGCTCGGACTATCAATAACCTATTCATAAGGAGCCACTATGGCTATCAGTCCCCGTACTATCTACCCCGCTAATCAGATCGACACCACAGACCCGACCGGTTACCCTCAGGGCGCGGCACAGAACATCACCACACCCGGCGACGGCAAGGGCACGCCGTTTGATTTCCGTTGGATTAATGACCTGTGGGGGCTAATGCAGTCGCTGCTATCTATGGGTGACAAAACCCCCACTGGAACCCCCGACAAAGTGGGCGCGTCTCAGTTATTCGACGCCGTGCGAGAAATCCACGGCAAGTGGGCGACTGTGGTTTTTGCCGACCGTGCCGCCCTCATCGCGGGGACAACGGTTACAGGCCTCACCGTGTCATGGTCAGAGCTGGCGGCGCGGGGTGCATGCGTGCGCATCGCGGAGGAATCCTCCGATTACCTCATTAAAACGCTAACACAGCAGCGGGGCGACACAGGGCTACCCACATGGACACCGACCGCATCAGATTTTTATGTGGGCGGTGGCTCGACCTATGTGGCCGTGCAGAAATTCAACGCGACCGAGGGGTACACAGAAGTGACGGTTACCCGCGCCGGTGGGACACCACGGGCTAACGCGCTCCGCTGGACGGTGGGCGGCGGCAGTGCGCACTTCGAGTGGGTGGAGAAAGAGGCGGACGGTATTTTCCTCGGCTCAACCCCCGGTGTGAGTGCGATCACGATCACGCGCACAGGTGGAGACCCCTTCCCCGACCAAATACTCTACGGTGGGATTAAAGAGGGTTCCCCCGTCCCGCATGATATCCCGGCGATGTCCACACCTATCCCATTTATCGACCTCAACGACGCGGGTGCATTTGGGCAAAATCAAAAGTGGGCGATGGTTGAGTCCCAAGGGCCAACACAGCTGAAGCTCTACAACCTGACCAACGGCGGCCGAACAGGTGACTTCGTAGGGCCTTGGGATGTGCGTTTGAATACATTTGTAAGTTTTTCTTTTCCAGCTGGACGAATAGGGAGATAGTATGGACAAAAAGCAATCGATTGAGGCCACACTCCGCCATGAGGGCGGCTATGTCAATGACCCCGCTGATGTAGGCGGCGAAACTAATTACGGTGTGACTGTGGCCACGGCGCGGAGTGCCGGCTACACGGGCGACATGCGCCACCTCACGCGGGAACGGGCCATCGAGATTTATAGCGATCTGTATTGGGACAAGGTGCGGGGCGACGAACTCCCGCCAGCCCTCGCGCCGCTGGTGTTTGATATGGCGGTGAACATGGGGGTACACCGAGCAAGCGCGATGCTCCAGCGTGTGCTACGAGCGCTTAGTGTGGATGCAACCCTCAGCGTGGACGGCGTGATTGGCCCTCTCACCATCAAAGCTGTCGGCGACTACCTCGAATGGCGCGACGATGTGGACACGCTCTACAGGGCGCTAGACGGTCTCAGAGTGTCACATTATGTCAGATTAACCGAGACGCGCCCCGTAAACAGGCGGTTTGTGTATGGCTGGCTGCAACGGTGAGCGCTGCTAATAGTGAAATTGTCGAGTGGCTCAACAACATCCCCCGCCCAATAGCGGGGGCTTTGATGTCCATTTTTATAGCTTCCTTGAGGGTGGTATACGACAAAGAGGAGACGCGACCGATTCGCGTGGCAATGGAGGCCCTTATCTGTGGTGGCCTCACATTAACCGTTGCCTCGGGAATTAGTGCGTTGGGACTCAACACAAACTGGGTGATGTTCGCCGGCGGGACGATTGGGTACTTTGGGAGTGCCACCGTCCGGGCTTATGCACTGCGTGTGATAGATCGAAACCTTAAAGACGACGAGGACGGCGAAGAGAAGAAATAGAATCCTCCCAATCACACCTACGCCCACCATCCTCGCGCTCTGACATCTCACACAGCACCGTGCGGAACTCATCATCTGACAACTCATCTGCAAGCCGCAGTATCGCCGCACGGTCTAGCGGTACAAGATCGCAGTTGATCCTTTGTACCCACGCTTCGCGGGCGTGGAGGGTGATACTATCGGCGACTAATTTTAAAAGCGCACCTGTGGCCACGATGGCCGCCGCTGTCACTAGTCCCATGCGTCCCCCTCTCCCGCCGCATCGGCGGCCGCTTGAATCCTCGCCCGATCCCGCAGACTGTGGACATTGTGGCGCAGGTCGAATATAGACAGCTCCCCCCGCCGTACCAGCGGCCACAGTTTATAAAATAGGCGGCTGTTGTTACCAAGCGCGGTTTTTGCCCGCGCTTTTAATGCTGCTCTTTCTTTCATTGCTCTAAACATCGTGAATCCTCTGGGGCATAAGTACAAAAGTCTCATCGTCGCCACGGATGACAGTGGCTGATACTACGGTGTTAAACCCCCATGTGGCATCCTCGGGAGCGTCCAATAATACGCGCATTAGTAGCTTGTGGTCGAATCCGATTTCGTGCCCCGTGAGTCGGTGGCCCTCCGGCAGCACGCCCGACACGCCCCCATGTGCGACCACGCCGGTAGCTTTGCTATTAGCGTGGATTTTGAGGCCGCCATCGTCCATGAACTTAAACCGAATCAACCGTGTTACACTACCCGCGAAACCGACGGCTTTGGCGACCATGTGGATTCCATCGAGGCCACCCTGTATAGTGGTCTCTGCTGGTGTGTCAGGTATCCCACGCCGCCAATCAGGGTAGTGCGTGCCGATCTCCTCGCCTTTGGCGTTGACCACCATAGACCAATCCTCGCCCACCCCCGGGACTTCCTTGTAGTCCCGTATAACTCGGGAGTAGAGTATGTGGCCGTCCGTAGCCGTCACGGTGAGCGTGTTATCTGTCGCGCGGTACTCAAGGAAAACACCACATATCGCGCCGCGTGACTGGTCTTTACTGGCGTACCGTGCCGCCTTCTTTATTACTTTTTCCACTATTTTCTGCCTTTCTTAACTGTGAGCGCCAGCGATAGCATAGCGCACCATAAAACCACATCACCCCACTTATCCCCTACGACGATGTGAGCCGCTAGGGATGTGACCACAAGTGCCGCGAAGAGGAGCGTCGCTAGGGTTCTTAAAAACTCATTCATAGACCATCGTCACCCGTAGCGCCTCGGGGTCGTACCCACGGCGGTGGAGTTCGGCATCTACAGCGCGCCGCTTTTCGTCGCAGTCCCCCGCCGTGCGATCCACAGACCAAGATTCCACGTGTTTGCCACCCTCGTACAGAGCGAGAGTCTCGGTTTTGTAGTCGGGGGTGATGCTATAGCGTAGGCTCACCACCAAACCCAGCACGCGGTCGAATCTGTCGGGGTCTTCGCGGGCTATCAAGCTCAAGTGCTCCCGCGTAACGCCAATCCCGTCCGCGATCTCTTTTAGGGTGTGTGGCCTCGTAACGCCACGGGTGAGGCCAAGCGCCTCAATCTTTTTGCTTGGTTTCATTGGTTCGACTCCTCTTTAGTAAATCCGCTACAACATTAAGCGCGACGCTCGCGCCTTTTCTCTCCTCTACACATCGGGCATTCTCGAACCTGATGGCCACCAAGTCCCGCGCGGTCTCAATCGCCGCGTCTATCGCTTCCACATCTATCGTTTTCACTCGTACCTCTTTGCTATGGGTCTATTCCCGTCGTCTATTGCTATCTCACACCCGCACTCGCTACAGAACGCAGTGTGCAGCTCCCCCCGTGGGTTCACCGCAACATGCTCACACTCGAGAAACACCTCTTGAAAGGTCTTCTTTGTCCCGTGCTGCTTCCGCTTTGTCCCGTGCTGCTTTCTCAATGTACTGCCTCCTGACACACTCAATATATTACATGGCGCGTAAGCCGTGTTACTTTATTTGTAATAATTTCCACGCACGGGCGGCGGCGTGTGGATCGACGCCATTACCGAGCATCCTTATTCGATCCACTCTGTTGGCAGTTGAGTTGTTTGTGGTGGCAGCCCCATTAGTTGCTCCACCCAATCGGGGTTCAGTGCGCGGGAGTTCCCAACTGTACTGCTCTTCACCGGGGCGGGCGATGAGCTGGCGGCGTGGTATATCTCGCAACTCTCGGGGTCTACCTGTTCCCGTAGGTTGGACGGGCGCGCCCTTCCCTTCCGCGTGGTTGTGGCCACACGGTGCAGCGCCTCGGGACTCCTCAGCGCCATAGCGTCCATTGTGTTTGGCGTGGCCCACTGCTCCCGCGCAAGGGCGGTTTCTAAGTTGCGGTTTTTGTCGTTGACTCTCTCCGGCGTTATATGCCCCGTGCAGGCCAGCCGTGGCGTGGCCCAAGATGAATACTCGTTTTCGCTGGTGGCTTCCTCCCGTTTCTCTCGAGCTGAATACTCCCGCCGTTGCGCTATAACCCACGCGCTCCAGTTCTCGGAGGACATGGAGCAGAACGGGCGTTCCTGCGGGGTCGTTCCAGCCGTCGCCGGTGAGCACGGCGGATACGATCCCGTACACATTTTCGAGGAAAACCGTCCGTGGTCGCGCGTCTCTGATGCACCGGAGGACATCGGGGAACAAGTGTCGGGGGTCGTCATCGGCTGCGCGCTTTCCTGCACCGCTGAATGGCTGGCACGGGAACCCACCAGTGAGTATATCCACCACGCCGCGAAATTGGCGTGCATCGAGGGTTTTAACATCCGTCCACACAGGAGCCGGAGCCATTTGTCCTGTTTCCATCTTCGAGATAATGTTTGCTGCCGCATAGGCTTCGATCTCACAAAAAGCGGCAACTCTGATTTTTTCGCCAGCGAGAACAAGACCTCTTTCGAGGCCACCATATCCTGAAAATAAGGAGATAACTGTTTTGGTATTATCCACATTTTAACCTTTCCTGTAACGCTTCCCCCGCCAACCATCGGCAGCTTTGATAGGCCACGACGCGCACCACTCGGGTAGCGTGGCCATAATCCGTTCGAGTTCTTCCACCGACCCCACGCCCACGGGAACCTCGCAAACCACTTCGTCGTGTATCTGTAGTACCATTGGGTAGCCAGCTTTGTCCAGCTCGACCAGTGCGTGCGTTAGGATGTCACGCGCAACCGCCTGTGTGATGTTTTCCGTAAGGCGACCCCCGAAGGTGGTCAACCGAACCCATTTTTTAGTGAGTGGGTGCGATCCCATGAATGAGAGTTCCATGCACGGGCGGTCAAATTTAACCACGGGCGTTAGGCGTGGCTGGTGGTAGTTGAGTCGCCGCCCGCTTGGTAGTATTACAAAGAGCACATCGGCGACCACCTCGAAAGCGAGGTCACGGTATTTGAACACCGTCCCCGGGGCCTCAACTGCTGCATGAGCCAACCGTTCCACCTCACCCCAAAACTTAACGATCATTGGGGATTCAACCCGCCACGCTCGCACATTCTTTCTTATTTCGTCATCGTCCATATACTTATCTGCGCCGAACGCTTTCCACGCGTTGAGGCCGCCTTGATAGCCGCTCGCAAGCTCTGCCACTTTCCCCACGGTTTTCCGCGTTGGGTGGTGGTCACCGGTGCGCTCGCGGTATTTGAGCATCTCCTCGAACGGTACGCCCACAATCTTTGAGGCGGACATCTCGTATATTTTCCCGTGGGTGCGAAATACTTCCATGCGCCACTCTTCGCCCGCGAGGAACGCCAAAACTACGGCCTCGATTGCGCTGTAGTCAGAGGATATAAAATCATACCCAGGAGCCGCGCAGAACATCCCGCGTATGCTCCCCGAAACGCAGGCCACCGCGTCGCCCCAGTAGTGTTCTACCACCGGGAGCGATTTCCCCGGCGCGTAGTTGAGGAAAGCGTCCACGGCTTCGGGGCCCCACTTCGCACCCTCGAGCACGCCACCACATGTGCAAGCGTGAGATTTCCACTTGCCACCCATTATAACGCCGCACTCGGGGCACTGGCTCACGGCGGGGCCGCTGTTCGGAAGGTTCTGCGGTTGTGGTCCGCGTCCGGCGAACCGCCCTGTTCGGTTGGCTCCACAGTATTGGAGTAGCCCCCTCATACGGCCATCACGGCAGGTGTACCGCAGCATGGAGGCGACTTTTTTCACACTCGCCGACCCAAGGGACGACCGGAGGCCAAGCGCCTCGCGTGCTGCTGGTGGGAGGCTGTCATCCTCGAGCGCCTGCGTAACGGTCTCAGCTTGCATGTTGGGTAACACCACGCCAACGGACGCCAGCCACGCGAGTAGCTGCTTGCCACTATTGAGTGTGGCCATGGTTCCCCCGGTTAGCTCCATGATACGCGCTTGCCCTCTACCTGTGGCCTCATCTATGATTCGTTGGCACACATTAAGGGACTCGGTGTCCGCATAGCAGCCGTGCATATTGGAGCGTTGGTCTAGTAACCACAATTCCAGCTCTGTGGGGGAGAGGTCGGGGCAACGGGTGGACACCTGGGACTCGGTTACGATGTCGCCCACATTGTAGGCGTAGAATAGCGCCGCGTCGGTCGGGTCGTCCGCGACCGTGATCCGGTGAGACTGTCGCTTTTTGGTGTGTGGGTGTGGGCAAGAAAATTTTCTAATGAGCCGTTTTCCCTCTGTCATTTTCTCATCTTCCACACCTAGCGCGGGGCCGGCGGAGGCGAGGGCGGGCGGCACGCTGTAAGCGTTGCATTTGGCGGCGGAGCACCGCAGTTGGTCGAGGGGGAGCGCAGGCCAACCCATGCGCGCCTCGCACACATTTTTCCAGATTAGATACTCAAAACTCGAGTTGTGCGCCTCGATGATCCCGCCGCCGGTGATGTACTCAAATAGCTCAAGTGGTGGGGGTGCGTTGGGAATCCACAGCCGCGCGCCGTGGCCGTCTTTGAGGTCGTATGATAGGCTGATCACCTCGGTACTGGGGTGCTCACTGTACACCGCAGCACCCACGACGGCGATGCCACTTGTGGACGCGCCTTTGCCCGCAGCACTGCGAACCTTGCCGAGTGCCAGCTCGTACCCTGCTTCGCTATAGGTCTCAAAATCCATATCGGGGTAGATCGTCGCCCACCCGTGGGCCACTGGCACTCTCACGACAACCCCAGCGCGGCGTTGAGTTTAGCATGGTTGGGCATCTGACGCGGGACACTCGCCGATGAGCCACACACATCGAGCACAATACTCTTGATCTCCGGCCACTCTCTTATGAGGCTCTCCACGGATTTGTGGGACTCGAGAACTGTGGCCACATCCACGCGGCTGGCGTCGGCCTGCTTCTGCTGGTCTTTTTCCCACGCGAGGAACGCCGTTAATTCGGGTAGCTCTCTCGTATGTGGGATTATTAAGAGTTGAGTCATCGGCCACCACACGCGCTGCGGGGACGCGAAACGGAGGCGGAACCTCTCCCCACGGTAGTTCCCGCGCAAGTATTCCACGCGCTCGAAAGTGGGGTGGGGTAATGTTGCCATTGCCTCGAGAACCTCGAGCGGCGTGAGCGCGGTGCGGAGTTCCAGGGCCACCACATTTGCACACTTCCGCCGCTGCTTTTCTGTGGCTTCGTGCGTTGGTTTCAGGATGCGCTCGAGGATCGTTTGACGCGCTTTTTTACCTAATTTTTTAGACATCTTATTTTCCTTTTCGTTGGTGATGGCCTACGGCACACCACTTTGTTGTTATATCGTTGCTAATTCCCAAGCCATTTTGACCACTCTTGGAACTTGTCCATTTCCAATGGAGTAGTGCTTGT
>JAAENN010000396.1 GCA_024224295.1 Shimia sp. | reverse complement strand
CCCGAAATTGAGGGGCACAAAGAGACTTCCAAGACTCAGTATGTTAAAGAAGAAAATTCTTTTCAGATAGAAGTAGGCCAAGATGAGATGGAGCGCGCCTACCCAAGGCTCTGCGCAGAACTCAGGTTTGCTAAGAACCAAGAAGACTGCCGTCGCTTAATGGATGACATTGCTGGATATCTCAACCTTGGGAATACTTGGTTTTCGATTAAGGATCTTGGTCCAGCGCTCAGTTTCATGATCTTAGGATATCTTTTGGAACGCACAGAGACGATCAGCAATCACCGTGGTTACGCGTTCAAATTGTCCCAAGACCTTGCGAATAAGAGCCTTAATTGGCGTACGCTCCTGAAGAAACCGAGGTCAAAATAGGACTGATAGCATGACTGCGTTCTGGTATTTTGTACTATTACCTTCGCAATGTGATGAATTTTGCGTTTCATTTCTGCTGGAACGATTTCAATGCCTTAATCGTTTCGCTTTCTCAGACTTTCGTTTCATGGTTCTCACAGACTAGGCTGTCATGGATTTCAATGCTGCGCACCCAAATGCGGCCGCGAGGTAATCCGCAAAGGCGTTGCTCAAAAAGCTGGGAGAACGACCAGTTCGCACTCTTTGAAAAGCCTTATCGAGGGCGAGCAATTGTAAATCGTAAACCTCCGGGGGCGGCCGTCTGAACTTGTGTTGGCTCCGATGCTAAGTCCGACCTTATGTCCGACTTTATCAACCGCCCTCAAATCGAAGTTCTGTCTGCTGCCGATGGTGAACGCCGCCGGCATTGGTCGGATGATGACAAACTGCGCATTGTGGAAGAAAGCTTTATTGGCCACCGTCAGGTGACAGCCACGGCGCGGCGGCACGGCATTTGCCGGTCGCTTTTGACGACTTGGCGGCGGCAGTATCGAAATGGCGAACTTGGGTCTTCTGGCTCTGTATCGTTCGCGCCGGTGACTGTGCCGAAGGAAGTTTCCGCGTCGCAGGCAAATCCGATCGATGCCAGTCCATCTCCGGACTGTCGGGTTGAGGTAGCCCTTCCGAATGGGCGTCGACTCATCGTGCCGATCGGCGTGGAGTCCGAAGCGCTTGCTCGGATTCTGGCAGTGGTGGATCGGCAATGATCGCGTTTCCGGCGGGCGTGAAGGTGTGGATCGCAGGCGGCGTCACCGATATGCGGCGGGGCATGAACACGCTGGCGCTACAGGTGCAAGAAGGGCTCGGCCGCGATCCCCATGCGGGTGAGATATTTTGCTTCCGAGGTCGTAAGGGCGACCTCGTCAAGATCCTGTGGCATGATGGCGTGGGCATGTCGCTTTATCTAAAGCGCCTGGAGGCAGGCAAGTTCATCTGGCCCGTGAGCCGGTCGGGCGAAGCGGTGCAGATATCGGCGGCGCAGTTAGGCTATCTTCTGGAGGGCATCGACTGGCGCAATCCTCGCTGGACACAACGCCCTGCAAAGGCTGGTTAATTCATGCCAGAAAGCCTGTTTTTATTGGTGTTCCGCGGCCCCGGCTGGTAAATATCGGTCATGTCTAATGCCGCCTCTGAACTCGCCAAATTACGCGCTGCCCTGGCCGCCGCAGAGGCCCGTGCAGATGTTGCGGAAAGCGAGCTGGCGCAGGCCCGCGCGGTTGTCTCCTGCTCCGAGGCGATGATCCAAGAGCTCAAGCTCGAGATCGCCAAACTGCGCCGTGACAAATACGGTATCTCGTCAGAACGACGCGCCCGGCTGATCGATCAACTGGAACTGCAGCTTGAGGAGATGGAAGCGGCGGCCACCGAGGATGCCTTAGCCGCAGATCAAGCAAGCGAGAAAGCCAGCACGGTGCGCGCCTTCACGCGCCGCCATCCGGTGCGCAAGCCGTTCCCCGATCACCTGCCGCGCGAGCGGGTTGTTGTTGAGGCACCGGCCGCCTGCACTTGCTGTGGCTCGGACCGGATCGTGAAGATGGGCGAGGACATCACCGAGACGCTGGAGGTAATCCCACGTCAGTGGAAGGTGATCCAGACTGTGCGCGAGAAGTTCACTTGCCGGGCCTGCGAGAAGATCAGCCAGCCGCCGGCGCCGTTCCATGCGATTCCGCGCGGATGGGCCGGACCCAGCCTGATCGCAATGCTGATCTTCGAAAAATACGGACAGCACCAGCCGCTGAACCGGCAGGCAGAGCGCTTTGCGCGTGAAGGCGTTGATCTGAGCCTCTCCACGCTGGCAGACTTGGTCGGGCACGCGACTGTCGCCTTGCAGCCGATCCATGCCCTGATCGAAAGCCATGTGCGTGCCGCTCACCGCCTACATGGCGATGATACCACCGTGCCGCTTCTGGCGCGGGGCGGTGCAAAAAAGGCCCGGCTCTGGACCTATGTGCGTGATGATCGGCCATGGAATGGTGGCGCCCCACCAGCGGCGTTCTTCCGCTTCTCTCGAGATCGCAGCGCAACCAATCCCAATCAGCATCTGGCCGGATGGCAAGGTGTGCTGCAAGCGGACGCCTATGGTGGATACAACGACCTCTATCGCGAAGACCGCGACGCGGGGTCCGTGACCAGTGCGTTGTGTTGGTCACATGTCCGCCGGAAGTTCTTCGAACTGGCCGACATTGCGGGCAACGTCCGCAAGGGCAAACCTGCCCATCAGATCTCGCCGGTCGCACTGGAAGCGGTGAAACGGATCGATGCCATCTTCGACATCGAGCGCGAGATCAATGGGCTGGATGCTGATGCCCGGCTCGTCGCCCGCCAGAACCTGTCCCGTCCCCTGGTAAACGGCCTCCACGACTGGCTGCAGGACGAGCGCGCGAAACTGTCCAGACACAACAAGGTGGCCAAGGCGATCAACTACATGTTTGAGAAGCGTGGCCGTTGGCAGGCCTTCACGGCATTCCTCGATGACGGGCATATCTGTCTGACGAATAATGCGGCCGAACGCGCTTTACGTGGCGTGGCACTGGGCAGAAAGTCGTGGCTCTTTGCAGGTTCCGAGCGCGGCGGTGAGCGGGCGGCCGCCATGTATACTCTCATTGTCACGGCAAAAATGAACGACATCGACCCACAGGCCTGGCTCGCCGATGTTCTCGCCCGGCTGCCCGACATGCCCGTCTCGCGCATCCATGAGCTTCTGCCCTGGCACTGGAAAACCCAATCCCTCGCCAAGGCGGCATGAACATGCAGCTGAACAAGGTGTATTCCGTCAAGACAATCGACCGCGTCGCTGTCGAACTGGGTGAAACCGTTGATCAGATCTTTGATCTCGCCATCGATATGGAAACCGAAGACGGCGTGATCTGGGTCTACGGCCCCGGCGACAACAGCGTCATCGCCTTCACTCCGTTCGGGATCGAAAACCTGCAAGAACTCATCGAAATGGACCGTGACCGCGCGCGTTGACCGCGCCGCGGCCTACGCCGGATGCTTACGGATCAAATAAGGATGAGGCCGATGCTGTCGTATCGCTCGCTGTCGCTTTCGAAACCTTGCTCACCGATTGTTACAAGCGAGGTGTCGCCGACCATATTGAGAGACGTGTCGGTATTTGCTTGAAGGGTGTGCCAAACGTCGGAAGTTATAAGAGAAGCGTCAAGGCAACCTAGTATGCGCGAAGTGAGATAGTTCATTCCGGAAGTCTTGGCCAAGCGGTTAATCTTGCTCGCGCGCGGGTCGCGTTTTCTCTTTGTTTTTGTGAAGTTGCACAACGTCTCGAAAAGTGGACACCGGTGGCCAACGAGCCAATTCGTGATCTGCTAGACGACTGACACCCAGATGTCGTGGTGACCTTAATTTCTGTGCCGATATGCCTCAGGTTAAATGCAATTTGCTTTAGGCAGTAGAGCCAAAGCCTACAGCGATCTGTCTTTTTCAAATCACGCCGCTTGTGAGGCGCAGGCGGGACAATCTACGGATTCTTGAACGTCCCTAGACATTGGTTTTTCAGGAAGGCTTCGAACATCACCCCCCAAAATATCTGAAACCTGTTCTTCAAATTCACCAAAAGTCATGGAGTACATTCCGCCTCTGGCTCCTTCAAATCGTGTGTTCCAAGAAGCAAGACCCTGTCCAAAAGTAAGGGCTTCCGAAAAATCCTCTGGTCCCAGTTTGCTGAAACTTTCAAATCCCCCGGCGGCCAGCTTGTGAATGATACCAGCTGTACACCAATCGCCTGATCCGCATGTGTCTTCTAGCCGTATGGATTGAAATGCACTCATCGGCGTCCATGGTTGAACCGTTCCGTCCGTTTTAGAGCGGTAACGAAGGCCATGTTCACCCAAGGTTTGGATCTCAAGAAGAACAGAACTGTTATCATTCAACACATTGCCTGCATCGGCCAAACGCTGGTCAGCATATTTCAAAATATGTGCAATTTCCAACGCTTCGGCAAAATGCTTCGGATCGGATTTGGCCGACGGCTCAAAGATCACCACAGCGCCGTTGTCGGACGCTTGTCTTGCGAGTGTCAGCATCGCGCGTGACAGCCTATCCATAAAGAAGACTGAGGCGTCCTCCATATGCGGTGCTACCACGGTAACAGCGGCTTGGGTTATAGCCTTGAAGCGGGGCAAATGTTTTCCGCAAGATGGACAAGCCCACAAGAATTTGTGGGTCGGGTTACCATCGCGATCAGACTTGATCTGCTGGACAATAATAGGCGTATGACCTGTAGGTTCACATTGGGCAAAATCTAATTGGACGCCCCATTTTGCCAAGTCAGCCAAAACACGCTTAGAGGCCGCATCACCGTTCATCCGAGCGATGGGGAATGACTTCCAGCCAAGAAATGCCAGAATCGAGAGCACGTTTCCGCATGTTCCGCCCGTCCAAGATTTTACAGGCGCGGCTGGGTCCATTCCGAGCACCAGATCCAAAGCAATCAGACCAGCACCAAAGGCTTTGGGGGCTTCATTTAAGGTCATTTTTGGTACTTCCGTTACTTTTTAGTTTGGGCCGTGGCTGGGGGTAGGCGTCACCTTCCAACCAGAGATGAACAAGCTTTTGTTCAGCGTCACCTTGCATTGGTCCAATCACCATATCATACCCGATGGCCTCTAGATATGCGACAGGTAGGTTCCTCTCCATCGCAGCCAAGAGCGCTCCGATGGCCATAATCTTGCTTCCAAGGGGAGACAAGACCATCAATGAACCACCGATGTCTTGAAACACGCGCTGTCTCAATTCGTGTAGGCTCAAGATGGTCCGGTACAAATCCAACGGATTCGACTCATCGGCATAGACCAAGT
>JAAENN010000395.1 GCA_024224295.1 Shimia sp. | reverse complement strand
CAGAAACGCCCCCCAGAGACGCGGACTGCGTGGGAGGGTAGTTCGGGTTGCCAAAATCATCATCCACAGCAGGAGCGCGGCCCAGAGAGTTCTGTGGGCCACAAGCGTGATCGGGCCGATCTCATTGAGTGCGATGCGGTTGGCAAAAAAAACGGCGCCCCAGAGGATCGCCAGCAAAAAGAGTTCGGTCCAGACGCGGGGCGTGAGGTGTTTTTGTGTGCTCATGGGATTGAATTAGCGGATTGTGCAACTGGCTTCACTCCGAAACCTGCGCAAACGAAAAGCCCCGCCGAGGGGCGGGGCTTTGAGGTTGTTTTTGAGTCCAGCTTAGAAGCGGTAACCGACGCGGATACCTGCGCCCCAAGCGGAGCTGTCGTTGAAGTTAATGTCGAAGCCGCTGCCAGTATCGTAGTACTGATCACCGGGTTTCGCATAGGTAAGCCCGCCTGAAATCGAAAGTTGATCGTTCACTTGGTAAGTGGCGCCAAGTCCAATACTCTTTGAGCCAGTAGTTGGTGCAAGTGCTGTCGTTGTTGGACGCGCTCCAGCTTTCTCGAAGCCGAACTGAAGAGCCAAAGACAATTTGACGTTGATGCGCTGTCCTACACCCAGAGTATAAGTGAGTGTGTCATCGGTAAAGTCTACCCACTCAGCATCTCCGCCGCCAAACCCATCAGTTACAAGGCTAAATCCGCCCCAGCCTACCCAACGGACCGATCCAAAAACAAGAGTGTTCGCCGCTACACCCGTTTGAAAGTCGAGATTAACGCTTTCTGGAAACTCGACATTAAAGGCGCGATCAACTGTGGCGGAGAGGTTCGGTGCGGTGTGAGCGCCGTCAAAGCCACTGTCGATAGCGGTCGCATACGTCAGAGCGACACGTAGGGCGATTTCCGGTTTCTCGTATGCAACGCCGAGTACACCGCCAAAATCGTAATCACTGCCCGCATTTAGGATGCCGTCACCAGATTGTATTGTTCCGCGGACTTTCAGGGCTCTGGCACCGCCGTGGATACTGAATCCATTTCCGAAATTGTACTGGAGCAATGCTGTTAATGCGTCACTGTTGATTTCAGCCAGTCCATCGTAGGGCAACGGGCTCAGTGCCGCAGAAAGCGGGCCATCTGTGTAGTGAATGTGCGCGCCAAACGGTTGGTCGTATATGAGCGCTAGATCCCAATTTTCATTGATCTCGTGTTTGTAGCCAAACGACATGCTGTTGTACGACTTCGCAACGTCGTTAGAAGCCGGTACTCCAGGAACAGAGGCTGTTCCGGTCACGCTTGGGCTCGCATGCTGCCAAGTAAACTGTACAAAGTTACCTTCTTCGAAGAGGATGTTAACCCCTTGGCCGGAGCGGTCGATGCCTCCTGCAAAAGAAGTGCTAGCTGCCAACGTCAGTGCGGTGGCCCCCCATAGCGCTTTTTTCATCGTTGTGTGTCCCGTGGTTTTTGAGTGTTATTATATTTGTGATCCACAGGCTATTCGGGCAACTTTGTTTAAGTCAACGTTCACGTAAGGCAGAACAAAGCATGACTTTGCGTCACTTTGGCGCAGGTTTGAGCCTAATCTGCGACAATATGTTAAGGTAATTGCCCGCAAAAATGACAGCTGCACCTACCAGAACCCAGATGTCGATTTGTTCTCCGTATAGTGTCATTCCTACAACAGCGATAAGCGGCAAGCGAATGAAATCGATGGGCATGACAACCGACGCGGGTGCGAGTCGGAGGGCTGTGGTGAGGCAATAGTGCGCAACGAGACCAGCGCAGGCGATCAACACGATCCACGGCATGCTGGCGGCGGAGGGCAAGGCGATGTCGCCGTCAAAGCCTGCAAAGATCACGCCGAAGGCGGCTTGCATGACTGTGAGGTAAAACAGGATGCAGGTGATGCTTTCTGTGCGTGTCAGTTTACGTGTAAAAAGCGCAGACAGCGCGAAGCCAATGGCGGCACACGCAGCGGTAACTTGTCCGACATCGAGCGTCTGTGGATTGGGGCGAGCCACAATCAGGATGCCAAAAAAGCCAATCAGAGCTGCAAGTAAACCAATGGGGCGTAGTTTCTCGCCCAGAATGAGGGGCGAGAGAAGGATGGCCCAGATCGGCGAGGTGAACTCCAAGGCAAAAACCTGTGCCAGCGGGATCACAGTGATGGCATAAAACCAGAGGTTTTGTCCGGCAAAGTGGCTCAGGTTGCGAATAAAGTGCAGGCCCATGTTGCGGCGTGTGACTTGCTTTAAGGTGCCTGCAAGTCCAGCGACCGCGACAACAAGCACGACGCCGACGAAGCTGCGGTACATCATGATTTCAAAAGTATCGAGCTCAAAACTCACCGCGCGACCTGCAACCGCCATCGAGGTAAAAGACAGAATTGCGCCACTCATCCAGAAGCCGGCTCTAAAAGTGTCGTTCATTCCGTCAGGTCTTCGATTTCATAGGTTCGGGGAATGCCATCCGTGGTTTTGGCCCATTCGGACGCTTTTGCACGGGCTTGGTGGGCGTCAAACGCTGCACGGTCTACAAAGAGTTCGGTTACCTGGAAGCGTCCGGCATGTGCCGCATGCGGCGTGACTTCAAACGAGAGGCATCCCGCCTCGGCGCGGGTCAAGGCGATGTGCTTTGGCAGCGCTTCTGAGACGGCTGCGAGGCGGTCGGCAGGCACGTCGATATATCCGGTCAGCTTGATCATGCGCGGACCGTGGCAGGTCTTGACCAGAGGAACAAGTGCGCTTGTGTACTATTTTCGCGACGTCTGGAGCTGGCGGCGATCACTCTGCGATGGTGCAGCAGCCAGAGCGTTGACCAAGACCCAGAGTATTTAGGGAAACCGAGAGTGGGAAGGTGCCGTAATCCGTTTTGCAGGTGCCTTCGGAGACCAGCAGCATATGCGCGCTTGGCGGCTCTTGAAGCAGCCAAACACGGGGCCAGCCCTCATGGTCTTGTGGCAATGGTTGCGCGGGCAGGGTGCGGGACTTTTCGCCAGTGCGCATATATACGGCGTTGTTGGTAACGGTGAAGATCAGTGGGGAGTTGCGCATTTCGCAGGCCAGCGGTGGCGCGGCAAAAGATTGCGTGGCGGTCATGGTCAGTAGAGCTGATTTTAAAAGTGCGCGCATGTGTTCGTTCCCAAATCCCTGACCAGTGTGGCAAGCCGAGCGAGCAGGTTAAATGAGAAATTGTTTGAAAGGTTAATGGAAAACTTGAACTAAATTTTGTTCTGGAAATCAAGTAGAGAACTAAACGTCCAATTGCATTACCAAAAGGCGCTTGTTGACCGTGTCAAACCAATAATGCCATTCTTCGGTGCTGCGATCGACACGCCACAAGACATTCTCATCGAGTACCGCCTGGCCCCAGAAGTCTCGTTCTACTCCCGTGACGCTGTCCAAAAAGGAAGACGAATAGAGACTGTCCAATTTGGAAAAAGTTGACAAGACAGTTACGTCAGTGACCTCCACGACGTAGGTGGCCCTATGACAGGTAAATCGCGCTTCACTGCTCATAAGTTCTGCACGGTCAAAGCCGGCCAGGATTTTGGTAGAAATCCAGTCAACGTCGGCCTTGCACCCTGCCAGCCCAAAGAAAGCGCAGGATGCAAGTGAAATTGAAAATGAGCGGATTATTCCCACTCGATGGTGCCCGGAGGCTTCGAAGTGATGTCGTAGGTACAGCGGTTGATGCCTTTGACCTCGTTAATGATGCGCGTGGCGGTTTCACCAAGGAATTCGTGGCTGAAGGGGAAGTAATCGGCGGTCATGCCGTCCACTGAAGTCACGGCACGCAGGGCGCAGGCGTAGTCGTAGGTGCGGCCATCGCCCATCACGCCCACCGTGCGCACCGGCAGGATCGCCACAAAAGCTTGCCAGATGTCGTCATATAGACCGTGCTTGCGGATTTGATCGATGTAGATCGCATCGGCTTCGCGCAGGATCTCCAGCTTTTCGCGGGTGATCTCGCCGGGGCAGCGAATGGCAAGGCCCGGTCCTGGGAAGGGATGGCGGCCGATGAAGTGCGCAGGCAGGCCGAGTTCGTGACCCAAGGCGCGGACTTCGTCTTTGAAGAGTTCGCGCAGAGGTTCGACCAGCTTAAGGCCCATTTTCTCTGGCAGGCCACCGACGTTGTGGTGGCTTTTGATGGTCACCGAGGGGCCGCCGGAGAAGGATACAGACTCGATCACGTCGGGATAGAGCGTGCCTTGGGCCAGGAATTCGGCGCCCTCGATTTGGTCGGCGTATTTCTGGAATACATCAATGAAGAGCTTGCCGATGATCTTACGTTTGGTTTCCGGGTCGGACTGACCGTCGAGTTCACCAAGGAAAAGTTCGGTTTCATCCGCGTGGATCACTTGCAGGTTCATGTGGTCGCGGAACATGCCGACCACTTCGTCCGCCTCGTTTTTGCGCAGCAGGCCGTGGTCGACAAACACACAGGTGAGTTGGTCGCCGATGGCTTCATGCAGCAAGGCTGCAGCCACGGAGCTGTCAACGCCGCCAGACAGCGCACAGATGACGTTCTTGTCGCCAACCTGGGTTTTGATCTTCTCAACCATCTCGGCGCGGTAGGCGCCCATGGTCCAGTCGCCTTTGAAACCGGCCAATTTCACAAAGTTCTCATAGAGCTTTGCGCCGTTTGGAGTGTGGTGCACTTCTGGGTGGAACTGCACCGCATAAAAGTGACGCTTTGTGTCGGCGGTGATAGCGTAAGGTGCGTTGGGCGAGGTGCCGTAGACCTCAAAGCCCGATGCGATTTTGCTAACGTGATCACCGTGGGACATCCAGACCTGCTCGTCGCCTTCGGCGAACCAGCCGTCGAGAATGTCCAGCGACTTGTTTGGCGTCACATAGGCGCGGCCAAATTCGGCGGTGCCGTGGCCGCTTTCGACGTTGCCGCCCAATTGGGCCATCATGGTTTGCTGACCGTAGCAGATGCCAAGGATTGGCACGCCATAGTCAAATATCTCCTGTGGTGCGCGTGGAGAACCCTCGCGGGTCACGCTGTCAGGGCCACCGGAGAAGATCACAGCCTTGGGCGCATATGTGCGCACGAAGTCCATGTCGACGTTCTGATACGGGTGGATTTCACAGTAGACGTTCAGCTCGCGCAGGCGACGGGCGATCAGCTGGGTGACCTGGCTGCCGAAGTCAATGATAAGAAGGCGGTCGTGTGATGTCTGGGTCATGGCGGACGCATAGAGAAGAGCGGCGTTTTTCGCAAGATCGTTCGCGCCTTCAAGCTGCGGTTTTTGCGAGAGAAGGCAAACATCCGCAGGAGGGCAGTGGAGAAGTGCTCAAAACGACTGGTCAATGTCGCATTTTTGTTTCAAAGGACGCTAACCAACCGGAGAGGGTGTTGTGGGAGGGGTAGACCTTTCATAAGGAAACCAACTCAGCCTGTGAGGATAAGACATGGCAGAAGCAGCGACACGGCGTCGGGGACGCGGCGGCGGAGGGGCGGCACGGCGCGCAGAGCGCACCGGTGTGAAAATCGAGGCCGCAAAGTTCATTGAACGCAATATGCCGCTGTTGGAGGTACTGAACGAAGAAGCGCTTCAGATCATCGAGACCAATGCCGATATTCTGCTGGAAGAAGTCGGTGTCAATTTCGTGAACAACAAAGCGGCGCTGGATCGGTGGAAAGAGGCCGGTGCGGACGTGGATTATCAGGCGGAGCGCGTGCGCATTCCAAAAGGTATGGCGCGAGAACTGTGCAAAACGGCGCCGTCGCGGATCACCCAACACGCCCGCAACCCGGCGCGCAATGTCGAGATTGGGGGCAACACGCTGGTATGTGCGCCGGTTTACGGCCCGCCGTTTGTGCGCGATGCCGAGGGTGGTCGCCGCTACGCTACCATAGCTGACTTCGAGAAGTTCGTGAAACTGGGCTATATGTCTAAATGGCTGCACCATTCTGGCGGCACCGTGTGTGAGCCGACCGATGTGCCGGTAAACAAACGCCACCTTGATATGCTGCTGGCGCATATGACGTTGAGCGACAAGCCGTTCATGGGATCTGTGACCGAGCCAAGCCGTGCGCAAGACAGCGTTGAGATGTGCGAAATCCTGTTTGGTAAGGAGTTCGTGCAGAACAACACAGTGATGACCTCGCTGATCAACATCAACTCCCCGATGACGTTTGACGACATCATGATGGGCGCGTTGGAGGTCTATGCGAAGAACAACCAAGCCTGCATCGTGTCGCCGTTCATCGTGGGCGGGGCCATGGCGCCGGTGAGCGTGGTTGGCACGCTGACGCAGGTTCTGGCGGAAGTTTTGGCCGGTATTGCCTACAGCCAGTTGGTGCGTCCCGGCGCGCCGGTGATCTTTGGCGCCTTTGTGACCTCGATCGACATGAACTCCGGCGCGCCGACATTTGGCACACCAGAGGCAAGCCAGATCCTGTCTGGTGCCGGTCAGTTGGCCCGCCGTTTGGGGTTGCCGTTCCGCTCTGGTGGCGGGTTGTGCGGCTCCAAGATGCCAGACGCACAGGCGGCTTATGAGACAGCCAATACCCTAAATGCAGCTCTTACCGGTGGCGTGAACTTCATGCTGCACAGCTGCGGTTGGCTCGAAGGCGGGCTGGTGTCCAGTTTTGAGAAGTTTGTGATGGATGCCGATCAACTGGGAGCGCTGCATAAAATGGCCGCCGGTGTGGCCTATGACGAGAACGCGCAGGCCATGGATGCGGTGCGTGAAGTGGGCCCGGGGGGGCATTACCTCGGCTGTGCGCACACGCAGGCGAACTTCAAAGACGCATTCTGGCGGTCTGAGTTGCTCGACTACAAGCCGTTTGAGACTTGGTCTGACGAAGGTGGGCGTGACACGCAGGCACTGGCCTCGGCACGTGTAAAACAGCTTATAGATGCGTATCAGCAACCCGCGCTTGATCCGGTAATTGAAAAGGCGCTTCGGGCCTATGTGGCCGATAAGAAGGCGTCAATGCCCGATAGCTTCGTGTGAGATAAGTCAATGTGACTGCGTGGCCCGCAACAGGCGGGCCTCGCCCAACATGGCAATCAACAGGTCCATATGTTCAATCAGGGAATAAGTCGCCGAGTCGGTCCGCCTCCTTGCATCAACTTTCACTTCGAGTTCAAACAACCACGTAAGTGCCTCGCTGTGGCTAGGCATTGTATCGTATGTGAAGTGCCTTTTAAGGTGCTGATTTCGCGTGTATTCTAGTGCCCCGAGCCTCGCGAAGCGTAGCAGAAACCGCGGGCGTCTGATTTGCTCCAGTTTGCATAGAATATCCTGCATGGAATCACCTTTTCTTTCGTAGGGATTCCAAACAAGCACAGTATTTCGCCTGTTGCGTGAATTTCATTTCAGCGCTCGCCAGAAGAGAGTGCTGTTCACAATTTCAAACCAATCCTTAAGGGCAGCGACACTCAGTTCGCTCGCCTACACAGCCCCAATTCGCTGTGCAAAACTTTTTGGATAACCCTGTGGATAAGTCCGGCAGGGGTTATGACCCAAGGTCTTTGTAAGGAGTAACGAGAGATGCTAACGCAGCAAGTACCCCAAAAAATTCCGACTTGGCTCCCGCAGAGCGTTGCGCGCTATGTCGCCCATACGGAACAAGGTGTTTCAATCCGTGAGTTGGCACGTAGAGACGGTTGTCACGCGTCAACAGTGATGCGTCAAATTCGAAAGCTAGAAGCTATGCGTGATGACCCTGTTGTGGATTCGGCGCTGCGTAAATTCCGGTCTGTACCGCGAGAAACAGAGCCTTCGGAAACGCAAATGGTGCCGTCTGACATGCCAGAGGATACAGCGATAAAGGCCGAGGGAGAACGTGTGCTTCGAAGGTTGTGTGAAACCGGTGCGGTGCTTGCGGTGGCCAGCGATATGGATACCGCTGTGGTCATGCGCGATGAAGTGACGCGAACAGCCACCGTGTCTCGCCAACTGGCGCAGGCGTTTGTGCTCAAGGGCTGGATTACCTGTGCTCAAGCTGGTCGCGTAAGCCGCTATACGATTTCTCCGACAGGGCGCGCAGCGTTAAGTCGCATGGTCGCAAAAGCAGAGAACCAAGCCCACCATAAGGCGATCGGATTTGCGGAATCGCAGACAGGGTATGCGACGAAAGATCCACGACAAGTCTTGGGAACTGTGAACGCGCATATGCTGGCCAAACAAGGGCGATTCATGGCAGCGGAGAGCCCGTTGTCTATCTTAGCGCGGCGGCGAGATAAAACCGGAAAAGCGTTTTTGGACGACGATTTGGTCGGCGCCGGTGAGAGATTGCGTGAGGATTATGAGTTGTCTCAGATGGGACAGGGACAATCGGAGTGGAGCCGCTATTTATCGGCGCCCCATACGCAGGTGTATCGCGCTGACCCCGGAAATTTGAAAGGGGCAGAGGAGGCACGGTTTCGTGTTGCCGCGGCTTTAGAGTGCCTAGGAGAAGGGCTCAGCGACGTGGTTTTGCGCTGTTGTTGCCAGTTGGAGGGATTGGAAACAGCGGAGAAACACTTGGGGTGGTCAGCAAGGTCAGGTAAAGTGGTGCTGCGGATCGCCTTGATGCATTTGCGAGATCACTATCAAGGTGAGGCGGGGGGCGCAGGAGATTACATTGGATAAACGGAAAAGGCCCGCCGTGTAGCGGGCCTTTCCGACTTTTTGAAAGCCTATCTTAGGCTGCGGATTCCGCTTTGGCGGTTTCCAGGAACTTCAGAAGGTTCTCTGGGGAGCTCTCGCCATACGGGTCTTCGCCATGGTTGTCTTCCAGACCTGGCTCTTCAAACCATGCTTCAACAACACCGTCGTTGATGATGGCGGCATAGCGCCAGGAACGCAGGCCAAAGCCGAGGTTGTCTTTGCGCACCAGCATACCGACTTTGCGGGTGAATTCGCCGGAGCCGTCAGGGATGACGTTGACGTTTTCTACGTCCTGCGCTTCGGCCCACTTGTTCATTACGAAGCTGTCGTTCACGGACATGCAGTAGATGCCATCGATGCCATTTTCCTGGAACTTGGCGAAGTTTTCTTCAAAGCCGGGCAGCTGGTATGTGGAACAGGTCGGGGTGAAAGCGCCGGGCAGCGAGAACAAGATCACGCGCTTGCCTTTGAAGTAGTCGTTGCTGGTCATGTCCTGCCAGCGGAATGGGTTCGGGCCGCCCACCGCTTCGTCACGCACACGGGTTTTGAAGACAACATTGGGGACTTTGACGCCAACTTGCATTGAAGATTTCCTCGGTCAGATTTTGTTTGGCCGTGATCTACAATGATTCTAAAAAGCTGCGCAATGCTGCAATGCCGAAACATCTTTTGCGGGTGCGAGAAACCGCTGATTTGTCAGGGATTTGACCAGAAATGCATAGCTGCCTTGCATTTCTGGTAGTGGCGGGCGGGATCACTTATGTTAAACAACGCAAACCCAAGTTGGCCGGAGGACCATCAGTTGCGTGATTTGAAGATGCCAGAGCAGCGCCACCCCGAGAAGGCGCACCGCAAGGATAATGCTCAGCCTAAGAAGCCTAAGTGGATCCGTGTGAAGGCCCCAACCGGGGACGGATACAACGCCACACGGAAAATCATGCGCGAAAACAACCTGACCACAGTCTGTGAAGAAGCGGCATGTCCAAACGCGGGTGAGTGTTGGAGCCAAGGCCACGCCACTATGATGATCATGGGGGATATTTGTACCCGCGGCTGCACCTTTTGTAACATCGCGACTGGTAAACCAGACGGTTTGGATGCGTTTGAACCTGGCCGCGTTGCCATGGCAGTACAAAAACTTGGTCTGAACCACGTGGTGATCACGTCTGTTGATCGCGACGATTTGGAAGATGGCGGGGCAGAGCATTTTGCGCAGACCATTCGGGCTGTGCGGCACCGCTCTCCTAAAACTACAATTGAGATTCTGACGCCCGACTTTTTGAAGTGTAAGCCTGAAGTGCTTGAGGTCGTTGTTGAGGCGCGTCCGGACGTGTTTAACCACAATCTTGAGACCGTACCTGGACTGTACCCAAAAGTTCGCCCCGGTGCGCGCTATTTCCACAGCCTTCGGCTGTTGCAGCGGGTGAAAGAGCTAGATGCGTCTATCTTTACAAAGTCCGGCATTATGGTTGGTCTTGGTGAAGACAAACAATCCGTTCATCAGGTGATGGACGATATGCGAGCGGCAGATGTCGATTTCCTGACGATTGGCCAGTATTTGCAGCCAACACCTAAGCACCATGGTGTGGACCGTTTTGTCACGCCAGAAGAGTTTGCGAGCTATGAAAAAGCGGCCTTCGGTAAAGGCTTCCTGATGGTATCGGCGACCCCGCTCACGCGGTCTTCTTATCACGCTGGGGATGACTTTGCCCGCTTGCGTGATGCGCGTGAGGCGTTGCTGGCGAAAGGGTAAGGCTGACGGTCTGCATGGGCACGCTACCCTGAACTTTTGAACTACTTTTAGGGAAGAAAACAGAAGCGCCGCTGATTGAGCGGCGCTTTCCTATTGCGGTAAGTGGATGTGGAAGCGGGTGCGTAAGGCTTGGTCCAGATCAGGGGCAAAACGGGCCGCTGATGTTTGAGACAGGATTCCTAGTTTACGGGCTTTGGCTTTTTCCACCAGATTTGGCTTGTCGATTTCAGCCCATTCTTTGGGCGAGGTTCGGTCTCCAAGTGTCGGATAAAAGTGATCTTTTTGCATTCGGCTCAATGTGGCGTCTGTGCCGAGGTAGTGGCCAGGGCCAGTGAGACACACATCCCGGATTTGATCGAGCGCCAAAGTTTCGTCGTCAACCTCGATGCCGCGTACACAGCGTAAGGCCTGACCAATGAGGTCTTCTCCAAGGATCAGACTCTCGTGGCAGAACCCCAACAGAGACGCGTGCATACCAGCGGCCTCATAGACCATGTTGAGACCGGAGAGCCCGGCTATGACGTTGGAACACATCTGTTCCCAACCGGCCTGCATGTCCGGCAGTTTGGAGTCGCTTGCCCCTGCGGCGGCCCCGCCGGGTAATCCATAGAACTTGTGCATTTGGGCACAACCTGCGGACAGAAGCGCTTGCTCGCCTGAGCCCACACTCATGGCGCCAGTGCGCAGATCCAGCCCAAAAGGCCAAGTGCCAAAGATGGCGGGGTGGCCCGGTGCTATGGCATTGACGTAGACGATTCCGGCCAAGCATTCGGCAGTGGCTTGCACGATCGCGCCTGCAATTGTGGAAGGGGCGGTTGCACCAGCCATGCCTGCAGAGAGCAATAGCACGGGCATGCCGCCACGGATGCACTGTTCCATGGATTCACAGCTTTCGGTGGCAAACTTCATCGGTGGCACCACAAAGCAGTTGGTGTTGCTCACAAAAGGTCGCGCCCGCCAGGTCTCTTCACCGCCGGCGATCATATAGAGCATTTCCAAACCGTCTTGGACGTAGCCGGGGTCAGAAAAGGAGACTCCAATGTGCTTCGTTGTGCCGGCGCAGCAGGCGTAGATGGAATTGAGATCCATTTCCCGGTTGTCGGTGATGTCGCGCGCCACCATGGGACGTTGTAGGAAGTGGATGTTGTCGAGTTGATCGGCAATGCGTGCGGCGTCGTGTAGGTCTTGCAACGTGCTGTCGCGATACTCTTGGGTGTCGACGTCAACCATATGCACAGCGGCGCCTGCGGTGCCAAAGTACACACGGTTGCCGGAGAGGTGCAGATCGTGCTGGGCGTCACGGCTGGCTAAGGTGACGTCTTTGTTGGCTTTGGCCAACATGTCTTCGACCAATGCACGTGGAAAGCGCAGGCGACCGTCATCGCCTAAGATAGCGCCCGCAGCAGTCATGATGTCGATCCCCGATTGCGGGGCATCGGCGAGGCCAATTTGTTGCAAGGCGTCCAGTGCGGTCTCATGGATGCGCATTATGTCTTGGTCTGAGAGCGGCTTATACTGGCCGCCTTCCATACCGGCGCGGATGGGGCGCACATCTTGAGACAGCGGCGCGGCGCGGGCAGCACGGCGGGCGGAACGACCGCCGGACCGGCGGGAAACAGGGGCATTCATAGAGGGAGATCCTTTGTCTGTTGATGAGAGGTGAGGTCACATCAACAGGAAGGGCGTCCCCGTGCGGCGCGTCCGCGCTCTGCGCCAATGGTGAGAACCACCAGCTGTATTTTGCTGCGTATGGCTTGCATGTCGCACTCCTTGTTCCTGGAGTTTGCGACTCAGTTTTTGCGGCGTCATGTCCAATTGCGACAGATGTCGTTTTTTGAACATGACGCCAGCCGTAGATTCAGGCGGCGGGTTGCTTTGCTAGTTTTTCTGCATTTTCCACAAGAGTTTGCAGGGCTTCTTTGAAGCGGTCATCCGCCACGGTCATCGCCACGCGGATGTGCCCGTGGGCCGATTGACCAAAACTTTCACCCGGCATGGTGGCGATTTGGTGTGTGTCCAGTAGGGAGTTGGCAAAGGCCTCACCCGACAGTCCCGTCGCGCGGATGTCGAGCATGATGTACATTGCGCCCTGCGCCGGAATGAGGCCAACGGTGTTCTGATTGGCTACGATGTTTTTGGCAATTTCGCGACGGCGTTGGAATGGCGCGGCGATCTCGCTTTCCAAGGCTTCCCCTTGCGCCAGAGCGAACACAGCGGCATCCTGGATGAAACCCGGTACGCCGTAGGTGGTGTGGGTGGCGAGGTTGATCAGGTGGGTGATGACCTCTTTAGGCCCCGCGATCCAACCGATCCGCGACCCGGTCATGGCATGGGACTTGGACATGGAACCAACCACAAGCGTGCGCTCGGCCATGTCAGGCAGGGTGCGGGGACTGATGTGCTCCCCTTCCCAAACCTGGGTGTCATAAACCTCGTCGGAGATCAGCCACAAGTCATGGTCTTTGCAGACCTGCGCGATGCCGGTGAGCGTGTCACGGCCGTAGACGGTGCCTGTGGGATTGTTTGGCGTATTGATCAGTAGGGTGGCCGCGCCTTTGGCGGCTTCTTCGGCTATGTCCTCGGCGCGCGGCTTGAACGCATTGGAGGCATGGGTACGGATGGGAGCGGGCTCAGCGCCAACACTGCGAAGAGTGCCGGGGTAGGTGGCATAATACGGATCGATGTAAAGCGCGCGGTCCCCGGGAGAGCAGGTGGCGACATGGGCCGCAAATAGTGCGGACTGGCCACCGGGCGTTATCAGGATGTTTTCATAGGTGGTAGGCACGCCGGTGCGCTCCGTTAGACGGGCGGCCACGGCCTCTCGCATGTCTTGCGTGCCCGGCACCATGGTGTAGCCAGTGTGCCCACCACGGGCAGAATGGTCCATGGCTGCGAGGATGACTGGGTCGGTGCGAATGTCATGTTCGCCGATGGTCAATTCGGTCACGTCGACGCCCTCGGTTACCATGCGACGCGCTTTGTAAAACACGTCCCAACCATCTGAGCCGCCGCCGGTGATGTTGGTGATGCGCTGCGAAAGTTCCATGTCCTGCACTCCCTCATAGTCGTGTTCACTCAGGTGGCAGAGGGTGTGAGGTCAAGTCAAATTCAATGTTGTGATGCCCCACATTTCCGTCGCGACGTTTTGGCAAGGAATGGAAACCCGCCGAGGCCTAAAACGTCGGTTAGGTGCCTTTTGCCAGATCCGACGGGCTGTCACCCATCAAGTATCGCGGGCCGGTGCCGCGGGATTTGGCGCGGTCGTCGGGGTTGTAGAGTTTGCAGTTTGACAGGCTGAGGCAACCACAGCCGATACAGCCGTCCAGTTGATCACGTAGTTTGGTCATCTGTGCAATGCGGGCGTCGAGGTCTTTGCGGAAGCGTTCGGAGATCGCCTGCCAGTCTGCTTTTGTGGGCGTACGGTTTGATGGCAGGCTGTTTAGGGCCTCGCGGATTTCAGCAATCGAAAACCCCAGGGACTGCGAAATCATCACAAAAGACAGACGGCGAATGTCGGCGCGTTCATAGCGGCGTTGACCGGTGTCAGTGCGATGCGGATACACAATGCCTTCTTCCTCGTAATATCGGATGGCAGAAGGGGCAAGGCCTGTGCGCTCTGAGATGAAACCGATGGTCAAACCGGTGGGACGTAGGCGAAGCTTGGGTTGTTTTTTCATTATATGTCTGAATTTAAACAATTAGAATTTCTTGTGTTCAAGTTAACTTGAGGAACTAGCCTGTGTCCATAGAGAAATTTTGAGGAAGGACCAGAGCCATGAAACTCGAGCATGTAAACCTTACGGTACGGGATCCAAACGCGACGGCGGCGATCCTTTGTGAGCTGTTTGACTGGCAAGTGCGGTGGGAAGGTGATTCCATCCACGGCGGCCGGAGTGTGCACGTCGGCGAGACCGAGAGCTATCTGGCACTTTATGCGCCGCCGGTCGACATTCAGAATGCCGAGGAAACCTATTATCGGGCTGGTGGTTTGAACCACATAGGTATTGTGGTGGGCGATCTGGACATGATTGAGGATCGGGTAAAGGCTGCTGGTTTTGAGCCCAAGAGCCACGCGGATTACGAGCCTGGCAAGCGGTTTTACTTCGATGGGCCGGACGACATCGAGTATGAGGTGATCAGCTATGCTTGAGTTGCAAAGAGCAGGGCCCATAGGGTTGTTGATTTGGTGCGGTACATTGCTGGGCGTGGGATTCCCGCTCAGCAAGCTGTCCGCGGCGGCGGGCGTGCCGCCCATGGTCTGGGCGCTTTTGGTCTCCGTGGGGACTTGTACAGCGCTGTTTCCCTTTGTGGCACTGCGCGGCCAGTTGAGACTGCCGCGCAGCCAGTTGCTTCGCTATGTGTTGGTGACCGGACTGGTGACTTCGGCAGGGATCAATGTGATGATCTTTGGCTTGGTGCCCAAGTTGGGTGCGGGGCAGGTGGGTATGATGTTTGCCTTGTCACCAGTGGCCACATTGGCGGTGTCATCCTTGTTTGGTGTTAAAACGCCGTCGCGATTAGGCCTGTTTGGCATAGGTTTTGGTCTCGTCGGCGCGTTGATGGTGGCCTTTGGTCGGGGCGGGGTGCATGGCACGGTGATCTGGTCCTTGGTGGGATTGACCATTCCGGTGATCCTTGCAGCGGGTAATGTCTATCGCACATTGGATTGGCCGGAAGGCGAACACCCAATTGCCTTGGCCTTTTGGAGCCAGATGGTGTCGATTGTGGCGCTGATCGTGGTGATGATTGCGCGTGGTGACGGGATTGCGCTGCATACTGTGGCGGAGGTGCCTTGGGCTGCAGCGGCGCAGATGGTGGCGGCTGCGCTGACCATTCCGGCGTTTTTCCAATTGCAACGTGTGGGCGGCCCGGTGATGTTAAGCCAGATTGGCTATGTTGCAGCGGCAGTGGGATTAATTGTTGGCGTAGCTTTGTTGGGCGAGCGTTATGGGCCTGTGAGCTGGCTTGGGGCTGCCATCACCGCAGTGGGTATTGCCTTGACCATTCTGGCGCAGACCGGGCGGTCAATCACGATGCCAAAGGCCTTCCCGCTGGGACGGCTAACCCGAGCAAAACTATGGATTGGTGATGCCTGCGAAAAGCAACGTGTGCCCAACCAGGCCACAGTGTTAGCCGCGCGGCGGCAGGCTGTTCTGAAGCTTCTTCGTCAGACCTGAGCGCACAATGTCATAAGACACCTCTAGACGGTGGCGCAGTTCTTCTGGGTCGCCGTCAAGCGGGAAATGAATCCAGCTGCGGTGGAAGTAGGGTGCCTTGATGCCAACACCGGCGTCAATCAGCATCTGCGCGGTTTCGATGCTGTCGGTTTTGACAGACACGCCGGTTTGGGCTGCACCGATGCAGGCAAACATTTTGTTGCCTACTTTCCAAGCGTCATGTTCTCCCCTCCCAAGGGTCGGAGAGTTTTGCCCCAGCGAAGGCATCACAGATAGAGTTGATGGTATCGCGGCTCATGCAGATAGAGTGCGTCACAGGGGAGAATTGGTCAATTCAGAGATGTCGGGCTTGACCACCGTTCGCGCCGCGCATATGGTCGCCGTCATGAGCAACGCACGCACCATCACTATTTGCTGCTGCATTACCTGCTGACATTGTCAGGCGGGCTGTTCTTCTATTTCAAACATGTTTGAGAATTGGTAAGCCCGCCACGGACCAACCGTGTGCCGAGGAGCCACTTATGACTGAGATCAAGCTGCACAATACGCTGAAACGCCGCAAAGAGGTGTTTGAGCCGATCGATCCTGAAAATGTGCGGATGTATGTCTGTGGACCCACGGTTTATGACCGCGCGCATATTGGCAATGCGCGGCCTGTGGTGGTGTTTGATGTGCTCTACCGCTTGCTGCGGGAGGTCTATGGTGTGGATCACGTGACCTATGTGCGCAACTTCACCGATGTGGATGATAAGATCAACGCGCGGGCGGCTGAAAGCGGTCGCAGCATTGGCGAGATCACAGCGGAAACCACGCAGTGGTATCTGGATGATATGGGCGCGTTGGGGGCGATGGAGCCGAACCATATGCCGCGTGCCACGCAATACATTGGTGAGATGATCACCATGATTGAGAAGCTGATCGCAGATGGCTTTGCCTATGCGCACGACGGCCATGTGCTTTTCCGGGTGCGCAAATATGACGACTACGGGAAACTGTCGGGTCGGTCTGTGGATGACATGATCGCAGGTGCGCGGGTCGAGGTGGCAAGCTACAAAGAAGATCCGATGGATTTTGTGTTGTGGAAGCCATCCGACGACAACACTCCTGGCTGGGACAGCCCCTGGGGACGGGGACGTCCGGGCTGGCATATTGAATGCTCGGCGATGTCTTTTGAGCTATTGGGGGCGCATTTTGACATCCATGGCGGAGGCAATGATTTGATGTTCCCGCACCACGAAAACGAGATTGCTCAGAGCTGCTGCGCCAATGGCGGGCAGCACATGGCGAACTACTGGCTGCACAATGAGATGTTGCAGGTGGAAGGTAAAAAGATGTCCAAGTCTTTGGGCAACTTCTTCACCGTGCGCGATCTGTTGGATGGCCATGATGGACATCCTGGCGTTCCGGGCGAGGTGATCCGTTTTGTATTTTTGAGCACGCATTACGGCAAGCCGATGGATTGGACCGCCAAGAAGGCGGCCGAAGCAGAGGTTACGCTGCGCAAATGGCGGACGTTGACCGCGGGCGTCGAGCCCGCCGTCAACGTGCCTCCACAAGTGTTGGACTGCATAGCAGATGACTTGAATACAGCCGGAGCAATTGCGGCGCTTCACGGGCTTGCAAGTGCAGGAGATGCGCCGGCGCTGTTGGCTGGGGCGCAGATGCTAGGGCTGTTGACCGATGAGTTGGCGGACTGGGTGCAAACCGGCGATGCCGATCTGGGCGCTTTGGCCGACCAGCTGGTCGAATTGCGAGCAACGGCCATGGAGACAAAAGACTTTGCGCCAGTTGATGCGTTGAAGTCGGCGTTGGTAGATGCTGGTGTCGAAGTCCGCATGAGCAAAGCCGGTGTTGACCTGTCTCCGGCGGCGGGATTTGACGAGAATAAGCTAGCAGGACTGCTGGACTAAGACAAACAGGCGTGCGCGGGCGAGCGCGCGCCTTTTCGTGTGGGCGGTTGGCTTGCACATGAGACACAGCGGAAGGCCAAGCTATGCGCAAGGAACGCCTCTATCTCTACGACACCACGCTGCGCGATGGGCAGCAGACCCAGGGTGTGCAGTTTTCCACCGGTGAAAAGGCGCAGATTGCTGCCACGCTGGACGCCATGGGCATAGATTACATCGAAGGCGGCTGGCCCGGGGCGAACCCGACCGACAGCGCGTTTTTTGAGACCAGGCCAAAGCTGAACGCCACCTTCACCGCCTTTGGCATGACCAAACGCGCGGGCATGTCGGCGGAAAACGATGATGTGCTGGCGGCAGTGATGAATGCGGGTACTGAGGCTGTGTGTCTGGTGGGCAAAACCCACGATTTTCACGTCACTACGGCGCTTGGCATCACGTTAGAAGAAAACATCGAAAACGTCTCTAAATCAGTAGCCTATATGGTGGCGCAAGGCCGTGAGGCGCTGTTCGATGCGGAGCATTTCTTTGACGGATATAAGGCCAATCCAGCCTATGCGCTGGAGGCGGTGAAAGCGGCCTATACAGCGGGCGCACGGTGGGTTGTGTTGTGTGACACCAATGGTGGGGCGTTGCCACGCGAAGTTTATGAGATCACCAAGGCGGTGATTGCGGCGGGGATTCCCGGGGATCATCTCGGCATTCACACACACAATGACACAGAACATGCGGTGGCCAATTCACTTGCGGCGGTGGATGCAGGCGCGCGGCAGGTACAGGGGACTTTGAATGGCTTGGGGGAACGCTGCGGTAATGCGAACCTGACCACATTGATCCCGACGCTGCTTTTGAAAGAGCCCTACGCGAGCACGCTGCAGATTGGCATCAGCGGTGAAGCTTTGGAAGGTCTGACACGAGCAAGTCGGATGTTGGATGACATATTGAACCGTGTGCCGATGCGGCAAGCGGCTTATGTCGGGGCCAGCGCCTTTGCTCATAAAGCGGGACTACATGCCAGCGCGATTCTGAAGGACCCGAGCACTTATGAGCATGTGGACCCGTCCGTGGTGGGCAACGAGCGGGTTATTCCTATGTCCAACCAAGCCGGGCAGAGCAACCTGCGCAAGCGGTTGGCAGATGCGGGGCTCGAAGTCGAGAAAGGCAATCCGGCACTTGGCGACATTCTCAACCGGATTAAGGACGCCGAGGACAAAGGCTACTCTTACGACAGCGCACAAGCGAGCTTTGAGCTATTGGCGCGGGATGCTTTAGGGCTGGGCGAAAGCTTCTTTGACGTGGAGCGTTATCGGGTGATTTCGGAGCGGCGTCGCAACGCGCGCGGGCACTTGGTGGTGGAAAGCGAAGCTGTGGTCACTGTGCAGTTGCCCAATGGCGATAAGACCACCAGCTATTTCAAAAACGATCATGCAGACGAGATGAGCGATGAAGGGCCGGTGAACGCCTTGTGGCAAGCGCTGAAGTCCGACCTTGGGCCTTATCAGAACGTGATAGATGACGTGCGACTTGTCGACTTTAAGGTGCGGATCACCAACGGCGGGACCGAAGCTGTGACGCGGGTTATTATAGATTTTGAGGACGACACTGGGCGGCATTGGTCAACGGTTGGTGTATCCGCCAACATAGTGGATGCGAGCTTTGAGGCGCTGCTGGATGCGTTAAACTGGAAGTTGGTTCGTGATGGTGCGCGGGTGGTCCACTAGGCGGTGTACGTCGTAATTCGTAAAACAAAATTTTGAGGGCGTAACGTGAGCCAGCAAGACCTGAATGCCTGTGCTGAATTGGTGCAGCGTGGTGATCCGGATCGGTTTGCAGCTGTGTTGGCCGCCAAGCCGTCGGCGCGGGATGTGCTGCTGCCAATATATGCGTTTAACGTTGAGGTGGCACGCGCCCCGTGGGTGACGCAGGAGGCGATGATCGCTGAGATGCGCCTGCAATGGTGGCGCGATGCCTTGGATGAAATCCGTGAAGGCAAGCCGGTGCGGCGCCATGAGGTTGTGTCGCCCTTGGCGGAGGTGCTGAGTGCTGAGGACGCAGAGGTTTTGGATCGTCTGATCGAAGCGCGGCGGTGGGATATCTACAAGGATCCGTTTGCAAATTTGGCGCATCAGACGCGATATTTGCAGGACACTGGCGGCGGGTTGTTGCTGGCAGCTGCGCGCAGTCTTGGATCTTGTGAAGAAGGTATTGCGCTGGATGCAGGTTATGCGCTGGCGCTGGCCAACTGGCTGCAGGCGATCCCCGCACTGGAAGCACAAAAGCGCGTGCCATTGGTTGACGGGCGGCCAGCGTCTATACGCATGTTGGCGGAAGATGGTTTGGCGAGGCTCTCATCTGCGCGCGCGAAACGCGAACTGATGTCTCGCGAAGCAGGGCAAGCGTTCTTAAGCTGTTGGCAGGTGGAAACAGTTTTGGCTCAAGCTGCGGCGGAGCCAGAGCGCGTGGCACAAGGCGCACTAGGCATGAGTGAGTTCGGCAAAAGAGTTGGCCTGTTATGGCGTGGTTTCAGTGGGCGCTGGTAAACGCCCGCTGAATTTATTATGCGGTTTCTTCTTCTGCGGGCCGGAACATCAACCAGATCAAGGCACCACCGGCCAGCATCAGGAACGGCGCCATTGCGAGGTTTACGCTGGTCCATCCAGTAATTGCATCCCCACCGGAGCAGTTCATCAGGCCACCAGAGGCCAGTGAGGCCAATGTAACGCCTCCAAAGACAATCACGTCGTTCATGCCTTGCATGCGACCGCGTTCTTCGACGCTATGGGCACTTGCCAGCATGGTGGTGGCACCGATGAAGCCAAAGTTCCAACCCACTCCAAGCAGGATCAGAGCGATAAAGAAGTTTTCAAGGTTCACGCCCTGAAGCGCGACGCCGCCCGCAGCCGCGAGGATCAGAATGCCCAATGCGAGAACTTTCTCGACGCCAAATTTTGCAATCAGATGACCGGTGAAGAAAGACGGCACAAACATTGCCAGCACGTGTGCGGTAACCACGTCAGCTGCGTCATTCTGCTCAAAGCCGCAGCCAACCACGGCCAAAGGTGTCGAGGTCATAACAAGGTTCATTAGAGCGTAAGCCACCATGCCACAAATCACGGACACGGCGATGCGTGGACTGGTAAGTAGTTCCCAGCGGGTTCGCCCTTTGGGTGCATCTGCCGATGGCTCTGGTGGTTTCGGGATGTCAATGAATAGGAACAGCAGAGAGCCGATCAGATTGATGACGATCACTGCGAGATAGGCCCCCAAAAACGGAATGACCATCGAGTCTGACGTAACTTTCACCAACTGCGGGCCAATGATCGCGGATAGAAGACCGCCTGCCATCACATAGGAAATTGCCTTTGGACGGAACGCTTCGGAGGCTGTGTCGGCAGCTGCGAAGCGGTAGAACCCTTGTGCCGACATGTAGACACCGGTGAGGAACGAGCCTGCCAGGAAAATCGGAAAGTTGTTAAGGTAAAGCCCATATGCACCAATCGCACCGCCTAGCGCACCGCCTAGCGCTCCGATGATGAACCCTGCACGACGACCATATTTTTGCATGAAGGACGACAATGGCGTCGCGGACACCATAGAGCCCAAAACGATAAGAGATATGGGCAAGGTGGCAAAGCACACATTGGAGGCCAAAGACTGCCCGGCCAGTCCGCCGATAGTGAAGATCAGCGGCATTTGCGAGCCCAGGAAAGCTTGCGCCAAAACCAGAATCATCACATTGCGCTTGGCGCGGCTGTCGTCGGCGGGGAGGGGTGTCGTATCAGTCATGCGCCAAGCGTTAGCTTGTTAAGCAGCGTAGGTCCAGAGCTTGGCTCCTCAAGAAGGCGCGACTAAAGTGTCTCAGAAAAGAGGAGGCGCGTGTGGACGTAGGTCGGATCATCAAAAGCGAGGATTGTGTGGCGGAAGGGGCGGCGTGGTTGGCAGCGCACGTTCCACGGTTCGCAAGGGCGTTGGACCTGACAGGGCCCTTGCCGCTGCGTTTACGGCCAGATGGGTTTGACCAGTTGCTCAGCGCCATTGTCAGCCAGCAGGTGAGTGTCGCTTCGGCGGCTGCGATTTGGAAGCGAATGCAGGATGCAGAACTTGTGACGCCTACGGCCATCGTCGCCGCATCTGATGAGGACTTACGCGCCGCCGGATTAAGTCGGCAAAAGATGCGCTATGCACGGGCTTTGGCGGCAGAGGGCATTGATTTCGATGCACTGAGATCGACCGCTAACGAAGAAATTTTCAGAACTCTGACAAACGTCAGCGGGGTTGGGATATGGACGGCGGAAATCTATGCGATGTTTTCACTTGGGCGGGCTGATGTATTTGCGCCCGGTGATCTAGCGCTGCAAGAAAGTGCGCGGATGTTATTTGAGTTGGATAACCGGCCAAAGGAGCGCGTTTTACGTGAAATGGCACAGGAGTGGAGTCCTTGGCGCTCTGTAGCAGCGCGGCTTTTATGGGCCTACTATCGGGTTGATAAAGGACGGGAAGGGGTGCGTTAGGCACGGCCGGCATTTCTAAAGTCAAAAAGCTTTGAAACGAGAAAGGGCGCTCCGGAGAGCGCCCTTTGATTTTTGACCGGACCCGGATTTAGCAGCTGTAGTACATGCCAAATTCAACAGGGTGTGGCGTGTGCTCGTAGTGCTCAACTTCGCCCATTTTCAGCTCAATGTAGCCTTCGATCTGGTCTTTGGTGAACACGTCGCCTGCCAGCAGGAAGTCGTGATCTGCTTCAAGGCTTTCCAGAGCTTCGCGCAAGGACCCACATACGGTTGGGATGCCAGCCAGTTCTTCAGCAGGCAGATCGTAGAGGTTTTTGTCCATAGCTTCGCCTGGATCGATCTTGTTTTTGATGCCGTCAAGGCCAGCCATCAGCAGAGCTGCGAAGCACAGGTATGGGTTCGCGGATGGATCTGGGAAACGAGCTTCAACGCGCTTGGCTTTCGGGCTTTCGGTCCAAGGAATACGAACACAGCCAGAGCGGTTGCGTGCAGAGTAGGCGCGCAGAACTGGTGCTTCAAAACCCGGGATCAGACGCTTGTAGGAGTTGGTCGATGGGTTGGTGAAGGCGTTCAGAGTTTTTGCGTGCTTCAGGATGCCGCCGATGAAGTACAGAGCTTCGTCGGACAGATCGGCATATTTGTCGCCTGCAAAGAGCGGCTTGCCGTCTTTCCAAATGGACATGTTGACGTGCATGCCGGTGCCGTTGTCGCCGTAGATCGGCTTTGGCATGAAGGTGGCGGATTTGCCGTAAGACGCGGCCACGTTGTGGATCACGTACTTATACTTCTGCAGCTCGTCGGCCTGCTTGGTCAGGCTGTCAAAGATCAGGCCCAACTCGTGCTGACAGGACGCTACTTCGTGGTGGTGCTTGTCAGTTTTCATGCCCAGACGCTTCATAGTGGAGAGCATCTCGGAACGCAGGTCGTGGCTGTCGTCGGTTGGGTTGACTGGGAAGTAGCCGCCTTTGATGCCAGGGCGGTGACCCATGTTGCCCATTTCGTATTCGGTGTCGGTGTTCCAGGAGCCGTCGATCGCGTCAACTTCGTAGGATACCTTGTTGATTTTGTTCTCGAAACGAACGTCATCAAACAGGAAGAATTCCGCTTCAGGACCCATATAGGCCACGTCACCGATACCGGAGGACTTCAGGTAAGCTTCCGCTTTTTCGGCGGTGCCGCGTGGGTCACGCTCATAGGCTTCGCCGGTGTCTGGCTCTACAATGGAGCAGTGCAGGCAGATGGTTTTCTCGGCATAGAATGGATCAACATATGCAGAGGAGGTGTCTGCGATCAGTTTCATGTCGGAGTTTTCGATGGATTTCCAGCCTTCGATGGAGGACCCGTCAAACATGAAACCTTCTTCGAGGAAGTCTTCGTCTACGAGATCCACGTCCACTGTCACGTGCTGCAGCTTGCCGCGGGTGTCGGTGAAACGGATGTCGACATAGGCCGCATCTTCGTCTTTGATCAGCTGGAGAACTGCGTCTGCGCTCATTCCCTTAGTCCTTCTGATTGCTTTGAAATTTGGATGAAATTACAGCGCTTCCGGGCCGGATTCACCGGTACGGATGCGGATGGCTTGCTCCACGGGGGAAACAAAGATCTTGCCGTCGCCGATTTTGTCGGTTTTGGCAGCGCCCACGATGGCCTCGATTGCGCCGTCTACCTGATCGGCCTCAAGCACAACTTCGATTTTCACTTTGGGCAGGAAGTCCACAACGTATTCCGCGCCACGATAAAGCTCCGTGTGGCCTTTTTGCCGGCCGAAACCTTTTACTTCGACAACGCTCAGACCCTGAATGCCAAAATCCTGCAGGGCTTCTTTGACTTCATCAAGTTTGAACGGCTTGATGATGGCTTCGATCTTTTTCATGTGGAGGCTCCTCCTCAGGTGCGTTCTTGCAAAACGACAGACCACTTTCATTAAGGGGTCACAATTGGATAGGGTGACGCAGGGCGCTCTGTATGGGCGGATTTAAGGGGTGTGCCTAAAAAATAGGCAAAGTGGTGCAAAACTGCGCTGAATTGAATCGCAGGATGTTTCACAAATGAGCGAATTGTTAACCGCAGACCAAATGCGCGCCATCGAGCAGGCCGCAATTGAGTCGGGCGAGGTAACTGGTCTGGAGCTGATGGAGCGGGCCGGGCAGGGCGTGGTAGAGGCCATTTTTAAAGAGTGGCCAGAGTACGTTACCGCTCCTAAATCGGCCTCCATTCTCTGCGGCCCGGGTAACAATGGTGGCGACGGATTCGTAGTGGCGCGTTTGTTACATTCGCGTGGGTGGGACGTGGAGGTTTTTCTCTACGGGGATGCCGAGAATCTGCCACCGGATGCGCGGGTCAACTACGAGAGATGGAGTGAGTTGGGGGAGGTTGGTCCGCTAACTGAAAAGAACCTGCGGAAAGGTAGCTTTGCCGGTATCTATGTCGATGCATTGTTTGGAACTGGATTGACACGAGGACTGGAGGGCGAGATTTTTAACGTCGTTCGACATCTTTCAGGTGTGAATGGGGATCACTACCAAGACCGCATGGTCAGCATTGATGCGCCGTCCGGCCTTTGTTTGGATAGTGGCCGCGTTTTGCAACAAGAGCCCATCACAGTTTGGCCAGACGAATTGCTCGTGAACCTTCCTAAGGAAGCAAAAGAGCGAATGGCACTCGCTGGTGGTCCACGGGCTTTGCATGATCGGTTCTCTTCGCTCACCATTTGTTTTGATAGCCTAAAACCCGGGCATTTCCTGGCGCAGGGCCCTGACCTTTGTGGAAAAGTTGTTGTGAAAGATATCGGGATCTCTCAACAGCGATGTCAGTACAATGGCGCCCCCTATGATACCGCGTTTGTGCACGGACCCAAATCCTTAAGGCGTGCGATGCGGCCTGCATTTCTGAGGCTTGTCGAGCCGCAAGGCCGCTCATTGGACACGCGCCCTTTTGGAGGATTGGCGTTGCCTCTTTTGCGAAAATACCAGGGCAATCACAAATTCTCCCACGGCCATGCGCTCATCCTATCTGGCGGTTCTGGCAAAACCGGCGCGGCGCGGTTGGCGGCGCGCGGCGCTTTGCGCATCGGGGCTGGGCTGGTCACGTTGGGTGTTCCTCCAAATGCACAGCAGGAGGTGGCCTGTCAGATCACGGCCTTGATGCTCCAGCTTGTGGGGGATGCCAAGACGTTTGAAGTTGTGTTGCATGATGAACGTCTAAACGCGCTGTGTTTGGGGCCGGGCATGGGGCTGGAACGGGCGCGGGAACTGGTACCGGTTGCGCTGGCCGCCAAACGCGCAGTGGTGTTGGATGCGGATGCATTGAGCGCCTTTGCAGGTGATCCATCAGAACTTTTTGATCAATTGCATGAGAGGGTTGTGTTGACGCCGCACGGCGGTGAATTTGCGCGGCTGTTTCCGGACATCGCGACCAAACTCGCGGAGCCGCCAACTAAAGGCCCGGCCTATTCCAAGGTGGATGCCACCCGAGACGCCGCTGTGCGGGCAGGGTGCGTGGTGTTGTTCAAGGGGCCTGATACTGTCATCGCCTCGCCAGATGGGCAATGTGCCGTAAACGCTGCGGTCTACGACCGCGCGGCTCCCTGGCTGGCGACGGCGGGATCGGGGGACGTTCTGGCGGGCTTTATCACCGGGCTGCTGGCGCGCGGGATCAGGCCACAACAAGCAGCGGAAGCAGCGGCGTGGCTGCATGTCGAATGCGCTCGGGCCTTTGGTCCGGGCTTGATTTCCGAGGACTTGCCCGAGATGCTGCCACAGGTACTCAGAACGCTTGAGGAATGAGGTGCTTTCAAGAAAGTTGCGGTGACGTCGTTTTTCCTCTCGCATCCCCGAAAAAGCTTTGCTAAGACGCGCGGACAATGCGGGTGTGGCGGAATTGGTAGACGCACCAGATTTAGGTTCTGGCGCCGCGAGGCGTGGGGGTTCAAGTCCCTTCACCCGCACCATTAGTTTCTTGATTCTAACCATAGGATCAGGGAGTTAACCAAATGGAACTTTTGTCTCAAGTTTACCGTGAATATTTAGACCTAAAAGAGATCAACCCACAGCCACCAGAGCAAGCTGTCAGACGCCTTATCAAGGTTGTTGGGGACTTGCCTATAGACCAGTACGACAGGGGCCATGCTAAGGCGTTCCTAGCGTCCTATGAGGGTCAGAAGACAACCACACGTCGTAGGAGGCTTCAATGTCTCACGGCAATAATCAACTATGCCTACTATGAATACGACATAGACAAGCGGAACCCCTTTGCTAGGATCATCATTAAGGGTGAGAACAAGGATATTACTCAGAGAGAACCGTTCTCTGTGGCAGAACTCAAAGCTCTCTACCGCCACTCTCTGTCATTCGGCAAACTCAGACTAATTCTTCCTATCCTTGGGGAAACTGGAGCAAGGCTGTCTGAGATTCTTGGTTTATCTAAAGATGATGTATCTGAGGTTGATGGTTTGTCTGTTTTTCACATCAGAGAAAACCCATGTAGAGGGCTTAAGACCTCTGGCAGTGATAGAAGCGTACCCCTAGTCTCTAAGAGTGCCACACAAGCCCTACAGCGTCTCCTAGAAGCTAAGACTGATAGTCCTTACCTGTTTCCTAGATATGCAAGGGATGGTTACCTAAACAACACAGGAGCATCAGCTACGCTCTGCAAGTACCTGAGGGTCAACTACAAGGGTAAGACCACCCATTGTATGCGACACAGTATGAGAGACCGGCTTAGGGATGCTGATGTACCACTAGAGGCTATAGACGCTATTGGTGGATGGAGTTCAGTAGGGGGCGTAGGAACCAACTACGGTAAAGGCCACAGTATGCCTAAACTAGCTGAGTACCTACGCCGAATAGCTATTTAGCCTTAACTAATTAACCAAAAGCAGTCTTCATGGCACCACCTCTACGGCGAGCATCCATAACACCTTGCTGAGAAGCATTAACGATACTTGGCATAGCTTGGACGATGTGTCCGTCGTCAGAGTTTTTGGAACCAATGGCGGTTTAAACTAAGAGAGAGTTTGGCTCATCTGGTTTGTGTGATTATGCGGCGTGTTTGCTGTGATGCAAGCGTCGCGCTTCGAATGT
>JAAENN010000394.1 GCA_024224295.1 Shimia sp. | reverse complement strand
GTTCGAGGGTAATTTCTACATTCGCAAGAAACACCTGAAGACCGATGGCATTCGGCCGAATTACTTTCCCGGCTTGTGCATCTACAAGTTTCTTTATGTGTGGATGGACCTGCACCTGGGGGAGGGTAAGCGGATTCACAACATCGCCTGGATGTACTGGTTGCCTAGCCTGCATATTTCATGAGTGATGGTTTTTGGAGCAATTTTGGATGGTATTGACGGCTCGATTCATTGCCGTGGCCGATGACAGAGGTTGGTCTGCTATTTTCGGGGCGGCAAAGACGTTACCGCGGTAATTTTTCGGTTGCGGGTGTTTTTCAGGCAAAGGTATCCAAGCGTGTTTTCAACACGCTGCGTTCTTGCTGGTTTGGATTTATCCGGGCGCGAGCCGATGTGCGGCCAGGAAGTAGAGTTCCTGGAAGGGACAACCGCTGGCCAACAGGAATCGGACACGTCGAGAGTTTGTCAGGATCACTGCGCCGATTTTGAAGAGCCTCAATCGGATCGTACCGACATACGCCCGGGCCAGTTCCGTACCTTTCAGTGCGATGCGGCGGATCGCCTCGATCAGCGTGTAGGCCAGCGAGGCGAGTAACAGCCGCAACTGATTCGGCCACCAGCGTTGACAGGACGTTCGATCGCCGAACATATCCAACTGGTTTTCCTTGATGCGGTTTTCCATATCGCCGCGAGCGCAGTAGATCTTGTCGTACAGAGGCTTGGCATCGCCTTCCAGGTTGGTGACCACGTAGCGCGGATTGACGCCGTGGCTCGAGTATTCGATCTTGGTGATGACACGGCGTGGTTTATCCCAGCTACGGGCGCCATACTGGAGTTCGGTAAACCAGCGCACTTTATGCCCGCTGGCGATAAAGTACGCCGCGGCTTCATCCTGCAGCGAAGCGGTAAGCCGGTTCAAGCGCTTATTTTTTGGCAGTCCGACGATGTAGCCCACCTCGTGACGGTCGCACCAGCGCAGCATCTTCCAACGGCAAAAACCGCCGTCACCGCGGAAGATGATTTTTGTCTTCGGCCATGCCTGCTGCAGCCTTTTCACCAACAACGACAAAATCGCCCAGCTGTGTTTGGCACCGTCGATGTTGCTCGGTCGAAGATAACTCACCAGTAACTGATGGCCGCAGAACACATACAGTGGCAGAAAACAGTAATGCCGATAGAAGCCGTGGAAAAAGCGGCCATCCTGTTCACCGTGTACCGGATCGTCGGTGGCATCAAAGTCCAGTATCAACTTCTTCGGCGGCCGTTTGAACGAGGCAATGAACTGATCAACCAGCACCGCGTGCAAACGCCAGGCACTCTCCCGATCAGCCCGGTTCTCAAAACGACATAAAGTCGCGGCACTGGCCAATGACTGATCGCACTCCACCGCCGTCTGCAGTGCCATGTCCTGACGCAATCTCGCATGATCGTTCAGGTCTTCATAGCCCAATGCAATGGCGTATAGCCGTTGCCGCAGCAGAGTGTGTACATCATGATCGCAACTGGCTCGGCGGCGCGGGTCCGGCAACGCTGCCGCAATCGCTTCGCTCAAGCCCAGCAAACGATCGGCTTGCCGCAACAGCAAGACACCGCCATCGGAGGTGATGTCACCACCGTCGAAATTGGCTTCAACAATGCGGCGATTAACGCGTGGAAATTGGAACGTTCTCTGGTAACATTTTGCCACGGCGAGCCTTTCCTTTTT
>JAAENN010000393.1 GCA_024224295.1 Shimia sp. | reverse complement strand
GGACACCGCCGTGCCGACGAGGACCGCCGCCAACACCACCACCTCCGCCGCCGCGCCGAGCATCAGCACCAACACCTGGTCCACCGCCGCCAACACCACTGCCTGGCCCAGCAGTGCCGGGCGCAGCATCATCGGGAGCAGTGCCACACAAAGCTATGCCAGCAAAAGCAACAGCCGCTGCACCAGCACAAGCAAGAGCCGCAGCGTCACTGACGGCGACTTCGTCTGATCATCATGAATCGGCGGCGGCGCCACTGCTACCAACAGCGGCGACAGAGTGCATCCGCCTCAGGATGTACACCAACGAGGCGGATCTCTTGGAGGAGCTTTGCCGAATCACTGACGACATGCCAGAGGTCAACTTGATTGAGTGGGTCAATGTCCCTGGTTGGTTTCGTGCAAAGATTCACAGTCACGGAGCAGTTAGGTCTAATTGGAAGACAAAGTCCATCAATGACGACAGGTCGACAGATGGCAGGGTGATGACCTTCACGAGGAAGTCGTCGTGATTCAGAAGAGGCAGCCGAGATCTTTGCCGGGGGATTCAGACTTCACAGTGCAACTCGTCACTTGGAGTTCGCCTCGGAAGTCGCCAGGCCTGCTTTCGCCCTGAGGCTCTGCCTGTGAGGGCGCCACGTTTTCATAGTACCTCTTGAGACTAAGTGTGGGCATCTTTGCAATGGGCAGTAAAAAGGCATGTCACAAAAAAAAAACATGTCCAGGCTCAAGGTCGGGTTTCACTTTGCATCTGCGGGGTTTCACTTCGCGTCGGCGGAGTTCCACTTTGCATCAGCGTAGTTTCACTCACTGACACTTTGCGTCAGCAGAGTTTCACTCACTTCGCGTCGGCGGAGTTTCACTTCGCGTCGGCGGAGTTACACTTTGTGTCGGGGAGTTTCACTTCGCGTTGGCGGAGTTTCACTTCGCGTCAGCGGAGTTTCACTCACTTTGCGTCAGGTGAGCTTCACTCACTTCGCGTCGGCGGAGTTTCACTTCACCTCGGCCACTTCGTGTCAGCGGAGTTAAACTGTTTCTCTCACTTTGCGTTGGGTTTTTGCTTAGGGCATGACGCCCTGGGCGCAGTTGCGGCCCAAGAGCGAGATCGCTCCTTTGACTTCCCTAGCATGGCATCGAGGAGCACCTCAAGCACGTCTGCCACGCGTACGTCTCCACAGTGCTTGGCACGCGATGCGTTTGACCAGTTTTTTGTTCCCGCCTAAGCGGTTCCCACCACCATGATTTCAGCATACATTAGTGCCGTCGAAATGAGTTCACGAACTCACTCGTTTTTTTTGGTCAGTTGGCGGTAATGATCACCGGCAGAATCCCTGGGGGAATTAATAAATAATTGCATTACAGGATTGGTTACAGCCAGAATTCCGGAACGAATTATTAATGTAATCATTTACGTTGCGGGTGTATTGACATGTTTTGTTTGTTTTTTTAATCTTTCTTAGAAAACTAATATTTGGTTAATCTGTGGTAATATTTGGTTTGGATATTTGGTCATTAATATTCGGTGCAAATCTTTTTTGGTTTTCGCGCTGGTTTCGTCCAGTGGGAGACTCAAGGGGCACCTCAATGGACTTTGATCTCTCAGACACCGATGTCCCTGTAGCAGTAAAGGCTCACGAGAAGACTCATGAGAAGTCGATAAAGAAGGCGAAGAAGAAGCTGAAGAAGGCGAAGAAGGATAAAAAAAAGGGCGCCGGAAGGACAACATGGGCAAGCATGACAACAAGGGGCGGGGCACGAAGGACAAGGGCAGCTGTTGCAAGCCGTACCACCACAAGGGCCAGCAGGTGCAGGGCACGAAGGACAAGGGCAGCTGTTGCAAGCCGTACCACCCCATTGCGGGCCAGCCGG
>JAAENN010000392.1 GCA_024224295.1 Shimia sp. | reverse complement strand
GCGGCGATCTTCAGGACCGTGTCTGCGCTCGCCCGCATCAGCAGATTGTAGATCTCGCGTTTGTTTTGATACGCGATGTCAGCAATGGGTTTGGGCAGCGTAAAGACGAGGTGGAAATACCCCACGGGCAACAACTCTGCTTCCCGAGCGGCCAGCCAGGCCTTGGCCGCACCGGACTGACATTTGGGGCAATGGCGATTGCGGCACGAATTGTAGGCGATGTATTCGTGTGCGCAGTCTTCACACTTGGCCACATGACCGCCGAGCGCCGCAGTGCGGCAACGTTCAATTGCCGACATCACCTTCAGTTGGTTCAGGTTGACGCGCCCAGTATTGGCCGCACGCCAGGCAGCGCCATGGTCGCGGAAAATATCCGCAACCTCCAACGATGAACGAAGCATGACGGTCTAAAACGAACTGGCCTTACCTTTATTGCGCTTAACCCGATTTAGATCATCAAGTGGGCTATCCACAGCGGCGATCATACCGGTTGCAACGCGGGCGTATCGCGCGGTTGTCGTGAGTTTGGAATGCCCCAGCAGCGCCTGGATCACCCGGATATCGATGCCGCGCTCCAGCAGATGGGTCGCAAACGAATGGCGCAACGTGTGCAGCGTCACGCGCTTGGTGATCCCGGCTTTTCTGGCTGTCTCAAGAAACAACCGCGACAGCTGCCGGGCTGAGAGATGCTTGCCACGATATCCGGGGAAGAGAACTCGCTCGGGTGCGGGTACATCCTTATCCTGACCGGTCGGGCGTTCCTTCCACCAGTCGCGTAGCAGGTCCAGAATATCCAATGACAGCATCACGTTGCGATCCTTGCGCCCTTTCGCCTGCACAATGCGGATGATCTCCTGAGCGCTGTCAATGTCGCCAACCTTCAATCGAACGACCTCGCCCGCACGCAGACCACAGCCATAGGCCAGCGACAGCATCACTTCGGCCTTCAGGCTGGGTGCCATGGAGAGGATGCGCTTGATCTCTTTTTGGCTAAGCACCAGCGGCACCCGGTCCGGTTCCCTGAGATGAAATATCTCGGCCACCAGATCATGCCTTCGCAAAGTCACCCGGAACAGAAACTTCACGCCAGTCATCGTTTGGTTCCGGGTACAGATGCTCATACCGCTCTCGATCAGATGCTGTTGAAAATTCTTCACATCATCCGGCGTTGCAATCTCTGGAGATCGTCTGAGAAAGGCAGCGAAACGCTTGCAGGCACGCAAGTGACTGCTCTGGGATGCAGGGCCGAGATTGCGTGCACTCATATCTGCAATCATGCGAGCGCGAAGGGGTGTAATTGCTGTGGAATGTTGAATGTTCATGGGAATGTCCTTTGTCAATCGAGGCAAAATCACCTCGACCAACAGCACACATCAAAACCCGCGCAATAAAAAATTATTCAGCCCAACGACCACCAATATCGCGAAGCGATTTAGTGCTCGAGCCCAAAGCGGACCTGAAAGCTGGGTCGTGATTTGACTAGTCTACAATCGTTGTGACTTCCGGTTTTGACACACAACG
>JAAENN010000391.1 GCA_024224295.1 Shimia sp. | reverse complement strand
TTTAGGCCACTAAATCACATCTAACCGCCGCAGGTTGCGTTGTGTACTTATGTCCAATAACTTTGCATTATCGGACATAAGTGGAATAGGCTGCAAAGCATGTCCAAAACTCCACAAAACCAGCCCTCAGAGCATCAGAAATCGCGCTCAACGCCCCATGACGCGATAAAGGATGACGAGCACGACAAGAAAGATCGCTTGAAACGCGATGAGATCGCCCTGCCCTCTCATGTGGCTGGTTCCGGCAACCTCGATCGTTTGGTTGAGACCGCCAGCGACTATGCCAAAGCCTCGACAGCCGAAAACACCAACAAGGCCTACGCGACCGATTGGAGGCACTTTGCTCGCTGGTGTAGGATGAAAGGGACAGACCCCCTGCCCCCGTCACCGGAGATGATCGGCCTCTACCTGACCGATCTGGCTGCGCCCGCAGGCGCTTCCTCATCGCAGTCAGCGCTCCGCCCCCTCTCGGTGTCGACGATCGACCGTCGCCTGTCTGGGCTTATCTGGAACTATGCGCAGCGTGGTCTTGCGCTTGATCGTAAAGACCGACACATCGCCACTGTCCTAGCCGGGATCAAGCGCAAGCATGCCCGCCCGCCGGTTCAGAAAGAGGCGATCTTGCCCGAGGACATCCTCGCCATGGTCGCCACCCTACCCTTCGACCTTCGTGGGCTACGTGACCGGGCCATCCTACTGCTGGGATATGCCGGTGGTCTCAGGCGCTCGGAAATCGTGAGCTTGGACGTCGGCAAAGATGACACTATTGACGGTGGTGGCTGGATCGAGATCTTCGAGGACGGCGCGGTGCTGACGCTGAACGCCAAGACAGGCTGGCGCGAGGTCGAGATCGGGCGGGGATCCTCAGAGCAGACCTGCCCGGTCCATGCGCTCGAGCAATGGCTGCAGTTTGCCAAGATCGATTTTGGGCCGGTCTTTGTTCGGACATCGCGAGACGGCAAACGTGCTCTCGAAGCGCGTCTCTCGGATAAGCACATCGCCCGTCTCATCAAGGCCACCGTTCTAAAATCCGGCATCCGCGCAGAGCTGCCTGAGAATGACCGCCTTGCCTTATACTCGGGCCACAGCTTGCGCGCCGGGCTCGCAAGTTCAGCAGAAGTGGATGAGCGCTACGTACAGAAACAGCTTGGACACGCTTCTGCGGAAATGACTCGCCGGTATCAGCGCAGACGAGATCGGTTCCGCGTGAACCTAACAAAGGCGGCTGGACTTTAATGCAGTGAGGTTTCGTCACGAAACCCCATTAAGGTTTCTCCAGATAGGTACGGATCTCTTTGATCAGGCAGTCCATCAAATCATGGTCCAATGTTATGCCTTCAAAGCGCAGCACAAAACCGCCTTTGTCAGCCTGCTTTCGGATTGTGACACCGGAGGTGGTCACCATTGTGTCCTCGTTCCGCCAGCCGGACGTAGGCGCAGTGCGACGCGGGCGCCCGCCCCGTTTAGGGTCTTTCGCAGGGGGCTCCAGCGCCTCAATCACCGCTTCAATAGCTAACCATTCCTCAGCGGCGGTTATTGGAGATACTGTCGCCAAAGCGGCGCGAATGCGCGCCTCTGCCCCTTGCCGTAGCGCTTGGGCCAGCTGAAGCCCCCGCTTTTCGCTCAAAGCGTCGGGAAATTCAAGCATGTCACCCAGTTCCTCAAAAATCAGAGCGAAGCTCCGAACTTTGGAGCGTTTTGCCTTAGACCCGGTCGCGAACAATTTGTTCACTGCATCTTCCACATTGAGAAACGCGCCCTGTTGCGCCGAAATTACCGCAATACGGCCGCGTTCGAATTGACTTAACTCCGAGCGCACTTCGTTTTCTTCGACCATCGCGACAAAGGCTGTATCCGCGTCAGACTTCGGCCGGACAATCGCCCTCACCGTTAGATACTGATCATCGTTACTCAAGCCATACAACTCTCGCACGGCCATCAGGCGTCGATATCCAGAAATCAAACCATAGCGTTTGCTCTGCCCTGTGACGTCGGACTTCTCAAAAATTTCAATCGGCAACCGTTGGCCATTGGACGATATTGACGAGCGGAGCTCCATCATTTCATCGGCGTCTAACACGGTGCGGTCGCGCACCATCGCCTCCGAGTCGATGTTCTCAGTCAACACGTTGATCATCAAGAGACCGCTGGCCTCGGCCTCTTGTAACCGGCTTTCAGAGGCCTCAAGCTGTGCGGTTCTGGCGCGTTCTTGTGCCGTTTTTGGCTGAGCCACGGCTGCCGTTTCGGCCACGACTTGCGCAATGGGCGCAACACCCGTCACTTGCCCAGGCATCGAACTAGGTGGGGAGGTTTCGCGACGAAACTCTTCTTCAAGGCGGTTGAGATCAGCACTGCTGGGCGTTTCCAGTTTTCTGCGTTTAGCCATTATCAGATTCCTCTGTCATCTGCTCCGCTTTTTCTGCTTCAAAGTCGCGCCACCATGTACCCAAAATGATTTCTTTCACTTCGGCCCATGTGCGATCAAACGTTTCGCGCCCTCGCACGTAGGTGTCGCGATTGAATTCTCGGTAGTCTGCTTCATAGATGCCATTCACCTGCTCACCGGCCTGACCAACCATCGCGGTCATGTCTTGGCGATAAGTGGTCATGAAATCGCCGAAGTACGCCTGAATGACATTGGCCAGATCAGTTTGTTGCCCAGCATC
>JAAENN010000390.1 GCA_024224295.1 Shimia sp. | reverse complement strand
GCTGACAGCATCAATGCCCGGGTAAGGCTTGCGGCGCAGAATGATCGACTTCACGAAGAGTGTGCATTGCTGCGAGAAGAACTCCGCATCAAGGACGCCCGCACTGCACAAATCGTAGCTCAGCAGCGCCCGCATTACGGGCCTCTCGAACGCATGGCCATTCTTGAGCTTCGCGCGGTCCGGGGTTGGTCGCTGAAGCAGACGGCCGGCACGTTTTTCCTGACTTCGGCCACGATCGCATCCTGGATGAAACGCATTGATCAAGAAGGCCCGGATGCCTTGTTGCAACTGCGCGAGCCGGTGAATAAGTTCCCTGACTTTGTTCGCTACATCGTGCAACGTCTGAAAACCCTAAGTCCCAGCATGGGAAAGGTCAAGGTCGCCGAGACGCTGTGTCGGGCAGGATTGCATCTGGGGGTAACGACGGTTGGACGGATCTTGAAAGAAGAGCCACAGTCTGATCCTGGGGACGCGGCACCGTGCACCCGCGTCGTAACCGCCAAGCGTCCCAACCATGTCTGGCATATCGATCTTACCGCTGTTCCGACATCGGTGGGTTTTTGGGCGCCGTGGTTGCCGTTTGCATTACCCCAGTGCTGGCCGTTTTGCTGGTGGGTGGCGGTGGTTATCGACCACTGCTCGCGACGTGGGATGGACACCGTGATATTTAGGAGCAGCCCTACGTCTGAATCTATTCAGCACTTTCTCGCAGGTGCTATAGAGGCAAGTGCCACCCCGAAATACATAATCTGTGACAAGG
>JAAENN010000389.1 GCA_024224295.1 Shimia sp. | reverse complement strand
GCAGACAATTTAAGATAAGGCCCCGCTCGGCTAAAATCGCAGTCCATGAGATAAACCAGGAGGTCAACATGGGCTGGGAATGGCGCGAGAATAATCGGGAAAAGGTGTTGGAATGCTTGCGCAAGGGGGAATACGAGGCGATTTTGACCTCGCAAGAAGGGGCGTTGGATGCGCTGGCGCACGTCGCCTATGAATTAGGGGTGTTGGATGCTGCCGCCGCGATCCAGGTCAATCGGCAGCGAGAAGGAATACCGGATGAGTTATTGCTACGCACGCTGGCCGTGCTGCCCTTTGTAGAAGCCATCGGGCTAAGTGCAGCGGCCAACACACTCTTTGAAGATGCGGCAGTGTTGTTGCAATTGGGCTATACGGCGATCCAAATCAACGCAGGGTTCAATGCGCGCCACGGAGCAGACTACGAGGAAAAATCCACGCAATCGTTACCTTACCATCCGGAAGTGTTGCGGCAAGAACTACAGCGGATCGACCTGGGCAGTCTGGCTGAGTTTCGGCGGACGTGTATTCGGACCCTCTTCGAACGGGGCGTGGTCAAAGGCACAACCTATGCGGTGGATGGGAGTGGATTAGGAGCTGACATACGGGTGGTGGGCTTGCTCAATGTCCATCGCGAGTGCCCCTTGTGGATCAACTGGCGGGTGCGGATCGGTAATGAGTCGGAAAAAGGCCAAGAGGCCAGTGTGGTGTTGGACATGGTGGATGAAGTGGGTGACATCGCCGGAGCCGAAGCCATCGAATGGCTGTTGATGGATGCCCTGTATGCGGATGGGCCGTTGCTGGCTCGCTTGAAGCATGAGCGCCGCATCGACGTCTTGGTCCGGTTACCCGAAGACCGGCGGTGGTATGACCAGTTGAAAAGTTTGCTCCGCATGACGCCTGAAGCCTGGAAAACCCATCTGGATACTCGCTACGTGGCCGGTCATAAACAAACCCGCCAGATGCGGGTCGCTGAGATGAGTGATTTGAATGACTGGGATAGCTTTTTGGACACGGCCCAAGCCCTTGGGGTTGATAACCCGACCTTATGGGGCTATGCGATTGAGGGACACGTCGTCGATGACCCGGAGCAAGCTGAGGAATGGGCGCTCGTGTCCACCGCTGCCTTTTCGTCTCCCTGGGGCGCGTACACCTTCTGGCGTCATCGGTGGCAAGTGGAGAACAGTGGCTTTCGTGAACTCAAAGAAGGTTGGTTGCTCGAAAAATCGCTGTGGACTTTCCACAATCCCGTCGTGGCCGCAGCACGCGTAGCGTTTACCCTCGTCGCCTTCAATGTCGCTCACGTTGCCAAGTCCAAAGCGGGCGAGCGCTTGGCGCGTAAAGGTATCCGTCGCTTACGCCAGGCCTTGAACCGGCGCTTTGGCTCGGTCCCGATTATTGTCTTTGCAGACGAGGCGTTTGCCATCCTTCACGTCGAAGACCTTGTCGAGGTGCTGGGTGGCTTTCCGCCTCAGTTCTCATTTCGCCGACCACCCGGTGACGGACTGCCTTCGTTATCTTAAATTGTCTGCATCAATGCCCGATGTTTCTATCGCGAGTTTTATGGTGCGGGTAATTCCTGGCCGCGCGATCTGGGAGGCTGACAGATTGACAGCCATACTAAGCTGGTCGTAGCCTGCGTCATGCCATTCCCTGAGTTGTCTGAAGGCGGTGTT
>JAAENN010000388.1 GCA_024224295.1 Shimia sp. | reverse complement strand
TTGTCAATATTCCATCCCCAAGAGTGCGTCATTATGTGAGGGTTCTGCGCCAAGCTAGTTTCCAGCGCTATGAACCGCCCCTGGTTTGTCGGAGGCTCTAACTCCAGAGTAGGATAGAGCAATGACAAGCAAGACAACGAACAAATTTTCCCCGGAAGTTCGCGCCCGTGCGGTGCGTATGGTTCTGGATCATGAGGGTGAGTATTCTTCGCGTTGGTCGGCGATTGTGTCGATTTCCGGGAAGATTGGCTGTGTGGCACAGACGCTCAATGAGTGGGTCAAGAAAGTGGAAGTCGATGGTGGCCAGCGTGCCGGTGTCTCGACTGAAACGGCGGCGAAGATGAAGGCTCTCGAACGTGAGAACCGAGAGCTTCGTCAGGCCAATGAGATACTGCGCAAGGCGTCTGCGTATTTTGCCCAGGCGGAGCTCGACCGCCCGTTCAAACGATGATCTCTTTTATTGAAGACCATAAAGAGAACCATGGGGTCGAGCCGATTTGCAAGGTGTTGCCGATTGCCCCCTCCACCTACCATCTCAATGCAGCCAAACGTGCTGATCCGGCCAAATTGTCCTTGCGGGCGAAACGGGATTTGGCACTGAAGCCTGAGGTTAAGCGTGTGTTTAAACAGAACTTCGGCGTCTATGGGGTACGCAAAGTCTGGCGGCAAATGCAGCGGGAGGGCTTTGACGTTGCCCGCTGCACCGTGGCGCGGCTGATGAAAGGCATGGGATTGCAAGGCGTTATCCGCGGCAAATCCGTGCGAACAACGATCAGCGACAAGGCTGCACCGTGTCCGCTTGATCACGTCAATCGCAAGTTCCATGCGCCAGCACCCAACAGGTTGTGGGTGTCTGATTTTACCTATGTCGCCACTTGGAAGGGCTTCGTCTATGTGGCTTTCGTCATCGATGTTTTCGCCCGCTATATCGTTGGCTGGCGTGTCTCACGCACAGCCCATGCCGGTTTCGTCCTTGATGCTTTGGAACAGGCTTTGCACGAACGCCGCCCGGTTCATCAAGGAGGTCTCATCCACCACAGCGACAGGGGCAGCCAATATGTATCGATAAAGTACACCGAACGCTTGGCAGAAGCTGGTATTGAACCATCCGTCGGCAGTGTTGGAGACAGTTACGACAACGCTCTGGCAGAAACCATCAACGGGCTCTACAAGGCCGAGGTGATCCACCGGTGTGGACCTTGGCGCAACTTCGAAGCCGTTGAATTCGCCACGTTGGAATGGGTCGATTGGTTCAACAACCGCCGCCTGCTGGAACCCGTCGGCAACATTCCGCCAGCCGAGGCGGAAGAACGCTACTACGCCATGCTGGACGAACCAGCCATGGCCGCATAACTTAAACCAAACTGCCTCCGGCAAAACCGGGGCGGTTCACTGCGGTCGCCGAAGCGCAGACAACGAAGGAAAGGGCGGCACCAACAGCAGCGCGTGAAAAACGTCCT
>JAAENN010000387.1 GCA_024224295.1 Shimia sp. | reverse complement strand
GGGTGGCGGTCATGTTGGGATTTTCCAGCAGCACCCGGAAGTATACACCTAGGAAACTGTCGTCAATCTGGTTCCGAGTGTCAACCATCAGATCCCGGGCGATGCCCGGCTGTGACCGGAAATCAAATTGCGCCACCATCGGGCGCCCGTTGTCGTCCAGCGTGCCGTAATTCTGCGCCCCCGGCACCAGGTCAAATTCGCTGATGTTTTCGTGAAGCAGCGTCGGAGGATCAACCGACAGGGCTCCGGCCTCGATTGTGACCCGCTTCATCTCGTTGAGCATAGCAATATCAGGCAGCATCTGGATTGCAGGTGACCGCCCATACTTCTCGCGCGGGCTCACGCTATACCTGCTCACGATGTACGGCTGTTCGTTGTAGCCGTCTTCCCTGACAATCTCCTTGCCTCGACCGAGCATGATATATGCACTTTCGAACGGCAGCACGTCCAGCCGTCCCGGTTCCCAGTCCTCGTTAGGTCGGACCGCGTGCAGAAACTCAAAAGGTTCATAGAGCTTGTCAGCGGCCATCGCGTCGATAATCGCCTGCGGTGTCTTAGCCCCAAATTCACGGGTCGCATCGCGCGCAGTCATGGAAAATTCACGGTGCACCGTATCGACGACGCCGTCATTGTTTGGCTCGATGAATATCTCTGAAAGATGGTGCGCGATATACCTCACCCCGCCACCCTGGCCCGGTTCAACTCGCATGCACCCGGTCCCAAATGCGCCTAGCGAGAGGAGCTTCTCATGCGCCTGCCCGGCAAAGTTGCTCCGGGGTGAATATCGCGTCTTCCAGAGGATGCGAGACAGCGCTTCCATATATTCCTTCGTTTCGGCGTCATCGTCCAAAGATTCTTCGCCAGTCGTCAGGTGATGCCATGTGGCATTGCGCGGGATCAGCCCCATCTCCAAAGCCGCGCCGAACTTGTCCAGCGCGGCCATCGGAAAGGCATCGAATTGCTGGAGGTTTCGCTGATCCCCCGGGCTGTGCTGGTTGTAGAAATCATCCGCGCGAGGGATTACAAGTTGTGCCACGCGCTCCCATAGCCGATCCCAGTGGGCGCGGCGCGACTTCATGCCGTCGTGAAGCTCACAGACCCGGGCTGCATCAATCACATCAATTCCCCGTCACTTGCCGTGCGGCAGTTGGGGCACTGCCTGCCGCCAGCATGCCAGTTGCACGCCTCCGTAGTCTGGTGCTGCGCCGTAGTTCATCGACCCGCGCCCGTGCCTCGTCGATGCCGGGGGACGGCGCAGATGCCGGTTGCTTGGCGCCTCCGCTAAATAAGTTCATGTGAACCTCCGTTTCGGTTTGTGCCTGATCATTGGCTTGGGCTTTGTGATAATCATTATGCCGCTGAGGGGGTCATCCTCGACCTCGTGGCCAGTGTAGACCGCCCGGGCCAGCACCTCATGCCGTTCCGTGGCGGTCATCCGGCTTGTGTCAACAGTTTGTGGCTTCATGCCGTGAATCGCCTCTTGGCCCGATAAGTGACCTTCCGCCCGTCCCGCTTGCGCAGGATCTGCGGGAATAGGTCTGTTAGTGCCCACACTAGCGCATCTACGCGGTCAGGGCTATACCCCTGCTTCTTGCGGTCTATGTCGCTGGTGAAGGCAACCATTTGATCCTCTAGCGCGTCGAAACGGCCAACGTGTGACACGCGGCCTTGTTCGTACAAAGCCGCCGCCGGTTCGGCTCTGGTATACTTCCCTTGCGACGCATGCACCAAGACGACGCGAGAATTTGGCAGGACGGACCGTATCACATGCTCGACCATGTTCCCGCCCTGGTTTCTTTCAGCAACTATTGCGTCAGCATTCCAGCGCGCCACTAGAGCCCGAGTCCTCCGCGCCCATTCATCGGGTGTCATGATGCCCGATGCGTCTTCCAGCACCATGCCACGGGCCGCCCCCGCCTCGTTTGGTTCCCCTGCCGCCACTACCACCATGCCCGTCTCGTTACTGTGGTCTTCTGTCGAAATTGCCGGATCAATCGCCACCACCACGCGGCGCATCTTTGGCAGTTCATCGCCTACCGGTATCCGGTTTGTGTCTATGCCCTCTCGTGTCCACAGCGCGCCGGGAGTGTCCGCGAGTATCTCCGCCAGCAGTTCCTGACGCCCGAGCCGCGTGCCCTCGTACTTTTGCAGTATCTCATGGAGCCAACTTTCCGGCAGATTCTGGGCGTTCTCATACGTCGATCCCGTAGTGACGACAGACAGCCGATCGTGAACAAGCTCTCTGATTAGCCTGGTCGGGCGCGGGGTGGTGGTGACCACAGCTTGCGGCGTGTCGCCAAGCCGGAGGCCGAACTTTGCTTGATCCCATGCCTCGGGATATCGCCAAGCGGCAATTTCATCGCCCCACAGCTTGGAGTGCTGCTTGCCGCGAAGCCTGTCCGGTTCATCAGCCGTGAAAACCAGAGACTGGCACCCGCTAGGCCAGGTCAGCTTGCGCTCGTGCTTTTTGTAGGTCGGGCGTTCGTCCGTTGGGCAGCATGCCAAGATGCCAGACTCGCCCTCGATCATGATATCCTTGGCGTCGTCTGATGTGGCGCCGATCAGGTTAACGTACTGTTCCCCCCGCGCCCATATTCGGCACGTCTCAGCCCCGGCTCTGGTTTTCCCGTAGCCTCGCCCGGCCAGGATGGCCCAATAAGCCCACTCCTTGCCCTCCGGTATCCGTTGGTTAGGGCGCGCCAGGAACCCGGCCCAATCTGTAAGCAGATACTGCTGTTCATCTGGCGGCAGGGATGCCACGAACGCATCGCGCTCCCCTTTCGGTAGCGCCGCTAGTTTGTCTGCCGGGGAGAGTAGGGCTTGGTCAACTGCCGTTGGCATCGGATGCCTTGGCATCAAGGAGAGCTACGAGCTTCTCCGCTGGTGAGTGCGTAACGTGGAGCGGGTTCTGTTCGTCGCCGCTGATTGTGATTGCAGCTAGGTCTGGCAGAGCCTTGCGTAAAAGTATCTCGATTGCGCGCAATTGGCCAGCGTCTAGCACCACAGGGGGTGCGTCATCAGATAGGGCTGCAGCCGCCGGGGCGGGCACTCCAAAAGCGTAACATTCCAATCGGTTAATTAGCTGACTAGTTTGGATTTTAGCCCGCGTGCGTTCGTCGTGGCTTTGGCGCCGCCTTGCTGCCATCTCTGCCCCCTATGATCCGTCCTCTATAAGGACGCCTTCCCAGCTACACGATGCCGACCCTTCATCCTCAGTGGGCCAAGCTGACACCTTTATAACTGACAGAGCGGGTATCTTGACCCTTCGCGGTAGCCACCCGCTAGCCTGTTTTTGCAAGGAGACGACATCCTTGAAACAAAACGCGGCGGGCCACAGATCACCATACATGTCAGTTGACCTTAGCTTGATATCGCACAGTTTGTTTTTCGCCTCAGCCGCGTGCCAGCCGGCCAGAATCAAGGTGTGGCCTAGCGGGACCATGCGGTTAGGGACTAGTGATTTATTGCCTCCCAGGGCAATCATGTTGTAGATGCGGGTTGCGTCCGTCTTGCGGTAGACTGTGATGTTGCCCTCGGCCACACCGTTTGTTCCAGAGAGTACCGCGTAAACATCGTTCACATAGCGGACGTGGGTCGGCAGCAGGTCAACGGGTGTCGTACCGTCCAGATCGACAGTGGTGACCTGTGCGTCTCCTGCCGAGTCGAGATAATGCACTCTCAACCGCCGGGCTCCGGTTCCAGCCGTGGCGGTGTCCTGAACGTCGGTAGATACGACTGACAACTGCTCCCCGGCAGATGCTGGCAGCGGGATGGTTGTAGCAGTGCCCGGCCAAAGATCCTCACCCGTGGCTGTGGTGCCCATGATGGGCCTGGCGCCTATGGCGCTCATGATCGACCGGCCCGGTATGTTTCCCTCAGCCACCTCTGCCATGTAATCGCGAGCGGCTCCGGCGGCCACTCCGGCGAGATATGTGTTCCGGGGTGGCCCGTCCATAACTGTTACGGTCATACTTATCGGCCCCTGTTTCCGCCTGGTTCCATGCCTCACGGTATCACTGTGCGGGGTGTTGGCGCAAGGGGGCCGGTTATCTGGCACGGAAAAGCCAGACCGACAGGCCTGGCTTCCCATATAGGTGGAATTATCGCGGGCCGGGACCCGTGGAAATCCGTCACTGTAAACGGACTATACCATTCCGCACTTTCCGCCGCTTGTCAAGAAAAAACCCGCCCAGAGGCGCATCGTTGAGAGGCGGGGCAGGTGTTATTAAGCAGGGGTCACCGGGACCCGTGGAAATCCGTCAAGACAAACGGACTATTCCACAAAACCCGCCGCTTGTCAAGAAAAAACCCGCCGCGCGATGCGACGGGCTGAGTGCTGAGCAGTGGTCACCGAGACACGCGGGAGTGCGCTATGACACCCGGACTATTACACACTTTCCGCCGCCTGTCACCCCCTTGGGCTCTCCAGCCACATTTGGTGGATGGTTTTGAAGAAGCCAGGGTGGTGGCCAAAGGCACCATCCAGTGCGGCTATGAATTCATCCTTCAAAGTGCAGCGGTCCTCCGGGACCATCAGCGCCAGTTTAAGATTCTGTATGTTTTCCTGGTAATCGCCTTCCATTCTCTCGGCGACATCCGCCTCCGTCCACTTAAGGGCGACCATCTCATCCGCCACGACGGACACGAGCGATGGTGCATCACCCTGATCGGGTCGGCTGTTCAACTGCTTCATCAGGGCCAACGCATCCACTCGGGCCTGTGCCCATTCCGGCAGGTCCGCCATGCCCGCCCCCCCGTTGGACACTGTGTAGATCTGTCCCCACAGCCAAGCTAGATCGGCCACCACGTTATCAGGCGGAGACGTGCGCCCGCTCGACCAGTTCTTTACCGTGTCTTCCCGAACCTCAAAGTAGTCCGCCGCTTCTCGTCTCGACGGACCGCAGAGCCCGAGCATGTTTTTGAAATCCGTCATTCTTTCGGCTCCTCGTTTGGGGTTCTCTACAACACCCGGTATTTTCGGCTGACAACTAATTTCGTTGCAACCCCATCTTGGACTGTTTCGAATGTCATCGGGAAAAACTCAACCAGATCGACGCCGTCATAAGCAAACACCTCAGTTCCAGACGCCATCATCACCTTGAGAACCCCAAGGCGTGCAACGTCAGCCATGACCAGATGGTCCTTGCCGGTGACGCGCAAGATGGCGGAGCGGACTACTTCATCGTAGTGGCAAGCACTCTTTTCCGCAGCTTGTCTAATGAGAGTGTCCCTAACTGATACAGCGGTATTACTCACGCTATCATCCGACCAACTAGCACACGACGTAGCGGCCCTGACCTCGGCTGACCGGCCAGTACAAACCGTAGCGGCCCTGACCTCAGCGTTGTCATCGGTCATTCTGTCCTCTCCGATTTTCTCTGGTCACGCGGCCCGCCGTCGCGGTTGGCAAAGATGTACTCATCCTTGGGCTTGATCTTCATGCTGCGAACCCGGCGCACGGTCATTCCGCCGCGTGCGCATACGCGCTCCATCATTTCTTCGTGCCGTTGGTCAGCGGCAACCTTGCTGGCGAGTCGGGCTTTGTAGTCAGTGTAGTCAGTCATTGTCCTGCCTCCGATTTTCTCGCGAATTTCAGCAGCTTGATGGCGTTGAAGTCGCTCACATCACCGCCTACGCGCTTGGTGGCATAGAACAGCACATGCGGCTTGGCCGAGAACGGATCGCGCAGAATGCTCAGGTCCGGGCCCTCAGCGATGGTGTAGCCCGAGGCAAAGTCACCGAACGCGATTGCCAACGCACCGGCGGCAATGTCGGGCATGGCCTCAGCGATCAGAACCGGATAACCAATCAGGCGGGCCGGGCCGAGGGAGGACAGGCCATCCGACCACAGGAACCGCCCATCGGCATCTTTCAGCTTGCGCACCGAACCGGCGGTCTTGCTGTTCATCACAACCGACCCGTTGGCGCGGTACTGGGCGCCAAGCGAATAGACCAGGTCGATGATTGCATCGCCGGGATCGGTGGCGGCAAAGTCACCGTCCACGCCGGTTACCACATGGCCGATCTCGCCCCAGACCTCGGTCCCGTTCGCGGCAGTCGTGTGGGTCAGGAACCCGGTCGGCTTGTCGACACCATCACCGTTGACAAATGCGGATTCCTCGGCACGGGCGAACTTGTCGGCGATGCGGCCCGACAGCCAGCTCTCGATATCAAAGGCGCTGTCGTCCAGCAGCCGCTGCGACACCTTGGGCAGCGCGCTCAGTTCATGCAGCGGGATGGTGATCCGCTCGATGGTCG
>JAAENN010000386.1 GCA_024224295.1 Shimia sp. | reverse complement strand
TGGCCGATTTCGAGTCCACGGAGCGCGATCTTCCGTTCGGAGTCCCCAAAAGGAGCGGCCAACCCGAGATCGCACTGTGTGAGTCTCCAGGGGGCTTGGAGAGGCTTCCAGAAATGGAGCTCGGCCTAGAATCTAGCGGCTACTGTTTGTCTCAACCTCAAACAGCGCCAAGCCCCATTGCTGGGAGTTATGCATGAATTTGGGTGATGGCGTCTGAGAAGGCGGCGTATCGTGGCGGGTGACGAGCCTGCCAGAACATCCAGAGAAGGATCGATACGCCATGAAGGAAGATACGACCGTCATCCCATTTCGTCATGCGGATTCCATCGAAGACCCGCTGACGGAGCTCGCCCGTGAAGGGGCGCGGCGCATGCTGGCCGAAGCACTGAAGGCAGAAGCCGATGCCTTTGTTGCCAGTTTCTCCGATGACCTGCTGCCGGATGGCCGCCAGAGGCTCGTTCGACATGGCTATGGCCCCGAGCGGTCCATCCAGACCGGGATCGGCGCGATCGATGTCCGCCGCCCGAAGGTCCGTGACCGGGCCTCGGCCGTGCCCGGGTCCGAGAGGCTGCGCTTCACCTCGAACATCCTGCCGAGATGGGCGCGGCGCTCGAAAAGCCTCGACGCACTGTTGCCAGTGCTCTACCTGCGCGGCATTTCCACGGGCGATTTCCAGGAGGCCCTGGGCGCGCTCTTGGGGCCGGACGCGCCGAACCTGTCGCCGGGCGTGATCTCCCGGCTGACGGCGGGGTGGGAAAAACAGCATGAGGCTTGGCAGCGTCGGGACCTTGCTGCCCGCCGCTATGTCTACATCTGGGCCGACGGCGTCTATCTGCAGGCACGGATGGAGCCCCAGGCCGAGTGCGTCCTGGTCATCATCGGCGCAACGCCTGAGGGAAAGAAGGAGTTGCTCGGTTTCCAGGTCGGCATCCGCGAGAGCACCCAGAGCTGGCGCGAGCTGCTGGTCGACATCAAGGCACGCGGGCTGGCCATGGCGCCCGAGATCGCTGTCGGTGACGGCGCCATGGGATTCTGGAAGGCTCTCGACGAGGTCTTCCCCGGCACCCGCCATCAGCGCTGCTGGTTCCACAAGATTTCCAACGTGCTCAACAAGTTCCCGAAGTCGATGGCGCCGGCGGTGAAGTCGGATCTCCAGAACATCCACCACGCTCCGACCCGGGCCAACGCCGTGGCCGCGAGCGAGACGTTCAGGGAGAAATACGAGGCCAAGTACGCCCCAGCGGTCACATGCCTGACCAAGGATATCGACGCGCTGCTGGCCTTCTACGATTTTCCTGCCGAGCACTGGGATCACCTGCGCACCGCAAATCCTATCGAGAGCGTCTTCGCCACGGTCCGGCACCGGACGGTCCGCACCAAGGGCGCGCTGTCACAGAAGACGGTGAAGCTGATGGTGTTCAAGCTCGTGCAGGCGGCTTCAAAGACCTGGCGGAGGCTGAACGGGAGGAATCAGTTGCCCAAGCTCATCGAAGGCATCAAGTTCGCCGACGGCATCGCCGTCAACGATGTCGCCAAAACCAGCGCCGCCTGATCTGGCCGCGTCACCCATTTTCCAGCATAGCTCTTTTCCGCAGACGACTTCCCATTGCGGCCAGGCACAACTTCGTATTCGACCTTCTGCCCCTCGCGCAGGCCCGAAAGGCCCGCCTGCTCCACGGCGGAGATATGAACGAAGGCATCGGCGGAACCGTCGTTGGGCTCGATGAACCCGTAACCCTTCATTGAATTGAACCACTTCACAGTACCTGTCGGCATTTGTCTTCCCCTGAGTGTTGTCGTAGACCCCCCGCGCGAAACCGCGCAGCGCGCGTGCCGCTTTCAAGCCACATCATTTTCGGGTGAGTCGAACGGGCAATTCTGCGTCGTTAGAAATCACGCCAAACGAAGTGTAACCGGCGAGCGCAATCCTGGTAGTTTATCGGCGCTTACTCAACCCCAAAAGCGGTCGTGCGTCGCAACCCCGT
>JAAENN010000385.1 GCA_024224295.1 Shimia sp. | reverse complement strand
GAGTGCATTCGTTATGTGGAGTTCGGAATTATGTGTAGTGGCGACTGTTTCTCCCTGCCCGGTTTTCGGTTTTCTATGTTCGGTTGATTTTCTGCCGCACATAATTGTGGCGTCTTGGCAAGGCGACTCAACCACTGCAGGATATTGGGTTTTCTCCACGGGAGTGCGTTGTTGTCGGCAGGGGCTCGTGCGTTTTGAAGCATTTGTCGCTTCATGTCCATGTCGATTTCCACGTAGACGTGAGTGGTGTTGATGTGGGCGTGGCCCAGCCAGTAGCTGACCATATTGATGTCGTTTCCTGCCCGCAGCAGATGCATGGCGGTCGTATGACGGATGGTATGCGGGCTGACGCTCTTGCTGCTGATGGAGGCGCAGGCGTTCTCCGCTTTGGCGGCATATTTGCGGATGACGTAGTGAACCCCGAAGCGGCTGATGCCGGCGCCGTTGGCGTTGAGGAAGAACTGCTCCTGCCCCGGATTTTTGGGAGCACGCTCTTGGAGATATGCCTGCAGGGCTTGGGCCGTTTCGGGCCAGAGCGGACAGCTCCGATGCTTTTTGCCTTTACCCAGGAGCTTGACTTGGGGGGCGTCGTCTAGCCGCAGGTCGGTCACGTGAAGTCCCACGATCTCACTGACGCGAGCGCCCGTGTTGTACAACAATAACAGCAACGCCTTGTCTCGGATGCCGGTACGCGAGTTGACGTCCACCGCGTCGAGCATCGCCTGGATTTCTTTTTCCTCAAGATAATCGATCGCTTTGTGCTCGGTGCGTTTGAGCGGAATTGCGCGGATGGCTTGGCAATGAAGCAGTAGCGATGGCTCTTCCCTGGCCAAAAAACCGAAGAAAGCGCGGATCGCTGCCAGCCGGGCGTTGCGGGTACTGGGGCTGCAGCCCCGGACGGTTTCGAGGTGGTCCAAAAACGTCAGCACCAGCGATTCATCGATGTCTTCCACAGACAACTCGTCGACGCTCTTTTTCCACCTGTCGGCGGCGTAGCATAACAGCAGCTTGATGGCGTCGCGGTAACTGAGAACGGTGTTCTCCGAAAGGCCTTTCTGGACAGGGAGGTAATGGCTGAAAAATCGTTTCAGAGAGTTAGCCAGCAGGGCGCTCATGACGGATCTCCCGGGGATTGGACGTATTGCTGGTAGTGCTGGTAGAAGCGCCGATCGACTTGCTCCATCAACTCGGCGGTGGGTCTCAGATAGACCTGCGTGGAATGGATATTCACATGGCCCATGTAGGTCGCCAACCAGGGGAGTCGTGCGTTGACGTCCTGTCCGTCCCGGTACCAGGCGAGCAGCCTGTGAACGGCAAACGTGTGCCGCAGATCGTGGATACGCGGGCCGGGGTGCTTGTGATAAGGGATACCGCTTTGCTTCAACAGGTTCCGGAAGGTGTAGTTCACGGTGCTGTAGGGCAGACGGCGGGAACGCCGGCTCAAGAACAGTGACGAGTCCGGTGACCGCGGGCCGATTTTCTGCCGTGTTTGCACGTATTGCTGTAATGCTCGGCTGGTGGAAGAACT
>JAAENN010000384.1 GCA_024224295.1 Shimia sp. | reverse complement strand
CTCGGTCTGCCCATCGTCAACGGCCGGGTTGGCCTCCACGGCGGGCGCATGCAAATCCGCTCAGAGGTCGATGCCGGCACGGAAATCGTCATCGAATTCCCACTGGAACGCATCTACGAGGAAGCCCCGGCAGAGCCGGCGGTCGCGGCCTAATCCAGCTTCGTCAGCGCCGCGTGTATCAAGTGGATGCTTAACATGGAGTTGGCCAGACAATAAAAGCAACGGGCCTGGACCGTTTCGGCTTTGACCTATTGCGGGCATTAGAGGATTGTCACACATCAAAACGAGCTAGTGGTTTCCGTCTAACATAAGATTCCGTTTTGAGATTCCCCTTGATGTGAAAGTATGCGAGTCAGTCGCATGCGCACTGGAATATCGTTTGAAGTTTCTCCTTCTGATCGCCGCCGTCTGGAGGCCATTGTGGGGGATCGCAACGCGGCCCAAAAGCATGTCTGGAGGGCCCAGATCATACTGTTGAGCGGTGAAGGTCTCGGGACGATGGAGATCATGCGCCGGACGGGCAAGTCCAAACCTTGCGTCTGGCGCTGGCAGGAACGCTTCATGGAAGAAGGCGTTGAGGGCCTTCTGCGCGACAAGACCCGGCCTTCGCGCATTCCAGCGCTTGGTGAGGACATTGCCGGGAAAGTTGCCGCCCTCACCTTGAAGCCGCCGCCTGGCGAAACAACGCACTGGACCGCGGCGATGATGGCAAAGGCCGTGCGCATCAGTGAGAGTTCGGTGCGCCGTATCTGGCGCGCTCACGGTCTGGCACCCCACCGTTTCCGACAGTTCAAGCTCTCTAACGATCCTGAATTTGCCGCCAAACTGCGCGATGTAGTTGGTCTTTATGTCAATCCTCCCGCCCACGCCATCGTGCTCAGTGTCGATGAGAAGTCCCAGATTCAAGCGCTCGACAGGACCCAGCCGGGCCTGCCCATGAAAAAGGGGCGCGCCGGAACCATGACCCATGATTACAAACGTAACGGCACCACGACCCTGTTTGCCGCGCTCAACGTGCTTGACGGGCAGGTCATCGGTAAGAACATGCAGAACCACAGACACCAGGAGTTCATCCGGTTCCTTAACGAAATTGAGCGGCAAATCCCGCCCGGCAAGGTCATCCATGCCATTCTCGATAACTACGCCACTCACAAGCACCCGAAAGTCCGCAAATGGCTCAGCAACCATCCCCGCTGGATCTTCCACTTCGTGCCCACATCATGCTCGTGGCTCAATGCGGTGGAGGGCTTCTTTGCAAAACTGTCAAAGCGCAGGCTCAAACGCGGCGTCTTCACATCAATCGTCGACCTGCAGACCGCAATCAACAGGTTCCTCGACGAACACAACCAGACCGAAGCAAAGCCATTCCGATGGACAGCCGACCCTGATGAGATCATCGCCGCTGTCAAACGAGGGCACCAAGTGTTAGATTCCAACCACTAGAGCACTTCTCGATCATATCGAGCCGCAACCGGGCGAATACGCCTTAATCGGTGCTTTCAACGTCGAGGGCGGTGCCTGCATCTTCGGTCATGCGATAAATGCTGATCTGAGTGCGCGCGATCCTGCGGGCGGTCTTGAAAATGTCGTTCAATATCTCCATGACCTCGACTTCGCGCGCATAGGTCATCAGCCGCTTGGGCTCATCGGCCTTGAGCCGCAGGATCTCGTGGCGGGCGATTTCCTCAGTCATTTGTGCAACGTCCTGCTTCATGGCGCGCACCTGGGCCGCCAGTTCCGCATCTTCCCTGGCCAGCGCCGTCATGGCATCGTCCAGCGCCTGCAGGACCTTTGCATGGAGCCCGCTGATTGCCTGGGCCGTCTGCTTGCTGACGATGACGCCTTCATCAATTCTCTTCCTGCCCGAGGTGACAAGATTGGTCGCCAGCTGATCGCCAATGTGTTCAAGGTCATTTGCAATTTGTATCAATCCCATCAGCATGTTCGACTGCTGCTCCGACAAATTGCCGAGGCTTAGCTCACGCAAATAGCCGAT
>JAAENN010000383.1 GCA_024224295.1 Shimia sp. | reverse complement strand
CACTTCCTTTAATACCTTGCCAGCTGCCGTCTTCGCCGCGGGAAACGCCAAATTTGGTTGCCAAGGTGATTTGGTCGCGGCGCCCCTTGAGTGCCTTTGACAACAAGATTTCATTCGTAAACGGGCCATACATGTCTGACGTATCCCAGAACGTGCAGCCAATGTCTGCTGCCCGATCGAGAACGCAAAGATTTTGAGCTTCTGAAGAGGAGCCGTAACAATCCGACATTCCCATGCAGCCCAAACCGATTGCAGGCACACGCAGGCCTTGTGATCCAAGATTGACCTGTTTCATAACTCTGATGTCCTTTTGCTTATCTTTTTAGGAAAGTTCTCTGAGAATCTTTTCTAGCACCTAACGTCGCATAAGATGCGATCTGTCAACTTCCCCAGTCCGCAAGCGACGCGAAACCCGGTTGGAGTTCTTTGCCGCGCGGAGGACGGAGGAGATTCAGCGCTTGTAGAACGCGAGATCCGGGCCGGCGATGGGGGCCACCGCGTCGATGCGATTCTGGCGTTCGGCCTGGTTCCAGTTCCATGTTTTGCGCGCAATGGCAGCATTTTGGGAAACCTGTTGGCCGCTTTCCATACCACTGACAAGGGAGGTGATGGGCGGGGACCACCCGCAGCCGCAGACATCCCCCACGGACAGAACCGCCGGTATT
>JAAENN010000382.1 GCA_024224295.1 Shimia sp. | reverse complement strand
TCAAGATTGTTGCAGCAATACGAGCAACAGGCGGCGGCGGCGCGAGCCGAGCGACTGGTGGGACGAGCGGCGGGAGTTCGAGCCGGACACACCGCATGGCTGCACCCATCGCTGGCGGCGACCGGGCGAACTCAGGGGGGCAGCCTGCTACACAACCAAGCCCCAGGGGTCACTTGGTCAATGGGTCAGCCGCACATGTTCGTCCCGAACGTATTGCCACAAGGAAGTGTGGGTCAGCAAATGTACGCCCAGCCGCTACAGATGCCATTACAAAGCCCGGCACAACCTCCTGTACAACCGCAACATACGCCATCACAAAGTACAGCGCAACCTCCCGGACAGCCCACGGTTCCAGCACCAATGTCAGAGATGGAGAAAATGCAGACAATGATCACAGAAGCACTAAAGCCAATGGCTCAAAAGCTAGAACGGATGGAGGACTGGATTCAGGATCAACGTACCAGAACCAAGTCTAGTCGCGGGAGAGAGAGAAACAGTGCGGACAGGAGGAAG
>JAAENN010000381.1 GCA_024224295.1 Shimia sp. | reverse complement strand
GATTTGTGCGATCACAATCACTCTGGGGAGGGCTTTTGCCCGCCAAATTGATAGAATGTGAACTCGATTCATTGAAGCTCAGCGCAGGGTGAATAGCTTGCACGAAGCGTGTGTAATGTCTGAAAGGGGGCAAAAATGCTCTTCGGACCAACGGTGGCTATCGAGGGTAAACCTGCCGTCTGCCGCGGGCCCCCCGAGAGTCTGCAAGGGGGCACTGCACAAAATCGCTGTCGCGATAGTAGCTGAGGGTTTTCTTTCGTTCCGAGTGCCGCCACTGCACTTGAAGCTGATTAACGTTTGGGCGTTCCAGCGTGATGATTGAGGCGTTTGTCTCAACCAACACGAAGGACTTTCCCCATGAGTACGAGCAAAACCGATACCCTGCGCCAACGGCTGATCGAGGATATTCAAGCCCGCCAGCTCGGGAAGGGAACATTGACTGGGCACGTGCGCAGCTGCAAGCGCTTTGCCGCGTTCCTGAAGGCCTGCCCCTCGACGGCAACACCGGAGGATATTCGCCGCTTCCAACACCATCTGGCCGGGAGCGGCCTGAGCATCCTGACCCGCAACCAGATCATGACGGGGGTCAAGTTCCTCTATCGCGTCACCCTGCGCCGTCCAGACCTCGTCGAAGAGATTTTCTATGTCCGCGCGCCGAAGAAGATCCCGCTGGTGATGAGCCGCGACGAGATCAAACGTCTGCTGCTCATGGCGGTGAGCCGGCAGGCCAGGGTGCTGATGAGCCTGGCCTATGGCTGCGGGCTGCGCATCGGTGAGGTCGTCGTGCTGAAGGCCGGCCACATCGACAGTGCCCAGAACATCATCCGCGTGATCCAGGCCAAGGGGCGCAAGGACCGCAATGTCATGCTGCCTGAAGAGATGCTCTGTCTGCTGCGCCAATGGTGGATGGTGCGCTCCAAACGCGATGATGCGGGCGTCGCACCTGAGGAACGCTGGCTGTTTCCAGGGCGCGACAAGGGCCGGCATCTGACCGCCCGTCAGTTCTCCCGCCTGTTCCACGAAACGGCCGAGGCCGCCGGCATCACCAAACCGGTGACGGTGCATTCCCTGCGCCATAGCTTTGCCACCCATCTTCTGGAGGCCGGCACGGACATCCGTCATATCCAGGCGCTGCTTGGCCACGTCAAACTCGATACGACCGCGCGTTACACACGGGTAGCCACGGGCACGATTGCGGCCATCGACAGCCCGCTCGATCAGTTGTCCGGGCGATCGGCCAAGCGCAAGAAGACCAAGCCGAAGTAACAACCAGGGGCCATGCCCCGACCAGAGCTGGAGGTTGCGGATATCTTCCGCAGCCACGGGCCGGCGTGGCGCAAGGCCTATGCCGGCCATATCAGCCTTGAGCAACTGAAGGTGATGAGCGCCATCGAGCGCTGCCGCACAGCGGCGCTCGGCGGCCATGTGGAGCAGTGCGCAGACTGCCACCACACCCGCATCGCCTATAACTCGTGCCGCAACCGACACTGTCCCAAGTGCCAGGGCGCTGCCGCGCGCGACTGGCTGGAAGACAGGCAGGCGGAGTTGTTACCAGCCGGCTACTTCCATCTCGTCTTCACGCTGCCGGCGCAGATTGCCGACATTGCCTATCAGAACAAGCGGGCCATCTATGGCCTCTTGTTCAAGGCCGCCGCTGAAGCCGTGCTCACCATTGCTGCCGACCCCAAGCATCTCGGCGCCAGGGTCGCCGTAACCGCGGTGCTCCATACTTGGGGATCAGCCATGACCCACCATCCGCACATCCACATGATCGTGCCCGGCGGCGGGATAGCGCCTGACGGCTCCAAGTGGATATCCTGCAGGCCCGGCTTCTTCCTGCCCGTGCGCGTCTTGTCCCGGCTGTTCCGAAAGCTCTTTCTGGAGAGGCTGACTGGCGCTCATAAGGCCGGGCAGCTCAAATTCCATGGCCCACACACCGGCCTTGCAGACAAGGCCAGGTTCGCCCGCTTCCTTAAGCCCCTGCGCAAAGCCGAATGGGTGGTCTACGCCAAACCGCCATTCGGCGGGCCAGATGCCGTCCTGGCCTACCTGGCGCGCTATACCCACAGGGTCGCCATCTCAAATGCAAGGCTGATCTCAGCAAACAGCACTGCCATCACCTTCAAGGTCAAGGACTACCGCGTCGAGGGGCCAGAGCGATACAAGACCATGTCCCTCAAACCGCATGAGTTCATTCGCCGTTTCCTCATTCACGTTCTGCCGAAGGGCTTCCACCGCATCCGGCACTACGGATTGCTCGCCAACGCCAACCGTGTCGCCAACATCGCAAAGGCCCGCGAACTGCTCGGAACATCGTCCGATCCGGACGGCGACCAAGAGCCAGAAGCTCCGGCAACCAAACCTCCACCATGCCCGTGCTGCGGGGGGCAGATGGTCGTCATCGAGACCTTCGAACCGGGCATGACACCGAAACACAAGCCCCAACGCGCACCGCCAAAAACCATGAGGAGAGCATCATGATCGCGCGCACGGACATCCGCAAACATCGCCGCCAATCCGCCGGCCACCGGAATGCTTGTCTCCAAACATCAGGGCCATACTCAAAAGCGCCACCACAGCCCCACAGCCGGACGAAAACGCCATCACGAACGCAAAAAGTCCAGCCACGCTGGCGCAAACACGCCGCACTCTCAAGCCGAAAAAGAACATCCGCCGCAGCCGGAAACTTCAAATCCCCATAGAGCTAGCGGCAAACTCAAACCCAACCCGCACGCGATTTCGTGCATTGGCGCTTCTCCGACGCCTGGCCTCACAGCACGCCGATACTGTCATCGTGAAGGCGTCAGAGAAACCTCAACATTTCTCCCCTTCTCACGGTCCCACGGTTGGCGCCCGTCGCAGGCACAACATCAAGATAGGCTTATGTCCGGTTGTGCGCCCAACGCAGTCTAAAAAATTCATCGACAAAGCGGTCAAGCTGGTCTGCGATGAGGAGTTTGAGAAGCAGCTTCGACAATTTGCTAACCAAGGCGGAAAGATAAGAAGCCCGCCCTTTTTACCCAGCCTTAACCCGTTTTGCTGGATGCTACTCGAATGCAAGATCCAGACCTTAAGGCTGTTCGCGAGTGGGCCAACGCCAAACTTGCCAAGGGGCAGGAACCGCCATGGGCTTGGTATCAGTACATGAAGCTTCGCGAGGTGCTTGACGCAATCCTAGCGGGGCAACAATCAACTACGCGACAAGGTTCACCTGAATCGGCGCCGCGTCAGGAAACGCATCTCCGACTAGTGGCGAATACTGATCAGCCAGATACCGCTCGACCCCATCCCGCTGATGGGCCGGTACCGCTGCCCATGTGACGAGCAGACTGCCTTCAGACTGGTAATTCAAGATCGCCGGATCATCACGGTGAACCGATAGGCGTTCTTTGACATCCCCCTGACCCACACAGACCGCTCGCGACGGGTCCCCGGTGAGCCAAATCACATAGACGCCCTGCGTCTCGACATTTGCCAAGTTTACAGTAGTCAACGATTGCCATTCATCGGACGGGGAGGTAACCCACTTCAAGGTAAGCAT
>JAAENN010000380.1 GCA_024224295.1 Shimia sp. | reverse complement strand
TAGTTCAATATTTTCAACTAGATAGTTGGTTGCGGGGGTAGGATTTGAACCTACGACCTTCAGGTTATGAGCCTGACGAGCTACCGGACTGCTCCACCCCGCGTCAACTGTAGTGCTCCGCAAAACGCCTGGCGCACCGCAAGTCGGTGTGTTCGGAATTTGGTTCGGACCATTATGATTGAGAAGATATTCTTTGCGCTTTGCGGACCTGGCGGCGACCTACTCTCCCGCGTCTTGAGACGAAGTACCATCGGCGCTGGGGTGTTTCACGGCCGTGTTCGGGATGGGAACGGGTGCGGCCACCCCGCCATGACCACCAGGTCGGCAAAGTGCAAAGATTGAGAAGCTGGGCTTTTTAGTTTAGCGCTCTCGGGAGGGATTTTTTGTCCTCCCGCATGAGCGGCCCTTTCGGGCCTATGCTCCGGACGGGGCGGGCCACCTGGCCCGACGCGCAGTCACGCTTGCGGTGCTTTGCACCGTATTCTTTTCCCATGATTGATTTTCATGGAACAAGAAGCCGAAGCTTTGCTTCGCAAGGCCGACTGGCCGTCGCCGCTGATGCGGCGCGCCCGCGCAGCGCCAGCACATCCATGATGTGCGGTACGGCGCGTGAGCGATAAGGATTTCAGGCGCGCGAACGCGCATGAGCGCTGGTTTTGATGTTGAAGCGTGCAAGTGCACGCCGCCGGCTTTCCGGCGCGCCCGCGCAGCGCCGCCCGCAGGGCGAACGCGCGTGAGCGCAAAAGATGGGCATTGATCAATGGGAACGATCAAGTCGATTGAGCGATTAGTACTGGTCAGCTTCATGCGTTACCGCACTTCCACATCCAGCCTATCAACGTGGTCGTCTTCCACGGCTCTATGGGGACTACTCGTTTTCAGGTTGGTTTCCCGCTTAGATGCTTTCAGCGGTTATCCATTCCACATATAGCTACCCTGCTATGCCGTTGGCACGACAACAGGTCCACCAGAGATGTGTCCACCCCGGTCCTCTCGTACTAGGGGCAGATCCTGTCAATAGTCCTACACCCACGGCAGATAGGGACCGAACTGTCTCACGACGTTCTGAACCCAGCTCACGTACCGCTTTAATTGGCGAACAGCCAAACCCTTGGGACCTGCTCCAGCCCCAGGATGCGATGAGCCGACATCGAGGTGCCAAACAACCCCGTCGATATGGACTCTTGGGGGTCATCAGCCTGTTATCCCCGGCGTACCTTTTATC
>JAAENN010000379.1 GCA_024224295.1 Shimia sp. | reverse complement strand
AAGGCCAAACTCATTGCAATGATCCTCGAACAACGCGAGGACACGCGCATCCGGCTTGAAGAAAAGGACAAGCAGATAACCGAGCTGAGCGAACAGCTCGCCAAACTGCAAGGCGAGATCGACAAGGAAAAGGCGGAGCAAAAGATCAAGGACATCAACAAGCACGTCAACCAACCAACTTCGAAGAAACCGGAATGGGACAAGGATGGCAACCCGAAGCCGGCAACAAAGAGCCAAAAGAAAAATACGAACAAAAAGAAAAGGCGCAAAAAGAGAACCGGCTGCGGCAACCCGGGAAAATCCGGCCTCACCCCTGACCAGACACAGTTCATAACCCTTGCATCATGCCCTAGCTGCGGCAATGGCCTGGGCGGCAGGAAAGGCAAGGCGGACAGCGGGCGTAGGGTGGAAGACATCCCCCCGCCCGCAGAGAAGACCACCGTATTCAAAGAGGTAACGGAATCCAAGTGGTGCGACCAATGCAAGAAAATGGTCTCGTCAACATCCGAAAAGGCACTGCCGGGCTCGGACATCGGCCTGAACGCCATGATAGAGATGGCCTACTTGTGGGTGATGTGCGCGCTGTCCTTCCCGAAGATCAGGGAGCTTTTCATCAACTTCAAGACACTGAGACTGTCGACGGCCGGCATCTCGCGGATCATGATCCGGCTGAGCGCTATATTGCAGCCGGTTTATGAGGAGATATTAAACGACGTCAAGCAGGGAGCGAAGATCTGGGCCGACGAGACCGGCTGGCGGGTCAAGGGTAAGTTGTGGTGGTTATGGATCTTTGCCAATGAACGCAGCGCCTATTATTGGCCCGACAAAACACGCGGGGGTCCGGTT
>JAAENN010000378.1 GCA_024224295.1 Shimia sp. | reverse complement strand
TGATCACTAGTGTTTTCTGCCGCTCTATGCATTTTGCGGCGAGCAGTTGCTGGTCGCCTATTTGCGCCCCTCAAAGATTGAGGGGGCCAAACATGCCTGGGCAACCCTGGCGCTGCTGGCGAAAAAGCTTCGCCAGGCGTGGCCAGAAGTACGCATCATCTTGCGCGCAGAAAGTGGTTTCTGCCGCCACAAGATGCTTGGTTGGTGTGAACGCAAGGGCGTCGGTTATATCGTCGGTCTGGCCAGAAACAAGCGGCTCAACGGTTTAGCAGCTGACTTGATAGAAGCGGCAAAGAAAGGCTTTGAGGCAAGTGGCGACAAGCAACGCGTGTTTGGTGAATTTTACTATGCTGCGAAAAGTTGGAAATGCGAACGTCGGGTAATCGCGCGTATCGAGCATATGGAAAAAGGCGCCAACCCGCGCTATATCGTGACCAATCTCGAAGGCCCAAATTTTGGCGATAATGGGCAGTATCTTTACGAGACGGTTTATTGCGCGCGCGGGGATATGGAAAACCGTATCAAGGAACAGCAGCTTGATTTGTTCGCAGACCGCACCTCATGTCACAAATGGTGGCCCAACCAGTTTCGTCTTCTGCTCTCCGCTCTTGCTTATACATTGCTTGAAACGGTGCGGCGTATCGCGCTTAAAGACACCACCATGGCGAAAGCCCAATGCGGTACGATCCGGCTGAGGCTATTGAAGATTGGGGCGGTCATTGTTCGCAATACAAGGCGGGTGCGCTTCATGATGTCATCGGCCTGTCCTGATCAAGCGCTGTTTTGCCTGGCCGCCACCCGGCTCAAACCCGGATAAAAGCTCAAGCGCTTGACCTTTGCCGCTTAATGTCGTCGCCACACTCGGTGGGCAATCCCGCTCGCTCGAAATCCTGCTCAGCGCTCGCAAACAGGCCAAAAT
>JAAENN010000377.1 GCA_024224295.1 Shimia sp. | reverse complement strand
GAGGTGCCCACAGAAGGCTTCAGTGTCGGCCAAGGTATGCAACACCGGCATCCAAGACGTGTCTTCCAACCAGCCTTGCAAAATCATCGCCATCGCTTTTGCATCACCGTCCTCAGCTTTGCGTAACACAACGCTCACAACACATCCCCAATCAAAAACTGTGCCGCGCGATCCATGCGGATATGCGGAGGGCCATCACCGGGCCGCAAGGTATTGGCGGCGGGTGCAAATTTCATCACCTGATAGTCCTGCTCCAACCAGCGCTTCGCCCCTGCCTTGGCTGGATTTAGCAATGCGCTGGCGTCCTGCGGCAAGGTACCTGGATAAAACGCCGCCTGCCGCCCGTCTTCCAACAAGCGCCCCCGCACGCAGTCGAGCTTACGCCCCTCGTGGGTCACCGACTCTTCTACCGTTGCCCGCAAAGACGCCAATGAAAGCGCCTCTGTCTTGGCTCCGGCAAACTGTGCCCGATCCGCCGCTTCTCTCGTCAACCCCTGCATGATGTTGGTCAGTTGCGGATGCTGATTGTGATGCAAGTGATCCGCCTTGGTGGCCGCAAACAGGATTTTTTCCACGCGCTTGCCCATCAGCAAACGCGTGAAAAACGCATTCCGTCCCGGTCGGAACGTTGCCAGCGTATCCGCCAGCCCGGCACGCATGTCCTCTACTGCGCGCGGCCCGGCGTGAATCGCGCCCAGCACATCCACCAAAACCACCTGTCGATCGATCCGTGCAAAATGATCGCGGAAAAAAGGCTTCACCACCTGAGCCTTATAGGCCTCAAACCTCTTTTCAAATGTCCGCCACATCGAGCGCCGCCCCGGCTTCTCCACCGCCGCCATCGGCGCAAAGGTCAACACAGGAGAACCCGCCAAGTCCCCGGGCAAAAGAAACCGACCCGGAGTACAATCGGAATATCCCGCACCCCGCGCGGCGTGCAGGTATTCGGTAAAGGCCGCTGCCAGCGCCTGCGCTTTTGGCTCATCCAGCTCTGCAGCGCCATCCATGGCCGACACAAGCCCCAAATACTCGGCGGCTTGCTCGCGTCCAGCAATGCGGTCCAAGACCTCCGCGCTCCATTGAGCAAAGCTCTTGTCCATCAAGCCAAGGTCCAGCAGCCACTCTCCCGGATAGTCCACAATATCCAGATGCACCGTGCGTGCGCCTTGAAAACCGGACAACAACCCATTGGGCCGCACCCGCAACGAAACCCGCAACTCACTAATAGCCCGCGTGCTGTCCGGCCACTGCGGCGCAGGCCCTGTCATCGCCGCCAGATGGGTCTCAAAATCAAACCGCGGCACCAGATCATCGGGCTGCGGCTGCAAAAACGCCGCCTCAATGCGCCCTTCGGCATTGGCCACCAACTGTGGCATGCGCCCACGATCCAGCAGGTTCGCAACCAGCGAGGTGATAAACACCGTCTTGCCGGAGCGCGCCAACCCGGTCACGCCCAGCCGTACCACCGGCTCAAACACGCCTGTGACGGCATCAGACGCCGCTTCAATCTGACGGGCCACGCCGTCCGCAAGTGAGGAAATGACCAAGCTTTTGGCCCCTTTACATGGTTTGCCTCCAACCTAAGCGCGCCCTCGGGCCATTTCCAGTGGGCAGAAAGGCTTCAAATTCCCCGCCCAATGGGCTATCGCACGCGCCATGCCCAGATACGCTTTGCAAGTTGAATACCACGGAGCCCCTTTTGCCGGATGGCAAAGGCAGGCGGACCAGCCTTCTGTGCAAGGCGCGGTTGAGGACGCTTTAGCCAAGCTGGAGCGTCGTGAACACACCATCGCAGCCGCAGGGCGCACAGATGCAGGCGTGCATGGGCTTGCGCAAGTGGCCCATTGCGACATGGAAAAAAACTGGGACCCGTTCCGCTTGTCAGAAGCACTGAACTTCCAACTCAAACCGGCCCCCGTGGCGATAACCAACTGCGCCAAAGTGGCAGATGACTGGCACGCGCGCTTTTCGGCCACCGAGCGCCGCTACCTGTTCCGCATTTTGATGCGACGTGCCCCCGCCACGCATCAGGCGGGCTTGGTCTGGCAGGTCAAACATGAGCTGGACCCAGAAGCCATGCAGGCTGGGGCCGACCGCCTGATCGGAAACCACGACTTCACCACTTTTCGCAGCTCTATCTGTCAGGCCGCCAGCCCACAGAAAACACTCGACGAGTTGCGCATCGAACAGGTCGAAACCATTGGCGGCCCGGAAATCCACTTCCACGTCCGCGCTCGCTCCTTCCTACACAATCAGGTCCGCAGCTTTGTCGGCACATTGGAACGTGTGGGCGCAGGCGCCTGGACGCCCGATGACGTCACCACCGCGCTTGAAGCCAAAAACCGCGCCGCCTGCGGCCCGGTCTGCCCGCCACAGGGGCTTTATCTGGCCGGCGTCACCTATCCGGACGCGCCGTTCTAAACGTTTGCCGGGCTGGCCTCCCGCAGGCGCAGCCCTGTCATTAGTGCAGCACCAAACACCACGTCGATCCCGGCAAAAACCAACAACAGTGGCTGCCCCGTCTGCACAAACGCCCATGTAAGCGTAGCCACCACAAAGAACCGTAACCCGCCTTCGAACACCCCAATCTCGCGTGAGACATTGCGCCACCGCCACACTGTCCACCCGGTGCCAATCAACCCCAAAAGCTGCACCATCATCAACTGAATCGGGTCAAACACCGGCCAAAAATCTCCGCCCAACACCGCGTTGACCTGCCCCATGGTCGCCAAATGCTGCGCATTCACAAGCGGCAGCGCGAATGGCAGCAACGCCAGCACATCATAAACGCACACGGTTTTTTGTAGGGTCACATATCGGCTTGGTGTCATATCTCTTATCCTGTCTTTCGCCTGCTTTGGCATCACCTTCCGGTGGCCAGCAACCGCAGGTTTCTGTATTGAACTCACACCTGCCACTAGCCCGTTGTTTTCCCTCAAAGAACGACACGCCACGCACAGGCTGACCGTTTTCCAACACCAAGAGCCAACCGTGTCCGAAAAATCGCCAGATCGCCGCATTGCCCGTACACAGAACGCTCTTTGGACTGCGCTCCAGGGCCTGCTGCAAAGCTACAGTTGGGACGACATCCCAGTTAAGATGATCTGCGAGAGCGCAGATGTAGCGCGTTCCTCTTTCTATGCGCATTTCGGAACCAAGCTTGATCTACTCGACTTTGGCTTCTCGACGGTTCTGGCGGAACTAATCCCGCAGGCGGAAGCCAACACCACCTCTTCTGGCACTTTCATCACCACAAACTGGATGGTGGACCACATCCTGGAAAACCCCGGCTTCTTCATGCGTGTGTCGCGCAGCCAGTCAGACGTGGTGCTGTTTTCCCGCTTCACCAAAGCCCTCGAAGGTCTGCTGGCCCACGAACTCACCGCCATGGGCACCACCGCGCCGCCCACAACAGTGACATTCTGCATCGGCGGCGGCTTCGCTGTTGTACGCAACCACATCGAAACCCGCGCGTCCACACCGCCCGCCACCCTCAAGGCCCTTCTTGCGGATCAGGTTCACAAGGCACTGCCTTAACCCACCTTCTCATTCTCCAATAATCTCGGGCGTGCGCTTGCAACCGCAAGCGTTTGGGCTATGCCCCTCATCCTTCCGTCAATCAGCAAAACAAGGCCGAACCCCAACATGCCCTAGGGGAAACTCTTGACCTTTTGGCGCAAATAACGCCTAGCTGCGCCCCACCAGAACTTAGTGAGGCCCAGTATGTTTCAGCCTGCCATCACCGGCACCGGTGTTTTCACCCCCGAGCAGATCATCACCAACGACGAGCTTGTGGAAGCCTTCAACGCATACGCCGACAAGATGAACGCCCAAAACGCCGAGGCGATTGCCGCGGGCGAAATGGAGCCGCTGCAACATTCCTCCAGCGAGTTTATCTTCAAAGCTTCCGGGATCGAGCAACGCCATGTTCTGGACAAAGAGGGCGTGCTGAACCCCGACGTGATGCACCCTCTGCTGCGCCAGCGCAGCGACGATGAGCCTGGCGTGATGACCGAAATGGCGCTGGATGCCTGCAGCAAAGCGCTGGCCCAGGCCAAGGTGGACGCGTCCGAGATCGACCTGGTGATCTGCGCCGCCTCCAACATGGAGCGCGCCTATCCCGCGGTAGCGATTGAAATTCAAAAAGAACTGGGCGCGGGTGGCTTTGCCTTTGACATGAACGTCGCCTGTTCGTCGGCCACTTTTGGCCTGCAGGCAGCTGCCGACATGATCCGCTCTGGCTCCGTACGCAAAGCCATTGTTGTGAACCCGGAAATCTGCTCCGGCCACCTGGAATGGCGCGACCGCGATTGTCACTTCATCTTTGGTGACGTCTGCACCGCCACCGTGATCGAGCGCGCAGAGGATGCCCAAGGCGCCTATTTCGAGATCATCTCCACCCGCTGCGCGACGCAATTCTCCAACAACATCCGCAACAACAACGGCTTCCTGCGCCGCTCACGCCCGGACGGCGTTGTCGATCGCCGCGATATGCAGTTCATGCAGAACGGCCGCAAGGTGTTCAAAGAGGTGGTGCCGATGGTCTCCACCCACATGCTGGCGCATATTGAGGCCGAAGGCGTAGCGCCTGACAATCTGCGTCGTCTGTGGCTGCATCAGGCCAACAAGTCGATGAACGATTTCATTGGCAAAAAGGTTCTAGGCCGCACACCGGATGCCGATGAACAACCCAACATCCTGCAGGATTACGCAAACACCTCTTCCGCTGGCTCGATCATCGCCTTCTCAAAGTACTCGGCGGACTTACAACCCGGGGATTTTGGCGTGATCTGCTCCTTTGGAGCGGGCTACTCCGTTGGATCGGTCTTGGTGAAGCGCCACTAACGCGCCAACGATTCGCAAAATTTGTCATATCACCGTGAGTGACCTGTACTTTTTGACAGTTTAAATGGAAAAAACTAGCAAAATTTGCACCCGAAGTAACGATCCTTGCCAAGTGGTAAACGACAGACATGGACTGGTTTATCCGCTAACATCATCCATGGAGGGAGCCGTTGTCTCGCTGTAATGCTTCCCCAGGTGTTCTGAGACAATGGGTTCGTGAGGTGATAGGTTGCTGATCCCCTTCTGCTCTGCGCTGTCCCGTGCGGAGGTTAGTATGCACACCCGTGCACATTTTCCTTGTATGTCTTTTCATGACGAAAGGGTGGTTCAGTTCTCTGATCCACCCTTATTTAAATCAGGATTTGTCTCGGTACCGGTACCGCGCCCGCGTGGTCGCAGGAACCCCCATTTCCACCAATACTCCGCCGTCCTCTCTGCTCATGCGATTAAGCGGATCGTCCACCAAACCAGCACTCATTGCCAATGCGGCCAATTCTGCACGATTTGACAAACCTGTCTTATTCAAAAGATTCTTCATTCTCTGACGTACGGCGGACACCGTAACTCCCAAGCGTTCCGCGATCACTTTGTCCTGTAAGCCGGAACCAATCATCTCCAATAATTCACGCTGCTTGTCAGAAATTCGGTTCCGCGTCGTAAACTCCGCGGAAAAGTGAGACAGGTAAGCCTGATGCCCCGCCATTGCCACGGTTTGCAAAACCCAACCATGTGTTTGAATTATATGCTTCATTTCTCTCCGGCTATGATCCCCGCAAAAGGTGATCAGCGCCGCCTGCGGTGGTGCATGAGAGCGCAACGGGATTGAAAACCCCGCACGAATTCCGCGTCGCGCAGCCTCTTCGAGCACCGCGTAACGCGCCTGCGGCATATGGTGGAACTCCTCAATAAATTCGAGACCAACCGCGATCGGGGTGAGATGGTTCACCGCATGGGCGCGGAAATAACTCCATTTGGCAATGTCAGGGTCTTCGTTGAAGTTATTGAGCCACGTGCTGTCATAAGACGTGCGGATAAACAGCGTCTTTTTCCAGTCTTCAAAATTGCTCGCACTGATGAAGTCAATGAAAGGCAGATTCAGCGTCCGCCCAACATCAACAATCAACGCCCAAACCTCCGCCGAGTTTTGCGTGGCTTCCAGATCAACCAGAAACTCTTGCAATACTTCCGGAATGTGGCGCTCCGCTTGCAAAAGCGGTCGGCGCCCGGTGCGGCCTCGCATCTCTTAGACAGATTCCTCTTCAAGGTGCAGTTTCATATCCACAAGCACCTGCTGCAACGCAACCGTTTCCCGCAACAGCCGCTTGGCCTCGGTCATGGTGATGATGCCATCTTCGATGGACTGGTTGTATTCCGCCATCAACATCGCAAACCGCTGGCTCAGCGCGATCACATCTGAATTGATCCCGCCTTTTTCAGCAGAGTTCCGTCGCCCATTTTCATGGTTCAAAGAATTGCCCTTTAACTCCGCCAGGGCCGCTGTGACATGGGGGTAAGAGGCCGCCTCCTCAAGCGCCGCCACCGCATCAATTGGCATAAATCGATCCGCATGTTCATCATGTGAAGAATAGTACCGCCCCAGCGTGGCTTTGGATTTTCCGGTCAGCTCACAGGCCGCTTCAATTCCAACATCTTTTACCAAGGCCTCGGAGTGTTTCTTTAAGTAGCTATGCACCACGCTCATGTATCGTCCCCAAACCGTATACTCATTAGACCTCCCCTCAAAACGCGGTCTGACGTCTCCAAGGGGAAAGCGGTCAATCTTTTCCCATATATCGCTTAACCTGAATTTGGCATTTGAGAAAGACCGGATGCATTACATCCGACTGTGAGTGAATCGGGTACTTATCCGAAAGTATTAGTTTCCGGCGGGTGGGGCCGGACCAAAGGAAAACGGTGTGTGGACTGTCACCCACATATTGTTGGCCATTTCGGCCACGCGACCCGGCACATCATCCCCATGGCTTTGCCACGATGCGACGGGTCGCGTTTCACATTTAAGGCCGTCTCAGCGCGCCTCCAATATGACGCTTCAAATTTTCTGTACTCTTCTGCGCAACGCGTTCTTGATCCCCGTGCCCATTGCAGCCTATCACGCCGCCATGGCCAAGCTTTACTTCAACTACTCCACCATGAATGCCGGCAAATCCACCGTGTTACTGCAAGCGTCTCATAACTACCGCGAACGGGGCATGCAGACCTATCTGTTGACCGCGCAACTAGATCGCCGCGCCGGAGAAGGCCGCATCGCCTCCCGTATTGGTATTTCTGACAAAGCCGACACGTTTGACTCTGCCTCAAACCTATTGGAAATGCTCAAAACCCGCCTTTCGGCTGGTCCCCTGGCGTGTGTGTTCATTGATGAGGCCCAGTTCCTAAACGAGGATCAAGTTTGGCAATTGGCTCGCGCGGTGGATGACTTGAAAGTCCCAGTGATGTGTTACGGGCTGCGTGTCGATTTTCAGGGCAAGCTCTTTCCGGGTTCCGCCGCACTTTTGGCGCTGGCAGACGAAATGCGCGAAGTCCGTACCATTTGCCATTGCGGCAAAAAAGCCACCATGGTGGTGCGTCAAGACGAACACGGAACTGTGCTCAAAGATGGTGCGCAAGTACAGATCGGCGGCAATGAAACCTATGTGTCTCTATGCCGCCGTCACTGGCGTGAGGCTATGGGCGATTGCCCTTAAGACTAAAAGGAAGTTGGAAGCCGCCGCCTCCGTCTTCGCGGGCCTCACCCAGAAAACTTCGGGCCAAATGAAACGGCGCTACACCAGATTTGGTGGGGTTTCGCCCTGTTCATAGGCCAACAAGTTGTCTACCGCCATCAGGCCCATCTGCGTGCGGATTTCCAAAGCGGCCGTGCCAAGATGCGGCAACAAAGTCACATTGTCGAGCTTGCGCAGCGAATCCGGTACTCGTGGCTCAAATTCGTAAACATCCAACCCAGCGCCACCAATTTCGTTGTTTTGTAAGGTCGCAATCAGGGCGCTTTCCTTCACCACTTCGCCACGGGAAATGTTGATGAAATGCGCATGGCTCTGCATCGCACCAAAGACCTCGGCATTGAAGAGATGCTGTGTTTCTGCGCCACCCGGCACCGCCGCTACAAGAATATCCACCTGCCCAGCCAGCGCAGTCAGGTCCTCGATCCGCTCAGCTGTGTAGGGCAATTCCTTTTCTGAGCGGTTCCAGTACTTCACAGCCATGCCAAAACCATAGTGACACCTCTGCGCAATCGCCTGCCCAATGCGCCCCATGCCGGCAATGCCCACGGTTTTGCCCGTCACATGCAGCCCCAGCATTTGTGTGGGATGCCAGCCTTTCCACTGCCCCGCACGCACCAGCCGCTCACCCTCGCCAGCGCGTCGCGCACTCATCAAGATCAGCGTCATCGCCACATCCGCCGTCGCGTCAGTCACCGCGCCGGGGGTATTGCTCACCAACACATTGGCCTTGGCCGCCGCCTCCACGTCGATGTGGTTGTATCCCACGCCAAAGTTTGCCAGCAGCTTGCAACGTGGCGCGGACACATCTGTAAAAACCTCTGAACCAAACGCATCACCCAAAGACGGCAGCACCATATCAAAGTTGCGCAACGCATCGCGCAACTCATCACTTTGCATGGGCATGTTATTCAGACGCACGGTGGTCTGAAAGGAGGCACGGGCCTTATCCAAAACCTCGTCAGGCAGAGGTCGAGTGATCAAAAGGCTTTTCAATGTAGGCGCCCTCCATTTGGGACTGGCCCGTCCGGGCCTATCAATGTGATGTCGCCGGTCTCATCCGGCAAGCCCAGCACCAGCACCTCGGACATAAATTTTCCGATTTGACGCGGTGGAAAATTCACCACAGCCAGCACCTGTTTACCCAGCAACGCGTTGGGGTCGTAGTGGGCGGTGATCTGCGCAGAGGTCTTGCGCGTGCCCAGATCCTCACCAAAATCAATCCAAAGCTTGATCGCAGGCTTGTGCGCCTCGGGATAAGGCTCCGCCTGCACAACCGTGCCCACACGCACGTCGACCTTTAGAAAGTCGTCAAAATCGATTTGGTCAGCCATTGCCCAGCTCCCGGCTTCGGTCAGCCGCCGCACCTACCGTTTTGATCATCAACGGTGGCAGACCATCTGAGGTGTCCATCAACACCTCAAGACCGGCCTGCGTTGTGCCATTAGGGCTGGTCACATTCACCCGCAACTGCGCTGGAGTTTCCTCCGCCGTTTCCGCCAGGGCACCTGCGCCCGTGACCGTGGCTTTGGCCAGCGCCATGGACAACTCCGGCGACAGGCCCTGCGCCTCGCCCGCCGCTGCCATACATTCGATCATGTGGAACACATAAGCAGGGCCGGAACCACTCAGCCCCGTAACCGCATCCATCTGGCCTTCGTTCTCAAGCCGCACGACCTGCCCGACAGCCTTCAGCAGCCCCTCTGAGGCGTCCAGCCCAGCATCGCCTGCCGGGCCATTGCCGACAATCGCGGTGATGCCCTTGCCCACCGCCGCTGGCGTGTTTGGCATCGCCCGCACAATCGGAGTCTGCACGCCCAACATCTCTTCGTAAGCGGCAATGGAAACGCCCGCCGCAACCGAGACAAACAGTGTCTCACCATTGCCCATCGCCGCCAGAACCGGCAGCGCATCCGCCATCATCTGTGGTTTCACCGCAATCAACACCACCGCAGGTGCGTCTGGCAAATCGGCGTTTACATGCACGCCACTGCCTTTTACCCATTCACTGGGAAACGGATCCTGTACCCAAACGCTGCTTGTGGGCAATCCGTCCGCCAGCCAGCCTTGCAGCATGGCAGATCCCATCTTGCCACATCCCAGCAGCACCAGGCCGCGTTTGGCCACATCGTTGATGTTCATGATTGCCCCCTCTGGTGGTTTTGGGGGCAAGTGTTACGCCCGCCCGTAAGCCTCTGCAATGGCAACTTGCATCGCATCTTTCACAGTTCGTTCGCCCCACACCACAAGCTGGAACGCCGGATAAAACCGCTCTGAGTTTTGCAACGCCCCGCGGATCAACGTGTCAATCTGATCCGGGCTGGCCATCTGCCCGCCAGTCAGCACAAGGCCATAGCGGAAAATCATCAGCTTTTGTTTGTCCCAATAGGTGAAGGCCCCCGCCCAGCACTCATCATTCACCGCATTGAGTGTCTCATAGAGCGCGGGCAGCTTTTCCGCTGGAGGCTCTGCTTCAAAAGAACACACCAACTTCAGCGTTTCGTCATATGCAGACCAAGCCAACGTGATGGAATACGTCTTCCACTGACCTTCCACCTCCATCGCGATCTGATCATCGGCGATACGGTCAAAATTCCAGTGTCGCACCTCGGCGATGTGCTCGACGATGTCGATCGGGTGCAAGTCTTCTTCGAGAAACTGCTCAGATAATGCCATAGCGCCACCTCGTTTTTGTATCGCGCCGAGGGAGTGGCAGCTCCCTAACGCTTGGTGCCTGCTCTAGGGCCTGTGGATAACTCCACCGCCCTTACAAGATATGGTGCTGCGTTAGGTTGAGTGTGTAAAGCAAAATATCTGTGGATAACGCAATAAGTTGTGGATTAAACTGTGTTAAGCACAAGTCTTCGACTTTTGGTCGCAGGCCCAAGGAGAGACTTGCTCGCACCGCCCTCACTCTTATGATTTTGCTATGACCAGTGTTTTTCCCTTCGCCCAAGTAGATGTATTTTCCCAGCAGGCCAGTTACGGCAATCCGCTCGCCGTGGTGGCAGACGCCGAGCGGCTGGAGCAAAGTCAAATGGCGCAGCTGGCCCATTGGACCAACCTCAGCGAGACCTGCTTTCTCCTGCATCCCACCGACGACAGGGCCGACTACCGCGTGCGGATTTTCACGCCCCTGCAAGAGCTGCCTTTTGCTGGGCACCCAACCCTCGGTGCCTGTCATGTCTGGCTATCCCAGGGCGGCCAACCACAGGGCGAGGACGTGGTGCAACAGTGTGGGGCGGGCCTGATCCAAATCCGACGTGACAATGGACGCCTTTACTTCTGCGCTCCACCGTTACGGCGTAGCGGCCCGCTGGACACGGACATGATCACCCGCATCGCGGCCGCACTTGGTTTGCAAAACACATCGGTGGCGGCCGCCGCATGGGTCGACAACGGCCCCGGCTGGGCCGCGCTCCTGCTCAAAGACCGCGAAACGCTGCTGCAAGCCAAACCGGACTACGCCGCTCTTAAAGGCATGCGCATCGGCCTGATCGCCCCGGTGGGGGAAGCCGGGCATGGGTTTGACTTTGAAGTGCGGGCCTTCTCGGCAGGTGGCTTTGAAGACCCTGTCACTGGCAGCCTCAACGCAGGCATTGCCCAGTGGCTATTGGCGGACGGCATCGCCACGGGCGACTATATCGCAGCGCAAGGCACACTTCTGGGCCGCAAAGGCCGCGTGCATGTTTTGCAAGATGGGGCCGACGTCTGGGTCGGGGGCGCCGTGCAAGACGGCATCACCGGTAGCTTAAAACTCTGACGCCAAAACCGTTATAGACAAAAAAAGGCCAACCCCAAGGTCAGCCTTTCTCACATCAACATGTCAGCGCGCCTTAACCCGCCTTGCCTTCCAGCGCCTCAATCCGCGCTTTCAGGGCTTCGTTCTCTTCGCGGGCCTTCTGTGCCATGCCACGCACCGCATCAAATTCCTCGCGGGTGACAAAATCGCGATCCGCCAGCCAACGATCCAGCATCGACTTCATTGCGTTGTCGGCCTCGTCCTTGGCGCCCTGAGCCACGCCCATGGCGTTGGTCATCAGCTGAGACATGTCGTCCATGAACTTGTTCCGGGTTTGCATCGCTCTCTCCGCTTTCTTGATCCTGACTGCTTATATGGGCACCAATCCGCCCAGACACAAGGTTGACTTTGTCGCAAGGGAAAGGCCACTTGTGGCGCAAACAATCGCGCATGGAGCAGTCCCATTCAGTTCCCAAATATTTCGCCGGAAATCTTCACAATCTCCGCCTTTGGCATGGAGTTTGCCCTGCGCTGGTACGCCTTGGCCTATATCGCTGGCATCCTGATCGGCTGGCGCATTGTGGTCGCAACTGTGAACCGCCGCGCACTTTGGCCCAAAGACACCGCCCCAATCACTGCACGTCAAATCGAAGATCTGCTCACTTGGGTTATCCTAGGCGTGATCGCCGGTGGCCGACTTGGCTATGTGCTGTTTTACAAACCGGCCTTCTACCTCGCTCATCCTGGCGACATCATCCGCATCTGGGACGGCGGCATGTCGTTTCACGGTGGCATGTTGGGCGTCATCGTTGCGGGTTGGTTTTATTGCCAGAAACATGACCTGATCAAACTACAAGTTGGCGACGCCATGGCACTTGGCGTGCCGATCGGCCTGTTCTTGGGCCGCATCGCAAACTTCATCAACGCAGAGCTCTGGGGCCGTCCAACCGATCTGCCATGGGGCGTGATCTTCCCTGGTCACGCGGCGCAAGACTGCGGCCAGCTGGCCGCCCTCTGCGCCCGCCACCCGTCGCAGCTGTACGAAGCTTTGATGGAGGGCCTGATCCTCGGTGTGGTGATGCTCTATCTAGCCTATCGACGTGGTGCACTAAAAGCCCCCGGCACCATCACCGGCACCTTCTTTGTCGGCTACGGGCTTGCACGTTTCATCGTCGAGTTCTTCCGCCAACCGGACGCGCAGTTCATTTCTGAGGGCAACCCACTGGGCCTCGCCCTGCATCTGAACGGCTACGGCTTCACCATGGGCCAACTGCTGTCCCTGCCGATGATCGCCCTTGGCGCTTATCTGATCCTGCGCGCCAAACGCCACCCATGAGCGACCTGACCCAACATCTGCTGGCACGAATCGAAGTCCACGGCCCCATGACCGTGGCAGACTTCATGAGCGAAGCCCTGTTGCACCCAACACTGGGCTACTACACCACGCGCGATCCCCTAGGCGCAGAAGGAGACTTCACCACCGCGCCAGAGATCAGCCAGATGTTTGGCGAACTGATCGGCCTCGCGCTGGCACAGGCGTGGCTCGGCCAAGGTGCTCCCACGCTTTTCACATTGGCCGAACTGGGCCCCGGTCGCGGCACACTCATGGACGATATCCTGCGCGCCACCCGCACTGTCCCGGGGTTTCATGCTGCTGCCCAAATCCACCTGGTCGAGGCGTCCCCCACCCTGCGCGCCAAACAACGCGACACTATTCAAGCCGAGATCACCCACCACGACACCGTGAATACCCTGCCACAGCAGCCCCTGTTTCTGGTCGCCAACGAGTTCTTCGACGCGCTTCCCATCCGCCAATTTCAACGCGGCCCAACCGGTTGGCACGAACGCCTAATCGCTATGCGCGACGGCGTCCTGACCTTTGCTTTCGGCCCCGAATTGCCGCAGCCACAGCTCGAACACCGCCTTGCGGACACCACACAAGACATGATTGTCGAAACCTGCGCGCCTGCCTTCTCGGTCGTCTCGGAAATTGGCTCCCGCATCCGTGACTTTGGTGGCGCAGCGCTGCTGATCGACTACGGCGGCTGGCGGTCGCGTGGCGACACACTACAAGCGGTCCAAACACACAACTTTGTTGACCCTCTCACCTCCCCCGGCGAGGCAGACATCACAGCGCATGTCGACTTTGAGGCTCTTGCCCAAGCCGCCCCCTGCGCCCACAGTAAACTGACGCCCCAAGGCGTGTTCCTCGAACAGCTCGGCATCACGTCTCGCGCGCAGGCCCTGGCCAATCACCTGTCCAATGACGCCTTACAATCCCACATTGCTGCCCATCGCCGCTTGACGCACCCCGAAGAAATGGGAAACCTGTTCAAAGTGCTCGCGCTCTATCCGGAGAACGGCACCCCTCCACCAGGATGCACCCAATGACGCTTGAGATTTTGACCTCAGACCTGCTTGCCCCCGTGCGCCACGGGTTCTTTACCCGTCGCGGCGGAGCCTCTTCTGGTGTTTTTCACGGCCTTAACTGCGGCATTGGCAGTTCCGATCAGACCGAAATTGTCGCAATCAACCGCCAGCGCGTGGCCAACGCCATGGACTTGGAGCGGTCTCACCTCACTTCAGTGCACCAAGTACACTCCGCCGAAGTGGCCACGATCTCCGCCCCAATCGAGGGCGAACGCCCCCGCGCGGACGCCCTTGTCACAGCCACACCCGGCCTCGCCTTGTCGATTCTTACCGCGGATTGCCAGCCTGTGCTGTTTTCCGACTCGGAAGCTGGTGTGATCGGTGCCGCCCACGCCGGATGGCGCGGCGCATTGGATGGCGTGCTCGACGCCACGCTAGACGCCATGGAAGCTCTTGGGGCTTCCCGCGCCAACACCCGCGCCGTGATCGGCCCCTGCATCAGCCAAGAGGCATATGAGGTTGGCCCAGAGTTCCTTGACGCTTTCCTAAAAGAAGACGCTGCCAACAGCCGATTTTTCAAAGATGGCGACGGCGACCGCAAACTCTTCGATCTGCCCGCCTATGGCCTGCATCGTTTACGTGCCGCAAACATTGGCAAAGCCGAATGGACCCGCCATTGCACCTATTCTGACCCGGATAGATTCTATTCATATCGCCGGACAACCCACGCAAAAGAAGCGGATTACGGCCGTCTCATTGCGTCTATCAGACTGTAAACAAACAACTTTATAGAATAACTCAAATTTGACGCGCTATTTTCCACAAATCTGACCAATCCTGCCGCATCTCTGCCCCATTTCGACACGAGACTGATCTCAAGTTGGAAACAATGGTCCACAAGAGACCAAGACATGCCAAGGAGAGCAGACATGAAAACCCAGAGCCGCTTCGTTAAATCCGTAGTTGCCGCATCCAAAACAGACGCGCCACAAATGCCATGGGCCCGCGGTGCACGCCGCGCCGCCTTCATCGCAAAGCGCAAAGGCGCGACGCTGAAGCAAGCGGCCTAACCGCCCGAAAAGCACCCGCCTAACCTCGCATTTCCGCAAAGCATCCTGCAATTTGACAGGGTGTTTTTGCGTTTTTAAAGCCACACTGATACGCAAGTTTTCAGCAACTCGGCACGCCACCTGCTCCGTGAAACCACATTTATGCAGATCAAACCCGCCGCATTGCTTAAATCCCTGAACCGTCTATAACGCGAGCCAAATTGTCATCTCAGAGGCGCATATGACGGACACACCTCAAGTCGGCATCATCATGGGCAGCCAGTCGGACTGGCCCACGATGAAAGAAGCAGCCACCATTCTGGAAGAGCTGGGCATTTCTTACGAAAAGAAAATTGTCTCCGCCCACCGCACGCCAGACCGCCTCTGGTCTTACGGCAAAGAAGCCGCCGGTCGCGGTCTTCAGGTGATCATTGCAGGCGCTGGTGGCGCCGCGCACCTGCCCGGGATGATGGCCTCCAAAACCCGTGTACCAGTTGTAGGTGTGCCCGTTCAAACCCGCGCGCTTTCCGGTGTCGATAGCCTCTATTCCATTGTGCAGATGCCCAAAGGCTTCCCGGTTGCCACCATGGCCATTGGTGCCGCCGGTGCCGCCAACGCAGGCCTGATGGCGGCCGGCATTTTGGCGTTGCAAGACGCTGATCTGGCCCAACGTCTCGACGCATGGCGCGACGCGCTCTCCGCGTCCATCCCGGATGAGCCGCAAGATGACTGAAGCCCTTCCCCTAGGCGCCACCATTGGCATTCTCGGTGGTGGCCAACTTGGCCGCATGTTGTCCGTCGCAGCTTCTCGTTTGGGCTACAAAACCTGTGTCTATGAACCAGGTGGAGATTGCCCAGCCAGCCATGTGGCAAACTACCACTTCCAGAAAGCCTACGACGATGCGGACGCTCTACGCGCGTTTGCCGATGCTGTGGATGTGATCACCTACGAGTTTGAAAACATTCCCACATCTGCGCTGGACATTCTGGAAGCCCATTGCCCGATCCATCCCAACCGCGAAGCGCTGCGGGTGTCGCAAGACCGTTTGACGGAAAAAACCTTCCTGCAAGAGCTCGGCCTGAAAACCGCGCCATTCGCGGATGTAACCGATGCTGAGAGCATGGCTGAGGCCGTTGCCGAGATCGGCGCACCTTCGATCCTCAAAACCCGCCGGTTTGGCTATGACGGCAAGGGCCAGGCCCGCCTGAAAACAGCCGCAGACGCCGACACCGCCTTGAACGACATGGCAGGCGCGCCAGCCCTGCTGGAAGGCTTTGTAGACTTCTCCCACGAGGTCAGCGTCATTGCCGCCCGTGGCCTGGACGGTCAGGTCGCCTGCTTTGACCCTGGCGAAAACGTGCACAAAGACGGCATCCTCTCCACCACCACCGTGCCTGCCCGCCTATCGGCAGGCCAGCGCATGGACGCCGTCCTGCTCGCCGCAAACATCCTGAACAAACTGGATTATGTTGGTGTGATGGGCGTGGAACTCTTTGTCACCAAGGATGGCCTTATTGTGAACGAAGTGGCGCCTCGGGTGCATAACTCCGGTCACTGGACTCAAAATGGCTGCGCTGTGGATCAGTTTGAACAACACATCCGCGCGGTTACGGGCCTGCCTTTGGGCGACGGCCAACGGCACAGCGATGTGGTCATGGAAAACCTGATTGGTGACGATATGGATCAACTTCCAACTCTGCTCACTGAACGTGACACCGCCGTGCACCTATATGGTAAAGCGGACGCCAAAGCGGGCCGCAAAATGGGCCACGTCAACCGCATCAAACGCGGTGATTAAAGCGTCTGGCGAAAAACCTGAGACACCAAGCATCACTTAACACGTTGAAATCTTCGATTTCAGGCAGCGTTAAGTGGTTCAGTTCTTTCGCATGACGCTTCACCCTCGCATATCGAGCAAAAACCGGCGGAAGGTCTGCCCCCCATAGCGGACCTCCCCAACTTCTTTCGCGCCCATCCGCGTCAAGGCATTCACCGACCTACGCGTCGGCGCCAGCAGAAACTGCACCGTCTCAATCCGCGCATCGTCCCTTGCAAACGCCAGCGCTTGCCGCGTGATCGCCAGCCCTTGCCCAAAGGCCTCCGGCGTTAGCACCAGCCCAAAATCCCAAACGTCATCTTCTTTCTCAAAGCCGCCCCAGCCGAGAAAGACATCTCCTTGCCAAATCGCCCAATGGCCCAGCCCGTCCTGAGCCCAGCGCCGCGCCTTGGCATGCAAAAACGCCCCTACATCAAACGTGCCGTCCAACAGCGGCAAATGCTCTGCCACCCGCGCATCCGCCATCTGCGCGACCAACAGCGCCCGCGGCACCGCTTGCAAATCGCCAAAATCAAAATCCCGCACAGCCAAACACCTTCTCTTTCCGAATGTACCTCAAGGGACATCACCCTGCGGTATTGGACAATACCCTTTGACCGTTGGGCAATGGACCTTTTGGCGAAGGCAGAGTTTTCGCCACAGCGGCCGAAAAGCAGGCGAAAGAAAAACGTATATTCTGCTGTTGACGATGGATACCGTCCGTGTGGAGCAGAGCTATCGGCCACCCGAACAGTTTCTCAATTGATCCACTGGATGGCAGTTGCGCCATAAGCAGAGGTCCTGGGTAGCTTTATGCGTCAAAGGAAACCATCGTACGCGCGTCCTTTTTGGAGCGCAACTTTGCAGTCCCCACCTAACGCATCAACGTTATAGCCATAATTGCCGTCCAACGAAGAGCGTTGCACTCTTTTGAGACAGGCAACTATCCTTTCGATTGCACCCGACGAACCCCTTCATCGCTACAACTTTATGTATAAGGAGTTTGCCGATGGACCGTTCAAATTTTGTCCCGCTTTTTGCGCTAGTAAGTTTGGTATTTTCAACACCTGGCTGGGCCGCTGACAACGAACTCTATGATGATCCGCCACCTGAGGACGCAGCTTTTGTGCGGTGGTTAGGAGAGAACGCCGCGCCGGAAATACTGGGTGTTTCAATGCCAGATGTCCAAAGCGGCATGTTTCACCCTGTCTCTGCAGCTCTCACAGATGGCGCTCAAGCAGGATCGTTTTACACCGCTGCGGTTGATTCAAAGGGGCATGTTGCAGTTATTCAAGAACCCAACCGCGCAGACCGATCAAAGGTTCTCCTGACGCTTTTGAACATCTCCGACAGCCCTGTTCGCCTGGTGCTGCTCGACCACAATGTCGAAGTTATCGGAAACACCGCCGTCAACGACGCCGGTGGCCGCACGGTTAATCCCGTGACCGCGAATCTGGCGGTGGTCTCCGCCTCAGGCGCCGAGCTGGGCGTTTTCGATGTCCAACTGCGCCGCGGACAAAACCTCACGTTTGTGGCGCGCTCTGATGGCGCGGACCTCATAGAAAACCGATTTGGTCCGAATATCGAAGGGTAACAGAATGGTTTTCTCAACCCCCATATTCGTGTTCGGTTTCTTGCCGTGTTTCCTGGCCGCATATTATGCGCTGCCAAGGGCGTTTAGAAACTGGCTGATCCTGCTGGCTTCCACGCTGTTTTATGCCTGGTGGCGTGCCGACGCTCTCATCGTGCTCTATGCCATTGCCGGTGGCAGCTATCTTGCGGGCTATGTTGCAACGAACACCAACAGCCCCAAAACCAAAACATGGGCGGTCAGGCTCGGCGTGTCTTTCAACCTCGCCGTCTTGGGGTGGTTCAAATACACAACCTTTTTGCTTGGCAATCTAAACACCGCGTTGGGTGGGGATGCCTTGGTTGTGCCGGAAATCATCTTGCCAATTGGCCTGTCTTTCTTGGCCTTCCAATCCATCAGCTATGTGATTGATGTGGCACGAGGTGACGTACCTGCGGCCAAAAAACTTTCTGACTTCCTCGCGTTTTCCTCCTTGTTCCCGCAGCTCATCGCGGGACCGGTTCTGCGCTACAAAGACCTCGCGCACCAGTTTGAACACCGCACCCACTCTCTCCCGCTGTTTTCCCACGGCCTGCGGAGGTTTCTGCAGGGCCTGGCGATGAAGCTGCTTGTTGCAGACAGCGTTGCACCGTTGGCCGACAGGATGTTTGCCTTGCCCGATCCAACCATGGCCGAAGCTTGGCTGGGCGCGCTCGCATATTCGATCCAGTTGCTGTTTGATTTTGCGGGCTATTCGGCCATGGCCATTGGTTTAGGCCTGATGATTGGGTTCCGCTTTCCAGAGAATTTCAATGCGCCTTATGTCAGTCGCTCGATCACCGAATTCTGGCGCCGCTGGCACATCAGCCTGTCCCGTTGGTTGCGAGATTATCTCTATGTTCCGTTGGGCGGCAATCGGCGTGGCAAGCTAAAAACATACCGCAATCTGCTTTTAACAATGGTGCTGGGCGGCATCTGGCATGGCGCAAACTGGACCTTTTTAATCTGGGGCATCTGGCATGGCGGCCTCATGGCGATTGAACGAGCTCTGGGGGCGAAACACCGGGAAACCGTTTGGCCAAAGGCAATTGCGTGGCCGCTGACTATGGTGTTTGTCATGCTTGGTTGGGTTATCTTCCGCGCGGAGACGCTTTCTGACGCGGCCGCAATGTACCGAGGCATGGTTGGAGCCAATGGCGTCTTAATGCGACCGGAATTGGTCACGCTGACCACCGCCTCAGAGCTGGGCTTCCTGCTGGTGGGAGCTGCGTTTTCCATCGCGCCACGCCTCGTGGGGCCACGGCTGTCTCTCTCTCCCGCACTACAATCCGCGCTGCTGTCGGTCCTGTGTTTCGTCGCGCTTCAGGCGCGCATCAACAGCCCTTTCCTCTATTTTCAGTTCTAAGGAGCACACACATGAACGCCTCGTTAGACAGTCTTTGCACCCTCGGGATCGCCACGTTTATAGCAGGCCTTTCGGTCGCAGCTTTTTCGCTCACCGACACGGGGGATCCTTCAAAGGGATGGGCCAGCGGCACCTATCAAAGGGGCTATGAGGACCGTTTTGAAAGCTCTGTCCCGGCTCATAAAAGCGCGGTGGCGCTGTGGTCTGCGGCCAAATGGGTACTCTTCCAAGAACCCGCGACAGGGGCAGTTGCTGGCCGGGGCGGATGGCTCTTCACTGCCGAAGAGTTTATTGAGCCGCGCGACACCCGTGATTTCGCCCAGGAACTGACACGGGTCTCCAACGCACTGGCTGCTGATGGAATAGCACTGGTCCCTGTGATCGTACCCGACAAGGTGCGCATGCACGCTCACCGGCTCAAACGCGGCCGTTCTGAAGCGTTTACACTCCGGTACGACGGGGCCCTAAATCAAATCCGGGACGCCGGGTTGGGTGCCATTGATCTCCGCCAGGCGCTTGGATTTGCGGACAGCTTCATGCGCACGGACACGCACTGGAGCCCTAAGGGGGCGCAACAGTCCGCTACGGCCATTGCCAAGGCCATAAGCCATACCAACCTTCCAAAGACAGGGGTCAAAACGATCCATACGGGGACCAAAGCGTTCGATGGCGATCTTCTGTCGTTTGTCGCGACTGGCCCCTATCGCGACCTTGTTGGGCCGGCTTCGGAATACATTGAAACGTTTGAAACCAGCATGGCTTCTGCCGGCGGCCTGTTTGGAGATGCCGACATCTCCGTTGTTCTGGTCGGCACGAGTTTTTCTGCCAAATCAGACTTCCACTTCGAAGGCTTCCTGAAGCAGGCATTGCAGGCCGACGTCCTGAACCTCAGCCGCGTAGGGCAAGGTCCCTTCGTTCCCATGGATGCGTTCTTAAAGGAACGCGCCACACTTTCGTCTCTTCCATCCGTCGTGATTTGGGAGATCCCTGAACGCTTTTTAACCAGCCGGAGGCAACGGCCATGAAATTTCACATCCCTTTGATCGCAAGCCTGATGTTTGGCGCGGCAGCACAATCCGCCCCCTACTGTGCGGATCTTCTGGACAAGGATGCTCTTCCGAAGAAATATGCAAGAGTTGCGCCTGTCTACAGCGATATGGCAAGCGGTTGGATCTTCACGCAGGATCAATTGAAAGACCGCTACGAGATGAAGTCATCATCTCTCAAGCTGGTGCAAGCTATTGTTGACGAGTTTGCAATGCGGGGCGTCCCCCTCGCGATTGTGATAGCGCCGCCCAGGCCTGTCGTTGCCGGACAAGGGTCCCTTGATGAAGCAATGGGCACTCAGGTTTATAGCGTCGCGGACGCGCACACTTCATTTGACGCTATGATTACGCAGCTCGCAAAGACCGGCGCGATTGTTCCCAACTTGTCAGAGGTCGCGCTGGAAAATCCCGGTATCCGCGAAAAGTTCTACTTCCGACGCGATACGCACTGGACCACCCTGGGAAGTGCCGTGAGTGCCATTTCGCTGGCAAAAGCCGTAAACACGCACGCGCCCAATCTCTTCCCGATCGACGCCAATCTGGTTTTTACGGACCTGAGCACCTCAGGTTCTATCGAAGAAAAGGGCTCCCTCGCGAAAGTTGTGTCCAAAACCTGCGGCACCGTGTTGTCTCCGGAAACGTCAGAAACATTTGACCTGTCCCGACAAGGCAGTCTGTTGGGAGACGCGTCAGAAGGACCGTCCATTGCCCTGTTGGGAAGCAGCTTTTCCAATCGCTATAAGCGGGACCACTACCGCTTCGCGGACGCTCTCGCCCGCGCCTTTGATGCCGAAGTTGAAAACTTCTCGGTTTCCGGCGGCGGGCCCATTGGGGCAATCGAGGCCTATGTGTTGTCAGGCGCACTGGATCGCCAGGACCATGAGCTGGTGGTCTGGGAGTTGCCGTATACGGAGAGCTTCAATTCACAATCGTTTTTAAGGCAGTTGCTGGGAGCCCTCAGCCAAAGCGACACTGCGGACAGCTCTGTTGACGTGCATCATCAACCTGAAACAACGTTGATTAAGCTCGAAACCAACGTGCCAACATCGGGCATAGAAATTGTGACTGAGGATTTGGAGAACCAGAACTTTAACTTGGAAGTTCGATTTGAAAACGGATCGACCTCTAAAATCTATCTAGGACGTCGCAAATCAGTCCCGGCCGACATGCGCTCCCACAGGTTAATAAGCAATCTGTCGTTCTTCGGTGACAGAGCGCCAATCGAGATCAAGATCTCGCCGCTAAAAGGCGCACGCATCAAGCACGTTTCGGTATTTTAACAAGGCACCACGCAACAGCCATCAAGTTATATTGGCTTTTGCACACTTATCAAAAGCGATTGGTTTTGGGTGCAACCCTTACACCGGATTGCCCAGTAAGCGCCCTATCTGAAAAGGGGGGGCGGGTAAATGTTTGAAATCTGAATGGCAGTATATGACCGACTGTGTGCCCCTTGATCCAAGTAGGGGGGTTAAGCGCAAATGGCTGATCAACCGGGGGGGCATGATGCATACTACGATCCATCACGACTTGATGTAACGCCGGTCACATGCTCGGAGACTTGCCTCGCGGCAGAACCGCCATGTGCCTGAGCGTCCTAAATGCGTCCCCCGGAAGCCCTCCCTCCTTCAGCGGCCATGCACCCGGCCATGGCGGCGCGGTCAACCTCAGCTCAGCGTATAGCCCAACCTATGAAAAGCGTCCTTTAGCTTACTCAGCACGGACTGGTCGGTTTCTTGAGAGTCCGGTCAAATTTTGACCAATGACAACAGTGGAAGCAATGCTCCTACGCCATGAATCGCGCCGCAACCTCACCGGCCATAAAGCTCACCTGCCCCCCCACAAGGGTCGCGCCAATTCGACCACTTTCAACGTCGACAATCACCAGATCTGCGCGCTTGCCCATTTCCAATGTACCGCGATCGTCCAACCCCAACACCGCCGCAGGCTTGGCGGACACCAGCGCCCAAGCCTCGGAAAAGTCACACACGCCATCTTCCACGAGTCGCAACACAGCCTGTCGTGGCGCAGGGTAGTGGTAGTCTGACGCCAAGCCATCCACCAGTCCTGCCGCGACCATGTCCGCCGCCGACACCTTGCCGGAATGGCTGCCACCGCGCACCACATTGGGTGCGCCCATCACCACAGGATCGCCCGCTGCCTTGGCTGCCTCTGCCGCCTCCATGGTCTCGGGAAACTCGCTGATGAATAACCCACAGCCCCGCCAAACCTCCCGCGTGGCCGCACTGTCATCATCATGACTGCCCAACTTCACGCCTTTGTTTGTCAATCGCGCGGCCAATCTCGCCACCGCTTCCGGAACAGACTCCGTGACCGCATGCAACGCCTGCAAAAGCGCCAGATGCGCCTCCGGACTGCGCCCGCTCTTGAGTGCCTGTCCGGTCAAACGTGGCGGTTTCTTTCCCTTGGCCAACGCCACATGCGGCAAGTGATCATTGAAGACAACATAAGGCACGTCAAATTCCGCGACTGCTGCCTCAAATGCCGTGTAGTCTTCCAGCAAATGGCTCTCAAAACGAAGCTGTACCAACATGTCCGTGTGCAATCCTTCCGTGGCTGCCAGAGCCTCCAAAAACCGCCGCGCAAACTCGGGCGAGCGCATCCCGCCTTCCCAGCTCCAGAACTGCGCCAGCACCGCCGTGGTCATCCCATTAGCCGCCAATTCTGCATCGACGGACACCAACCCATCGCCGAGGTTTTTCATGGCCCCGCGCCGTGGCGCGAGATGCCGTTCAAATCCGTCGCCATGCAGATCGATCATACCGGGTAAAATGCGATACCCACTCAGGTCTAACACCCGCGCGCCGTCCGCGTCATCAATCTTGCCACCAACAATCCCAAGCGGCTGTTGTTCAAACCCTTCTGGGCCCAGGACCTCCGCCCCCTTCAGCATCAGATCGATCATTGACTCGCAGCTCCGCTTTGATCAGCAGAACTGGGGCCCACGATCTCGCTCCATATCCGGTCCCACAAATCATCTTCCTGCTCGACCTCGGGATCGCCGTCCACATCCACAATCCGCTGCAACTCACGCAGGGTGGCGTCCGCATCGCCCCATTCCAGACCATGGTCAAAGGCACCGTTTTCCAAAAACTCACGCACCTGCACAATCACCATGGGATTGTTCATCATAAACGTATGGGTCACCGGCAGTACAATGTGGTCCGCCATGCCCTCCACCTTGGTGCTTTCAACAGACACCTTTCCGTCATCCGGCCCGGCAATCAGACTGCTGTAATAAGGGTTAAGCGACTTGTCCCCAGCAATCACACCAAGCTCAAAATCCACTGGCGGCAGGTTCGCGGGCAGCCCATCTGTGCCAAGTTGCATCCCCGCCGGGCCATTGAGCCACACAAACGGCTCCAGATAGCTGAACTCATCCACCAATTCCGAGCCCTTATTGGGCGGCCCCAACATCACCACGCGACCCAGCTCAGGCGGACGGTGGTTTTCAAACCACACGCGGGTCAAAATGCCCCCCATGGAATGGGTCACAAAATTCACTTTGGTCCAACCGCATTGCGCCACCGCCTTTGGCAGGGTCATATCGGCCAGCGTTGCGATCTCTTCTTTCGTCGACGGATAGCCCAGTCGCACCACTTTGTAGCCATAACGCTCCAGCGCCATTTCCATCAAAACAAAAGAACTCTCAGAACGCGCCAACCCATGCAACAGGACCACACATTCCTGTGGGGCTGCCACGGTCTCCGCCGAAGGCTGCTCTGCCAAACTCTGCGTGCCCAGCCCCAAGGCCAGTACCGCTGCCATTTTCAAAAATTGAACCATAGACTTGAGATAGGCCCTAAGCGGGGCCTACAAAAGCACAAACCTTACGGAAAGCGCTCCAATGGCAACCCTTCGCCCACCAAAATCGCGCCCCCTGCGCCTCGCCGCCCGTGCTGTCATCCTGCACGAGGACCGGTTGTTGCTGGTCAACGCCTACCCGGATCACAGGGGCGAACTTTGGTGCGCACCGGGCGGCGGCGTGGAAAAACATAGCAGTCTGGCCGACAATTTGATCCGTGAAGTGCATGAAGAATGCGGTCTCACCATCGCGGTTGGTGCCCCCTGTCTGATCAACGAGTTCCACGACACGGAGAGCGACTTCCATCAAGTCGACCTGTTCTTTCGCTGCACTATCACCGATGGCGAGTTGGACGAAGGCTGGCAAGACCCGGAAAATGTCGTTTCCAAACGCCGGTTCTTTGGCCGTGCAGAGCTGGAACAACTCTCCTTCCGCCCACTCAGCCTGTCAGATGTGGCTTGGGGCAACGACGTGCACTACGACGCTTTGGAGCCGTTGCTAAAGTTCTGACCTAGGCCTTTCGCATCGACACCAGCACGCCGCCAATCACCAGCACCGCCGCGGCAATGAACCGAAGCGTCAACGGTTCGCTCAAAAATGCCATGCCGCCCGCCATCGCGATCACTGGCACCGAGAGCTGCGCCACTGCGGCGCGGCTCGCGCCCAGACTTGGCAAAATCGCGTACCACAACGCATAGCCCAGACCCGAGGTCACCACGCCGGAAACAACAGCCAGCGCCACACCCGCCGCCGGCATTTCCATGTCCATGCCCAGAGCAGCGCCCAGCGCCAAAGCCACCGGGGTCGCCAAAATGAAATTCATCGTCGTTGCCTGCGTCGCGTCGGCCTCGTTGCGCCCCTGTAGCGAATAGATGCCCCAGCCAAGCCCCGCGCCTGCCATCATCGCCACATGCGCAACCGAAATCGCGGGGCCACCGGTCGGCGCCAACAGCCAGACCAATCCGCACAGCGCCAAAGCAGCGCCCAACCAGCGCGTCACCGGCATCTCTTCGCGCGCCATCACCGCGCCGCCAAACATGGTGATCTGCACCACACCAAACAGTACCAGCGCGCCCAAACCGGCGTCCAAACCGCGATAGGCCAGTGAAAACCCAAAGATATAGGTCAGCAGGCCGATCACCGCGATGCCACGCCCTACGCCGCCCAGCGCAAAACCGCGCTTTTGCCAGGCGACCAGCGCAACCAGTACCAACGCCCCGCTGAACAAGCGCACCACGCCAAAATCCACCGCCTCCATGCCAGCGCCGCTCACGGCAGCGCGGTTGAGGACAGAATTCGCGGCAAAGGCTGTCATTGTGACAGCAGTCAGTAAAAACAATTTCATGAGGCCCTAGGTGACACGTGTGACCCAGCGGAGCAAGCAAGCCGGGTCACACGCTTGCCTCGCCAGAGAAGGACCAAACTCTAAGGCGAGGCGAAAGGCCAATCAGGAAACAGCACCCATTTTCCGGGCACCATGGAAAGCGAGCCACGGTGCAGGGGTTTGGGGGAGCCGGAAAGCTGCGCTATCTCTGACTGGCCAAAACCTGTTGCGCAAAGCCGCGATCCCGCGCCTTGTCGCTCAACCAGATCGCCATGTAGCGATCCCGAATACCATTATGCTGCAACGTGCAGGTGCTTTTACCATTGACCCAAAACTTAAGAGCATTGCCGCCTTTGGGCGAGGCCACAATTCGATCGCCCGGCTGAATGTCGCGATAGCATGCCGTCAGCTTCTCCTGAATTATCCCATGGTCGGATTTTGAACCTTCGATCCGTGCCATCTCGTCCATGCTTGCTTTGATCAGTATCTTGCGCTTGATCTTGCGGGCGTATTCGATTTCCAACGCATAGGCACCGTTGCGGTCAAACCCTTGCCCCTGTGGTGCAAACATCTGCGCATCGTAAACTTTGAAGCCCAGCCAACGGAACTGTCCCGTGCCAAGTTCCTGAGGCTGGCCCAGAAGGCTGCGCACTTCCGGCGCAGGAGATGCGGAATTGGCGGAGCTCTCCACGGCCCAACCCAACATGACCGCGCCGCTCAACAGCGCCATCAATACCCGTTCTCGAAATGGCAATCTCATATGCATCCGCCTTGCGCCTCCCGTCGCTTGTCTGGCCGGTTTTGCAAAGGTTACGCAGCAAAACGGCGCGCAGATCACTCCGCGCGCCGTTCCTTAACGCTCACAAGCCTGTGATGGACGCCTAGCGCCGTCCCTTGCGCCCTTTATGCGCCTTGGTAACGGTCTTGATCATCTTGCCGAAGTTTTTGTCATAGGCCCGCTTTTCCGCCAGCGAGGCGGTGTTGTGCCGTTCTTCCGCTTCCAGCTTGCGCCAACGCTCCAACCGCTCCGGATCAAGTGTACCGGCGTCAATCGCAGCGCGCATGGCACAGCCCGGCTCACTTTCATGGGCGCAGTCGCGGAACTTGCACTGAGTGGCCAGTTCGACCACATCGGCAAACAAATCCGCCAGGCCGCCGCCCGCCTCCGCCAGCTGCAATTCCCGCATCCCCGGCGTGTCCAGAATGGCCAGCCCGGTGTCGGTGAAATGCAGCTGGCGGCTTGTGGTGGTGTGCCGCCCCCGGCTGTCATCCTCACGGATCGCCCCGGTCTCAGCCTGCTCCGTGCCAAACAGCGCATTCACCAGCGTGGACTTGCCCACACCGGACGTGCCCAGAAACGCAATGGTCTGTCCCGGCTTGCTCCAATCCGCCAGCATTGCCGCAGGTTCTTTGCTCTTGGCGTTCAGAAGCACCACCGGCACCCGATCCGAAATCGCCCGCGCCTGATCCACAAACGGCGTTGTGTCTTCACACAGATCTGCCTTGGTCAGAACGATCACCGGCGTCACATCCGCCTCAAAGGCCAGCGCCAAAAACCGTTCCAGCCGCGCCACGTTGAAGTCATTGTTGCAACTGGTGACCACAAAAGCCGTATCCACATTTGCAGCAATCATCTGAATGCTGCGGTCATGCCCGGCGGCGCGACGCTTAAATAGGCTCTTGCGTTCCAGTACTTCGCTGTGACTTGGCAGCTCGGCGTTATAAAGCAACCAGTCACCCACCGTCGCCTCCGGCCCCGGTGGCACCAAAGCGTCGACGCCATCGCCACGCACACGCAGCCCGTTGCGATGTACTTCCACCACTCGCACTGGCGGGGTGATGTGCATAGCATCCAGATCGGTTTGTTGGGCAAAAAACGATTGCCAGCCCAGAATATCCAACGGCGACCGCTTCGGCGTTTCCGCTTTGGCGGCGCCACCAGTTGGCAAAAATTGGGAATAGTCCCGTGTCATTTTTATGAGTCTCTCATGGAGCGGTCACGCCACATCTGGCCACACCGCAAGGTATCAGAAAATGTGAAAGGCACAAACGTGCAGAGCAGCACCAAGGCGCCGGTCTCTCTGTCTCTATTGTGCACCGGGTGGACATCGTGCCACCCGCCATGATCAGGCATCCAGTTTCTGGCCCATAAAACCTCCATCAAAACTGTGACGAATATACTCCCCCCACAGCGGCGCAACAACCCGCCCGTCTAGGACGCACGGCGGGTGATGAAATCCTGCATCATCTCAATGAGCATCGGCGCCTGCTTTGGTGTTATAACGTGCCCCATGCCTTCAATCAGATGGTGGTCACAATTCGGAACCAACCCGGCAATCTCCGCGCCCGCTTCCGGCGGGATCAACGTGTCCTCGGTGCCGTGAATGACCTGACATGGCAACGCCACTTTGGTCAGATCCTGCCGCCGATCGGTGGAAGCAATCACTGCCAACACCTGCCGGTTGACGCCCTCCGGATCAAACGCCCGATCATAAGCCTGCGCCGCCTGCACCGCGATCTCTTCCTCGGTCATCGGATAGGCCGGACTGCCCCAGTTGGCATATTCGGCGATGCAGTTTGTGATGTAGGTCTCCTGATCCACATGCCGCGCCAACAAGGTCGCCAGCCATTCCGCATTACCGCCCCGCTCTGCAAACGGCCGCGCGGTGGCCATCACAATGGTCCCACTCAACAGGCGCTCCGCATGATCCATACACAGAAGCTGAACAATCGCGCCGCCCATGGACATGCCAAACACATGCGCCTTCTCAAGGCCCAGCGCATCCATCACACCGACCACGTCCTTCGCCATGTCGTTCAATCGGTAAGCCGCAGGCGTCGGTGCCCCAGCCAAAGCCGCCGCCGTGATCTCATCCGCATCACTGGCCATGCCCTCTTTGGGGCAGCGCTGCGACAACCCCACGTCGCGGTTATCAAACAACACCACGCGAAAACCCGCCGCTGCAAGCCCTTCATAAAATGCAACCGGCCAATGGATCAGCTGCGACCCCAGCCCCCGAATGAGCACCAATGGTACTCCGTCCTCGGACCCATAAGTCTGCACCTCAATCTGTATGCCATTTGCGGTAATCTGCATGTCGCGCCCCAAAAACACTTCACACGAACACTACTTGACCCGCCCGCAATGTAAATCACCGGCCACGCGAAGTGACCGGTGACCACGGCATTTGACACCGCAAACGAGCCAAACTGTCGCCCTTTGACGCGTTCTGGACATGGTCCAAAGCACAAAACGGCCGTCTAATTTTGGTGCGAAAACCTGCGGCTTTATTTGGACTTACTTGTCCGTTTTCTGGCCGCCTCTTCCTTAGACTTTTCAAGACTGTCGGCGATGGATTCGGGGAGAACGATCTGATTTCGGCCCTGCTCTTTGGCCAAATACAAACATTCATCCGCAGCCCGCAGCAAGGTGATCACTTCGCTGCCAGCATCCGGGAACGTGGCAATGCCCCCCGAAATCGTGATGCGTGGCAGAATTTCACGTCCGTATGGCACCCGATGTTCGGAGATCGCGGCGCGGAACTCCTCTGCCAGGTCGGCAGCTGCGTCGGTTGAGTGCCCAGGGCAAAGAACCACAAACTCTTCCCCACCGATGCGACACGGATAGCAATCGTCTGGAAAGATGCGCTTCATAACTTCGCCCACTTCCCGGAGCACGATATCACCAGCATCATGCCCATGGTGGTCGTTGAATTTTTTGAAATGGTCGACATCCAATGAAATGACAGAGACCGGCGCATTATCGCGACGCGCGCGATTGAACTCTCGTAAAGCCGCCTCAAGAAACCACCGACGATTCCAAAGCGACGTTAGCGGATCACGGGTGGATTGATCTTGAAGCTCCTGACGCAGCTGCACATTGGCAACTGACAAGCTGATCTGCTCGGCACAGACCAGCGCCAAATCACGTCTGCCAGTTAGAAAACCGTCCAGCTCAGCCTTCTCGACATCGGCGATACGCGTGTCACGAAAGCACAAATGCAACAGGCCGATGGTTTCGCCATGCGCCATAATCGGCAAACAAAAGCTCAGATGTTCATCGTTTTGGTTATGGTCGCACGCAAACTGAATGTCCGCAGAGCCGTAGACATAGGGCCTCCCACGGCGCAAGCCCCAGCAGCTGTCTGGCGCAATGTGTTGATGTTCTGGTTTTGCATGTCCCCAATGTGCGATCAAATCCAAAGTATCGCGGGAATTGGAGTATACATACAACTCACCGTCTGCTTCGGGAAAAATCTCACGCATTGAGGCCTCTACAACCCGAAGCAACTCGGGCAGCGACTTTGCCGGGTAGAGCCATTCGCTGGTCTGCGCAACCAGTTTGCGTTCAACCTCACGCTGCGCCTCCGCGTTGATGACCGCGGCGCTGCTGATCTCAAGCTCTTTTCGTTCAGTGATATCCCGTTCAGTTTCGACAAAATGTGTATGCCGCCCATCCGCATCAAACACAGGGTTGATGCGCAATTCGAACCAAAATGGACGGCCTTCTTTGGTGTACTGTTGGATCTCAGTGCGGAACTGTTGGCGATCCTTCCGGGCCTGCTGAATGTCCTGCATGGTCGCCCGACATGTGTCTGGCCCCTTCAACAATTGGCAGGGCAACTCGCCCTTTGCATCTTTCAGCGTGTAACCAGTTGTGCGAGTGAAAGCCTCATTGACCCACTCTGTGCGGCCACTTGAGTCCGTTATCACAATGCTGTCGGCGCAGTATTCGCTCGCCAGACGCGCATATACGTCGTCCCCGACACCTTTTTCAAAACCGTCTTTCATCCACTCACCTCAAAGCATTGGCGTACCCCTACGCCAGTTACGCGCTCGAATACCCCCAGCCATATCTCGATGCGAACAGTGCCCAAACTGCTACAAAGGCGTTAACATTTGGTGTCATCAACTCGTCTTGACGCCCTGTCGTGTTCTCACCCCCAAAACTGTCCGTGTTACCGAAAATGCCGTGCCACCAATCCGGAGTGTCGACTTCTTCACAAAAAATCTCACGCAACGCCGTTGACTCCCCCCAATACACCCCCTACCTCTTTCGCCGTTAGCACTCGCCGATAGGGAGTGATAACGACTCCGCTGAGGAGTCAGGGAGATACTTTAGATAGGGAAACCTAGTCATGGCTTTTACACCTCTGCATGACCGCGTGCTCGTACGCCGCGTTGAAAGCGACGAGAAAACTGCTGGCGGTCTGATCATTCCAGACAGCGCCAAAGAAAAACCAGCCGAAGGCGAAGTTGTATCCGTGGGTGCAGGCGGACGTGACGACGCTGGCAACCGCGTCGCACTCGACGTGTCCGCAGGCGACAAAGTCCTGTTCGGCAAATGGTCCGGCACCGAAATCACCGTTGACGGTGAAGAGCTGCTGATCATGAAAGAATCCGACATCATGGGCATCATTGCCTAATCGTCTGACCGCAAATTACGAATTTAGGAGCCAATCAAATGGCAAAAGACGTCAAGTTTGACACCGATGCCCGCAACGCAATGCTGCGCGGCGTGAACGTTCTGGCAGACGCCGTTAAAGTGACCCTGGGCCCTAAGGGTCGCAACGTGGTCCTGGACAAATCCTTCGGCGCACCACGCATCACCAAAGACGGTGTATCCGTGGCCAAAGAGATCGAACTGGAAGATAAGTTCGAGAACATGGGCGCGCAGATGGTGAAAGAAGTTGCTTCTCGCACCAACGACGAAGCCGGCGACGGCACCACCACCGCGACCGTTCTGGCGCAGGCCATCGTTAAAGAAGGTCTGAAGCAGGTTGCAGCTGGCCTGAACCCAATGGACCTGAAGCGCGGCATCGATCTCGCAACTTCCAAAGTTGTTGAAGCCATCGTTTCTTCTTCCCGCGAAGTAAAAGACTCCGACGAAGTTGCGCAGGTTGGCACCATCTCCGCCAACGGCGAAGCCGAAATCGGCCAGCAGATCGCAGACGCGATGCAGAAAGTTGGCAACGAGGGTGTTATCACCGTTGAGGAAAACAAAGGTCTGGAAACTGAGACCGATGTTGTTGAAGGCATGCAGTTCGACCGCGGCTACCTCTCCCCTTACTTCGTCACCAACGCAGACAAAATGATCGCTGATCTGGACGACTGCATGGTGCTGCTGCACGAGAAGAAACTGTCTTCCCTGCAGTCCATGGTTCCACTGCTTGAGCAGGTGATCCAGTCCCAGAAGCCTTTGCTGATCATCGCAGAAGATGTTGAAGGCGAAGCGCTGGCAACTCTGGTTGTGAACAAACTGCGCGGCGGCCTGAAAATTGCTGCTGTGAAAGCACCTGGCTTCGGCGACCGTCGTAAAGCCATGCTGCAGGACATCGCGATCCTGACCGGTGGTCAGGTTATCTCCGAAGATCTGGGCATGAAGCTCGAGAATGTCACAATGGACATGCTCGGCACTGCTAAGAAAATCGAGATCACCAAAGACGAAACCACCATCGTTGACGGTGCAGGCGAGAAAGCAGAGATCGAAGCACGTGTGGCTCAGATCCGCACTCAGATCGAAGAAACTTCTTCCGACTACGACCGTGAAAAGCTGCAAGAACGCGTTGCCAAACTGGCAGGCGGTGTTGCTGTGATCCGCGTTGGCGGCATGACCGAAGTGGAAGTGAAAGAGCGCAAAGACCGCGTTGATGACGCCCTGAACGCGACCCGCGCTGCCGTACAAGAAGGCGTGATCGTTGGTGGTGGTGTTGCTCTGGTTCAGGCCGGTAAAGCACTGGAAGGTCTGGAAGGCGCAAACGCTGACCAGAACGCGGGTATCGTGATCGTTAAGAAAGCCATCGAAGCGCCTCTGCGTCAGATCGCTGAAAACGCCGGTGTTGACGGCGCGGTTGTTGCGGGCAAGATCCGTGAATCCGCAGACGTAACTTTCGGCTTCAACGCACAGACCGAAGAATATGGCGACATGTTCTCCTTCGGTGTGATTGACCCAGCCAAAGTGACCCGTACAGCTCTGGAAGACGCAGCCTCCATCGCGGGCCTGCTGATCACCACCGAAGCTATGGTTGCAGACAAGCCAGCCAAAGACGGCGGCGCGCCAGCAATGCCTGACATGGGCGGCATGGGCGGCATGGGCGGCATGATGTAAGACGAACTTTCGCAAGAAAGTTCTGTCTAAGCGTCAGGCGATTGGCCCGCGGGCCAATCTGCCGAAAGCTCTTGCAAGACAATTTTGAAGGGCCGCCTCCGGGCGGCCCTTTTCTTTTTGCACTGCGCGGCATCTCTCGCATGTTAGGTCTAAAATTTCAAAACACAGAAAAAGCTCGGAATGTACGATCCCAAAGGCAACAGCGTAGACCCTACCATTGGCGAAGTGGACTTCGCCGAAACAACCCCACCGGAGCACCTAAAGTCCGTGGTGCACCGTTACCTCGAACTGCGCACGACCGCCCCCCTGCAAAACCCGTACCGCTTTCACGCTTTGCCAGACGCCTGCACCTACGCAATCTTCAATCAACACACCCCAAACGTAACGGGGATCACGCGGCTGCGTGCCTCCTCTGAAGAACTCAGCCTTGGCTGCGAGTTTCACTTTATCAACATCCGCTTTCTGCCCGGTGTTTGGCAAAGCGAGCGCATTCAACCGTCCTACGGCTTAGTGGACACGCCCTACCTCGGCGCGTTGCCACTTATCCCAATCAACACGGCCCTCATGTCTCAAGGCACCGTGGCCCAAAACGCCACCTTAACCACCTTCGTCGAACTGCTCCGCGACGAAGGCATCCTTCGTCCCAACCCGATCACACAAGCTCTCTTTGCGCAAATGGAGGACATACATTCCGTGGCAGACATGGCCACCGCCGTGGACTACTCCCCACGGCAACTGCAACGCCTCCTAAAGCAAACCACCGGCTTTGCCCCACATGATTTCCTGAAGATCCTAAGACTACAACAATCTCTGCTGGGCGAACCGTCTCTGTCATATTCGGATCAGTCGCACTTCATCAATGCCTTCAAAAAGGCAACCGGTTACACCCCGGGCCAATTCTCAAAGAAATTCGATGTCTGAAATCTACAATACCGTCGCCCGCGCAAAGGGTACCTAGAGAGCAAATCAAACGACTTTAGGAGACGCCCCATGACCAAAATGAACGCTGTAGGCTGGTTTGACATTTACACAGATGACCTTGGCCGGGCAGCCCAGTTTTATGAAACTGTGCTTGCATGCAAACTTGAAACTATCGGAGACCCAACAGGTGAAATGCAGATGCGTGCATTTCCAACAGAGATGACCCAATACGGCGCAGGTGGTGCTATTTCGCACTCCCCCCACGCCCGGCCTGGTCCCGGCGGCACTGTAGTCTATTTCAACTGCGAAAACTGCGCCACTGAAGAAGCCCGTGTCGAAGCCGCGGGTGGCACGATTCTACGTCCCAAGTTTTCCATCGGCGAGTTCGGATTTGTTTGTTTGTGTCAGGATACTGAAGGAAACATCTTTGGCCTAAGCTCAATGCAATAGACAGAATTCAAATGATCTATCCGAGCAACGGCCTCTTTTAACGGGGGCCGTTGTTGCTCCTGATGTTAGGCAATAAACGCCGAAAAACGCTCCGCGCCGGCCTTCAACCGCCCAGTCTCATCAAAGTCACAATCCGCGTTAAACCGCATCAGCCCACGCTCGCCCAATCTGGCCACAAGCGCCGCCTGCCCGTCCAGCACGCACGCCAGCCGCGCCTGCAATGCTGCTTCCTCAGTGCCCTCAAAATACCCGTGCACCCCATGCACGACCTCAGGCTGATAGACGTCAAACCCCAGATACCGCAGCGTATAGGCCGACGGCCACAACAGCAGGTTCACGTCCCCCTCTTTGCCCCCCGGCCCGCACTCAGCGGCGCCTGCCCCGGTGGTCACACAAAACAGCGCCCGCTTGCCGCGACAGCGGCCTGTGTCAAACCGCTCCTCAACCGTGTGCAAATCACCATGCACCAACGCGCGATCAAACCAGCCTTTCAGCACGGCAGGCGGCGCAAACCACCACAATGGAAAGTGAAAGATGATCTGATCTGCCTGACGAATCTTCTCCGCCTCCGCTGCCATATCAACCGGCACAGTGCCCGCTGCCACCGCCGCCTCATGCGCCTTTAATGGATCAAATGGCCCGGCCCCGTCCTGCCCAAAATGGCACGCGCCTTCGACGGCCTCAAACTGATGCGCAGACAGGTCACTCCACAACACCTCATGTCCTGCCGCTGCACAGGCAGCTGCCGAGACTTCCGCCCAGGCGCCATTAAAAGACTGTCGGCTGGGGTGGGCCAAAACGATGAGTGTGGTGGTCATGGGTTGTCCTTCAAGGTGGTCCCAAACCGCCTACACCCGTTGCGCCGATTTGCGCAACACCGCGCGGTGCGTGAACGTTCCTAGCCGCCCCAGCGCGCCCAAAAACGCACCTCCGCAAAACAGTCGCGATACAGACGTTATACCGACGCGACTTTTGCCCCAATACGACTCGGTTAATCCCCGTTCTGCGCCAAGGCCGTCACACCGGCCTCGCTCAGCATGTAGACACCTTTGTCGACCTTCTCAAACCAGCCATAGTGGTTGTCCCGCATCATCGTTGTGGCTTTCTCAACGCCCGTGCCTTTGACAACATCCCGACCACGCGACGCCCCGTTTTCATTGAGAAATACCGCACATTTTTCCGCGTCCTGCCGATAGACCGTGACCTTCTCCCCACGCATCCCACCAGTGTTCGGGTCGCCTTCAAGTCTGAAAAAGACCTTCAAAAGCCGCGCCTTACGGGCCTTCGACTTGCGCGGCTGAAACGGCGCCGGGTCGCAATGCACCTCTACCGCGCCATCCTTGGGACGTACCGACAGCACCCCAAGACCAAGCCGCTTACAAAGGCCAACATTCCCGGAAAACGCCTTCCACCCCGCGCGCCCTTTCCAGCGTGGCACCGCCACATAAACCGCATCCGTCACCGCCTGACGTGCGACGGCCTGTTGCAGCAACACGAGGGAGAAAGAGGTCTTTAACTCAATGATGACAGGCTCTTCGCCATCTTTCACCGCCACAACATCCGCCGCGCCAACTTCGGCTTTCACCTCAAAGCCCCGCGCCTCCAGCCATGTTTTGACCGGCGCATAAAGTTCGGTTTCTGCGATCTTGCCCATGCCCTTTGGTAACGCCAAACAGCCGAGTTGCCTACATGATTTGCCGCCCTCAAAGCATTCGCCCTTGAGCCTCCCCGATGCCCTGTTACCTTGGCGGAAACTCCACCCGCGAGGCTCCGATGCGCATCCTACCCATCCTATTGTTTTTGATCAGCTTTTCTGGCATCTCCTCGGCCAATTGTGCAGGACCAAACGTCTTTCCCTCGTTGGCAGAAAGCGAACGCCAAGCCCTCGAATCCAAAGCCGCAGCAGTGCCTTTCTCCGAAGGCCTGCTCTGGCGCGCGGAGAAAGACGGCGTGGTCAGCCACCTGATCGGCACCTTCCATGTGCACCTGCCAGAACACGCCGCGATGGTCACACGTCTGGGAGAGCTAACTCCACAGCCTGAAAAGGTTTTTCTCGAACTCACGGACGAAGACCAACTTGGGTTTCAACGTCATCTCACAGAAAACCCCGACAGCTACCTGATCCAATCCGGCCCCTCGCTGATCGACCGGCTTGGGCCAAAACTTTGGCCCCGCGTTGAGGAACAGCTCAAGGCGCGCGGCATGCCACCCTTTCTTGCCGCGCGCTATCAACCATGGTTCCTCGGCATGACCCTGATGTTGCCACCATGCGCCTATGAGGTTGTAAAGTCTGGGAAAAAGGGTCTTGATCAACAAGTTTCGGCCATGGCCAAATCCAACGATTTGCCTACAGTTTCACTCGACAGCATCGACGGCTTGCTCACCTTGTTAGCCTCTGACCCAATTGAAGAACAACTGGAAGACCTGCGTTGGGGACTGTCTTTAAACACGGATCTAGCCGCCCCGGACCTAATTGGCACCGTGATTGCTATGTATCTCGATGAAACCACGCAACTTATCTGGGAGTTCAACTCTGCCGAAACCTTCAAGAACGTCAGTGAAGACGCGGACCAAGCCCGTCTCGCAGCGCTATTGAAACAGGCTGAAGACGACCTGATCATCACACGTAATGCTGCTTGGGCAGAGGTTCTCGCCATGGAGCTCACGCAAACCCCGGCACTGGTGGCTGTCGGCGCTCTCCACCTGCCAGGCAAACACGGTGTGCTCAATCTACTGCAAAACGCTGGGTTCACCCTCACCCGCCTTCCCCTAAAACCGCTGTAAAGCAACGGTCTTCTGCGCCTCGAGGTCGCAACCCCAATGCCGCTGGTGACAAATACGACGCGCCCTTCTATAAGGCGCGCAACTTCACCGTTTTTCTTTGTTTCTAAGGACGTCGCGACATGACTATTCAAGTTTTCGGCCACAAATCCCCTGACACCGATTCCACCGGTTCCCCTATCATCTGGGCTTGGTATCTGTCTGAAATCAAAGGCACTCCAGCCGAAGCAAAACTGCTGGGCGAGCCCAACACCGAAGCTGCCTGGCTGCTGAACCGTTGGGATTTGCCAATGCCAGCGATCATCAAAGACGTGGCAGATGACGCCGCTGTTGTAATCGTGGATACCAACAACCCGGCCGAGCTGCCAGCCAACATCAACGGCGCAGACGTTCAGGCGATCATCGACCACCACAAGTTGGTTGGCGGTCTGGAAACCAAAGGCCCAATCGACATTACCGTCCGCCCTGTCGCCTGTACCGCAACTATTATGTTTGACCTGATGGGCGACATCGAGATGCCAGACTGGGTCAAAGGCACCATGCTGACCTGCATCTTGTCTGACACACTGGAATTCCGCTCCCCAACAACCACCGACCACGACAAAGCTGTTTGCGAGAAACTGGCCGCAGATCTGGGCATCGACATCCCGTCCTATGCCGCTGAAATGTTTGCCGCTAAATCCGACGTGTCTTCTTTCGCCGATGCAGAACTGCTGCGCATGGACTCCAAAGAATACGCCGTAGACGGCACCAAGTTCCGCGTGTCCGTTCTGGAAACCACAAGCCCCTCCACCGTTCTGGACCGAAAAGCGTCCCTGATGGAGACCATGACCACCGTGGCGTCTGAGGACGGCGTAGAGCAGGTGTTGCTGTTTGTTGTCGACATCCTGAACGAACAATCTACGCTGCTGGTGCCAAACGAGCTCGTAAAGACTGTGGCCACCAAGTCTTTTGGCGTTGATGCTTCTGGCGACACCGTTGTTCTGCCAGGCGTCGTGAGCCGCAAAAAACAGATCATTCCTAACCTAAAAGTCTGAGTTTGAACTGTTGCAAATTCAAAGGCCGGTTCCTTCGCGAGCCGGCCTTTTTCGTTGCGCTAAGGACACTTACTGAGCCTCTGCCCCGTCCGGCAGATGCCCCTCCGCCAGCCACTCCCATAGCTCTGCCCAAAGCGCGTCTCGCCCTTTGCGAAACGCACCGTCATGGCCTACCTTTTTGGCCCCCAGCTGCTTTGGCGTACGCACGACCAGATGCTTCTCAGCATTGCCATAGTGGCTCAGCGTGTCGCCACAGGCGGTCTCAGTTGTAATTGGGTCATCGCTCATCACCCATGCACTGATTGGGCGGCAAGGATCGTCAAAATGATGCGGATAGCGCCCATCAGCCAACTCCGGCAACAAATAACCGCGCCGCGCACTCCAGCGTCGCCAGGTGCGGAATACATTCGGCGGCAGGGCCTCTCCGCCCCACAAGCCCCCCGCCGGAATGTACCCATGCCGCGCAAGGCAATAAGCCCCGTAGCCCCACCAAAAGAACAGCTCCACCGGAACATTGCGCAGCTTGTGCACGCCCCAATGCCCATTGCCCACAGCGACAAAAGCATGTCGAGCCACCTTGCCGTGGTTCTGCATAAACCCAACAAATTGCCCGCCAATACTATGCCCCAAAGTGGTCAACGGAACATCTGGTGAAAGCTTCTGCAAGTGATCTAGCGCTGCTGTCATATCTAACCGTCCCCAATCCGGATAGTCGATGCCACTGACCGCGAGGTTTTCTGCGCCAGACTCGCCAATACCTCGGAAATCATAGGTCAGCACCAACGCACCGCGCTGCGCCAGATAGGCAGCCACGTGGCGATAGAACCGTCGCGGGAAGCCTGTGCCCGCGGAAATCAGAATGGCGACTTTTGGCGCGACTCCACGATAGACCGTGCCGGCCAGCTCCCAGCCATCCTCTGCGCGAAATTTGGTATCCTCGACCGTCACATCACCCTGATCCAACATTACATTTGCTCCTCGCCCCAGTTTGCCTGATCGATCACGTCTTCGGCGTTCTCTGCCAAATGGGTCAAAAACCGGCCAATCACCGCCTGCTCCGCTGCATCAAATGGCTCTAGCAACAGCCCGTTCACGTACTGCACAAAAGGCACCGTGCGTTGCACTAAGGTTTCCGCAGCCGGTTCCAGATAAATTCTCACCACTCGGCCGTCCGCGTCCTGACGCGCGCGCCGCACAAAGCCGCGCTCCGCCATGCGGTCGATCAGGCCGCTCAGACTGGATTTGCGCATCGACAGAGCCTTGGCGAGCTGGGTCACGGCTTGGCCGTCTTGCTTGGATAGCAGCACCAATACGCCGTGTTGCGGCATCGACAAATCCGCCAAGGCCTGCGTCTTGCGTTCAGACGCACGGGTGATTGCCGCATGGGCCCGGTTCATCAGCAGGAATATCTTGGGCGGTTTTGCCATGATTGGTTCGCATCCGAATTATTTCACCTAATTCGTATACGAACTTTCTACGCAATCAATCCCGACGTTGCATGACGTTGCGAGAGGCCGCAAAAGCAAAACGGGCGCGCTTTCGCACCGCCCGCTTCAACTCATCTGTGCTGCAATCCTGTTAGCCAGAGCTTAAGTCACAGGCCACAATCGGCGTATTGCCTTCAAACACAAGCACGCCACAGGCTGGCACGCGGTGCCCCCCAACACTGGCTGAGAAGCTGTTGTAGTTGATGACAAACTCGTAGGACCCAAACCGTCGACGCCGCACACCGTCCTGCATAGGCGTCATGGCGACGCCCGCCTGTTCACAGGCCATGGAGACGACCCGGTCCCACAACGCCTCATCCGGGAAACTACCCAGATACCAGCGGTGGTCCTGCGCCATCATCACCGCCCCACCGTCTAGGGTTTTCAGCAAAACCTCAGCCGCACCGGACAAGCGCTCATGCCAGTGCTCCACTTTGCCGCCGCCGGACACATCCATGCCAGCCTGTGGCGGTAGGCTCTCGATCAGATCAACCCGCACATCCAGGTTGGGCACCCCCGGGCGACCTTTGGCAGGGATCATAAACTCTTCCGTTATTGCACCGGTGCGCGGTCCCATGACTGCCAGGGCATCCGCCTCCGATATAGCCAGAACCAGTGCGGGGTCCAGCGTTGCCAAACCGGGGGCAAAAACCGCTTTGTAACCAGAAAAATCCCGGCACCCCGCGCTCACGATGTCGACGGACAGGCCCGCTCTGCGCAATCCGCGATAGGCGGAGAACACCAGTCGGAAAAAGTCAAACCCTGCGCCTTGCGGCTGCGTTTTCCATGCCCAGTCAGAGGCATAGTCAAAGACGAGCGCCACATCCGCCCGCTGGGTGTCCTGCTCTTTGAGCATATCTAGCACACCGGCCACTGCCCGTGCCTCGTCCATACCCGGCGCGTCTACGCCATCCGACGTTTGCAGTCCCGCGTGCATCTGCTCTTGCGCAAACGGTGCCTGCCGCCAACGGAAATAACTCACCACCTCTGCGCCATGGGCAAAGGCTTCCAACGCCCACAAGGCCACCATGCCGGGCAGCGGCGCAGGGTTGTAGGGCGCCCAATTTACGGGACCGGGCTGCTGCTCCATGACCCACCAACGGCCCTTGCCAACCGCGCGGTAGAGATCATGGTGGAACGCTTGCATGTCAGGATCGCCCTGCCGTAGAAACCGTGCCTTATGTTCGTCGGACGCCTCCAAACGATCCGACAAGAACCCGATCGGATAGCTGTCCCAGCTCGCAATATCTAGGTCCTCGCCAACGTCAAAATGGTCAAATTCCAGAATGCGGCCCATGTAATTGTGGATCAAAGGCGCATCGGTGTGCGCCTTCAAAATGTCAGCCTGCACCTTGTTAAACGCCACAACTTGATCGCTGGAAAAACGACGGAACGCCAGCACATGCGCGGGGTTTGGTTCGGTCACGGTAAGGTTCGGCAAATCGATCTGATCAAAGGAAGCATAGTCCATCGACCAGAAGATATTGCCCCAAGCCTCATTAAGCATCTCCACTGTGTCATAGCGTTCCTGACACCAGCCCTGGAACGTCCGTTTGGCAGGCTCCGAGTAGCTAATGGTGGTGTCGTGACAGCCATATTCATTGTCGGTCTGCCAAGCGGCCACGTGTGGATTCTTACCATAACGCTCTGCCACAATCCGCGTGATACGCGCGCATTCCTCGCGATAGCCTTGATGGCTAAAGCAATAATGCCTGCGTGACCCAAACTTGCGCGGCGCGCCATTCTCGTCCACCGCCAGCATGTCGGGATGTTTATCGACCATCCAACGTGGCGGCGTCGCCGTTGGCGTGCCCAGTACAACCTTCAGACCCGCAGCACCCAGAACCTCAATCGCACGGTCCAGCCACTCCAGCGTCAACTGTCCCGGCGCAGCCTCCATGCGACTCCAGGCAAACTCGCCAATCCGCACCCAACGGATGCCAGCCGCGACCATATCCGCCGCGTCTTTTGCCCACATGTCTTCCGGCCAGTGCTCCGGATAGTAACAAACACCCAGTTCTCGCTTCATAAAATCACCTGTGGTTCCGCCACCCCTTGGGCAACGTTGTCTATGGCAAAGACCATGCCGTTCTCCGGCGCCCCTACCAACGTTTTTTCATCGATGCCTTCGCGGGCAGTGGTCACCAATAGCGTGGTCAGATCGTCGCCGCCAAAGGCCGGACAGCTGCTGTGCTGGCCACCAACCGACACCGCCTTGAGGGAGTTACCGTCGGGATCATAAGCCGCCACGCGGGCCGCGCCCCATTGGGCAATCCAAACATTGCCCACCGCATCCACAACGGCGCCGTCCGGGTTCAAACCGTCCGCATTCAGATCAAGGTAGATCTCCGCTTTGCCAACCGGCCAGCCAGTCTCTGCATCGACAGCCTGACGCATCACCAGCTTGGTCACAGTATCTGTGTAGTAGGCACAACTGCGCGCCCTATCAAAACAGATCGCGTTGCTGATCGTCACGTCGGCCACCAGCTTGCGCAATTCGCCGTCGTAATAGCGATAGATGGCTCCAGCCTTTGGCTCTGCATTTTTCCCCATTGTACCGATCCAGAAACCGCCCCAGGGATCCGCGCGCCCATCATTGGAGCGCGTCACCGGGTTGTCCGCCTCCAAAGAGCACAAATACTCCTGCTCTTCCGTGTCGAGGTAGAACTTCCACAGGCCCGTTTCCGACGCCAGGATCAGCATGTCGTGATCCACCCAACCGGCCGCCGATACATGCTCGTCAAATTGCCACTCCAGCTGCTCGCCATTTTTCTGACTCAGCATCCGTTTTCCAACAATATCAAACCAGAACAGCTGCTTGCGCTCCGGGTGCCACAACGGCCCTTCGCCCAATTCACACGGACGGTCGTCAAAAATAGTGCTCATGCAAATGCCTCGTCATAAGCAGCCACAATGGCCTCCGCCTGTTGACGCACATCCTCAACGCTCATGCCAGCTTTGTAAATCGCGGAGCCGATGCCGAAACCATCCGCTCCGGCGGCAGTCCACTCGCCAAAGTTCTCTGGTCCGGCACCACCCACGGCATAGACCTTACTGCCTTTGGGCAGCACCGCCCGCACGGCTTTCAAGCCTCCCGGCCCTGCCATATTGCCAGGGAACAGCTTCAGACCGGTTGCGCCCGCTTTCAGCGCGGCAAACGCCTCCGTCGGCGTAAACACACCCGGCCAGCTTTCCAGCCCCAGTTTGGCCGTGTGCGCAATCACGTCGGTATCGCAGTTGGGCGAAACGATCAGCTTGCCGCCGACACTCGCAACAGCATCCACTTGTGCAACCTCGAGCACCGTGCCCGCCCCTACAAGCGCGCGATCCCCAAAACCTTTCGCCAAAAGCTCAATGCTTTTCAGGGGATCAGGCGAGTTCAGCGGCACCTCGATCTTATCGATACCCGCTGCAATGATGGCATCCGCCATGGCTTCGATCTCGCCCGGGGTCACTCCGCGCAAGATGGCAATAATCGACCGGTTCATTTTATTATCCCAGAAGGTTACGCGCGGCAGACAGCCCCGCAAGTGTCATGTCCTGACAGTCCACTACGGTCACCCAACCGCCTTGGGCCTTCAGGGCTTCGGCATAGACATTAGAAAGCTGCTGCTCCCCGATCACTGCAATCTGTTGCCCCAGCCAATACGGCCGCGACGCCGCCAGCTCCGCGCCCAACAGCAAGCCCGACAAGCGGGACCGCGCTGCCGCAGAGGGCGTTGCATTCAACAGATCACTGGCGCGAATGCCAAACAGTTCCGAGGCCAGATTTTCCGGCCGCGACAGAGTTATATCCATCCCCGCCGCAAAAGCCTCTGCGTCCCAGCCCTCACCAACCGAGTGCTGCAGCACAGACTGCTTGCTCAGAAGCGAAAACAACTCGCCCGTCATGAAAGTCCGGAAACTCACCACCTCATCCGCGCTTACATGCGCCCATTTGGTGTGCGTGCCAGGCAGACACAAAACGCCATCCCAGTTCGGGTTGCGCGACAGGAACCCCGCAATCTGCGTCTCTTCTCCCCGCATCACATCCGCGGGCTTTGGCTGTTTCAAACCAGGCACCACATGCACCCGCAACCGCGCATCCGTGTCGGGTACAAGCACCGGCTGTGGCGCCAGCGCGGGCGCAGGAACCGCCGTGTAGGGCGCCTCAACCCATCCTTGGCGTGCCCCCACCATACCGCAAGCAATCACATCTGTCGGCCCATTGCCAAGCCAGCCTTCAACCAACTCCAGCAAGGCCGCTTCAAACCCGCCAGCGTCTAGCTTCGCCATGCCTTTGTCCGACTGCGCCGTTGCCAGAAGCCTGTCGCCTTCCATGGCATAGGCACGTAGCTTTGACGTGCCCCAATCCACTCCAATCCATTTTGCGTGCACAGACATATCTTACCCCGAAACCACAACGCCGCCGTCAACGGCCATGCATTGCCCCGTCATCATTCGGCTGGCGTTTGACGCCAAATAGAGCGTGGGGTCAATCATATCTTCCGGCGTCAGATGCTCTTTCAAGCATTGCCGCTCCATATGCGCCGCCAGCGCCTCCGGCTCAGCCCACATATCCAGCTGCTTCTGGGTCAACACCCAGCCCGGCGCCAGTGCATTCACCCGGATGCCCTTGGACCCCAGCTCTCGCGCCATTGAGCGTGTCATGCCGGTGATCGCTGCATTGGCGCTGGTGTAAATCGGATACCCTGCATTGCCCATAATATAGCTGATCGAGCTAAAATTGATAATCGAGCCACTGCCATCCATCTGTCGCGCCGCTTCTTGGCACGCAAAGAAATAGGCCTTCTGGTTCACCGCCTGCATCCAGTCGTAGAACTCTTCGTCCACCTCATCGAGCGCATGGCGTTGGTCGTTGGCCGCATTATTCACCAACACATCCAACCCACCGTGCTCCCCCACCGCTTGCTGAATGGTTTCCCGCAGACGTGGAATGTCAGAGATGTCCCCCTGCATAAACAATGGTGTTGCGCCGTGCTTGGTCTCCATCTCTGCGATAAAGTCGTCTGCCGCCGAGCGCCCGATGATAGCCACCTTAGCGCCCTGTTCCATGAACCCATCGGTCAAGGCCGCGCCGATGCCGCTGGCGCCGCCGGTGATGAAAACGGATTTGCCTTTCAGATCAGGAAAAATAGTGCCGGTCATCAGTGGCTCTCCCGTGTGACAAGCCGTGTGTCTTTGCCCACAAGGAAGTCCAGATCGGCGCCCTTGTCGGCTTGCAACACATGGTCGTAATAGAGTTTCGCGTAGCCGCGTGTGTAATGCTCTGGATCAGGCTCCCAGGCCGCGCGACGCGCTTCAAGCTCCGCTTTATCCACCAACAGCTCTAGCACGCCGCCGGATGCAGAGACTTTGATCCGGTCCCCGGTTTTCACCAGTGCCAAGGTGCCTCCGGCCTGCGCCTCCGGGCTCACATGCAAGATCACGGTGCCATAAGCCGTGCCAGACATCCGCGCATCCGACACACGGATCATGTCGCGCACACCTTCTTTCACCAGCTTGCCCGGGATCGGCATATTGCCCACCTCTGGCATGCCCGGATAGCCTTTCGGGCCACATCCCTTCAGCACCAAGATGGTGTCGGCAGTCACCGGCAAGTCGGGTTTATCGATGTTGGCCTTCAGGTCTTCGATGTTCTCAAACACAAAGGCCTCGCCTTCATGTTCCAATAGATGGTCTGTGGCAGCCGATGGCTTCACGATCGCCCCATTGGGCGCAAGGTTGCCGCGCAGCACCCGCAGCCCCGCCGCAGGTTTCACCGGATTGTCCAGCGGACGAATGACGTCGTCGTTGTAGATTTCGGCGCCTTCATGATAGGCGCTGATGTCTTTCCCCAGCACCGTATTGGTCGGCCGCACATGCTCTTTGATCTGGCTTAACACCGCAGGCACGCCACCCGCATAACAGAAATCCTCCATCAGGTATTTGCCAGACGGCATGCAATTCACCAGCAGCGGAATCTCTGACCCAATCTCAAAGTCTTTGAGTGTCAGATCCACACCTACACGCCCTGCCATAGCCAACAAATGCACTACCGCATTGGTGGACCCGCCCACAGCGGCATTGGCCAAAATGGCGTTCTCAAACGCTTCTTTGGTCATCACATCTGACGGCTTCAGATCCTCATCCACCATCTCCACAATTCGCTTGCCGGTCAGATGCGCCAAGGCCATCCGGCGCGCATCCACGGCTGGAAGAGCCGCGTTGGTGGGCAAGCTCATGCCCATCGCCTCAACAAGCGATGCCATAGTTGAGGCCGTGCCCATAGTCATACACACACCGGCACTGCGGCTCATACCACTTTCCGCGTTCATGAAGTCTTGCAGGGTCATCTCTCCCGCACGCACCTCTTCGGAGAACTTCCAAACATCCGTGCCAGAACCAATATCCTTGCCCTTGAACTTGCCGTTCAACATCGGGCCGGAGCTCACCACAATCGTCGGCAAATCCACCGATGCGGCACCCATCAACTGCCCCGGTGTGGTCTTGTCACACCCACCAAGCAGCACAACGCCATCAATACCGTAGGCACGGATGCTCTCCTCCACATCCATCGCGAGCAGGTTGCGGAACAGCATCGCCGTGGGCTTCATCTGGGTCTCGCCCAGTGACATCACCGGGAATTCCACGGGGAAGCCGCCGGCCTCCCAAACACCGCGTTTCACACCTTCTGCCAAGGTCCGCAAACCGGAGTTACACGGCGTCAACTCAGACCATGTGTTGCAGATGCCAATAATCGGCCGCCCATCAAACGCGTGATCCGGGAACCCTTGGTTCTTCATCCAACTGCGGTGAATGAACCCATCCTTATCCAACTTGCCATACCAATGCTGGGAACGACGCTTCTTGCTCATTTTTTCTTTCCTTCGATCACCCACATCCGGTCCGGGAAGGACCACGGCAATATGAGACCGTGTTGCATCAATAGCTGACCACTCAGGCACACAGGCCCGTCTTTCATTGGCATCTCGCGGCGCGACAAATGATGTGCCTCGTCCCGATTGACCAGCTCAATTTCATATGTGGCATCCGGCTCCAAGCCGGTCAGCCGCAAGGGGCGCGGCATGATTTGCGTAGCCGTCGCGGCTTTGCCTGCAAAGACCACAAACTGCTGTTTGTCTTGGGAAAGCTGCTGCTCGGCAATGACGCTCGGATCAGCAGAATCAAGCCGCAAGATATCAGCTGTCCGCCGCCAATCCCGATTGCTTTTCCACCAAGCGGTGACCTGCGACAGCACAGATGCCTCTTGCTCAGTCAGCTCGCGCGGGTCCATTTCAAACCCCATGTGTCGCTGCGCCGCGACCCAAGCGCGAAAGTGGATGTCATGCACCCGCCCCGACGTGTGGCATTGGCGTGGTCCGACGTGACTACCGGTGACCGCCATCGGCAACATCAACGCCGCATCATGCTGAATCCGCAAGCGTTCAAGTGCGTCATTGCTGTCACTCAGCCAGACTCGCTGCGTGTGCTCCAGAATACCGGCATCAATACGTCCCCCACCGGAGGCACAGCTCTCAATTTCCACCCGTGGAAAATCAGCCCGCAACCGCCCCATAAGCGTATAGACACCTTCCGCCTGCGCCGCATCTGCAACGGGCAGCAGTCGGTTGTGATCCCACTTTATGTAGTCGATATCATGGGCGGACAATACGGCAGCAATCTTGTCATAGAGGTAGTCGCGCACCTCCGGATTGCCGGCATCCAGCACCCGCTGCTGCCGCCCTTCGACTTGATTCAACGGCCCCAAAATCCACTCTGGATGCGCCCGAGCCAAACCGCTGTCCATATTGACCATCTCCGGCTCAAACCAGAGGCCAAACGTCATGCCCAGCGACTTAACATGCTCAATGATCGGTGTCAGACCATCCGGCCATTTGCGCGGATCAATGTCCCAGTCGCCCAGCGAACTGGTGTCATCGTCGCGCTTGCCAAACCAGCCGTCGTCCAGAACAAACCGCTCCGCGCCCAATTTTGCGGCCCGCTCTGCAATGTCTTTCAGCACCGCGACATCATGGTCAAAATACACTGCTTCCCAGCAGTTGTAATGTACCGGTCGCGGTCGCTCCGGATGCGGCCATGTCACCACATGATCCCGCAGGTGCCGCTGGAATGCCGTTGCACAGCCGTTCAGCCCATTCTCCGAAACAGACAAATACAGCTTTGCGGTTTCAAAGGCTGTCCCACTGGCGCGGGTACCGGTCGCGTGCCCAAACTGAATTTGTCGCCGCCCATCCGGCAGTTCTTCGGCATACATTACATGCCCGCCGGACCAGCCATAATGCATGGCATACACGGAACCCCAAGAGTTTTGCGCCCCACGTTCCGGGAAATAGGCAATCGGCGGATGCTCATGCCCGGACCGTCCACCGCGCGCTTCACGCATATGGATGCCTGCACGCCACGGCGCGTGTTCGACTTGAAACTCGCCGACCCACCGGCCTGAGAAATCCAAGATTTCCTCACCGAATTGCGGCCCCGGCATCACCGGCGCAGCCAGATGATGCACGGTGATCTCCGCTTCAGCCCCCAGCGTTGTCTGTGCCGCAATCACGTCGCCTTCAACGACAAACGCAAAGGTGATCGTCAGGCCAAGCGTGTCATCACGACACACAAACCGCGTGCCATCCGCCTCTGTCAACACGAACCGAGGATACAGAGCCGCGCCGTCACGATAGACCACCAAGCCCGCCTGCCCCTGAAAGCTCTGCCCCGCTTCCGGACACAGCGACACATCCGGCAAGCGATCAATCATCCCGCCGGTCACATCCCGCGCGGCGATCAGGCCAGCTTCTGCGAGGTCTTGCCCCACTGGCAAAGCCGCCCCCCAGTAGAGCGCGCTGGGCACGCCCCCGTCCGAGGCCAGAACCAAGGTCTGACCCGGCGCATCAATGCGCCAGGTTTGCATGTCTTGCATCACTTCACGGCTCCAAGCGTCAGACCGGCAATGAAGTGCCGCTGCATCAGGAAGAACATCGCCACCGGAGGTAGAGCCGCGACAATAGAGCCTGCACTCATCAAATGATAAGCCGCGCGGTACTGCGCATTAAACGAGGTGATCCCCGCCGTCACAGGCTGACTCTCGATGCCCTGGGTCAGCACCACCGCCCAGAAATAGTCATTCCAGATGAAGGTGAAGATCAGCACAGACAGTGCGGCCAATGCCGGTTTCATCAGTGGCAGCACCACATACCAGAAGATGCGCCATTCACTGACACCTTCCACCCGCGCCGCTTCGATCAATTCAAACGGCAGCGCCCGGATGAAGTTACGCATAAAGAGGGTGCAGAAGCCGGTCTGGAACGCCACATGAAACAGCACCAAACCTGTCTTGGTGTTGTAGAGCCCCAACTCCAAAGTTAAGTCACGCACCGGCACCATTAGGATTTGGAACGGCACAAAGTTACCTGCCACAAACATGAAGAAAATCCACAGGTTCGCGCGGAACTTATAGATGCCAAGAGCAAAGCCCGTCATCGCACTTAACGCCACCGCCCCAATCACTGTAGGCACAGTGATCATGAACGAGTTGAGCAAATAGCGCGGCATATCGGAGTTGAAGAACACCTGCCCATAGTTGGCCGCGCCTTCAAAACTCGACGGCAATCCCCAGTAGTTGCCCGAGGTAAAATCTGCATCCGGCTTTACGGAGAACAGCGCCACCGCCAGCAAGGGCGCCAGCCAGAAGGCCAAGGCCACCGGGAGCAGGGATTTGTAAGCGACCTGTGCGGCCTGGGATTGTTTTTCGATGGGTTTCGGAAACATCTCAGTGCCCCTTCTCTTCGCGATACATCGACCACAGGAAGTAGGTGATGAAGCACAGCATAATCAGGAACAGAACCACCGCGATGGCCGCGCCATAGCCCATTCGGAAACCATATTCCGACAAGGCCACTTCGAACATGTAGTAGGCCAGCACGCGCGAGCTGCCAAACGGGCCGCCCTGGGTCATGATGGAAATCAGGTCAAACGAGCGCAGCGCACCGATGATGGTCACCACAAAGGCAATAAATGTCGCCGGGCGCAGCTGCGGCAGGATGATGTTCCACAACATCGACCAGCCTTTCGCGCCATCCAACCGCCCGGCTTCGATCTGCTCGGGGTCCACCGCATTGAGGCCGGTGAGATAAAGGATCATGCAATAGGCCGTCTGTGGCCACAG
>JAAENN010000376.1 GCA_024224295.1 Shimia sp. | reverse complement strand
CCGAGGTTACAGCGCTCATGGACGTTATCGGGACTCAGGCGGTGGCTGGATAACCACACGTGAGTGCTCTGTTGCGTGATGCGCTCACCGCTCTCGGGGTCGATGACGGGCCAGCTTTCCTCACAGCCGACCACATGCACGGTGAGGTGACGTCGATCACGGTCGTAGCGATAGTGGATGTCGTTATGCCACCAGAAACCCTGCTGGCGACCGCGCCAGTGCTGGTATTTCATCGGATGGCCTTGATCCCGGCTGAGACCCTCGACTTGTTCCCAAACCGAGGGCAAACACTTCTTGGGCAGTACGATCATAAACTGCCAGCCATACTCAAAGCAGGTCGCCATCAGCGGGCCATTGGGATATAAGCCATCAAGTAGTACCAGCAGCGGCAGGCGTGGAAAATAGGCGTTGAGCCGTTGCGCTAAACGATAGAAGGCTTTGAGTTCACAGTCTTGCTTGTGATCGTCCGGGTCACCTTCACCATAGCTGAGAAATTCACTGAGCAACGGCAGGGTCACCCCGTTGGGCAATACCAGATTCGCTTCCAAGACATAGACGTACTGCTGCACCCACTCGCCATCGGCTGTGCTCCGGCGTCGTTCCAACCACTCAGCGTCCCACCACTGACCGTCACGGACCAACTTCTGGGTCCCGTCGATGGCGATCGGATAGCGCCCCGCGACCAGGTAGCGGCGAAACTTCTTGTTGCGGATCAAGCGCCGCACCACTTCAATATGGGTGTGTTCCAACTGCTCCACATCCAGCGTGCTGAGCACCCGATGCAGGGTATCCGCATGCGGCAAACTCTCCAGCTCCGGAAACAGCTCCCGGAGGGTATTCAGAAACGCCGGCTGGCTCAGCTCCCGGTTGGCTTGGCGCCGTGAGCTCATTTGAAACACAAAACTCAACAACCCATAGAGCAGCACCACCGTCAACTTGTGTTTCACTTTCTTCGGTTGCCGAACATCCGGAATCTTACCTAAATCCTTTAATAGCTTAGGTAACAACCTCCGCAGTACTCCCAACTGCGCTCCAACCGCCCCTTCGCGATCGGCCTGTTCCTCGGCTTCCGTCCGATACGGACATAACCGGTTCACCGCACTGGCCTTACGCAGCGGCTCTAGACCCGCAGCCGCTTGCTCTTGGCGCAGTTGCCGTTGCGCTTCAAGACACTTTTGCTTATGCTCTTTACGAGCTTCTCGGGTCGGCCGTCGACTTGGCTTGCTCATGGTAGATTCCTCCCAGTATCGGTTAATGGCGAGGGGAATCTGCCACAATTGACCCACTTCGCGCACCTGTTTGTGCGACAAAAAAAAATGCCAACCCTTCTAACCGCTTGTTTTCACCTCCCTTCTCAGATCATGCGTCAGGGGTGCCGGCATGGCTAAGAAGCTTACAATACCTAGCGGCAGCGCTCCTATTAACACAAATTCTGACGCCATTGCTCAGCCTGAT
>JAAENN010000375.1 GCA_024224295.1 Shimia sp. | reverse complement strand
TCTGTAGATGATGCTGGGGATTGAGGCGGCGCTGCTTCAGGGCTTGGTAATAGGCCTCGGCCTTGGGCGACAAGGTAAGGACCTGCGAAACAATAACTTACCGCAATATGTTGAGCTAACATAGCAAAGTGTGTCAAACTTTGTGGATGCCAGAGGCACAAGTCGTTGAATGGATTCGCGAAAAATACGCCGCCATTGTAGAGGATCTTGATGAGCGAGGACGACGTCGTTGGGCGGGTGCTGAAGCACGATCGCTTGGGTGGGGTGGTGTGGCTGCAGTTGCCGAAGCTACCGGCATCTCTGACCGAACAATCCGTACGGGGATTAAGGAGCTTGATGATCCCAAGGCAACGCCCAGCAATAGGCAGAGACGTCCGGGCGGTGGTCGGCGATCCCGTGAAATTGAACAACCACAATTGATTGATTCTTTGGAAGCGTTGATTGAATCGGGTACGCGTGGCGATCCGTGTTCTCCGCTTCGTTGGACTTGTAAGAGTACGCGCACACTTGCTCGCGAACTGACGCGGCAAGGATACCAAGTCAGTAGTACGAAAATCGGGCAACTGCTTCGTACGCAAGGTTACAGTTTGCAGGCCAACCGCAAGACAATCGAAGGCAAGCAACATCCTGACCGCGATGCCCAATTCGAACACATCAGCAAGCGAGTTAGCGCATTTTTGCGAACGCGGCAACCAGCGATCTCGATCGACACGAAGAAGAAAGAACCGCTGGGAAATATGAAAAACGCTGGGAGAATTTACCGTCCCAAGGGCAAGCCCACGAAAGTCACAACCCACGACTTTCCAGATAGGAAACTCGGCAAGGCGGTTCCATACGGAGTTTACGACATTGCTTTGAATGAAGCGGGTGTTTCGGTCGGCGTCAGTCATGATACGGCCGAATTTGCCGTTGCGGCGATTGATCGGTGGTGGAAGAGGATGGGGAAGAAGCGATACCCTGCGGCCAAGCGGCTGTTGATTACGGCCGACTGCGGAGGCAGCAACAGCCCGAGGACTCGACTCTGGCGATGGGCCTTGCAGCAGTTTGCAACTAAAACAGGTTTGAAGATCGAGGTGTGCCACTATCCGCCCGGAACCAGCAAGTGGAACAAGATCGAGCATCGATTGTTCTGCCACATCACGCGCAACTGGCAAGGCGTACCACTGGAAAGTCACGAGATCGTGGTTAACCTTATTGGCTCAACGAAAACCGAAGAGGGCCTGGAGGTTCACGCTTGGCTAGACAAAAGCAAATACGAAAAATCGAAGAAGGTCAGCGACGACCGACTCGCCGAAGTGCAAATAAAACGCAACACATTCCACGGCGAATGGAACTATCAAATCCTGCCCATCAAATAACCGATTCCGGTAAGTTATCGTTTTGCAGCGCCTTAGCTCGGTGATGTCGTCCACCGGCCCATGGCACAGCACGAGATGCATACCCATGTAGTAGCGGTAGCCGACGATCTGCTTGCTGCCGCCGCTGCTACCGCCCATGGTGTCTCCGTTGCGCCGTCGCCACCGCCCGCGCGGCCATGGCTTTGTTGGTGGCGGTCAGGGGGGAGGCCTCGACGCTCTCCTTCAGTAAGCGATGCCAGTCGATATCGTGACGGCGACACCAAAGCCGTGCACCGGGGATGCAAAGCCC
>JAAENN010000374.1 GCA_024224295.1 Shimia sp. | reverse complement strand
TGACGGAGATGCGCTCCAACCTTTCTGCGGTGCAGAGCACAACACATCTACACCCAGCGCTTTCATGTCGATCCAGACACAGCCTGACGCGATGCAGTCCAAGACCATCAAGGCCCCGACCTCATGCGCAGCATCCGCCATGGCTTTGATATAGTCGTCAGGCAGGATCACACCCGCGCTGGTCTCCACATGCGGCGCAAACACAACCTGCGGTTTTTGCTCGACAATCTGCGCAACTACGTCTGCAATCGGTGCCGGTGCAAACGGCGCGGTAGCGCCATTTCCAGTCTGCCGCGCCTTCATCACCGTGCTCTCCGCCGCGAAGCCGCCAGCCTCAAAGATCTGACTCCAGCGATAGGAGAACCATCCGTTCCGCACCACAAGCGTTTTCTGCCCCGCCGCAAACTGCCGAGCCACCGCTTCCATTCCGTAAGTCCCGCCACCGGGCACCAAAGCTACGGCTTCGGCGTTATAGACCTCCTTCAAGAGGTCCGAAATATCACGCATAACCTGCTGAAAAGCCTTGGACATATGGTTCAAAGACCGATCCGTGAACACCACGGAAAACTCACTCAATCCACCGGGATCAACATCATGCGCCATCGGGAAACTCCTTATCATGTTACCTAAGGTCTAACCCAAACGCGCAGCGCAACCAATCACCCAGAGCCTTCAAGACCCTTCGTAATTTCCGATCAACCGTTCACAATGGCCCTGGCCGGCGTTCCTCGCTCAACAACACATTGGCCTCCACATTGCCGACACCCGGCAACGTCATCACCCGACGCCGCAAAACCCGTTCAAAATCAGATATATCGCGCGCAGTGACCCGCAGCCGGTAGTCGTACAGCCCCAGCACATGCTCTACCGTCTGCACCTCAGGAATGGCCGATACCGCGCGCTCAAAGTCGTCCAAGCTCACCCGACCCTTGGTGGCCAGCTTCACCCCCAAAAACACCGTCACGCCAAAGCCCAGCTTCTCATAATCCAAGTCGAGCTTCCGCCCCGCGATCGCTCCACTATCCTGCAACCGCTTTACCCGCCGCCACGTCGCCGGTTGCGACAACCCAAACCGCCGGCCCAACGCACCAGCATTCTGCGTCGCATCTTCCGCTAATGCCTTGAGAAGGTGTCGATCAATCTCATCCAACTCAATCATATCGGTAGGCTTTCATCCGATTTTATCCGTGCCACATGCATCAGCGATTCAATATCCGCGATATGCGGCAGAGTCAGGATTCGGCTGCGGTACACTTCCTGATAATGCCCCATGTCTTTGGCGATCACCGATAGACGCACATCGACACGGCCCAAAAACGTTTGAATTTCCGTGACTTCCGGAATGTCGCGCGCGGCCTCAATAAACTCATCAAACGCCCGCGATTGCGTCTTGTCCAACGTCACCCGCAACGAGACCTCGACCGCATAACCCAAAGCCTGCCAGTCTATCACCGCCCGCTGTCCCCGCAGCACTCCAGCGTCCTTCAACTTCTCAACCCGTCGCGTCAGACGCGACGTGGTCAGCGACAACTGGTCCGCTAAATCAGGTACAGATTGAGTCGGGTCTGCTTGCATGTAGCGCAAAATGCGGCGATCAAGATCATCGAGCATGAATTCTCCGAAAAGTTACCTCTGAACGAATGATTACTCGCAAAGTAACGCGAATTACCAGCCAATTATGGTCGCTCCTCACTTCAAAAACCGTATTCTGCCTCCAGACACAAATCAGAGGAGCGCCCACCATGCGCGTTTACTACGATCGCGATTGCGACATTAACCTGATCAAAGACCTGAACGTTGCCATCCTCGGCTACGGTTCCCAAGGTCACGCTCACGCACTGAACCTGCGTGACTCCGGTGCGAAGAACGTTGTGGTTGCCTTGCGCGAAGGCTCTCCTTCCGCGAAGAAAGCTGAAGGCGAAGGCCTGAAAGTTATGGGCATCGCCGAAGCGGCGGCATGGTGTGACGTGATCATGTTCACCATGCCCGATGAGCTTCAGGCAGAAACCTACAAAAAATACGTACATGACAACATCAAGCCAGGCGCCGCCATCGCGTTTGCCCACGGCCTGAACGTACACTTCGGCCTGATCGAGCCAAAAGAAGGTGTGGACGTGATCATGATGGCGCCAAAAGGCCCGGGTCACACCGTTCGCGGCGAATACACCAAAGGCGGCGGCGTACCCTGCCTCGTGGCCGTAGACACCGATGCAACCGGCAAAGCGCTGGAAATCGGCCTGTCCTACTGCTCCGCCATCGGTGGCGGTCGCTCCGGCATCATCGAAACCAACTTCCGTGAAGAGTGCGAAACCGACCTCTTCGGCGAACAAGCAGTTCTCTGCGGCGGCCTGGTAGAGCTGATCCGCTGTGGTTTCGAAACTCTGGTGGAAGCCGGTTATGCCCCTGAAATGGCGTACTTTGAGTGTCTGCACGAAGTGAAGCTGATCGTGGACCTGATCTATGAAGGCGGCATCGCAAACATGGACTACTCCATCTCCAACACCGCAGAATACGGCCAGTACGTCACCGGCCCACGTATCCTGAACTACGATGAAACCAAAGCCCGCATGAAAGACGTTCTGTCCGACATTCAGTCCGGCAAATTTGTACGCGACTTCATGCTGGAAAATGCTGTTGGCCAACCAACCATCAAAGCGTCTCGCCGTGCAAACGACGAGCACCAGATCGAAGCCACCGGTGAGAAACTGCGCGGCATGATGCCTTGGATCTCTGCCGGTAAAATGGTCGACAAAGCGAAAAACTAAGCAGCGATTTGCTTAGGAAAAGGGGAGCTTCGGCTCCCCTTTTTTGTTTCACATCAGACCAATCCCGGATCACTGGTTTGACGTTTCCCACCGCCATAGGCATGGTCCGCCTAAACAGCTGAGAGGCATAGCTATGGCCGAAAAAAATGAAACCCGCCTGACCCTGTTTACGCTCGATTGGCTGCGCGCTGTTCTACGCGGAGAGCGGCCAACTGGCGAAACCTTTTGGGTTGGCAACTACGGGACCGCTCTGTTCCATCAGCCTCTGTTGGCCCTGCTGTTGGTATTGCCAATAAGTGAGGCAATCCCGGGCACATTGACGACCCTGCTGGTGCTGTATCAACTGGCCCTGACCCGCGGCGTGGCGCGATCTCAACCCGGCGTACCAACGCCCTTAGGGTGGAAAATCGCCGGCATTCTGGTCACTTTTGGTCACGCCGCCCTCTTTGCGGCCTTAGCGCGGTCTCTCTTCATGAGCAGCGCATGACGACGGCACCGGACATTACTCTCAAAAGCTGGCTCATGGTCGCTCTGCTTGGGCTGATCTGGGGCGGCACCTTTATGGTACAGAAGCTGGCCCTTGGGCATATGCCTCCGTTTTGGGTCGCCGCCGGGCGCATTGGCTTTGCCGCCCTGATTACAATTGCTTTCTGGCAACTGCGCGGGGGGCGCATGTTCACGACCGAAGCAACCGACTGGCCCCGACTGGCCTTTGTCTCCATCTTCAGCGCCGCGGTGCCTTTCATGTTCCTGGCTTGGGCGCAGCAATACGTGACCTCAGCGTTCACCGGCGTATCCATGGCCGCTGTGGCGCTTTTCGTTCTGCCGCTCGCCCACTTCTTTGTCCCCGGCGAGCGCATGACTCTGCGCCGTTCACTCGGCTTTCTCATTGGCTTCGCGGGCGTACTTGTCTTGATTGGCCCCGCAGCTTTTGCCTCAACCGGCAACCCATTGGAAAGCTATGGACGGATCGCCTGCCTTGCTGCCGCGAGCTGCTATGGCGTCTCTTCAATTGTTCTACGCAAACTGCCCCCGCTTGACCCAGTCGGCCTTTCCGCCGCCACACTGATTTTTGGAAGCTTTGTTGTGATCCCAATTGCTTTTGTGCAACACGGAGCGCCACCAATGCCACCTTTAGAAGGTCTGGCTCTGGTTGCCCTACTGGGCTTGGTTCCAACCGCAGGTGCTAACCTACTGCGCATTGTAGTTATTCGCAGCGCCGGCCCAGTGTTCATGAGCCTGACAAACTACCAGGTGCCACTCTGGTCGGTGGTCTTTGGCGTTTCGCTGATGGGAGAGCCACTACCTGGTTCCATGATTTGGGCAACGCTACTGATTTTGTCGGGAGTCGCTTTGAGTCAATTCGGCGCTTTGCAGCGTCTATTTGGCTCAAAACCTACTTAACGGTTCAGGCCACTGCGGCCTTAACCGCATCCACGACACTGTCGACGGTGCGTTCCAATAGCTGCGCATCCTCACACTCAGCCATCACACGTACAAGCGGTTCTGTGCCGGATTTACGGATCAACAAGCGCCCCTGTCCAACCAATGCCACTTCCGCATCCGCAATCGCAGCCTTGACAATGTCAGCGTCCAATGGCTTCTGCCCTGCACCATAGCGCACGTTCTTGAGCATCTGCGGCACGGTTTCAAACACCTGCGCCAACTCGGACGCTTTTTTGCCGCTTTCCACCATCGCAGCGAGAAACTGCAGGCCAGCCATCAGACCATCGCCTGTCGTGGCGTAATCCGTCATCACGATGTGCCCAGACTGTTCGCCACCCAGATTGAAGCCACCTTTGCGCATGGCTTCCACGACATATCGGTCACCAACCGCCGTACGCTCCAACCGCAAGCCTTTGCTTTCCAAGAAACGCTCCAAGCCAAGATTGGACATCACGGTGGCAACCAGCGCGCGCCCTTTCAGGCGGCCTTGCTCCGCCCATTGGCTGGCCAGAAGCCCCATGATCTGATCGCCGTCGGCCACTTTGCCTTTCTCGTCGATGATCATCACCCGATCGGCATCTCCATCCAGACAAATCCCGACATCTGCGCCGTGTGCGACAACGGTCTCCTGCGCGGTACGCGGACTGGTAGAACCGCAACTTTCGTTGATGTTATAACCGTTGGGCGTCACGCCCACAGTTATCACCTCAGCCCCCAGCTCCCAAAGAGCCTCGGGCGCCGCGCGGTAAGCTGCACCATTGGCGCAATCAATAACGACTTTCACACCACGCAGCGGCAAGTCCCGAGGCAAAGAGCTTTTCACCCGCTCAATGTAACGGAAGCGCCCGTCATCAATCCGCTGCGCGCGGCCAATATTCTGTGCCTGCGCCGGCTCAACGCCGCTCTCGATTAGCTTCTCCAACTCCAGTTCCACCTCGTCGGACAGCTTGAAGCCATCCGGACCAAAGAACTTGATGCCATTGTCATCTGCGGGATTGTGGCTGGCGGAGATCATCACGCCCAGATCGGCCCGCATAGAGGTTGTCAGCAACCCCACAGCAGGGGTCGGCACCGGGCCAAGTAGGAATACGTTCATGCCCGTGGAAGTCAAACCCGCGGTCAGCGCGTTTTCAAACATATAGCCGGACAAGCGCGTGTCCTTGCCAATAACCACACGGTGCTGATTGGTGCCGTCATTGCGGAAATACCGCCCAACAGCGGCGCCGATCCGCAGCGCCATCTCAGCAGTCATTGGATAGGTATTGGCGGTCCCGCGAGCCCCATCGGTTCCAAAGAATTTACGCGCCATTGTAGTCTCCTGTCGTCACTGCCTGCCACAGATTTAATGCCTGACGGGTCTCTGCCACGTCATGTACGCGCACAATTTGCGCGCCTTGCGCCACCCCTTCAAGCGCAACCGCAACGGAGCCCGGCATACGCTGTTGCGCAAGCGAAGCTTCGCCGATGGTGCCGATAAATCTCTTCCGCGACGCGCCTAAAAGAATGGGGCAACCCAAACCATGAAACAGGCTCAAACGCGCTAATAAAGCAAGGTTATGCGCAAGGGTTTTGCCAAACCCAATGCCTGGGTCCACCACGATCTGCCCCCGTGCGAGCCCCAAGTTAATGAGACGCTCAACTTGTGTTTCAAGGAAGTCATAAACATCAAGCAAAACATCCTCATAGGTTGGATTTTGCTGCATCGTCGCCGGATCGCCCTGAGCGTGCATCACGCAAACCGGTACGTTTGCCTCTTTGGCAACTTTCGCCAGCTGCGGATCATATGTGAACCCGGACACGTCATTCAACATCGACGCCCCGGCCTCTAAAGCTTGCCTAGCGACCTCCGACTTGCGTGTATCAATGCTGATCGGCGCTTCCAGCTTGCTCGAAATCTCCCGAATAACCGGGGCGGTACGTTCGATTTCTTCTTCGACCGGAACAAAATCTGCGCCTGGCCGTGTGCTTTCCCCACCGATGTCAATCACGCGAGCACCAGCAGCATTCATAGCTTTCGCTTGCCTCACAGCCGCATCAGCGCCGGCAAACTGCCCGCCGTCAGAAAAACTGTCTGGCGTGACATTCAAAATACCCATCAGCTGTGGCTGATCCATAACAAGATCACAGATTGGCTCCCGTGGGGCGCACAATCTGGCTAGAACCTCTGTGGGAACCTCGTCAGCAGGTATGATTAAGGTGGCCTCGCCGCGACACAGCACCTCAACATGCGTGAACCAACACCACCCGCCAGCGAGCGTAACTGCGGTTTCAAGACGTGCGGCATCGGTTTGCACGATCGGACGGTAATAAGTCTTCATATCGGCTGCTTGCGGAAAGGCGAGACAAAAAGCAATAGCTTAGAGAGTGCTCTGCTCGATATTGATCTGCCGATTAGCAGTCTCAAGCGCAACCTCACTACTGTCTACCGCCCCGACAACCCAGAATGCTTCCGCCTGCATCTCCTCCGCAAACCACGCTGCGATGCCGATGGCATCGCTGGGCGGCGCATCTGGACCCTCTACGGCATCCAATACAATTTTAGACGGCGCCCAGACGCAAATCTGGCCATTTTTCATCGCCCAATCGAGCTCAGTACGCGTATCCACAACCACACAGCGCTTATCGCGAGCGGCCAGCATCCAGGCGTTTTGCTCAATCGCCAGCAAGTCCACGCGCCGCTGCGTAAGTTCCTGGCCAGTCTGCGGCGCAGATACATCCGGGCCACAAACGCACAATATCAGCGGCTGTTCTGCGGCCTCAAGCTGGTCTATCCAGCCGGACAGGTTCTTAGAAGTCCTTGCCTCATTGGTCAGGTATACTACACGCGGCTTTGGTGGCTCTTCCTCAACCAGTGTTTCCACCGGAGCTAGATGCGTCTTTCGTGACCTTACAATCTCAACGCCTAAGGCCCCCGGACCACGGTCAAGTTTTTCGATGCGCACAAAAACCCGCTGCGCCTGAGGCTCCAAAAGCACCCGGTCCGCCACCCGCGCCGCTAAGGTTTCTAAGAGATTTAGGCGTTCCGCAGCCAATTCAAAAGCGATGGCTTCAGTCACCTTGTCATAGGAGAGGATACGGTCCACATCGTCATCCACCACCGCTGCGCCTGTCGGTAAGACTTCGACAACAACATTGAAACACACTCTTTGCGTTGCCCCACGTTCTGCTTGGAAAGCACCGATCTCGACCTCAACGATATGATCGCGCAAAGAGATCCGATCAAGCGGGTCAGAGCCGGACGTTGCTTCCGCGCGTTCGGAAGGGTGGGCAAATGCCAATCGAATTTCATTAGTCATAGGTTTGGTCCGTACCGTTGCCAGTCCCTCGATCAAGGGAATAAGCAGCCTTTAACAGGACACCCCGCTTCAAACCATAGCGGAAAGCGGCGCTACACGCCGCTTAAACGCCCAAAATCCCGTCAAACGTTAGTTTTGAGAGAGCCGCGTCGGCATACGGTAGAAGTGGTGCACGCCAATCGTAGTGGTCCGCGGAAAGGTACGCGCCCAACGCGGGTTAACCGCCTTGGTGTGATAATGTGTAGCACCATCGGTGAGCTGCTTAGGTGCACCATCTAACAGCAGATGAGCCACTTTACCTACTCGCTCATACGCCCCATGTTCACGTATCTTATTGCTGATACCATCGCAGTTATAAGTGAACTGACACCGGTACTTACGACCACTGGCAGTGCCTTGATTGATCACACCACAAACGCTGTCCGGGAAGGATGCATGACTTGAGCGGTTCATAATGACTTCCGCCACCGCAAATTGCCCCTTCACGCTCTCACCGCGAGCCTCGAAATACAATGCCTCGGACAGGCACTGCCATTCCGCTGTGCGGTGCTGATCCGCGACCTTGGGCTGGCTATCTATGAAAGCCCGGCTGTAGCTGATCTCAGTTAGCGTCTGCTTTTTCTTGGTGCCAAAAATGTCGCGCAGCGATTTGCCGTCAAACAGAACTAGCTGACGAGGTTTCTCTTTGTCTTCGACGTTGGAAGGTGTCGCCTCTGCGAAAGCTAAACCAGCAGTCACAACAAATGAAATAACACTAACAATAAGTTGGCGCATTGGAACCTCATGTCGGGGCAAGGCGCCCCTAGCAGCTATTAACGAGACGTCTCTTAAAGGAAAAAGGCCAAATGGTCCACCAATACACAATGCCGCACCAAAGGCATCGCAGGAAATCAGCAAATTTAGGGCGAATTTCCCTTTATTTTATTTGACCTTATCTGCAATCGCCAATTGGGCCGCTGCCAATCGTGCGACCGGCACCCGAAATGGCGAACAGGAGACATAATCCAAACCAATCTCGCGACAGAAGGCAATCGATTCGGGACTTCCGCCATGCTCCCCACAGACAGACAGGGTCAGCCCGGGTTGTGCTCGCCGTCCGCGCTCTGCCCCAAGCCGCAATAACTCACCCACGCCTTCTTGGTCCAGTGTGTGGAAGGGGTCCTCAGGAAAGACGCCTTGCTGTACGTAGGGGCTCATAAATCGGCCTGCATCATCACGCGACAGACCATAGGTCATCTGGGTCAGGTCATTGGTCCCAAAACTAAAAAACTCACAATGAGGCGCGATGTCTTCAGCTCGCAAAGCCGCCCGCGGCGTTTCCACCATGACGCCAAGTCGATAGTCGAAATCCCGCCCGCGCTCGGTTTTTACCGCTGCAGCAATCGCATCAATGCGGGTTTTGACCAGCTCTACTTCGCGTTTGGCCGAAACCAATGGAATCATGATTTCAGGCACCACTGGGTCATCGTCACCACATGCATCCAATGTTGCCTCAAAAATCGCCCGCGCTTGCATATCCAGAATTTCCGGGACCGTGATGCCTAATCGCACGCCGCGCATGCCCAACATCGGATTGTATTCTCCTAGCGCCTCGACTCGCCTTGTGACATCCGAAAGCGGCAGGTTCAGCGCTTCTGCCAGATCCCGTATCCCCGCCCGGTCAGTTGGCAGGAACTCATGCAAGGGTGGATCAAAAAGTCGAATGCACAACGGCCGCCCATCCATCAGCTCAAAGAGCTCAACAAACATCTCGCGCTGCATCGGCAAAAGCGCCTGCAAAGCCACGCTGCGATCTTCCGGACCGTTGGCAAAGATTACCTCACGCATAGCGATCAGCTGGTCTGCTTCAAAAAACATGTGTTCCGTTCGACAAAGCCCAATGCCTTCCGCTTGGAAAGCCAGTGCCGTCTTGGCATCCGCCGGCGTATCTGCGTTGGCGCGCACACCAATGTCGCGGCTTTCATCTGCCCAGTCCATCAGGGTCTGAAAGGAGTCATCCAGCGCCGCTTCGAGCATTCTCGGTTCACCCGCCAAAATCTGTCCATTTGTGCCATCCACAGTGATCACATCACCTTCTGTGAAGACCCGGCCATCCGCCGCCACGATCCGTTTTTTACGAACTTGAAACCGCATCGACGTTGCGCCGACAACACAGGGCAGACCAAGGCCACGCCCAATCACCGCCGCATGGCTAGTCATCCCACCACGTTCTGTCAGGGCCGCACTGGCGGCATGCATTCCTCGAATATCCTCTGGATTGGTTTCCCGTCGAACTAAAACGCAGGCCTCGCCACGAGCTGCGGCAGCCTGTGCCTCAGCCGCCGTAAACACAATTTTGCCAGTGGCCGCGCCTGGACTGGCCGCTATTCCAAAGCCCAGAACGTCTCGCTCTGCCTCAGGGTCCACCTGACGGTGTAACAACTCGTTGAGTGCCCGGGGCTCTACCCGCATTAAGGCTTCTTCGCGTGGAATAATCTTGTCGCCCGCCAAAGACACTGCCATACGAACTGCCGCGCGGGCACTTCGCTGCACGCGTACACCATCCAAAATACGGAGTTTACCGTTTTCAAGCGTAAACTCAATTTGCATTTCTTCACGCAACCGTTTGCGCATCAGAATCGAAAACTCGATTAGTTGATTAAACGCCTGCGGCGCCTTTTCTTCCAGCGAAGGTCCGCGCTCGTCCTGCTGCAAAAACAACGCAGCTGCGCCAGATTGCAGAGCATCTCGCCCCTGCGACTGGCTCAGATACCGGCCCGTGATTTGTGGTAAGCCCGTATCGCTGTTCACAAGCTGCAGCACGCCGCTACCGCTTTCACCTTTGCCAACACCAAGCGCCATCGCCTGAATAACCAGACCGAGCCCAGCATCCGCTGGCGCACCTTTGGCCTGGCGCAACAGTCGCGCGGTTGTGCCTTCCCACGCACGCGCCATGGACCGCAACACACCAATCAGCTGAGTTTCAAGCGCTTGTGGAAAGGGCTCCTCAGCCTCATCCTCATAGGCGGCCAAATAGCCGGAAACTGCGTCCACTGAACCGCTGTCAAGATCGTCAAATATGTCCGGATCAAGCCGTGCGACATGGGTAGAATAGGACTGAATAAACTTCAAATAGAGCTTGGTTGCGGCCTCCGCACCAATGCTCTCGCTGAGCTGACTCAATAAAGCATCATTCATACCGATATTTAGAATCGCCCCGGGACCACCCCAATCGGGATCTTCAGAACTTGGACGCACACACAACAGCTGATTGTCATCAAATGGCGCCAGCATTTCCGTCATGTCAGGCAGATCGCCGGCGGCTAGCCCATGCACCGCGTCAAACGACAGCGCCACAGTTGTCGGAACAGGCAGGTCCAGCCGAAACAGACGCTGCAAACATTTGGCACGCCCGCCGTGCGTGGCAGGGCTCATAGGAGCGTCGGGGGTGATCAAGGTGATGTTTGGATCGTTCTGCTGCACTGCGGCACCTATTTGTTGCGCATCGCAGCATAGACCGGCGGCGCGGCGAAACAAGCCTTTGCTGTTCCGCCGCGCCGATTTTGGCCTGTTAGCCTTCGACGCGGGTCAGGTCCGCCGCCTGAAGACAGATCACGCGAATGCGCGACAACAGGTTCAAACGGTTGCGGCGCACAATATCGTTGTCACTGTTCACCTGCACCGCCTCGAAAAATGCATCAATCGGCGCGCGCAACGTCGCCATGGTCCCCATCGCGGAGGCAAAGTCTTCGGCCTTGATGGCGGAAGCAATGGCACCTTCGGCAGCATCAAGCGCGGCAAACAGAGCCTTTTCGCTATCGTCTTCAGCAAATTTTACATCCGCGCCATAGGAGTATTCCACGCCGTCTTTTTCCTCGGCCTGGCTCAGGATGTTATTCGCGCGTTTGAACCCTTGCAGCAGGTTCTCGCCGTCTTCGGAACCAACAAAATCCTGCAACGCTCGCGCACGTGCCACCAACAGTGCAAGGTCATCATTGCCCGGCATCGCAATGCAGGCGTCGATCACGTCATGGCGCACGCCCTGATCACGCAGATAGACCTTAAGGCGGTCATGGAAGAAAGAAAGCAGGTCAGCAGACGTATCCGGCAGTGTCTCCCGCAACGTGTCAATGTGCTTTGGCAATTCGCCGTCAATGGCCGCTTTGACCGTGTGCACGACTGCGCCCAGCACACCATGCTCCGCGATCTCCTGCTCCAAATCCTTGGCCAGTGCCGCCGCCAGTTTGTCGTCCTGCGTTTCATGCGCCTTGTGACGCAAAAGTTGACGGTCGAAATGCGCATCCAGTGACAGGCGTAGGTTGTTTTCCAGAATCAAACGGATCACGCCCAGCGCCGCGCGACGCAGCGCAAACGGATCTTTGGAGCCGGTTGGCTTTTCGTCAATCGCCCAGAACCCCGTTAGTGTGTCAAGCTTGTCCGCCATCGCAACCGCCACCGACACCGGTGCGGCAGGCACATCATCAGACGGACCAAGCGGTGAGTAGTGCTCTTCTGCAGCCGCGGCGACCGCTGCAGAATGACCCGCCACCTCACCGTAATACCGCCCCATCAGGCCTTGAAGTTCCGGGAACTCATATACCATCTCGGAGCTGAGATCCGCTTTGGCCCAGCGCGCGGCCTTGTCCGCCTCGCCAAAGGACGCACCAGTCACCGGTGCAACTCCGCTTGCCAGTGCTGCGATGCGGGCGATGCGATCCCCTTGGCTGCCGAGCTTGTTATGAAAGGTAACGTTTTTCAGGCTCTCAAGCCATGCATCTGCCCCGGAAGAAGCCACGCGAATGTCGTTTTCCCAGAAGAACTTCGCGTCCGACAAGCGCGCAAACAACACCTTTTGGTTGCCAGCAAGAATGGTCTCGCCATTGTCTTTGGTCTCGCGGTTGGCAACGGTCACAAACTTCTCGATGCGCCCTGTCTTCGGGTTCTTCACCGAGAAGAACTTCTGGTGCTCTTTCATCGAGGTCTGCAGCACCTCTGGCGGCAGGCCAAGGAAGTCCTCGGCAATATCACCCATCAACACAATCGGCCATTCTACAAGACCTGCAACCTCGGCCAACAGACCTTTGTCCTCAACCAACTCCAACCCTTGGGCAAACGCCATATTGGTGGCGTCGTTCCAGATAGTTTCGGCGCGCTCTTCGGCGTTCAAAATCACCCGGTCGCGCTTCAGCTTGATCTCATAATCTTCAAACCCGTGCACTGTGAACCGACCACTGCCCATAAAGCGATGGCCTTCGGTGGTGTCACCGGATTTGATGCCGTCAATATCCAAGGGAACAACGTTGTGACCATCTTCGGCACTCAGGATACACAGGATCGAGTGCAGCGGGCGTACCCACCGAAGGCTACCCGTGCCCCAGCGCATGGATTTTGGCCAAGGGAAGTTCCGAATTGTGTCTTCCAGAACCTCGGCCACAATCTCCGCCGCAGCGCGCCCCGGCTTAGTGATGGACGCAAAGTACACCGGGCCTTTTGGCGTCTCGCGCTCTTCCAGATCTTCGCGGGACACTCCCGCGCCACGCAGAAAGCCGTCAATGGCTTTGTCTGGCGCGCCGACCTTTGGACCTTTGCGCTCTTCCTTAACTGTCGGGCTCTCCGCCAACAGGTCCTCAATCGCCAGCGTCAAGCGTCGCGGTGTGGAAAAGGCACGAGCGTGTGCATAGGTCAAACCAGCCTCAACCAAACCATCCGTGACCTTTTTCTTAAGATCATCAGCGGCCCGCGCCTGCATACGTGCGGGGATTTCTTCGGAGAAAAGTTCGATCAGCAGATCAGGCATGACGGGTCCTTAGAAGTTCACGATGGATTGGATGACAATCGCGTTCGCGATATCGACAAAAAAGGCTGAAACCAAGGGTAAAACGACAAAAGCTATGGGCGCAGGGCCGTATCGTTTGGTCACAGCAGTCATATTGGCAATTGCCGTGGGCGTCGCACCAAGCGAAAACCCTGCAAAGCCGGACGCCAGCACGGCGGCATCATAGTTTCGGCCCAGAATTGGAAAGAGTACTAGAATTACCAGAACGACGGTGATCAGCGTTTGCGCGCCCACAGTTGCCATAATCGCCAACCCAGCTCCACTCAGTGTGGAGAAATCCAGCGTCATCAGAGAAATTGCAAGAAACACGCCCAGTGCAAATTCCGAGATCACAGCCAAAGTTGGCGTGCGCGCCACAGGTGGTGCTTTGGGCGCGAGCAACTGACGCAGATTGCCGATAATGATCCCAACGATCAGGCACGGCACAAACAAGGGCAGCATCAGCCCCATTTCATCCAATACTTCATGCAACGCGTAGCCCAGAATTATTGCGACATGCAACGACAGCATCACCCGCATCAAGCTCACATGACTAATCTCAGAAGCGTTGTTTTCATCTTCAAAAGACACACCAACCACGTCACCATCCCCTTCGTGGCTAGACGAAAGCTCATTTCGCGCAACCAGAAACTTGGCGATTGGGCCACCAACCAATGAGGCTGCAATCAATCCAAGTGTCGCCATAGCCACACCAAGTTCTGCCGCACTATTCACACCTGTTGCAGAAGCTACATTAGGCGCCCAAGCGATGGCGGTTCCGTGCCCGCCAATCAAGGCTGCAGAGCCAAATAAAACCCCTGACTGCACGGGGAGACCAAACATAGTGGCTCCAGCGACACCAACAACGTTTTTCACAATGATCGTTCCGAGAGTCAGCACCAACAAAAGCGCCAGAATCTTTCCGCCAGACAGCAGGTCCGACAATCGCGCATTCAAACCAATTCCAGCAAAGAACACCACAAGGAAGTAATCCCGCGCGGCGGTTTCAAAGCTTAGACCCACGCCGGAGATGGCTGTAAACAGCGCAAAGATTGCCGCTGCGATCAAACCGCCTGTGACCGGCTCAGGAATGTTGAACTCCCGTAAAAACGCGACCTTGCGGGTCAGGCGCGCGCCCAACAGGAACACGGCAAACCCCAAGGTGGCCGTGATCATTTCCGGGACAACAAACACCTGATCCATAAAGCTCACTCCGTTGGTCGAGGGGGACAATGCGCGGGCAAACGTTTGCCGTCAAAGGCAATCTCACCGCATGCATTGATTTCATTCCAGGCAAACCCACGCCCATTCGGCAAGATCGCCACAATGCGATCAATGCCATACAGCACGTCTTTCTGCCCCAGGAACGCCAGCGCCTCACCGCTCTCAAGCGACTGACCAATTTCCTTGGCATCAAAGCACTCAAACCATCCGGGCGCATTGCGCGGCTCAGCCTTCTCCAGCATCTCATAGGTTTCTGTCAGCATCGCCGCGCTCATCGTGGTGGTGAAACACGCGCGAAACCGGATCGGCGAGCTCTCGCTGTCGATCGCTTCAAAGTTCTCATAAAGGATCGGCTCCGCCTGACCATTCACCAAAAGGGTCAATTGCACATCATCCTGCATGTCCGACGCAGGCACCGCGTCGTAATAGCCGTATATCTGCAACCAATACATGGCGACGCCGCCAACCAACGCTGTCAGCACAATCAGCCCTCCAAGCAATTTTCCAGTCATGCGTTTACCTTCCCTCAATGGGTATTGTTTCTATTGCGCGTTTTACGAGACCACGGCACAGTTGGCGCTGATTTAAGTGATTTCTTCAGGCCTTCAAAGGGGTGGAAATGTCCGAAAGCTTCGCCATCGCCATGTTTGGCGCTTTGTTCGCCGTTATGAACCCCTTCATCAACCTGCCGGTGTTCCTAGGCCTGACGGAAGACCTGCATCAAGCCGAACAACGCCGCGCTGCCATCAAGATCCTCACCTACACTGCTGTTTCCTGCGTGATCATCGCGATCTCGGGCACCGCGATCCTTGAGTTCTTTGGTGTCTCCGTAGACGCCTTCCGCGTCGCGGGTGGCATGGTGCTGGTACAAATTGGTTTTGTGATGCTCAACGGTCGACGTAGCACCGCGCACCACGGCACCGAACGGGAACGCGAGGTCATGCACGAGTCGGATGCAGACAATATTGCGTTTTACCCCATGACCTTCCCGATGCTGGTTGGCCCTGGGACCATCACCACTTTGATCCTCTATGCTCAACAGGTGCAAAAGCCCTCTGAGTGGGGCATCTACGCGGGTTGCGTTGTGCTGGTTTTGTTGATGATCGCGATAGTGTTTTACTTCGCCGGCAACATCGGCCGCTACCTCAGCAACACTGCCCGCACAATTATGACCCGCCTGATGGGCATGGTCTTGATAGCAATAGCCGTCGGTATGGTGGCCGACGGCGCCAAAGTCTTGTTGCCCGGCCTGGCTTAAGCGGCTCACGCCGCGTAGCCACCGGCCTCTGTCTGCACAAACGCATCGGCACATTGTTTTGCCAATGCCCGCACGCGACCGATGTAGGCCTGCCGCTCTGTCACCGAAATCACGCCACGCGCGTCCAGCAAGTTGAACAGGTGGGAGGCTTTAATACACTGGTCATAAGCCGGATGCGCCATGATGATACGCTTGCCGGTCTTTGGGTCCACATGCGCCTGTGCGAGGATCTTCTCACACTCAGCTTCCGCCTCTTCAAATTGCTTCAGCAAAACATCGGTATTGGCCACGTCAAAGTTCCAGCGGCTGTATTCCTGCTCTGTCTGCTTGAACACATCGCCATAGGTCAGCGAAATTTCGGCTTGCGGATCGTTGTACGGCATGTCCATCACGTGATCGACGCCCAGCACATACATTGCCAAACGCTCCAGACCATAAGTCAGCTCACCAGACACAGGGTGGCAGTCGTGACCACCAACCTGTTGGAAATAGGTGAACTGGCTGACTTCCATGCCATCACACCAAACTTCCCAGCCAAGGCCCCAAGCACCCAGAGTGGGGCTTTCCCAGTCATCCTCAACGAAGCGGATGTCGTGCATTTCCATGTCTACGCCAATCGCTGCCAAGGAACCGAGGTACAGCTCCTGCAGGTTGGGTGGACTTGGTTTGATCAACACCTGATACTGGTAGTAGTGCTGCAAACGGTTCGGGTTCTCACCATAGCGCCCATCGGTCGGGCGACGTGACGGTTGCACATATGCCGCAGCCCAGGACTTGCTGCCCAAGGACCGCAATGTCGTCGCGGGGTGGAACGTGCCTGCGCCCACTTCCATGTCATAAGGCTGCAACACAGCGCAGCCTTTTTCGGCCCAGTAATTTTGAAGGCGCAGAATGATCTCTTGGAAGCTACGCGGTTTGCTGTCGCTATGTGCCATGGTGAAAGCCCTTTCCAAACGCGGGTCTTGCTTATGCGCAAGCTTGCACGGGGTCAACATCACCGCAGGGCCAAGCTCACCAAATTATGAGTGCAAGCCGCGCCGAACCTGATAAAAGAGCCTCTAATTAACAATTGTCACGCGTTTCAGGGACTACCACCAACATGCTGCGCACTATTCTGTCGCTTTTTGTGGCACTGCTTTTCAGTGTCACTACCGCCACTGCTCAATCCTCAGATGACATCGTTTGGGTACAGCTCGAAGCTCAACCCAGCTTGACCCAAGCCAGTGAAAACATCCGCGCCTACGCCCAACGTATGGACGATGTGAACGGCTTTGCCCTTGGTGGTGGTTGGTACGCCATTGCCGTCGGTCCATACCTACGTGAGGACGCAGAAAACGTGTTGCGCGTGTATCGGTCGGAAGGCGTGATTCCCGTCGACGCCTATTTGGCAACCGCCCGTGAATACCGCAGCCAGTTCTGGCCAGTCGGCACCAATCAACTGGCTAATCCGCAAGCGGCACTCTCCGGTCAGCAACCGGCTCAAATCGAACAGCAAGACACGCAAATTGTGATTGTGGAAACACCGACTGCACCAGAGGTCACGCCAATTGCCCCTCCGCAGCCTGACGAAACTGTACGTGAGGCCCGGGCGATCGAAGCAGCTCTGTCCCGTGACGAAAAGAAAGCACTGCTAGAGTGGCTGAAATGGGCGGGATATTACAACTCCGCCATCGACGGCTCCTTTGGCCGCGGCACCCGTGCCTCCATGTCCAACTGGCAGGCTGACAACGGTTTTGACGTCACCGGCGTGATGACAACACTGCAACGTGACACTCTGCGCCAGAAATTCTTTGCTGTTCTGGAAGGCATGAACCTGCAGTTGGTCAGCGATATGGACGCGGGCGTCGAAATGGTTGTGCCGATGGGCGTAGTTCAGAAAGCCGCTTCCGAGTATCCCCTCGTGCGGTATCAGCCCTCCGGTGACATTCCCGCGCAGGTTCTACTGATCAGCCAAGAAGGCGACCAGAACACCCTGTTTGGTCTCTACGACATCATGCAAACGCTTGAGATTGTCCCTCTGGACGGCCCACGTGAGCGCAAGAAGTCCAGCTTTGTACTGACAGGTCAGAACGCCAACATCGTCAGCCACACTGAAGTCTCCCTGAAAGAAGGCCAAATCAAAGGCTTCACTCTGGTGTGGCCAGCAAATGACGAAGAGCGCCGCACCCGCATTCTCGGCGAAATGCAGGCCAGCTTCACTCGTATCGGCGGCGTGCTGGACCCAGCTGCTGGTGACGACACCGCACAAAACATCGATCTGATCTCCGGCCTGCAGGTGCGTAAACCAAAACAATCCCGTTCCGGCTTCTTCATCGACCGCAAAGGCCACGTGGTAACCACCGCCGAAGCCGTGCAGAACTGCACCAAAGTCACCATCGAAGAAGACTATGACGCAGAGGTTTCTGTAATCGACGAGGCGCTTGGCATTGCCATCCTGCGTCCCATGTCCTCGCTGGCCCCTATCGACGTCGCAACCTTGCGCGAAGGCGCCCCGCGTATTCAGTCCGATGTAGCGGTTGCCGGGTATTCCTACGAAGGTGCCCTGGGCGCGCCAACTCTGACGTTTGGTCAACTGGCAGACGTTAAAGGCTTGCGCGGTGAGCAAGAGCTCACCCGTTTGGCACTGAACGTACAGCCTGGCGACTGGGGTGGCCCTGTGTTTGATGCCGGTGGTTCGGTGTTTGGCATGCTGCTGCCACGTGACTCACAGTCCGCACAGCAATTGCCCGAAGAGGTGAACTTTGCTGTGAACAGCGACGCGATTCGCGCGCTGTTGGCGCAAGAAGGCATCCAGGTCGACCTGTCCGTCAACGGCGCGTCCATGGCCCCGGAAGATCTGACCAAACAAGCCAGCGACATGACCGTGTTGGTGAGCTGCTGGTAAGCGGTCTCACCCTAGAACGATAATGGGCGGCTCCGAAATGAGCCGCCCATTTCATTTGAAGATCACTTGTTTCAGAAAGCAGACAATGCCGCGGTCATCCGGATCAATGTTGGCCGGTCCGCATCAAAAGCCTGCGTCAATGCCGCCTGCAACTCCTCGAGCGTCTTCGGCTCGGTCGCAAGGCAGCCATAGCTTTCAGCCAGCTTGCAAAAATCCGGGTTCATTGCGACCACGGCGTTGGGCGCGATCTGACTTCCCACCATACTGTCTTCGATCTCTTTGAGCTTATGGTTGTCCCATAACAGAATCGGGATCGGCAGTTTCATTTCCACTGCCGCGCCGAGTTCCTGCACGGTATATTGGAACCCGTAGTCCCCCGCGATGCAGACTGTTGGCTTCCCTGGCCGGGCCATCGCCCCACCGATGGAGGCAGGCAAAGCATACCCCAACGTGCCAAATCCACTTGGGTGATGCCAAAACCCTGGCCGCGTCATGTCCCAGACCTCCTTTGCGACATAGGCAAACTGCGTCATGTCAGAATAGATCATCGCGTCTTCCGGCATGACCTCAGACAGCACGTCACAGATCTCGACAATGCCAGGGCGCTCCGCATCAGTTTCCGCGCGGAAGCGCTTCTTCGCGGCAGCAATCTCAACTGCGTTCCATTTTGGCGACACCGCCTCATCTGGCAGCGCGTCATTCATCGAAAGTAAAAAAGAGAAGTCCGCCTTCAGCTTCATCACAAAGGAAAAAGCATCCGCTTGCACCGTGGTATCGGCCCGGTGCCGATCCGCCAACACTTCCGGATCAATGTCCACGCGCACAAGCCGCCCAGTGTGTCCAAGTTCATCGCGCCACAAATCACATTCACTCAACTCAGTACCAATCGCGATCACCAGATCGCTGTCGCCAATAATCCGTTTGCTTTCTGCGCGACCAAGGTAAGTGCCAAAACTCATCGCTTCATCGGGCGCCAAAAGGCCAGCACCGGCATAGGTCATAAAGGCCGCCGCCCCAGTTGCCTTAAGCAGCAGACGTATGTGCAAGGCCGCAGCTTCGCCGGAGGCCGCCAAACCTCCACCCAGAATAAACAACGGTTTTTTCGCATTGAGCAAATCCTGCGCCACGCCGCGCATATCTCCAGCCGCAAATCCCGTGTGGCTCTCCATCGCACCCGGCCGCGCCGCTGACGCTTCAGGTGCCATCGCCCCCAACAGAGCAATTGGTACTTGGATGTGTTTGGGCCGTGGGCGTTGTGTCTCAAACTCCACCAACGCGCGGTCGATCAAATCATAGGCTGCCCGTGCCGTACGCGCCTCCTCGGACCAATCACACACTGTCGCCGCCGCACCACGCTGATCGCGCATCTGGTGCAACTGGCCGCGGTGCCCTACATGCTCATTCAAACAACTCGACAGGGTCAGAACCGACACGCTGTCGGAATAAGCCTGCCCCAAAGGCGTCAGAATATTGCACACACCCGGCCCCGTTATGACATAAGCCACGCCCGGCTTGTCACTGGCCCGGGCATATCCATCAGCCATAAAGCCAGCGCCCTGTTCGTGTCGCGCCAGAACATGCGTGATCCCAGCCTCTTCTATGCCGCGATACATCTCAACATTGTGCACGCCGGGAATGCCAAAAATGACATCCACACCTCGTGCTTTCAGCATGTGCGAAATCTGCGCCCCCAAAGGACGCATCTCCTGATCCAGTGCCGTCATTAGGCCCTCCAGAATTGAACCGTAAAGAGTACATAGACCGCCAAAAGCTCAAGCCGGCCAATCAACATGCCCGCTGCCAAAAGCCATTTAGCCGCATCGTTCAGAGTCGCAAAGTTGCCAGCAGGGCCAATGATATCACCCAAACCTGGACCAATATTTGCCAAAGCTGCCGCTGACCCTGAAAGGGCCGTCGTGAAATCTAGCCCCGTCATGCCTAAGAGAACGGCCAGACCGCCAAGTGTCACCGTAAAGAACACAAAAAAGCTCATCACGGAGCCCAGCACATCATCTTCAATCTTGCGGCCCTGAAACCTTGGCGTAAATACGCCGCTTGGGTGCTGAATTTTAAGAATCTGCGCCTTAACGGTCGCAAACAAAAGCTGATAGCGAAAGATTTTGATCGAACAGGCCGTCGATCCCGCACAGCCCCCAATTAGACCAGCAAAGAACAACACTGAGACCGGGAAGCCGCCCCACTGCATATAGTCCGCACTCGCATAGCCAGTTCCGGTCACAATGGATGTCGTGTTGAATAGGACTTTGCGAAAACCTGCCTCACTGCCCAACCCATTGCTAAGCACCTGCCAGCTTGTGAGCATGATCACAATCACACCGACGGTCAGAAAGAACGTCCGGATCTGCGAATCCTGCAACAATGGTCGCGCGCTTCCGGCAGTAAGTTGCACAAACCGTACAAAGGGCAAAGCAGCAAGCAACATAAAAACAACCGCAACGTATTCCGTACCAACAGAGAACGCCCCAAAGGAGGTATCGTAATTGGCAAAACCGCCAGTGGCGATGGTTGTCATCGCATGCACCACCGCGTCAAACGGTTCCATACCGGTGATGACATAAGCAAACGCACAGGCCACTGTGAGCGTGACATAAATTACGGAAATTCGACTACTTATTTCCGTGGCTCGAGGCAAAATTTTCCCGAAGGTATCAAAGCCTTCACTGCGGAAGATCTGCATCCCGCCAACGCGCAATTCTGGCAAAAACACCATAGCTACAACGATGATACCGATACCGCCAAGCCACTGTAACAACCCACGCCAAAGCAACATTCCGCGCGGAAGCTCCTCTAAACCAGAGAACACAGTGGAACCCGTGGTAGTTAGTCCGCTCATCGCCTCAAAGACTGCATCGACAACCCGTGCCTCAGTGGCACCGAGCATAAATGGCAAAGCCCCAAACATCGGCAATGCCACCCAAACGCCTGTAGTGAGCAAAAAGGTCTGCTGCAACGAAAGCCCATCACCGCGTCCGTTGTGACAGGACAACGCAACCATAGCTCCCGCGAGACAGGTGATAACAGCACTCAAAAAGAAGGCTTCCCAATGCGCCGTGCCTCCCAACAGGTCTACGAGCATGGGCACAAGCATGGCCACGCCCAATATCGCCACCAAAAGGCCGATCACATATCCAACGGGTCGTAAGTCCAGCATGGCCGAAGGGTTGGCGGTTGCGCCAGCCGCTGTCAAGCGCGTTCCACCGCCCAAAAGAAGGCAGAGGGCGCATAGCCTTCTGTTCTATTTCGCAAACGACACAACTCGCCCTGACAACAGCGCGGTTATCCGACGTGAAACAAAGTGGTGAAAAGCTTGGGGTCGATGCTTTCAGAGGCAAACAAGGGACCGTCTGTCAGAACTGACACGGCATCATGACTATGCAAGCTTTCCTGGTGGCTCGCGACAACTCGAAAATCACCAATGCGCCGGTCTGCCTTTAGCTTCTCACAAAACAGACGCGCGGCATCTTCAACAAAGATCGGGTTGGCTGCATTAAGTTCGGCAAAAGCCTGTTCATCTTCGCGCTTCACCATAACCTGTGTTTCGGTCGGCACGGCGGCGCGAGCAAGATCAATCAGGTCTTCAAACCAGACCCGTGGACGGTCGACAATCTCAACCGAAATTCGCGCAACCGAACGCTGAGAGTGTGGTGAGGCCAGTTGACCACGTGACATGCGCGCGTGTTCGCTGAGTTCCAGAGAACATGGGCAGGTTGAGGAATACACATAGTCCAAATGCATGATCTTATGTGTGGTCTCGCCGTGCTGCACTTTTTCCAGAGCAATATCATAATACTGATAGCCTTCGAGACCGGACCGCAATGACTTTATCTTCATCGGGTACGAAAACCGCATCTGCAACCGCGCATCAAAACTCTCCAGATCGGTTATGTAATCTGCCAGAGCCGCTTCCATCACGCTGAAGCTAAAGGTTTTCTCCGCGTGCTTGTAAAACGACCGCATAATCCGGGACATGTTGATGCCCTTCTTATCAGCCTCCAAGCTAACGGTGCCGGTGACGCTGGTCTCCAACGTGATGTCACCATTGTCGCGTGTGTGAAACCGGATAGGCAGGCGGAAATTGGAAATCCCCACATGCTGAATTTGCTGCTTTTCGCCTTTGATCAGGCTCTCTGGACCATTCTGCAGGTCTGGCAAAGTTGCTCGGTACTCAGGCGTCGCTTCAAAATCCTCGGGATACTTCCGTGACAGATCCGGATAGTTCGCCAGCGGCTGATCCGGCAACAACCGCGCAACTGCCGGGTCCAGCTCGGCTATTTCGGTCACAGACGCAGATTGCGCCCACGCCCGCAAACGCGCCAGCGCCTCTGCTGCCTCTTCCCGTGTCATTTCAGTCTGGGTCTTGGAAGTCTGAACATTCATAGCCAAGCGCCTTTTACCTGCTGTCGCCTCACTAACTTAGTCAGTCCGTCGACAAAATGCTAATATCGTTAACACATACGCAAAAAACGACACCTTGGTTCACTCTACACCAAAGGACGCAAAAGGCGCCCGACCCTTCTGTCGCGCGCCCAAATCTTGCTCCGACGTCCCGCCACCTTTAGGTTTGCGAGGCCTCAATAGCATGGGTCATGTCCTTGATCAGATCATCAGAGTCTTCCAATCCAACGGAGAACCGCACCAGGCCAGGGGTGATCCCCAAGTCCGCCTTGACCTCATCTGGAAGACGCTGGTGAGTCGTCGTCGCTGGATGCGTGGCAATCGACTTCGCGTCCCCTAGGTTGTTTGAAATAACCGCGATTTCTAGCGCGTTCAGGAACTTAAACGCCGCTTCGCGCCCGCCTTTGATATCCAGAGACAGAACCGTGCCGCCATTGCCATCCAACTGCTTCTTCACTAGGGCGGCCTGCGCGTGGCTCTCCAAACCGGGGTAAATCGTGCGCTCCAACGCTGGATTGCCTTCCAAAGCAGCAGCAATCGCCAAAGCACTATCCGCCTGCGCCCGTACGCGCAGATCAATGGTTTCCAGACCTTTCAGCATCACCCAAGCGTTAAACGGGCTCATGCTGCCACCTGTATGCTTCATGTATGGCTCCAGCGTGCCACGGATGAAGTCCTTGGTCCCAAGAACAACCCCGCCAAGCGCGCGTCCTTGGCCGTCGATATGCTTGGTCGCCGAATAGATCACCACATCCGCGCCTTGCTCTATGGCATTCGAAAACACTGGTGTGGAAAACACATTATCTACCAGAACGATCGCACCCACTTCATGGGCTATTTGCGCCACGGCGGTGATGTTGATCACCTCCAGCGTCGGGTTAGACATGCTTTCAAAGAACACCGCCTTTGTGTCCGGACGCATCGCTGCCTTCCAGGCCGCCAAATCCGTGCCGTCAACAAAGGTGACTTCCACGCCATAACGGCCTAGAATGTCCTGCAACACGTAGATGCAAGAGCCAAACAGTGCCTTGGCCGACACCACGTGATCACCGGCCTTCAGCATAGAGGTCAACGCACCGCTGACCGCCGCCATGCCACTGGCCGTGGCAAAAGCATCTTCTGCCCCCTCAAGCGCTGCAATTCGCTCTTCGAACATTGCCACTGTTGGGTTGCCATAGCGCGCATAGATGAATTCATCTTCACCGGTTTCGATGAAACGGGCTTCAGCCTGCTCCGCGCTGTCATAGACAAAGCCTTGGGTGAGGAAGATCGCCTCACTCACCTCGTTGTATTGGCTCCGCCGCGTCCCACCATGCACCAGCTTTGTGCGTTTGTTCCAATCGCTCATGTCATCTCTCCCGGGCCTCTCTGACCAGCCCAAATAAAAAGCCCCGTTCCGGCCAAGCGGAAGGGGCTCCTTCGTCCTGACCTCTTTAGCGGCATCTTTAACGTGGCCCGCAATCCGGTAACAAATCGCCACGCCTGCGGGTTACGCCGCAACGCCACAAACGTCAAGCCACGCGGGGCACGTCACAGTGCTGTTACGCCCGCTTTACGTAATCTGCACCATTTGGCGCCAAACTGAATACAGGTGAAAAGGGGAAGCCACCATGGCGCTCATTCGGATTAACGCAGAAGGCCGCAAACCGGTGCTGCATGGTACCGATGCCCCTTTGATGCCAGTCCTTAACCGCGCCTTAGAAACCAACGGCCCCATCACCGTCATGCTGCACGGCTATAAGTTTCAGCCCAACTCCGCCCAGCATTGTCCTCACGCACACATATTCGCTCCAATAGATGCGAATTGCGCCAAGGCCGTCAGTTGGCCTGACCGACTTGGTTTTTTGTCCCAATCTGAAAACAGCGGTGTAGGAATCGCTTTTGGCTGGCATGCCCGCGGTTCTCTCAAACAGGCTTTGCGCTCTGCTGTCCGCGCGTCCTTCGCTCTCGCAACTCTCATCCGGCAGATTCGACGCGTGGCACCACATCGGCGAATAAACTTGGTCGCGCATTCCATGGGAGCCTATCTGTCCCTGCAAACCATCCATCGCCTTTCATCAGGTGATATTGGCAGGGTCATATTCTTGAATGGCGCTGTGTTCAGGCCCTGTGTAGCGGCAGCCCTGAGAACGGATGCAGGCAAGCACGTGGAGCTCTTTAACATCGTCAGTAGTGAAAATGCCTTCTACGACATCCTGTTTGAGCGGCTACTGGGACGGCCAGGATCTCACGACCGCTCCATCGGCCGCGGGTTTGACGCCCCCAATGCCCTCACCATTCGTCTCGATAACAGAACCACTCTTTCCAATCTCAGTACGTTGGGGCATGATATCGCCCGCCCTTCATACTGGTTCTGCCATTGGTCGCCATATTTGCGAGAGGGCGCCATGGCGTTTTACAGCGATCTTTTGCGAAAGCCGGACGTCTTTTCTCTGGAGCGACTGCAAACACGGTTAGCGCCGCGCAACTGCCTTGCAGCTTCGCGCTCATCTATGCCACCACCATCTTGCAGTACGGTCTAAAAACCGCATCATGGCACCTCAATTTTGAGGAGCGCCCATGCAACAGACCATTGATCTCTACTACTGGCCGACACCCAACGGCTGGAAAGTCTCTATTGCGCTTGAGGAAATGGGGCTCCCTTACACGCCCCACCTGATCAACATTGGTAAAGGAGATCAATTTGCCGAGGACTTTCTCAAGATCGCGCCGAACAATCGTATGCCCGCAATTGTCGATCCAGAGGGGCCGGACAGCCAGCCAATTTCGGTTTTCGAAAGCGGCGCGATTTTGCTCTACCTCGCGCGCAAAACCGGCAAGTTTCTGGGCACAACAGCACGCGAACGGGTCGCGGTTGAAGAATGGCTCATGTGGCAAATGGGCGGGCTGGGCCCCATGGCCGGACAAACCCACCATTTCCTAAAATACGCGCCTGAAGACATCGCCTACGCAAAGGCCCGCTATCGCGACGAGACCGCCCGTCTCTATGGCGTGCTGGATCGCCGACTTGCTAAGAATGAATACTTAGCAGGTGATTTCTACTCCATCGCAGATATGTCCGCTTGGGGCTGGGCTTCACTGTGGCAAGGACAAGAACAAACCTTGGGGGACAAACCCCACATGGCGCGCTGGCTCAAAGCCTTGTGGGAGCGCCCAGCCCTGCGCCGAGGCCGCGCACTACACGCCGATCTGCGGGCAGACAGATCCGACACATGGGTACAAAAAGATTTATTTGGGCCATAGTGCCGCTTAAGTTTAGCACGACAAATTTCCTCAGAGGGTCACCGCTCGCAAGGCAGCGCCTTCTCAGGCTTCGTCGGACTCTTCTTCCAGCGCGTAGTCCTGAAAAATCTTGCCCTGGGTCATGAAGAAAATGAACACCGCTGCTGTCAGACCAAAGGTTTTAAAATACACCCAAGTATCTGTACTTTGCGTGCGCCAGATCACTTCGTTCAGCACTGCCAAACCTACGAAAAACGCCGTCAAACGCCTCGTTAGCAACATCCACCCCTCTTCTTTCAGGGGCATCATCTCTTCCATGACAAACTTCAAATAACTCTGCCCGCGCAGCAGGCCTATGCCCAATGCCCCGCCAAACAGCAAATAAATCATGGTTGGCTTCATCTTAAAGAACCGCTCGTCGTTGAGCCAAACCGAAAGACCGCCAAACAGGATCACAAGCACCAAAGTGGCCACCTGCATCTTTGAAAGCTTGCCGGTCAGTTTCCAGAGAATCCCTGTGGTCAGGATCAACAGTGGAATGAACCCGGCGGTGGCAACAATGAAGCCGTCATAGGCCACCCCACCAATCTCGATCGTTTGATCCCTCAGCCGCAGATAGGCGACAAAGAACACCACAATCGGCCCCATCTCCAAGCCCATCTTGAGCATCGGGTTGATCTTTTTCTCAGAAGTATTCTCAGCCATGTCACGTCCCTATTGCCTGCCCACTTCCACTATCACAGCCCCCAGCGCAATCAATGCCATCAAGGCAATCCGGCGCGGGCCGACGGTCTCTTTCAGGAACAACCAGCCAATGAGCGCGGCAAACACTGGCGAGGTTTCACGCAAAACCGCCGCTTCCCCGACATTGTCGAGGCGCGTTGCCAACATCACCGATCCAAAGCTGGCAAAGGCCACCAACCCGCCAATAAAGCCGCGCGTCATCAGCGGGCCAAGTGCAGGTGGGTTCACCACGGCACGATACTTCCTCGTCGCCAAAACCGGAAACACCAACCCGTCGATCAGGAAGAACCACGCCAGGAAGGTGAAAGGGTCCGCTGTCGCGCGAATGCCAAACGCGTCATATGTGGTGTAAAGCGCCACAAAAAAGCCCGTGAACACCGCAATAACCATCGCAGCGACCAGAGTCTCCCGCCCTTCGGTCATGAACACCATGTTATAAACCGCGAGGCCGAGAATACCCGCCATCAGCACCGCAACGCCAAACCACTGCACCCCACTAAAGGTCTCACCGAAAATCAGATAGGCACCGATGACAGTAAAAAACGGCCCCACCCCGCGCACAACCGGATAGACTACCGTGAAGGCCCCTTTGCTGTAGGCCCAGCTCTGCAACAGTTTATAACCGGTATGGATAAAAAACGCGCCGAAGAAAATCAGCCACATATGCGGCTCCGGCCAAGGCACAACAAACAGCGCAAACGGCGCCGCCATTACCGCATAGCTAAAATCAATAGCACCGCGGGTAAGCCACGGATCATGCCGTCCTTTTTGAAGTGCGCCAAAGACTGCGTGCAGAAACGCTGCGGACAACGCCAGCGCCAAGGCCAACTGCTGGCCAGCGGCTGTCCCTTCCAAAGAGACCAGCCAAGCGCTCATGTCAGGCTTTCATCTGATCGGAGCAAACTCACCCCTGCTCCAGACCAATCAAGGCCGCAGCAAACTCTTCGGGATCAAACGGTTGCAGATCGTCAATCTGCTCACCCACACCAATCGCGTGAATCGGCAGGCCAAATTTGTCCGCAAGGCTCACAAGAATGCCGCCCTTCGCCGTGCCGTCGAGCTTGGTCATCACCAGTCCAGACACATCCGCCAACTTTTGGAAGGTCTCCACCTGACTGACGGCGTTTTGGCCAGTCGTTGCGTCCAGCACCAGCAGCGTGTTGTGCGGCGCATCTGGGTCTTTCTTGCGGATCACCCGTACAATCTTGGCGAGTTCCTCCATCAAGTCTTGACGGTTTTGCAAACGCCCAGCCGTGTCGATCATGAGCAGGTCTGCACCTTCTGCTTCCGCCTTGGCCATCGCGTCATAAGCCAGGCTCGCGGGGTCCGAGCCCTCTGGCGCTGTCAAAACCGGCACACCCGCGCGTTCGCCCCAAACCTGTAACTGCTCCACTGCTGCGGCGCGGAACGTATCTCCGGCGGCAATCACCACAGATTTACCTGCAGACCTGAATTGGCTGGCCAGCTTGCCAATGGTGGTGGTCTTGCCGGACCCATTAACCCCGACAACCAGCACAACTTGTGGCTTGGACGGGTATAACGGCATCGGGCGCGCCACGGTCTCCATGATCCGCGCCACTTCAGTCGCCAAAATCTCTTTGATTTCCTGCGTGGAGACCCGCCGGCCCAAACGACCTTCCGCAATATTCGCGGTCACCCGTAACGCCGTGTCCACGCCCATATCCGAGGCAATCAACAGCTCTTCCAGCTGCTCGAGCATATCGTCGTCCAACACACGCTTCACAACCGGACCGCTTTGGTTCTGACCGGTCAGGCGCGACAGAATACCGGACTTGGGAGCCTCGGTCGGCGATTTTTCTTCCGCAACCGGCGCTGGCTCCACCTCAACAGCGGCGGGCGCGGACTGCTCCACGGGAGCGTTTGCAACCGCAACAGCTTCGGTCTCTTCGCCACCATCTTCAACAATCGCCTCAAGTCCCTCGTCCAGTTTGGACGACGATTTGAACAGCTTATCTTTGAGCTTTGAGAAAAACGCCATAGTGGTCTCCGGAACTGCTTGCTTCCAGTTAGTCTGATTTCGCGGGATTTAAAAGAGCGGGGTCGCCCAGCCTACACCCGCCACAATCAGGAACTGTCCACCCGCGTAAAGCACCCACAGCGCAATCGACACCATACGTTGCAGGGCCGCATCCGGTTTCATACGGAAAAGCTGTATGGCCAACAAAGTATCAGACGCCATAAAGGCCACTGCACCGGCCACCGTCAAAGGGCGATCTACCAGCCCAAAAGCCGTTGCCCCCATGGCACAGATTATCACGACATAGGCTCTGACCGGCCAGCGCAGGTCCCCAGAAAACGGACTCAGCCAGCGCTCCGTCGACAGGGCAAAGACAACTAATACCGCCAACAAGACAGGCATCGCTAGCGGCCCGGCACCGATGCCCCAGAAATACGCCACATACGCCACATGCGCCGCTGCAAAGGAAACCAACCCAATCAAAAAGGCTTTCTCTCCATCCCGCGACAGCGCCATATCTCCAATCGCCGACAGCAACAGCGCCACAACTACCGCCCAAGAGCCGAAACTTACCGCCACTGCCGCCGCAAAAGCCGGCATTGGGATGGTCTTTATCACCGTTTTCCAGACGCTGGGCGGACGGTGACATAAAGCGACGGCATAAATCAAAGCTGCCAATAGCCCCAAAGCAAGCAGTCCCAGGCGGATGCTCTGACGCAGGGCAATTTCTTCGACAATACTCATGGCAGCCTCTTCCGTTTTGCTCACACCCTAGGGCGGCAATCTTCTGTTTGTCTTGTGCAAAATGGAAAGGTGACGCGCAGAGAGCCTATAAGCCGGATTCTGTTCCCCGGCCGAAGCCGGTTCAATGACCATTCATCTAGGGTGCCTGTTACCAGACACCTCAAGCTGCCAACCCGGACCTGCTCGGAGCAAAGCGCTCCTGTGGCAAGCGCCACGCGCGGTCCCTATTTGGCATTGCTCCCGGTGGGGCTTGCCGTGCCGCCGCTGTTGCCAGCCGCGCGGTGGGCTCTTACCCCACCGTTTCACCCTTACTCTCGTAACCGAGAGCGGTTTGTTCTCTGTGGCGCTTTCCCTCGGGTTTCCCCGGCCGGGCGTTACCCGGCACCGTTGCTTTGTGGAGTCCGGACTTTCCTCGCGGGCTAACGCCCCCACGGCCATCCAGCTCTCTGCGCGTCCCCGCAATAGGGCTTCGGCGCTATCGCGTCAATCTCTCCCTGCGACCTGCAGAAGTCGCGCGGCAACACGCGCGTCCTCAGCATCACAAGGCCCCTCAGCCCAAGGCCGAAACCGCGCCCGAAACGCATCAAAACTGTTAGGGTTTTCCAGATCGTAGCCCAATTGCGCAGCACAGCTTTCCCAATCTGCATCAGCTGGTTCGTGATCTTGCCAAATGGCCAGTCCTTCCCGCGCCAGCCGCAGCCAATCAAACTTCGGTCCTGGATCAATCTTGCGGCCTGGAGACATATCGGAATGTCCAATCACACTTTCCGGACCAATGCTCCAGCGCTGCATGATGCCTCTGAGCAGTACCTCCAGAGCCTCCATTTGCTTGGCCGCAAACGGGTGATCCCCTTTATTGGACAACTCAATGCCAATGCTGCGCGAGTTCACGTCTCCGCGTCCTTGCCAATTTCCGACACCGGCGTGCCAAGCCCGCATCTCTTCTGCCACCAGCTGTGTCACCTGCCCATCCGGCGCAATCACATAATGCGCCGACACTTCTGCTTCGGGATTACACAGCCAGTCAATCGCCGCCTGCGCGCAGTCCATCGCCGTGTAGTGGATCACAATAAGCTCAGGTCGCTGTCCATCTCGCCGCTCCCCGAAATTCGGAGAGGGATGCTGAAAAATGTCCAAAGAAGAGGACACGCTTAGTTGCCAGCGGCCACGCGGAACGGGCTGGGATCCCACTGGCAGGCAAAGCCATCACCATCCGGATCGACGCCAAGGCGGTCCGTCTTTGGCCCACCTTTTCCAAGAAACGCCCGCTGCGCAGCTTCGTCACTGCCAAATTTGGCACAAGCTTTCTCATACCGCGCCGCGCCGCCAATTTTTAGACGGCTATACATCTTTGTCCCGCGAGGATGTTTCGTTTCCAAAGCATAAGCCACAATGTTTGGCCCAGCGTCTCCGACACGCTGCGGCACGGCGGTCGGCTGGATCACCGTGTAGTTGGCTTTATTCTGCGCCCGTCGCGCGGCATCTGCTTCAATCGAGCGGCGCCCATCTACAGCGGCAAAGTCGTTTTCATCCGAAATACCTGGATTGGAGAACACCTGCGGCGCTGGGTTGCTCGGGCTCGCGTCAAGCGGCAGAACGCCGGAGTTGACCGACGCTGCGGCCAAAGCAGCAGTGGTCTCAGTAGCAATACTGGCCGCATCGGTGTTTGTCGACGCAACAGAGCTGGACGAAGGAACAGTGCTCGCCGCGGCCGCCGCCGACTGAGGCTTCGCTGTTGTGGTGGAGATCAGGGGCGTAGCAGCAACGGTTTGCGCCGGTGGCACAGTTTCCAAAACTGGTGCTTGCTGAGTCTCTGCAATTTGCGGTGCGTCAGGAATAGTTTCCTGTGACACGGCATTTGCAGGTGGCAATGCCGTCCGGCGGTGTTCGCCTGTTTTCTCGTCGTAAAAAACGCCTGCTGCGCTATCTGGCAAAGGCGGCTGGCACGCGCTAAGCGCAACCAGCGCACAAATTGCCCCAATGCTACGTTTCATGATTTGCCTTAACTGCTCTTAGTTTTGCAGCAGCTTTACCACCATTTACCCGGCTTGGCTACAAATCCTGCGGCTTGCTCCAGTGCGTAAGCGGTGTTCAGCAGATCACCCTCTTCCCACGGGCGACCAATAAGCTGCAACCCAAGCGGCAACCCCTGACTGTCCAGACCCGTCGGCACAGATACGCCAGGCAAACCGGCAAGGTTCACCGTCACGGTGAAAACGTCGTTCAGATACATCTGAATTGGATCGGCATCGGTCATTTCACCCAAACCAAAGGCCGCAGACGGTGTCGCTGGTGTGAGGATCGCATCGATGCCTTGAGCAAAGACGTTCTCGAAGTCCTGCTTGATCAGCGTCCGAACGCGACGCGCACGGTTGTAGTAAGCGTCATAGAAACCTGCGGACAGCACATAGGTACCGACCATCACGCGGCGCTGAACCTCATGGCCAAAGCCTTCTGCGCGGGTCTTTTCATACATCTCGGTGATGCCATCGCCCGCAGCCAAAGTGGCGCGGTGGCCGTAGCGCACACCATCATAACGCGCGAGGTTGGAGGACGCTTCCGCAGGCGCAATCACGTAGTAGGCTGGCAGCGCATATTTCGTGTGCGGCAGAGAGATATCGACAATCTCCGCACCCGCGGCCTTCAGCATCTCCGTGCCATCCTCCCAAAGCTTTTCGATCTCCGCAGGCATGCCGTCCATACGGTACTCTTTTGGAATACCGATCTTCTTGCCGCGAATGTCGCCGGTCAGCATGGCTTCAAAGTTTGGCACCGGCAGATCAACACTGGTGCTGTCCTTCTCGTCGTGACCACACATCGCCTCAAGCATAATGGCCGCGTCGCGCACGTCTTTGGTCATGGGGCCAGCCTGATCCAGCGAGGAGGCAAAAGCCACCACACCCCAACGGGAACACCGACCATAGGTCGGCTTGATGCCTGTGATGCCAGTAAAGGCGGCTGGCTGCCGGATCGAACCACCGGTGTCGGTACCGGTCGCTGCCAGACACAGATCAGCCGCCACGGCGGACGCGGACCCACCAGATGATCCGCCAGGAGTCAGCGCCGCATCGTCATTTCCCCGACGCCAAGGGTTGATCGCATTGCCATAAACAGAGGTCTCGTTGGACGAGCCCATAGCAAACTCATCCATGTTGAGCTTGCCAAGCATCACCGCACCAGTGTCCACCAGCTTTTGGGACACGGTGGATTCATACTCCGGCGTAAAGCCCTCCAGAATGCCACTTGCCGCTTGGGACGCCACACCTTTGGTGCAGAACAGGTCTTTGATACCAATTGGCAGACCGCACATGTCTGGCGCATCGCCTTGAGCAATCCGCGCATCCGCCGCCTTGGCACGCTCTAACGCAATCTCCGGCGTCTTATGCACAAAGGCGTTGAGCGCGTCCGCGTCATCAATCGCCTTCAAAAAGGTCTCGGTCAGTTCAACGGAAGTCACATCACCGGCACGCAGCTTGTCACGGGCTTCAGCCAGGGTGAGTTTGGTCAGATCGGTCATATCGGGCGCCTCTCTATGTGGGGCAAAATCTTTATTCAGGGGATCAACGGCAAACGAGCCGGATCACTCCACCACTTTGGGAACGGCAAAAAAGCCTTCACGCGCATCCGGCGCATTGCTCAGGATTTTGTCCTGCTGATCGCCATCAGTCACCACATCTACGCGGCGCTTCAGGCGCATTGGGGTCACGGAAACCATTGGCTCCACACCGTCAACGTCAACCTCATTCAGTTGCTCAATGAAACCCAGCACGGCATTGAATTCCTGTGCCAGCGCAGGCAGGGCATCTTCCTCAACCTTGATACGGGCCAGTTTGGCCACTTTGGCGGCGGTGCTTTCGTCAATCGACATGGGGCAAGACTCTTTCGTTGCGGACGTGCCCTCAGCCTTTAGCGCGCACTGGAATATGGTGCAAGCGCTTGCCCACTTTTGAGCGCGCGGCCTCCCCTTCCAAAGCCCACATTGAGTGATACTGTGACAGATATTCAGCAGGAGATTTGGTATGAAACTGATTTGGCTTGGACATGGCTCTTTTCGCATTGAAACCGGCGATCTGGTGTTGCTGATTGATCCATGGCTCACCGGCAACCCGGTTCTGCCCGAAAACCAACACGAAGCGGCTATTGCAGGCGCCACACATCTGATCCTGACTCACGCGCATTTTGACCATGCCGCTGATATGTTGCCTCTAGCACGCAAGCTGTCGCGCCCCATCGTCGGCCAATATGACCTCATGTCTTACTGGAACGAACACGAACATATGGACACCGTCGGTTTCAACAAAGGCGGCACCGTAGAACTGGGTGACGGCGTAAGCCTCACCATGGTGCCCGCATCCCATAGCTCTACATTTTCTGCGGACGAAGGCCCAAAAGCAGCAGGCTCAGAAGTCGGCTACATTCTCCGCGCCGAGGGCCGCACCCTTTATATCTCAGGCGACACCGACATCATGGCGGACATGGACTGGATGGGCGACTACTACAAACCCGACGTGGGCATTCTTTCCGCAGGCGGCCATTTCACTATGGACATGGCCGGTGCCGCCTATGCCGCCAAACGCTATTTCAACTTCAAAACCGTGATCCCCTGCCACTACAAAACCTTCCCGGTCTTGGAACAATCCGCAGCTGTGCTTGCTGCTGGCTTGCCGGAAGTAGATGTCATTGAACCCGAAGTGATGGTGCCGATCGACCTTTAAGATGAGCGCCGCTCTGCAAAAAACGCCTTGAGCAACGCCTCACACTCTTCCGCCGCAAGGCCGTCATAGACCTCTGGCACATGATGGCTTTGCGGATGGGAAAACACCCGCGGCCCCTGCGCCACGCCGCCCGACTTCGGATCAGACGCACCATAATACACCCGTGCAATCCGCGCTTGACTGATCGCGCTGGCGCACATCGGGCACGGCTCCAACGTCACATACAGATCACACCCGACCAACCGCTCACTGCCAAGCTTGGCACAGGCCGCGCGCATCGCCAGCACCTCGGCATGAGCAGTCGGATCAAAATCTTCGCGGGTCCGATTCCCCGCCGACGCCAGAACCGCGCCATCCGGCCCAACAATCACAGCCCCCACAGGTACTTCTCCACGCACCGCAGCGGCACGCGCTTCTTCAAGCGCAAGGTCCATATGGCTTCGAAAGGTCATGGTGCAGACTTGCCTTGCCAAGCCCCCTTTCGCAATCCCCGTTTCGCAGGTAAACGGAGACATGTCTCAAAAGCCCCCCTCCTCCCGTCGCCCTAATGCGAAACCACACGCCGCCAAAGCCCGCTCATCCAAGCCGCGCAAGGCCTCGGTGCAGCCAGCCTCCGATGCGCCGAAGCGTGAAGGGGATCGCATCGCCAAAGTTCTGGCCCGCGCAGGCGTGGCCTCACGTCGAGACGCGGAGCGTATGATCGAAGCGGGTCGCGTGGCGGTAAACGGCAAAGTCCTTGAAAGCCCTGCCTTGAATGTGACCGGAAAAGACCGCGTCACCGTTGACGGCAAGCCAATTGGCGAGCCAGATCACGAACGCATATGGCTATATCACAAGCCGACCGGTCTGGTGACCACCAACCGCGACGAAAAAGGCCGCGAGACGATTTTCGACAAGCTCCCAGATGCTTTGCCACGCGTGATGACTGTTGGGCGACTGGACCTGAACTCTGAAGGCCTGTTGTTGCTCACCAACGATGGCGACCTAAAACGTAAGCTGGAACTGCCCAGCACTGGCTGGCTGCGCAAATACCGCGTGCGAATCAACGGACGCCCCACCGAAGACACCTTTGCCCCCCTACGCAAAGGTATCGAAGTCGACGGTGAGCGCTTCCAGCCGATGGAGATTTCATTGGATCGCCAGCAAGGCGCCAACGCCTGGGTCACCATCGGCTTGCGCGAAGGCAAAAATCGAGAAATCCGCCGTGCGATGGAGGCCATCGGCCTTGCCGTGAACCGCCTGATCCGTGTGTCCTATGGCCCATTCCAGCTTGGCCAACTCAAACCTGGTGAAGTCGAGGAATTGCGCCGCAGGGTCGTGCGCGACCAGCTTGGACTTGACGGCGCCATTCCGGACGAGCAACGCCCAAAACCTACACGCCGCCGCAAATAACTGAATTGAAAGTGGCCTGACCCCGGCAATGCGCCGCTTTGCCTAAACTTCCCCCTAGCCTTATCGCGGCAGAGTTCTTAGATTTCTCCATAACTTAGAACAGGGTGGAGTGGGTATGTCGTCAACCGGGTTACAAAAGCTGGCTTTTGGCCTGTTGGTTCTGTTGATCTTCTACGTCTCATTTACAGGAGGCGCGTGATGGCTCAGAAGTTTGGCGGGAAATACAGTCCCGGCGTGTCGCAGAACACCTCATCTGACGACGGCTTTCGCAATGCCAAACGCAGCCGCGCAGGTAGTCGGGTCAACCTACTTTTTATCGCGCCGCTGCCCCTGATCTTGAAAGCATTCACTTCCGAGCCCATCGTCTTGGCGCAATACCTGATTGCGCTTGGTGCCCTACTGCTCGCCGCCTGGATGACCCGCGAAGGCATGTTTGCCCAAGAGGCCTATGATGCCCGTAAGGTGGCCCGTCGTCCTGCGCTGCCGCGCAAGCTGCTTGGCTCCGCCCTCACTGGCCTCGGCTTGGCAATCGCAGGCTTTGCAGGTCACGGCCCCATCGAGGCAGGCATATTTGCCGTTGTTGGCGGCCTACTGCACAGCTTTGCCTTTGGCCTCGATCCAATGTCGGACAAAGGCATGAAAGGTACCAACCGCCATCAAACCGACCGTGTCGCCCGCGCCGTGGAAGAGGCCGAAGACCACCTTCGCGCCATGAGCGACGCCATCGCCCGCGCCGGAGACCGCAGTGTCGAGCGTCGTGTTGTCGCCTTCCAATCCACCGCCCGTGACTTGTTCCGCACAGTGGAAGAAGATCCGCGTGACCTCACATCTGCACGCCGCTATTTGGGCGTGTATTTACTCGGCGCCAAAGACGCGACCGAAAAATTTGCCGACATTTACAGCCGCACTCAGGACGCGCACGCCCGCGCCGACTACCTCACGCTGCTGGATGATCTGGAAGAAAACTTTGCCGCACGCACGCAGAAACTCCTACTTGAGGATCGCGGAGACCTGACCATCGAAATTGACGTGCTGCGTGAGCGCCTGGAGCGCGAAGGCCTGCGCCGCGACAGCTGATAACACATGTGACCTACCGGGAAGGGTGGATTTAAATGTCTGAAATCGTAAAACAAAAAGCCGAAGCCGCTTTGGAAGAAATCACCGAAGCAACCGTTGCACTTCCGGAGCCGGTTGAAGCCAACGCCATTGTCCCGCTCGCCGAAGCGGACGCGCCCGTTTCCGCCGAAATCACCAAACGCATGGCCGAATTGGACATGACCAACACCAACTCAATTGTGTCTTTTGGCTCCGGCGCTCAGGCCGAATTGCAAACTATCTCCCAAGCCATGCTTCAAGACGTACGCAACAAAGACGTAGGCCCGGCAGGCGACAGTTTACGGGACATCGTCACCACCATACGTGGTTTCTCGGTCTCCGAGTTGGACGTGCGCCGCGAGCGCAGCTTCTGGGAAAAACTGTTTGGCAAAGCCGCGCCATTTGCCAAATTCACCGCCCGCTTTGAAGACGTGCAGGATCAGATCGATCGCGTAACCGACGATCTGCTCGGTCACGAGCACAAACTGCTCAAAGACATCAAATCTCTGGACGTGCTCTACGAGAAAACTCTGGCCTTTTATGACGAACTTGCTCTCTACATTGCAGCTGGTGAAGCAAAAATAACGGAGTTGGACGCAAACGACATCCCAGCCAAAGAGGCTGAAGTTACTGCCGCAGACGAAAACGCGCAGGTTATGAAAGCCCAGGAGCTGCGCGACCTGCGCGCTGCCCGCGATGATCTGGAGCGCCGCGTACATGACCTGAAACTGACCCGCCAGGTCACCATGCAGTCCTTGCCGTCTATCCGTCTCGTTCAGGAAAACGACAAATCTCTGGTCACTAAGATCAACTCCACCTTGGTCAACACAGTACCGCTTTGGGAAACTCAGTTGGCGCAGGCCGTGACCATACAGCGCTCCGCGGAGGCCGCAGCCGCCGTTCGCGACGCCAATGACCTGACCAACGAGCTGCTGACCGCGAATGCCAAGAACCTGCGCGAAACCAACAAGGTTGTGCGCACTGAAATGGAACGTGGTGTGTTTGACATCGAGGCTGTGAAGACTGCCAACGCAGAATTGATCGCCACCATCAACGAGTCGCTACAAATCGCAGACGAAGGCAAAGCCAAACGGGCTGCCGCAGAAGACGACATGAAAAAGATGGAAGCCGAGCTGCGCGACACTTTGGCTTCTGCCAAAGCCCGCAAAGATGGCCTGGGCGACACCACCGCCACGGCAGTCCCCACTGCGTGAAGCGAATTGCGGGCATAGGTTTCGGGCTGCTAATCACCTTGGCTGCCTGCGTCCACACCGGTGGCGTCACCACGCCGCCGGTTGTCGCCCCGACGCCTGCACCTCCTTCGGACGCCAGCGCCGCCCTTCGCAGCTACTACAGCAGTGTGCAGGCAGATCTTTTGACACGCGGCTTGCTGCGCACCGACGGCGGCGGCCCGGACACACCGTTTACCCCGGACATGCTGGCCCGCAACTTTGAGCGTATCGCCTTTTACGACGAGTACAGCAACAGCGGCGGACTGGAGCGCTCCTCTGGTCAAGCAGGGCAACTGCGACGCTGGAGCGGACCCGTCAAAGTGAACATCGAATTTGGCCCCTCTGTACCGGAAAGCCAACGCGCCACGGACCGCGCAACGGTTGCCGCCTATCTGCCACGTCTGGCCAACGCGACCGGACACCCGATCCGACAAACTACGAACAAACCGAACTTCCACGTTCTGGTGATGGGCGCGGATGACCGCAGTACAGTGCAGTCGCGTCTGGACAGCTTGCTGCCCAACGCCTCGCCCAAAACCCGCGCGTTGTTCGCCAATCCACCGCGCAACATTTACTGCTTCGTGGTCGCCCTAGCCTCTGACACCACCCCCAACGCTTACACCTCCGCCGTTGCCCTTGTACGCGCGGAGCACCCTGATCTGCTGCGTAAATCCTGCCTCCACGAAGAGATCGCTCAAGGCCTTGGTTTGGCCAACGACAGCCCCGAAGCCCGCCCCTCGATCTTCAACGACGATGAAGAGTTTGCGCTACTCACCACGCATGACGAAAAACTGCTCTCCATGCTCTATGATGACCGGCTCGGCATCGGTATGAGCGTGGACGAGGCCCGCCCCATTGTTTACATTCTGGCCCGCGAGCAGACCGCACAGAACTTCTGAGCGCCCCCGCGGCCAGCCTTTTGAAAGGATCACTTCATGGGTATTTTTGATTTCCTCACCGGCGAATTTATCGACGTCATTCATTGGGTCGACGACACGCGCGACACGTTGGTGTTCCGCTTTGAGCGTGAGGGACATGAGATTAAATACGGTGCCAAGCTAACCGTACGCGAAGGGCAGGCCGCCGTCTTTGTGCATGAAGGCCAACTCGCCGACGTTTTCACCCCCGGCCTCTATATGCTTGAGACCAACAACATGCCGGTGATGACCACGCTGCAGCACTGGGATCACGGGTTCAAAAGCCCGTTCAAATCCGAAATCTACTACGTCAATACCACGCGCTTTGCCGATCTGAAGTGGGGTACCAAAAATCCGATCATGGTGCGCGATCCGGAGTTTGGCCCTGTGCGCCTGCGCGCCTATGGAACCTACGCGATCCGCGTAGTCGATCCTGCCTGCTTCCTCACCGAAATCGTTGGGACGGACGGTGAGTTCACCATGGATGAGATCAGCTTCCAGATCCGCAATATCATCGTGCAGGAATTCTCCCGCGTGGTGGCTGGCTCCGGTATTCCGGTTCTGGACATGGCCGCCAACACCGCTGATTTGGGCAAGCTTGTCGCCGCCGAAATCTCCGGCACCATCGCCGAATACGGTCTCTCAATCCCAGAACTCTACATCGAGAACATCTCCCTGCCGCCAGCCGTTGAGGCCGCAATGGACAAGCGTACGTCCATGGGCATTGTCGGCGATCTGGGCAAATACACTCAGTTCTCAGCAGCCGAAGCCATGACCGCCGCCGCGCAAACGCCAAACTCCGGCATGGGTGCGAGCATGGGGATGGGAATGGGCATGGCAATGGCCCAACAGATGGCGCAAACCGGTCCATGGGGTGCGCAACCTGCCGCCCAAGCGCCACAGGTCGCCCCTGCCCCGAAGGCCGCTGCCGCACCACCGCCCCCTCCACCAGTCGAACACGTGTGGCACATCGCCGAGAACGGCCAAACCAAAGGCCCCTTCTCCAAAGCCGCTTTGGGTCGCATGGCCACCGCTGGGGAAATCACCCGCGAAACCCATGTTTGGACCGCCGGTCAGGACGGTTGGAAACACGCGGAAGACGTTGCTGAACTGGCGCAGCTTTTCACCATCCTGCCCCCCCCGCCGCCAGGGGCATAAAGTTCCCGCCTCGGCCTCCAGGTCGGGGCATCGCCTTTTTGCCTAAACCGTTTCAAAGCAAGCAGATTACATGTCAGCCACGCCGCCTCCTGCGCCCAAAGAGACCACCCGTTTCCCCTGCGCCCAATGCGGCGCCGACTACCGCTTTGCCCCAAACGAAGGCAAACTGATCTGTGATCACTGCGGCCATGAAGAGGCCACCGAGCAAGGCGACCGCCAAGCCGCGATTGCCGAGCTGGATTTTAGAGCTGCGCTTGCGGAACAGCTCCCGGCGGCCGAAATGGTCGAAGCCCGCACCACCTCCTGCCCCAACTGCGCCGCGCATGTGGTGTTTGAGGGCGACACGCATGCCACCGAGTGCCCCTTCTGCGCCACGCCCGTAGTGGTTGACACCGGCACGCATCGCTTGATCAAGCCACGTGCTGTCTTGCCTTTCCAAATCGCAGAAAAAGTCGCACATCAGTCCATGAATGACTGGCTAGGCAAGCTCTGGTTCGCCCCCAACGGCCTTCAAGAGTACGCCAAAAAGGGCCGCAAGATGGATGGCATCTACGTCCCTTATTGGACCTATGATGCGGACACAAAATCCTCCTATCGCGGCGAACGGGGCACCATCTACTACGTCACCGAAACCGTCATGGTGGACGGCAAACGGGAACAGCGACAAGTCCAAAAAATTCGCTGGTCCCCTGCCTCTGGCCGCGTTGCGCGGTGGTTTGACGACATCCTTGTACTTGGCTCCAAAGCCTTGCCTAAAAAATACACTGACAATCTACAGCCATGGGACCTCTCCGCGCTTGAGCCCTACACGCCGGAATTCCTCGCAGGCTTTCAGGCTGAGGGTTACTCCATCCACCTCGAAGACGGCTATGATGAGGCCCGCGACCACATGGACCGGGTGATCCGCCGCGATGTGGCTTTTGACATCGGCGGAGATCGTCAGCGCATCCAAAACATCTCAACAGCAGTCAGCGACGTGACGTTCAAACACATCCTGCTGCCCGTTTGGATGGCTGCTTATAAGTATCGCGGCAAGTCTTACCGCTTTGTTGTGAATGGACAAACCGGGCGGGTACAAGGCGAACGCCCCTATTCCAAGTGGAAGATTGTCTTTGCCGTGCTCCTCGCCGCTATTGCAGCAGGCGTGATTGGCTATATCATCGCGCAACACCAATAAGATTTGGGGAAATCCTCGATGTCTCAGCACGCCGCATTGCAAGAGCTTCTGCACGCACGCCATTCCTGCCGGGCCTTTAAATCCGACACGGTGCCACGCGAAGTTGTTTCTCAGATTCTGCGTGACGCGGGCCGGGCGCCTTCGTGGTGCAATGCGCAGCCCTGGAAGGTGATCGTCGCCTCAGGCCATGAAACCGAAGCCTTTCGTGAAGCAATGGGTCAAGCTTTCGACAGCGGCGCTCCTGCCTCTGACTATCCGTTCCCCGACACCTATTCAGGCGCGCATCTCAAACGCCGTCGCACCTGCGGATTTCAACTCTATGACGCCGTAGGCATCGGCAAGGGCGATCGCGAAGGCCGCGCCCGTCAGATGCGGGAGAACTACACCCTGTTTGGCGCGCCACATGTTGCTGTCATCACCTGCCCCAAAGAACTTGGCCCCTACGGTGTGCTCGATTGCGGCGGTTTCATTACCGCTTTCTGCCTCTCTGCCAAAGCCCAAGGCATTGGTACCGTACCGCAAGCCGCCCTATCGCTTTTTTCGGATGTGGTGCGCCAGCACTTTGATATCTCGGAAGATCGCAATGTTCTTGCCGCCATCTCCTTTGGCTATCCAGATGATGCCGCCGCCATCAACACCTTCCGTACTGACCGCGCAGAACTGGCCGAATTTGTCGACTGGCGCGAGTGAACCGCTCTAAGTCTGCTGTAGAACCTGCCCTTTGATGTCCCCCGCAGTGACATACGGCAGCGCAGTTGGATGAATACTCTCGGACCGATCCGCACCAACTACGCGTGGCGCTCGGAACAAAAAATACTTACCCAGCGCCCGCCAGGTCCCAACCATCGGCGCATCTGGATCGGTCACATACAGATCCCGCCAACCCTCGGGCAAGCGCACACCGCACATCTCCAACCGCTCCAACATCCAGACCAATGGAACGTTCGCTAGCGGGCGCGCGGCGTGAAATCCCACCAATTGCCCGCCCACATCACTGTGCGCTCCTCGGAACCAAACCTGCTCCACACGGCCGTCCCAATCGTCCGGGCAGCGCCACAGCTCCGGCTCAAACACCTGCCGCGTCTCATCCAACGCCAAAGCATGAAAACCATGCCTCACCACCGGCGAAAGTTGATGGTTGTGAAACGCGTGACGCCGTTCAGTGATACGCCACAGAACCGGCACTCGCGCGCCCAGCGCTTTGACGGTGTCCCAAACGCCCATCATTTCAATCTCGGTGTGTTCGTAACAATGCGCTGCTGCGAAGTCCTTCGCAGCAACACTGTCCGGCGTCAGCTCATAGTGCCGATAGGCTGTGCGAATGTTGCGCTCCGTGGCACATTCCGACCGCAGCAGCCCCACGCGGTCAATTACCCCTGCCAGCGAGCGCACCGCGAAAGCGCCCCGCGAATATCCCATGAGGATAATCTTATCTCCAGGCCGATACCGACTCGCTAAATAGCCATAGGCCCGTCGAATCTGCCGGTTGATCCCACGCCCCATCATCACGTCCAAAGTTTGCCGCCAAGACCGCCATTGCACGCCTGATTCGTAATAGACCGACACTTCCGAGCCAATCTCGCGCAGCAACAGATAGGTCTGCCCGGCATTGGTCTCCTTCCCCGGTATCAGAGAAGACATGGTACCATCCAGAATAATCACATGCGTGACCGCCCCCCGACGTGGTGCCGCCGGAGTATGGCTGCTGGTGAACTTCCCAGTCAGCCACTCTGATATGTGTCTATGCAGCCGTATGTTTGACCTCATTCAACATCTGCCACACACGATGCGGCGTGAACGGCATGTCCGCTTGACGAACACCTGCCTCCCAAAGCGCGTCTTGTACTGCATTAGAGGCCGCAGCCATGGCTCCCACGGTTCCAGCTTCGCCACAGCCCTTCATCCCCATGATATTCGCGGTCGACGGCACCGCCTCAGTGGTGAAGCCAATCGTCGGCACATCACTGGCGCGCGGCATGGCGTAGTCCATGAAGGTCGCGGTCAACAACTGGCCGTCATCATCAAACACCACATGTTCCATCAACGCCTGACCAATGCCCTGCGCCACGCCACCATGCACCTGCCCCTCTGCGAGCATCGGATTGATCAGATTACCAAAATCATCCACCACGGTATATTTCTCTAACGAAACCTGTCCGGTCTCCGGGTCCACTTCAACCTCCGCCAAATGCGCCCCATTCGGGAAACTGCGCGCTGGCAAAGTGGTGCGCTCCTCATGCACCATCAAATCCGTCCTTCCATCTGCGAGCGCCATCTCGGCGGCTTCAAGGAAGGTAGGATGTAAGTTAGAGCCTTCTGCCCGGAATTGCTCATCATCAAAGCTCACATCAGCGGCATCCACGCCCATCTTCTCTGCAAGATACGGGATGAAGGCTTTAATCATCGTTTCCACAGTCGCCAACGTGGCGGTGTTCTGCACCGTCACAGAGCGCGATCCACCCGTACCACCCCCTTGCTTGATGCGGTCGCTGTCTCCCTGAACCACTTCGATCATTGCGGCTGGAATGCCGGTCTGATCACTCAGGAACTGCGCGTAAACCGTCTCATGACCCTGCCCGTTGGACTGCGTGCCGACATAAATCGACACGGTACCATCGTCATTGAACTCCACCCGCGCGCTTTCACTTGGGTCGCCCAAAATACTCTCGATGTAGTAACACAGCCCCGCGCCGCGCAGTTTGCCAGCCTTCGCACTCTCCACCTTGCGCGCGGGAAACCCGGCGACATCGCCAAACTCTTCAATCCGGCTCAACACGCGGTCAAAATCACCCACGTCATAAGTCTCATCTGTGGCGGACTTATACGGAAACGCCTCTTTCGGAATGAAGTTGCGCCGCCGCAGCTCATAGCCACTCACGCCCAACTCCCGCGCCGCGCGATCCATCAGTCGCTCCAACACATAGATCGCCTCCGGCCGCCCGGCCCCGCGATAGGCATCCACCGGTGTGGTATTGGTGTAAACCCCATCCACCTGCAGCCAAGTGGTCTGTACATCATAGACGCCCATCAACACACGACTGAAGAGCTGCGTCTGGATCGCCTGGGCAAACTGCGAGTTATACGCCCCCATATTCGCCACAGACTTCACGCGATAGGCCGTGGCCTTCAGGTTCTCGTCAAATGCCAGTTCTGCAACCGACACCAGATCGCGTCCCGCATTGTCTGACAGCATCGACTCTGTGCGATCCGCAATCCACCGCACCGGTTTGCCAAGCGTCTTGGCGGCATACGCCACAATCAGCGGCTCCTGATAGATCATTGCTTTCATGCCAAAGCCGCCGCCGGTGTCCGGATTGGTCACGCGCACTTCGTCTTCATTCATCTTCAGAACACGCGCAACATGCCCCTTGGTGCCCCAGACCCCCTGCCCGTTGCTGGCAACATGCAACCGGCTGCCATCCCATTCGGCATAGGCGCCGCGCGGCTCCATCGCGTTCACAATCACCCGGTTGTCGCCAACCTCAAGGCTGACCACATGCGCCGCCGCTTCAAAGGCCGTGTTGGTCGCTGCCTCATCGCCAAGCCCCCAGTCAAAAGCGAGGTTATCCGGCGCCTCGCCATGCAGCTGCTCACCGCCGCGCGTCAAGGCAAGGTGTGCGTCCAGATCCTCATAGTCGAACATGATCATCTCGGCCGCATCACGCGCCTGATCCATGCTTTCTGCAACGATCACCGCAATCGGTTCACCGACGTAGCGCACCCGCTCTGCCGCCAACAGCGGACGCTCGGGTTTGGCACCTTTGCTGCCATCGCGATTCACCACCTGCGTACCCGGTAAGTTCGCCTCAAGCCCCGCGGCCAGCAAATCCGCCTGCGTCAGAACACAGGCCACACCATCCGCCTCACGCGCATCCGACACGTCCAGCTCAGTCACAACGCCGTGCGCAACAGGGGAGCGTAAAAAATAAGCGTGTAGCGCAGTCTTCGGCGCAAGATCGTCCACATATTGGCCTTTGCCGGTCAAAAACCGCGTGTCTTCAACCCGTTTGACCGGCTGGCTTTTCCCAAACTTATCCATGGCTGCTGGCTCCCCTGCGCGTCGCTCCGAAGAGCAACTCTAAAGCGCAATCCGAGGGTGTCCAGAGCCCGTTGTGCCTTACAACGTCGCAACAGTTACCATTTCTTGCAGGCCGTAGCCGTTGAACCCCGTGGACAGGGACGAGGAATACGCCCCCATGGCTTTGATCATCACAAAATCACCCTCGGCAATCTGCGCCGGCAACGCCACCGGATCGGGCAACCGATCAAGACTGTCACATGTCGGCCCATAAACCACCTTGCGCGCCGTATCCCCCTCCACAACGACACCATCTGGCGTCAGCACAGAAATACGATCCGGCACGCCAATGTCGCGCAGTTCTGTCAGCGCGCCGTAAATACCGTCGTTCAGGAACACCGCCGAGTCCCGCACGGTCTTCACCCGCACCGCCAACGTGAATGCTTCCGCAACCATCGCGCGCCCCGGTTCACAGACCAGCGCAGGCGCATCCGTGCCAAACGCTCGTTGCGTCTCCGACGCGATCCGATCAAAAATCGCCTCCAAATCCGGCGCAGGCCCACTACGATGCGCCGCAAAGCCACCACCAACGTTTAGCCGTCTCAGGGCCACACCGGCTCGCCGTGCCACATCAGCCGCCTCGACAATATACACCGCCCAGGCCTGTGGATCGGCACATTGAGTACCAGGATGGAAGGTCAGAGAGGTCTCAAAACCCATCTCCCGCGCCTGCTGCAACAAGGCCACCGCCTGATCCGGGTCCGCACCAAACTTCTCGCCAAAGTCATAGGCCGCACCCGCCACCGGCAACCGCAGTCTCACCGCGATCTCCGTCCCTGCACGCGGCACATCTGCCAGCTTCTGCAACTCGCGTGGACAATCAACCGACCAACTGGCAATCCCATGTCCCACCGCCTCGGTGATCTCCGCCACTGACCGCACAGGGTTGTGATAATGCAGCACCGCATCCGGCGCCACGCGCCGCACCCGCGCCATCTCCAACGGCGACGCCACATCAAACGCACTCAGCTCGGCACTCACCAAATTGGTCAGCACCGCCTCATGATCGTTGGCTTTCACCGCATAGGTCACCAACCCCGCGAACCCGCCAACGAACCGCCGCGCCGTGGCTTGCAGCACCTCAGGCGCAAAATACAAAACCGGCGCGTCCGGCGAAAATTTCGTCAGATGCCAAGATGGGGACGGCCAAAGGGCCGGATCGTTGCGCATTTCCTACCTCAATCCTGTTTTTTATCAGCTTGAGGGATTTCCCTGTCGATTCCACGCGTCACTCTGGTAAAAATGCATGAAAGACTCGGCATATAGACGGCATGATCATGCAACTTGACGAAACCGATACACAACTTCTGGCTCTGCTCAGCGAAAACGCCCGCGCGCCTGTGGCAACTTTGGCCCGCAAACTCGGCTTGGCCCGCACCACCGTGCAGGCTCGCATCGACCGTCTGGAAACCTCCGGTGCCATCGCGGGCTACACACTGCGCCTTGGGGATGCCGCCCGCCCAAGGCTGCGCGCCACGGCGCTGCTTTCGATCGAATTGCGCAGTGGGCCAACCGTACTGGACCGTCTGAAATCCCTACCAGCGGTGGAAAGCGTCCACACCTGCTCCGGACGGTTTGACCTGATTGTACAATTGGCCGCGGACAGCACCTCAGAGCTAGACGACACGCTGGACAACATTGGCGAGGCCAAGGGGGTAAAAAGTTCGGAAAGCCTGATCCACCTGTCCACCAAACTGGACCGCCCACGCGGATAAAACACCGCTCTAACAGTCTCAAAGATTGGGAACTTCGGGGGGAGATGGAATGCGTGCCGTTCTGGCACGCAGGATGTACATCTAATCGCCTTCTAGCGTGGAGGCGTCATGCGCCACACCCCGCTTATGCCGCGCCAAGCCTTAACAGAACCTTAACAAACCAGATCTTTTTTGAATTTTTCCAACTTGAATGAATAAATTCAGGTTTTCTCCACCTTGCTAAACAATCTCTTCCCGCTTCCCCTTTGTTTCCGCATTCGATAGAGACAACTCCGATTGATAACGGGCGCGAACCGACACAAGGGATCACACCAATGGCGATGGAAAAGACCTTCAACGCAGCAGAGGCCGAAGGCCGCCTCTACGACGCATGGGAAAAAGCCGGCTGCTTCACCGCAGGCGCAAATGCAAAACCGGGTGCCTCCACCTACTGCATCATGATCCCACCGCCCAACGTCACCGGCGTTCTGCACATGGGCCATGCCTTCAACAACACGCTTCAGGACATCCTGATCCGCTGGAAACGCATGCAGGGTTTTGACACCCTCTGGCAGCCGGGCACCGACCACGCGGGCATCGCCACCCAAATGGTTGTTGAGCGCAAGCTGGCCGAAACCCAACAACCTTCCCGCGCCGAACTGGGCCGCGAGAAGTTCCTTGAAAAGGTCTGGGAGTGGAAAGGCGAGTCCGGCGGCACCATTGTGAACCAGCTCAAGCGCCTCGGCGCTTCCTGTGATTGGGACCGTGAAGCCTTCACCATGTCCGGCGCACCCGGCGCACCCGACGATGTGGCTGGCGGCAACTTCCACGACGCCGTTCTGAAAGTCTTTGTTGAGATGTACAACAAGGGCCTCATCTACCGCGGCAAACGCCTCGTAAACTGGGACCCGCATTTTGAAACCGCGATCTCCGACCTCGAAGTGGAGAACATCGAAGTTGCGGGCCACATGTGGCACTTCAAATACCCGCTCGCAGGTGGCGCAACCTACACCTATGTCGAGAAAGACGAAGACGGCAACGTCACACTCGAGGAAGAGCGCGATTACATCTCCATCGCCACCACCCGTCCGGAAACCATGCTGGGCGACGGCGCGGTGGCTGTACACCCCTCTGATGAACGCTACGCACCGATTGTGGGCAAACTCTGCGAAATCCCGGTGGGCCCGAAAGAGCACCGCCGCCTGATCCCGATCATCACCGATGAGTACCCGGACAAAGACTTCGGCTCCGGCGCGGTGAAAATCACCGGTGCGCATGACTTTAACGACTATCAGGTTGCCAAGCGCGGCGGCATCCCGATGTACCGTCTGATGGACACAAAAGGCGCGATTCGCGCGGACGGCGACAGCTACGACGCCGCCGCCACCATCGCCATGGCGGTTGCCAAAGGCGAGCGCACCCTGACGGAAAACGAAGCCGACGGCGTGAACCTTGTGCCGGACGACATGCGCGGTCTGGACCGCTTTGAAGCCCGCAAGCTGGTGGTGGAGCAAATCACCTCCGAAGGCCTCGCGGTGATGACCACAGAGACCAAGACGGTGAAAGACGACGAGGGCAACACTTCTGAAGTCACCGAGACCGTGCCTTACGTGGAAAACAAACCGATCATGCAGCCGTTTGGCGACCGCTCCAAAGTGGTCATCGAACCGATGCTGACCGACCAGTGGTTTGTGGATGCTGAAAAAGTTGTTGGCCCGGCACTGGACGCTGTGCGCAATGGCGACGTGAAAATCCTGCCGGAATCAGGTGAGAAAGTGTACTTCCACTGGCTGGAAAACATCGAGCCCTGGTGCATCTCCCGCCAGCTGTGGTGGGGCCACCAGATTCCTGTGTGGTACGGCCTCGACCTTTCCGCCGAGGACTTCAAAGACGACGAAAACAACGGCGCGTTGGATCTCGTAGAAATGGGTCGCTTGCTCGGGGATGGCGGCATGCTGCACCGTGGCAACGTCACTCACTGCGCCGCCGACTTTGACGGCGTTGTAGAACAGTTCCTCGATGACAACGCCAACATTCCGTCTCCGCTGAACCACGCCAAGGTGGTTGAAGTTGCCGACAAGCACGAAGCCATCCACATACTGGCAGAAAGCCTCGCGCAATACGTGGTCGACCAGGACCCGTTGAAACTGGTGTATCCGGTCTGGCGCGACCCCGACGTGCTCGACACATGGTTCTCCTCTGGCCTCTGGCCCATCGGCACGCTCGGCTGGCCGGAACAGACCGAGGAACTGACAAAATACTTCCCGACCTCCACTTTGGTCACCGGTCAGGACATCCTGTTCTTCTGGGTCGCCCGCATGATGATGATGCAGCTCGCCGTTGTGGATCAGATCCCGTTTGACACCGTCTACCTGCATGGCCTCGTGCGCGACGCCAAAGGCAAGAAGATGTCCAAGTCCACTGGCAACGTGATGGACCCGCTAGAGATCATCGACGAATACGGCGCCGACGCCCTGCGCTTCTCCTCCGCGGCCATGGCCGCACTTGGCGGGGTGCTGAAACTCGACATGCAGCGCATCGCGGGCTACCGCAACTTCGGCACCAAGCTCTGGAACGCCGCGCGGTTTGCCGAGATGAACGGCGTGTTTGAGGACGATGTGGTGGTCAGTTCCGCACTGTCGCAAAACCGACGCGATACCGACGTAAAACAGACCGCCAATTTGTGGATCATCGGCGAGACCGCCAAGGTCCGCGAAGAGGTCGACGCCGCGCTCGAAAGCTTCCGCTTCAACGACGCCGCCAATGCCCTGTACGCCTTTGTTTGGGGCAAGGTCTGCGACTGGTACGTGGAGTTCTCAAAGCCGCTGTTCAACTCCGACGACGCCGCTGCCGTGGCCGAAACCAAAGCCACAATGCGCTGGGTCATCGACCAGTGTCTGCTGCTCCTGCACCCGATCATGCCTTTCATCACCGAAGAGCTTTGGGGCGAATTGGGCGACCGCGAAAAGATGCTGGTACACGCCGATTGGCCAACCTACCAAACCGCTGATTTTGTGGATGAAAAAGCCGACAGAGAGATGAACTGGGTGATCTCCGTGATCGACCAGATCCGCTCCGTGCGCGCGCAAATGCGGGTGAATGCCGGTGCCAAAATAGACGTGGTGGTCAGCCAGATCACCGATGAAAACCGAGAGGCGTTCAAGCGCAACGAAGCCCTGATCTTCAAGATCGCCCGCGTGGTATCTCTTGAAGAGGTTGAGACCTTCCCTAAAGGCACCGCTACCGTCGCCGTGGATGGCGCAACCTTTGGCCTGCCGCTGGCAGACATCATCGACATCGACGCCGAAAAATCCAGACTTGAGAAAGGCTTAGGCAAGCTGGCCAAAGAACTCGGTGGCCTGCGCGGGCGCCTCAACAACCCCAAATTCGTCGCCTCGGCACCGGATGAGGTTGTGGCCGAAGCCAAAGAAAACCTCGCCGCGCGCGAGGAAGAAGAGGCCAAGATCAAAGCGGCGCTCGCGAAGCTCGCAGAGCTCGACTAATCCGCTTGCAAACCAAAGCATCATGCCCATATTGAAGGGCATGATGCGTTCCTTTCGAAACCTCATCGAACGTCAGATCAAAAAGGCCGAATCCGAAGGCCAACTGACCGGTCTTGAGGGCGAAGGCAAACCCCTCCCCAAACGTCACGACATGGAAGACCCGGCCACTGCTGTCGGCCACTCCATCATGGCGCGCGCCGGGGTTCTGCCACGTGAATTCAAACTCAAGGAACAGCTGGAAGCGGCCAAACGTGACTGGCAACAAGCCACTGATCCGGATGAGAAAAAACGCCTGATGGCGCAGATCGCAAAGCTGGAACTCGACTACAACGTCGAACGTGAGGCCTACCGCAAGTTCTTGAAGTAGGCCTCAACCGTATCCTTATTTGAACACCGGCTTTCGCTTCTGAATGTTCGCCGCAATCACTTCCATCTGGTGTGGCTTGCCAATCAAATCCGCCTGCGCCCGGCTCTCTTCCAGCAGCACCGCGTCCTCATCATCCATATGCTCTTCCGCATAACCAATCAGCGCCTTGGCCGCCTGCACCGCAGACGGGCTCTTGCCTGCAATCTCTTCCGCCAAAGTCATCGCCGCCGCCAATGGGTCTTCGGCGATCTCGGTGATCAGTCCCCAGGCCAAACCTTGCTCCGCCTCAAACGGTGCAGCCGTATAGGTAAGGCGTCGCAACACATCCGAGCGCACCAAATGTGGCAACAGGGTCATCCCGCCCATATCCGGAATCAATCCCCATTTCATTTCCATGACCGCCATCTTGGTGTCCGGCGCAGCAATACGTATGTCCGCGCCCAGCGCCAACTGACAGCCACCGCCAAAGGCCACGCCCTGCAACGCCGCGATCACCGGCACCTTCAGCTTACGCCAGACCATCGCCACCTGCTGCGCATCATTCGCATTACCATGGGTGCGCGGCATGATCCGCGCCACCGGGTCCTGCCCCGCCAAGGCTGCAAAGCTCATCACGTCAAGCCCCGCACAAAAGGATTTACCCTCCCCCGAAAGCACCACAACCCGCACATCATCATTGTCCATCAGGCCCTCACCAGCCTCGATGATGCCATCAAACATCGCCTGATCCAGCGCGTTCATCTTGTCGCCACGGGTCAGCCGCACATGCGCGATGTGGTCTTTAATCTCTACCGATACACGAGCCATAACAGCCTCCTCACAGATGGGTTTTCTTGATTCTACACTCCGCGCCCCGCTGGAGGAAATCCACACTGACGTGAGGGCATTTGCTCTTGTACCGCCCCCGTCCTTGCGTCACTTTCCGTCCATGACCGGACCTCGCTATACCAAACTGGCTGAAAGCCTGCCCGCCACCGTTCCTTTTGTCGGCCCCGAAGCGCAAGAGCGCGCCATAGGCCAGCCCTTTGCCGCCCGCATCGGCGCAAATGAAAACATTTTTGGTCCCTCACCCAAAGCGATTGAAGCCATGCAAAAAGCGGCGGCAGACATCTGGATGTACGGTGATCCCGAAAGCTACGATCTGCGCCACGCCTTGGCCGCACATCACAGCATCGCGCCAGAAAAACTCGTTGTGGGCGAAGGTATCGACGGCCTACTCGGCTATCTCGTCCGCCTGCTGGTCGACCCGGGGGATGCGGTTGTCACCTCCGAAGGCGCCTACCCAACCTTCAATTACCACGTCGCAGGCTTTGGCGGCACGTTGCACAAAGTGCCTTACCGCGACGATGCCGAAGATCTGCCAGCCCTGCTGGGCAACGCGGCTGACGTTGACGCCAAACTGGTCTACTTTGCCAACCCCGACAACCCAATGGGCAGCTGGTGCGCGGGCGAAGACATCGTCGCCCAACTGGACAATATCCCGGACGGTTGCCTGCTTCTTTTGGACGAAGCCTACGTCGAACTCGCGCCGGACGGCACAGCGCCTGTGATCGACATCAACGATCCCCGTGTGATCCGCATGCGCACCTTCTCAAAGGCCTACGGCATGGCAGGCGCACGCGTGGGTTACGCCATGGGCGAAGCCCAAAACATCCGCGCCTTTGAGAAAATCCGCAATCACTTCGGCATGAACCGCGCAGCACAATCTGGCGCGCTGGCTGCATTGGAAGATGTCGCCTGGCTGTCAGAAACATGCGCCAAGGTCGAGCTGTCCCGTCAGCACATCGCAGCGGTGGCCGCCAAACACGGTCTCAAAGCACTTCCCTCCGCCACCAATTTTGTCGCCATCGACTGCGGCAAAGACGAAGCTTACGCCAAAGCCATTCTCGACGGTTTGGTGGCACGCGGCATCTTTGCCCGCATGCCCTTTGTGGCCCCGCAAAACCGCTGCATCCGCATCAGCTGCGCTCCGGCGCGGGAAATCGACCTGCTGGACACGGCCCTAGAAGAGGTGCTCGCGGCACTGTTGTAGTATCTCCAAGCCTAACACTCCCGCTGTTCACGAAATTTTTCCCGTCTTGTGACACGAATCAGAGCTATCCTGCGTCTGAGGAGTGTCCGTGATGTCCCGCCCTGTACAACCTGTCGAAGACTACACCACCACCTGCCTGGTCATGGCCTTTGTAAACCTGCTCTGGGTGTTTGTTTTGGTATTTCTGCTCTGGGGGTTTCCGGCCGTCATGGTTCTGGCTGTGATCCTGAACGCAGGCATTGACCGCCTGCGTTCTCGTCGTGATCGGCGCGCCTAGCGAGCCCTACACCTCTGCAATCACCCGCGCCGCGGCTTCTATAGCCCCGGGACCATGGGGAATATCCAGCGCGATCAGGCCTGTCTGCACCGTCGCCAGCAACCCCATGATCATCTGCGCATTCACGTGGCCCATATGGCCAAACCGGAAGAACCCGTCGCTTTGCGGATCGTCCTCTGTGGCCATGCCCAGGCCAATTCCCAACGTGATGCCCGCTTGATCCTGACACCACCGCCGCAGCCGTGTGCCGTGTTCCTTGCCAATCCGCAAAGAGGTCACCGCCCGACTGCGATGCGCCTCATCCGCCATATTGAACTCCAATGGACCGTGTGCGCTCCACGCATCGCACGCCGCCCAAATCGCCTTCGCCAGAACCTCATGTCGTTGCCAGACATGCTCAAGCCCTTCGTCCAGGATCATATCCAGCGCAACACGCAAACCGTAGAGGTGATGCGTCGGCGCAGTGCCGCAGAACAGCTGATAGTAGGCTTCCGGGTTGGCGCGGGGCACCCAATCCCAATAGCGGCTGACCCTTGGTAACGCAGTCCTACGCGCGGCAGCTTTATCGTTGAAAAACACAAAGGCAACGCCCGGCGGCACCATCAACCCTTTTTGGCTGGCTGCAATCATCACATCCACGCCCCAGGCATCCATCTCAAACCGGTCACAGCCCAGAGAGGCTATGCAATCCACCATCAACAGCGCGGGATGCCCGGTTGCATCAATCTCCGCACGTAGTGCCGCGATGTCATTACGCGCTGACGTCGATGTATCCACATGCACAGCCAGCACAGCTTTGATGGTATGATCCTTATCCGCTGCTAATGCCTCAGCGATCTTGGCGGGATCCAAGGGCGCACGGCGACCAAAATCAATCACCTCACACTCGGCGCCCAGACCAGCCGCCATTTCGCTCCAGCCATGACCAAACGCGCCCGTGGCCGGCACCAGCACCCGATCGCCGGGCTCAATCACATTGGCTAGGGCCGCTTCCCAAACCGCATGGCCATTGCCGATATAAATCGCCACATCGTGTTTGGTGCCAGCCACCGTCTTCAGGTCTGGCAATAGTCCATATGTCAGGTCGATCAACTCGCCTTCATAGATATTGGGCGCCGCTCGATGCATCTCGCGCAACACCGCCTCCGGCATCACCGACGGCCCCGGAATCGCCAGATAAGTCTGTCCCTGTGTGAGTTTCATAATTGCGTCCCCTGCTACACCTCACGGCACCCTAACGTGCAGTAATCCAGGGTCAATCACCCCGCGGCCGTTATTACGGTATGGTATTGGCTCTGGTTTTGCTGCGTCACCGCCTGTAAAGGTCAAAGCTGATTAAAAGGTCGGAAAAGGCACACTCCGTGACTGACACAGACGCACAACCAACCAAAGATAACGGCTACCTTCTGTCTTGGCTTTGGAAGAACTACCTGCATCGCCATAAGTGGCTTCTGATATTTTCCTCCATCCTGATGGCCATCGAAGGCTCCACACTTGGTCTCATCGCTTGGATGATGGAACCCATGTTTGACAAAGCTTTCGGCGCTGGAAACGAATCTGCGCTTTGGGCGGTGGGTCTGATTTTTGCCGGTATCTTCGCTGTGCGAGGCCTAACAAGCATTGGCCACAAGGTCATGATGACCACGGCAACACAGCGAGCTTCCGCGGATATTCGTACCAACTTGCTTGGCCGCATGATGCTGCAGGATAACGCCTTCCACCAAACACACCCCCCCGGGTACCTCATCCAGCGCACCCAAACGGATGTTGGAGCGATCAACGGAATTTGGAGCGCTTTTATCACCGGCGCCGGCCGGGATTTCATCTCATTGATTGCCCTTTTTGGCGTTGCAATCAGCGTCGATTGGCGATGGACTCTGGTGGCCTGTGTCGGCACGCCACTCCTCATCCTTCCCTCGCTGGCAGCCCAACGCTTTGTCCGGCGTCGTTCCCGCGAAGCGCGTGATCTCGGCGCGCGTCTTGCGACGCAGCTTGACGAAACGTTCCACGGCATCATCCCCACCAAACTAAATCTGTTAGAACAGTATCAAATTACAAAGTTTGCACATTGGACGCGCCAATTGGTCCGCGCGGAAGTCCGGGCAATGGGCGGCACTTCCTCCATTGCAGCCATGGTTGACTTTACGGCGGGCCTCGGCCTGTTCTGCGTCCTAATATATGGCGGTGGTGAAATCGTTGCGGGCGAAAAGTCCGTGGGCGAATTCATGAGTTTTTTCACAGCGATCGGTATGATGTTTGAACCGTTGCGTCGCCTCGCTGGCTTGTCCGGCCGGTGGCAAATGGCAGCGGCGGCAATCGAGCGCCTCAAAGAACTCATTGAAACAGAACCTACCATCAAAAGCCCTTCTGCAGCATTGCCTGCTCCCAAAGGTGTGCCACAAATCGCAATGCAAGACGTCCATCTGAACTACGGCGACGTCACTGTACTGGATGGCACCAATTTTGTCGCTGAAGCGGGAAAAACCACTGCGATTGTTGGCGCATCCGGCGCCGGTAAGTCGACAATATTCAATGTGCTAACGCGATTGGTCGATCCTCAAACCGGCTCAAGCGTTGTGGGTGGCGTGAACAATCGGGACATGTCCCTGTCAGATCTGCGCGGCCTGTTTTCCGTGGTGACTCAAGAGGCTATGCTTTTTGACGATACCATTCGGGAGAACATTCTTCTGGATCAGCCCAATGTCAGCGAAGAACGACTTGAAGAAGTTCTGAAGGCTGCGCATGTGTCAGACTTTTTGCCAAAACTTGCAGACGGCCTTGAGACCGAAGTTGGCCCACGTGGTACAAACCTCTCTGGAGGCCAGCGGCAACGCGTTGTCATCGCACGCGCCCTGCTGCGTGACACACCAATCCTCCTATTGGATGAAGCCACTTCAGCGCTTGACACCCGCTCCGAAACCGTCGTTCAGGCTGCTTTGGACAAATTGTCATCCGGGCGAACAACGCTGGTCATTGCCCACCGCCTGTCCACTGTAAGGGATGCGGACAAAATCCTCGTCATGGACAAAGGTAAGGTGGTGGACCAGGGCTCTCACGAAGAACTTTTGGCACGCGGCGGTATTTACGCGGAACTCTATGAATTGCAGTTCAAAACCAAAGGGGAGACAGCAGAAGCCCGCGCCCTTAAACCTCTATCGGGCCTCAATGTTTCTTCGCCAAAGCCGACACGCTCGTTAATGTCGCGTATCTTTGGTCGCTTATCAGGTCGCGATTAACTCAGGTCACTGGCGACGGTATGCCGCCGCCAGTGTCTCCGGCGATACCCCCACTAAATACCTCAACAAAGTCCATAGATTGCCCCCCCCCCGGCGCAGCCACCCTTGCTCTTGATACTTGCGCGGGCTGGTTACCGCCCGTGCCTCCAATTTGGCAAACCGTCGTCGCCCTAACCGTCGCGCTAGCGACACATCTTCCATCAAGGGGATCGCGGCAAACCCGCCAACCTCTTCATAGAGCTGGCGGGAAATCAAAAGCCCTTGATCGCCATAGGGCAAGCCAAACAAGCGACTTCGGACGTTGGCCCACCCAGCCACAAGGTGACCCGCGATACCGCCTTTCTCAAACCGTAGCGCAAAATATCCGGCAACATCCGCTTGCGCCAAATGCGCCTCCACAACAACACGCCAGCCGTCTGACAACACCGTATCCGCATGCACGAATAACAGCCACTCGCCTTTCGCCTTGGCCGCGCCTGACCGGAGCTGTCCGCCCCGCGACGCTGCACAGCGCACAATCTCTGCCCCGGCCTCTTCTGCGATTTCCAACGTGCCATCGCTGGACCCACCGTCCGCCACAATCAACTCCCGGATCACGCCTGCGGACACACCTTCAAAAAGCGCTCCCAAACACGCAGGTAAACCGCTTTCTTCATTCAATGTCGGTATCACAACACTCACGGGTGCACGCATTTCTTACTCCAGCCCTGTTGCACGGCGACATCGCTTCTATATGACAGGAGAGCGCAAGAACAGGAGCAGCGGCATGTCCACGTCAGATCGTAGCATTCTACGCCTTACCGGCAATGACACTGAGAGCTTTTTGCAAGGCCTCATCACCAACGACATGACCCATCTGACCGATGGTCTGCTCTACGCGGCAATCTTGACGCCACAGGGCAAGTACCTGGCGGACTTCTTCCTCAAACGCGACGGTGACTCCGTCCTTCTGGATGCAGACGCGGCACAGGCTCCCGCGCTGCAACAGCGCCTGACCATGTACAAACTACGCGCCGACGTCACGATTGAGCCAACCGATCTCCATCTGCATCGCGGCCTCGGTGACGCGCCCGACGATGGCACAGTGGATCCCCGCTCGTCCAACCTTGGCTGGCGCGCCTACCGCGACACACCACAAGACGATCACGCTACCGACTGGACCGCGCTCTACGTTGCCAACCAAGTGCCCAACGCCGGTTTGGAGCTCGACCAAAACAGCTTCATTCTCGAAATGGGCTTTGAACGACTGAATGGCGTCGACTTCAAAAAGGGCTGCTACGTCGGGCAAGAAGTCACCGCCCGCATGAAGCACAAAACCGAGCTGCGCAAAGGTCTCGCCTTGGTCAAAATCGATGGAGAAGCCAAGCCGGGCACACCGATCCTAAAGGACGATCGCCCTGTTGGCACCCTACACAGCATTGCGGGCAACCAAGCGCTTGCCTACCTGCGCTTTGACCGCGCCGGTGCGGACATGATCGCTGGCGATGCCAGAATCTGCTTTCCAACCTGATCAGTCACACACTTTGCGATAGCGCAGCCCGAGTACCTCTGCTCCCTGTCTGCGCATGAGGTTTTGGGAGTGGGTGTTGAAGCCATGCACCATCGATTTCCATTCGAGGAAGTCGTTCTCCCGCATCCAGGTTTCCATAGCATCGACCAACGCCTTGCCAACGCCCTGCGCTCGGCAAGTCTCGTCGACACATATTTGGTCTAGCTCCACATGTCGGGCCGGATGCAGAAACGGCGACGCGTCCCGCACCACAGGCACGGCCAGCAGGAATCCTTTCAGCGCCCCATCAGGCCCTTCAGCAACGAAGACCCGCGCCCCTTCGGACAGCTTCTGTGTGAAGAACCCCATCACATCTTCCGGTGTCGCATCTCCGCGGTACTGCTCCGGGTGTTCTGCCTCATGCAAAGCATTCACCTGTACCGACAATGGCAGAAGCTTTTTAACTTCATCCGCTCTCAAAAATCTAATCACAAAAAACCTCCAGTGATGTCACCGGAGGCTTATCAATTTAACCCCCGGCAAATGGCGCGGGGATGGAAGTCCGAGCGCGGCTTATGCGCGCTCGGAATATTCCATCGTCTCGGTGTTCACGACAATGTTCTCATCCTGGCCCACGAACGGTGGCACCATGACTTTCACGCCGTTGTCCAGAACAGCTGGCTTAAACGAATTCGCGGCGGTCTGACCTTTCACAACAGGCTCGGTTTCCACAATCTTGCAGGTTACTTTCTGTGGCAGGCTTGCGTTCAGAGCCTCGGCCTCGTGGAATTCCACAACAATGGTCATGCCATCCTGCAGGAACGGACGACGATCACCCAGCAGATCCGCAGGAATCTGATTTTGCTCATAGCTTTGGGTGTCCATAAAGATCAGCATTCCGTCGTCTTCATACAGGAACTGCTGATCCTTCTGCTCAAGACGAACGCGCTCGACCTTATCGGCTGACCGGAAACGCTCGTTCAGCTTGGAACCATTGCGCAAATTCTTCATCTCGACCTGCGCAAATGCGCCGCCTTTACCGGGCTTCACATGGTCTACTTTCACAGCAGCCCAAAGACCACCATTGTGCTCCAGCACGTTACCGGGGCGAATTTCGTTACCGTTGATCTTGGGCATATTAAGAAAACCTAAGCAAAAAAGGTTGATCGGAGTGTTTAGCCTCCTATATCTGCCCAGTCGACAGGTGGCAAGACAGCCTGTCACGAGGAAAATCCACAGGATGCTATGCAAATTCCGCATAGAAGCTATGCAACTGAGGACTATTCGAATCGGCTTGGATGCGTCATAAGGAGCGCCACGCCGGAAATACAAGAGCAATAACACAAGGACGACGAGATGACCCATTTCGTTGATGCAGCGGCATACAACAATGAACAAGGCAACCGTGCACGCAAGCTGTTCGCAGCTGTGGTTCTAGCGGCCTTGGATGATGCCATTGCGGATGACAAGAAATACGGCAACGGCCCGGAACAGATTGCCCGTTGGGCCCGGTCCCGCGACGGTCGCGAAGTGCTGTCCTGCGCAGGCATTGACCCTAACGAACGTGTGGTCGAAGGCCTGATGGAATTTGTTGGCAAAGGTGTCCGCACCTCTGTCGCGCTCTCGCGCGAAGAAAGCGAACGCCGCAACGCCGCCGCACAGGCCGAAGCTGCCTAAGTAAAGTTGACAAGCTGCCTAACAAAAAGCGCGCTCAAATGGGCGCGCTTTTTGTTGTTTAAATATCTCCGTGGAGCGCGACGCTGTTAACCTATCCGAGGTCGTGAGCTGCCAAAGCGCGGTGGATTTCGCGCCGTACCAACTTGCGCACATTCCGTGTGATCCGCTCACCAAGCGCGCCTTGCAGTTCCTGACGCACAATATCCGCAACCATTTCACGCAGCATCGCCTCGTCAATTTCAGCGGTTTCGTCCATCGCCTCAGACAGCGTGTCTACATCTACGATCTCAGCAGACCCAGCAATCTCTTCCGGCATATGCGCCCGCAGTTCATCCATCACCGCGTCCGCCATCTCCGGCGCAGCATCCGCCTCCGGAGCATAGGCCACATCTTCCGTGGACGTAGCATCACGGAATTGATGAATCCGGGCTTCCAACACCTGTTTGAAATCAAATGGCTGCTCTTCATCCACCGCTTCTTCCGGCGCAGCATCGCTCACCGTATCAAAGGCCATTGGCACCTCATCATCAGATGCACTTGTCTCACCCTCAGATGCCACTTCAACCATCACATCATCCTGAATGGTCTCGGAAAACTCCGGCGTATACCCTTCAGTTTCAAAAGAAACCTGGTCTTGCTCAACATCAGAAAAGTCCACAGCTTCCGGCTCAATCGGCTCTTCATCAAAGACCGCCTCTTCAATCGGATCAGCCTCAGTAACGCCCAAAGCAACTGCCTCGTCGACGGCGTCCTGTTCTTCTACACCGTCCCCAGCCGCATCAAGTTCAGGTGCATCTTCAACCCGCAGGGCAGGCGTCAGCACCAAAGCAAGTGGCGCTTCCGACGCAACGGTCTTTTCTTCCGCTACCTCGCCCTGAGCCGATGACGTATCAAACGCCAACGGACGTGCCGAAGGCGCGTCTTTGTCCGCTTCGGGCAAAGGCCGATTCTCCGACACAAGCCGGCGGATAGACGTCAAAACATCTTCGATTTCCGTGTTGGTCACTGGATCGGACATAGAAATTCACCACTCTTACCTCACGAAGAGTGTAGCCTCTGCCGCTAAGCCATACAACAGATAGGAAAAATGTTATTCTTTCCCAATTGCTTTAAGCACACGGTCTAATTTTTTACCTTGATCAGACCGCAGAGCCGGGGCGTTTTTCACCATGTTGAAGTAAGCTTCCGGATCATAGCGTTCCACCCGCAGGTTCAAGTGATCCACGGTTAAAAGCCCCATGGAAGACAGAACCGCATAGGCCGCCACGATCTGTACCGCCTGCGCATCAATGCGATCTGCTTCCGCGTCCAACAAATCCTGCTCAGCGGTCAACACGTCCAACGTGGTCCGAGCGCCCAATTTGGCCTCTTCACGCACGCCCTCAAATGCAATCCGCGATGCTTCCACTTGACGGGCACTTGCCTGAATCTGCGCACCAGCTGCAATCAACCGCGCCCAGGACGTACCGGCATTCTGGCGAATGTTGTGACGTACCACATGCAGGTTTGCTCGCTCTGCATCGCGACGCGCCATCGACTGGCGCAGCAGGGCCGACAGCCGGCCACCTTGGTAAATCGGACCACCCAACTCGACACCCACACGGGCGGAATCAGAGAAGGCCGACGAATCGAAGTCGCGCCGTGCACCTATGTTGGTTTTCAGCGTAACAGTTGGCCCCATGGCCGCCCGCGCCCGTTGTACGTTGATTTCGGACGCCGAGATTTGGAATTGAGCTTGCAACATCTGCGGGTGAGAGCGTACCGCAACCGTTTTGGCCTGATCAAGCGAGCTGGCAGCCTTGGGAAGACTGCGCGGTGTCACCAAATTTCCAGGCCGCTCACCAACAGCTGCCGCATAAAACTCTTTGCTGGCTTCAAGGTCCCCCTGAGCTGCCGCCAATTGCGCGCGCGCTCCGGCCAAACGAGCTTCCGCCAGTGCCACGTCGGTCCGCGTTACTTCGCCAACTTCAAACCGGTCTTGCGCAGCCTGAAGTTCCCGCTCCAGAAGTCTCAGGTTGTTCTGGCGCAATTTTACAAGCTCATCATCAGCCACAACGTCCATAAAGGCCTGCACTGCGTTGAACAGCACAGTCTGCTCCAAAGACACCAGCCCTTGGCGTGTCGCCAACACGCTCTCTTTGGCCGCTTCTACAGCCAGTTTGGAGTTGCCATTGTCAAACAGCAGCAGATCCGCGGAAACGCCAATATTGGCATAAGGGGTCCAACCCACTGAATTTGTCACGGAGCCAGAGCCGGTCCGACCATAATCATAATTGACGTTGCCGAACCAATTGATGATCGGCCGCAACAACGCCTGAGTGATGGCCACGTCTTCGTCCGCCGCCCGCAACAGCGCCCGATTTTGCTCCAACAAGCCGCTGTGCTCGTAGGCAGTGGCCAGCGCATCAGAAAGCGTCTGTGCCTGCGCGGCCCCAAATGATAGTGCCGAAACCGTCAGTGCCAGCGCACCGTGTCGAACCGCTTTGTGAACCTTCTGGAACATGGCTGCTGCCTCCTGCGTGTCGTTGGTCCGCTTTCAGGACCTTATAATTGGAAAGCTCGGTGTTTTTCGAAGCCGGGCATCACGGGGGCCCCCGCGTTAAACGCAAAGGTCCAGTTGATATTACCATCAAGTTTATAGCCGATGCGCACAACCCCCAAAGCGCCTTCCACAAACAGCGCTGCAATTCGGCCACCCTCTTTGAGCTGCGCAAGAAGACCTTCCGGCAATGCCTCTATGCCCCCCTGCAACAGGATCACATCATAAGGCCCGTGCTCTGCCGCGCCATCCACCAGTTCGCCGTGGTGCACGACTGCGTTGTCCGCGCCTTGCTCGCTCAGTGCGCTCTGCGCCTCAGACGCCCGCGTAGCGTCATCCTCCACAGCAATCACCGCTTCCGCCATTCGTGCGATCACAGCGGACGAGTAGCCAAGCCCTGCCCCTACATCCAGCACCAGTTCGTTATTTTGAATATTCAGCGCGTCCAACATCTTTGCTAGCGTGCGCGCCTCCAGCACAACCCGACCTCTGTCTAAAACGACACAGGTGTCTACATAGGCCGCATCGCGCTGACTGTTGGGTACAAACGCCTCACGCGGCACGTTCAACATCGCCTCGATAACAGTAAATTTAGTCACATCTGACGGGCGGATTTGTGTATCAACCATCGTGGTGCGGAGAGTGGCATAGTCGGTCATCGATTTCTCATGTGCTCAGACTCGTGTTGCGTTCTCTTGCCACAACCGCGCGATCTCAGCAACGGTATGCGCTTGTCTTTTCCCTGAATGTGACAACTCTGCGCGCCGTATCAAGCCCCTGGCCGACATAAGCTAAGCGCCTGCCGAAACGTAAAGGAAGCGCAGCTTCACAAAATGCCGTCAAAAAGGGGCTTGCACCTTCCCAAGATTCATACCATTTATGCGCCCACTCTGGAGCAGCACTTCAGAGCACCACGGATGGCGAGTTGGCGGAGTGGTGACGCAGCGGATTGCAAATCCGTGTACACCGGTTCGATTCCGGTACTCGCCTCCAATAAAATCAATGACTTGCGTCATCCCTTATCTCCTTCACTGCCATTTTTGAAACAAGCGTTGAAACTTTCACGTTTCGGTCTTGCTTCGTTCCATTTGATTTCTCGCCTCTTGAGCACGCTTCGCGAGCTCTCTTTGCCGGATCGGCCCACCGTACTTTTTCAGCATCTCGACGCCTGAGTGACCGGTGACCGCCTTGACCATTTCGTCATCACATCCGGCCAGATAAAGCTCAATCGTCGCGTTTTTCCTGAGCCCGTGCGTTTTGTAGTAGCTCGCCTTCTCGTGCTTCATCTTCTTTTTGATGGCACGCATTTCCTCGGCAACGATACGGTAGCTCACTGGTCGACCTTTCGCGTCGGTCACAACAGTGCCGTCCGTTCGTGCGAGCCCGTCGAGATGGGCTTTCAGGCGGTCGGTGAGCGGGATCCAAAGAGGCTTGTCGGTTTTTCCCTGCGTGAAATCGAATCCTTCATCGGAGAAGTGTTCCCACTTCATCTTCACGACATCGCCAATGCGCTGGCCCGTGCCAACGCAAAGCTCGTAGACCAGCCGCGCGCGTTTTGAAGCCAGGGCTTTGAACTCTGCTCGAACATCATCTGGCCAAGGCTCCCACCCGTCGCTTTGCTGCTTGAATAGCGGAATGCCCTTCGCCGGATTGCCATGCTCTTTCTTGATAAAACCAATCAGACGGGCGTGGTTCATCAAGACGACCATGACCTGGAC
>JAAENN010000373.1 GCA_024224295.1 Shimia sp. | reverse complement strand
TTCGACAATGTCACATTTAAGGCCCCGAACGGGGCGGCTGGTTTTTTAGACGTGATTTGCGAGAACAAGTACGATTATCGAGATGTTTAACCACCAAGGTAGCGGCTTCAAGGGGCGACAACTGCGGCAGGGGCATTGCCGCACAGAGCATGGCCCGCACATTAGCCACCGACAAGGCAGGCAAGACGGTCACATCATATTCGTCCAGCAAGGCCGGGTCACGTTCATGCTCGGCAGCCCAGTCGAGCTTAATTTCGGCGATGAACCAGGAGGCCAGGAGGGTCATGGCGAGTTGGTGTTCCCAGGCCAACAACTTGGTGGCCTGGAATTCGTCCCAACCGATCTCGGATTTGGCATCTTGATTGCTGCGTTCGATGAAGAAACGCTGCGATTTACGGCGCGCCAGAACCTCAATCGGCGTATGGATGGAGGCATTGCTCAGGGTGTAGGTACACTTTTTACCCTCACGGCGGATGATCAACAGTTCTTCACGCGTCCGCCCATCATCACGGACGGTCCAGACCCGGCGCACGGCAAAGTCATACCGGACAAAGCCGCGTTCGCTGGCTCGGACTTCGACGGTTTGCCAATGGGTATCGACATCGTGACGGAGTTGGTCGACGCGATACACTTTAGGCGACAGCACCCGGTCCTGCTGAGCTTTTTTGCCCCGTTTGCTTTGTGGAACACCGATTTGGGGTTCGCTCAGATAGACCTGTGTGTTGGCGGGCACGTCGGCATAGTATTCGAGCCCTTCCTCGTCCAGCCTATCTCGAAACCAGGTGCTCCGCCCGTAGAGCGTGTCACAGGCCACCGCTTCAAACGGCACGCCCTGGGCACGCACCCGTTGGATCATCTGCCAGCCCAGTTCGACTTTGGTCATGAAGGTCCGTTCTGGGGGAATCCCTGCTCGGCGACGGTGGTCTGCATAATCATCGCTGAACCAGCGCTCCGGCAGAAACACTTCCCCGTCGATCCAGGTCCAGAATGTCCCCTTAGCCAGCGTGAGAAACACGCCGACCTGACAGTTATCCACCTTGCCCCGACGCCCGTTGTATTGCCGCCCCGCGCCGACGCTGTAGTCACCGGCTTTGTCATCGGCGCTTTCATCCAGCAGCAACATCGCCCCCTGGCTCAACTCGCCTCGCTGCTTGAGTTCCTCCTGGACGCCCTCGATGACCGCGCGGCTCGACCACGGCGAGTTGCTCATGAAGTGCTGCATGTTCTGTTCATCTACGCCCGTTTGCCGTCCGACATTCGCCATATTCCGTCGACTATCCATCCGCAGCAACCCGCTCAAGTAGTGCAGCCCATACTCGCTGGTATCTCGCGTTTGCGTTCGCATCCAACGCTTGAACAGCTTCCACACGCGCACCAAGCGCTGATCCAACTCTTCGATTTCGTCCAGCGGCAACCCCCACCGGGCGATTGCTTCTCTCTGTTTTTGCCCAAGTTCATTCGGTTGTTTCTACCACATTCGCTCTCAGCTTTCGAATGTGACATTGTCAAACTACGTGCTTTATCACTTCTTTTTCGGCCTGGGCGCGGTCGGCATCCGCATGCTGTTCATCGTGCTGTTTGGGTCGGCAGTCGCCTTCGCCATCAGCGGCCCGCTGGAGTCGTTCCGCCTCTACGTAATGCCCGCCGTCTGTCTGGTGACTGCATTGGCCTTTACGCTGGATTACTGCGTGCTGGCGTCCATCGGGCTGCTGGCTTTCTTCTTCGAAGACACGGCGGCTTTCCGGCTGATCTACTCCAAGGTCAAGTTTGTGCTGGGCGGCCTGCTGCTGCCCGTCGATTTCCTGCCAGAGGGCATTCAATCGGTGGCGCGAGTGCTGCCCTTCAACCTGGTGATCTATGCGCCGTCCAAGTTGTTCGTCGCCTGGGATGGCGGTCAGTTCATCCAGATCGTGTTGCTGCAAATGCTCTGGATCGGAATCGCGGGAATGTGCGTGGCTCTGCTGTATCGTTATGGGGCGCAGCGCGTGAGTATCAATGGCGGATGATCGCCCGCTCACCTGCGCGCCTCGATCCACGCCACGACGTCGGCCAGCACCTG
>JAAENN010000372.1 GCA_024224295.1 Shimia sp. | reverse complement strand
CTCAAGCGCAGGCGGCATGAAAATCAGCATGGGATCCCACCTAACAAACGCCGCCAAACTGTCCAACGATTGGGGTCCAGCTCTAATTCCAGCTTAGAGGTCGTATTTTAGATTTGGTCGCATAAAGAAGGCGGGATCTTAATAATTTAGGTTCGGTGTCGGCGGGATGCGCAAAACGCTCAAAACTACTCTATGGTTTAGCTTCTTTAATCAAACGTGGGTTTCGCCTTATGCCTGGATTTCGTCTGCACCAACCCCAGCTACGGACGCGGATCGGTAAGGGTCTCGAAGCCCGGGTATGAACATCCCGCTGGAAATTGGAAGAGGGTATTTGGGTTTTTCAGGGATCGATCCGATAGGGGCGCTCTTGTTTGAGCATCTTGAAGATGACGCGGCAGAGGTGCCGGCCGAGGGCGCGGATGGCCTGATTGTGCTTTTTGCCTTGGGCGCGTTTTTTCTCGTAGTAGCGCTGCGATTGCGGGACCCGTTTGCGATGGTGATCGAGGGCGATCATCATGGCCGCCTTGGCGCGGGTGTTGACATGCCTTGGCGGCTTTGAGCCGCGGGACTTGCCGGAGCTGTTGTCCAGGGTGGCCATGCCGAGATAGAGGGCCAGGCTGGCCTCGCTGCGGAACCGCTCGAGGGTTCCGATTTCACCGGCCAGTTCGGCCGAGCAGACGGCCCCGTAGCCTGGAATGGAGGCGAGCTGGCCGGCCATGGAGGAGGTCTCGGCGACCTTTACCATCTGCTTTTCCAGGGCCTTGATCTGCTGTTTCAACTCGAGGATCCGTCGCGCATCCTGCTGGATCATGTCGCCGACCAAGCCGGCATCGGGCGCGAAGTAGGCGCGGCTTTGCCAAGCCTGAATGCGACCGGCGTAAGTGGCGCCGATGCCGGGCACCTTGAGCAGGCTGGCGCGGCGCAGCCGGGCCAGCTTGATGAGGCCCTTGCGGCAGGTCAGAAAGTTCAAGAACCAAAGGTTGCCGACATCCCGAGTGATCTCCAAAAGCCCCGGCACCGCGGCCTGAAGGTCGGCCTGCATCGCATTGACAACCCGTCCGCGTTCGTCCACCAAGCGGCGCCGGCGCCGCGACAGACGCTTGAGGACCTGGTTCTCCTGCGGCGTTGCCATGACTTCCTGCAGCACCTCGCCGGCCATCGGCAGGTGTTCGCGGAGCTGGAACAGCTCCAGGGTCTTGCGGCTATCGATGCGGTCGCTCTTGGCCGCGGCCGGAAAGATCTCCTTGAAGCGGGCCAGTTTGAGATTGTTGACATTGTAGAGCCGCCAGCCCCGGGCCCGCACCAGGCTGTCGAGCGGCCGGACGTGGCCACCATAGCCTTCCATGGCGATGGCAATCGGCACCCCAAGGTGCCCAGCGCAGGCCTCGACCCGGGCGAAGAACGCCCGGAACCCTTCCGCCGTATGAGAGATTTCGAATTCCTCCAGCAGGCGGCCGTCCGACAGCCCGATGGCAACAGCATGGCACCGCGAGCCGACATCAACGCCGACACGAAGCTGCAAAGATACGGGGTTCAGCATGGATCGCTCCTTTAAGCAAACAAGACCATCGGATCATCCTTCGGGTCTCGTCTACTTACAGAGCCACCTTCGCCATAGCGATCGGCACCATCCCGGTCGACCCCCCGGATGATGCAAGTGACGGGGGCGGCACTTCATAACGGGTGAGCCCGGTTGCCCGGACCACTGACCCAAACGGCCACACCCCCGTCAGCTTCAGGCTAGCCGCCGCTGACTGCCCGCGCCACCTGCAAGGCAAGAAAAATCACCGCCCTTACAGTGGATATGTGGATAACTCGCTACCGCGAGTTCTCGCACATCCCCACTGCCCAACAACAGCAGCCCTTTCCTTACAAATTCGATGGTAGACCCGAAGCCGACCAAGAGGCGTGTTTTGCGGCGGCTAGATCGCCGATGACGCTGGACGATGCCCGGTCCGAATGCGAGGCTTACAGGAGAGAGTACAACCAAGAGCGGCCACACAGCGCCATCGGCAACAAGACCCCAATGGCGTCATATTCAATTAGATGGATAGACAGTCATGACCCAAGACAATGAGAAACTAGGCACAATCAATCGCGTCAACGGATGTTATGAAGCTCAGCTGGAGCGATTTCTCGCGCACGACCAATCGGTGGTATGGGCGATGTTGATCGAGCCGGAGCGGATGGTGGAATGGCTGGCACCTGGCGAGATTGAGTTACGCGAAGGTGGTGTTGCGAAACTGAACTTCATTGACAGTGGTATTGTCATCGACAGTACAGTCAGCGAATTCGAGCCACCGAGCCTGGTGGAGTACAGCTGGGGCAGCCCCGGTGAACCTACACGCCCAGTGCGCTGGGAAACTGCAGCGGTCGCTGGCGGGACAAGACTGACGTTGACGCTTCAGATACCAGAAGACGAAGACATCGCCCGTGCATGTGCTGGGTGGGAAGCTCACCTGATGATGTTGTTGGCGGCGATTGAAGGCGTACCCATCAAATTTCCGTTCGACCGATTCCAAGCCACTCGAGAGGCCTACAAGTCGATGATTGCTTGAACGTCCGCTTT
>JAAENN010000371.1 GCA_024224295.1 Shimia sp. | reverse complement strand
TGATTTCGATGCCTTTCAAGCGGGTGTGAACAAGTGGGAAAAACGTATTGATTCACGTGGGCAGGATGCGGCTTTGGCCATTCTGGAATGCGTGAAGGCGGCGCCTCTGTTGCCTTTTGAGGTCGGTTTGGAGTTTGAACGCGAGCGGTTTGAGGAGCTTGTGTCGTCCGATCAAAGTCGAGCGTTACGTCACGTGGCACTCGCCGAACGGCGGGCCGCGCGGTTGCCCGAGTTGCATCAGGCTGCAGCGCGGCCGGTAAAGAGCATGGGCCTTGTCGTTGGTGCGGACCGTGTCGGCGCGGACTTGGCGTTGGCTGCCTTACAAAATGGGCTGTCCGTGGTTTTGACCGCACAAGTGCCAGCTGCGTTGGAAATCGCGCAGCGTCGAATTGAGGCGGCCTTTCAGAGAATGGTCACCAGCGGCCGCATCGAAGATGTGGACAGTCGAAATGCTCTTGCACGTCTGCGTGTGGAGAGTGATTTCGTCGCCTTATGTCACGCGGATTTGGTCATAGAGGCTGTGGGGCAGGGGCGTGAAATATCGCGGCAAATTGCGGCGCAGTTGGATGGCGTTGTCAAAGAGGATACTGTGTTAGCAGTGCATGATCCAGCGGCGCAGATTGGTCCGGTGGCGCAGGCAACAGGCAGCCCACAAGATGTTGTGGGGCTTTATGTGCCCAATTTGCATTTACGCACGTCCGGGGCCGAGGTTGCGGTGGGTAAAAGCTCTGGGCCACAGGCTGTTGCGACGCTGTTTGCGGCGCTGAGCGCGCTTGGGTTTTTGCCGGTAAGGACGCAGACGTACAACGGTCTAATTGGCCAAAACGTGATGGGGGCCTGCATCCGGGCTGCCGAGGACCTGGTACGGCTTGGGGCCGACCCTTACGAAATTGACCGGGTCATGCATGCTTGGGGTTTTTCGCTTGGTCCGTTTCAGATTGCCGACGCTTTGGGATTGAATGCACCGGGTTTGCGCACCGCTCAGGCGGGGATCAGTACGGTGCTCTATCGGATGGGACGTGAAGGGCGTGGCGCGCAGCGCGGATGGTATCAGTATTCCCAAGAGAATCCGTTTGGCGCGGCAGACGCGGATACCTTGCGCATTGCGCAAGCGACAATTGAGGATGAGGCCAGGCCGGTCAGTAAGATTGACCTGCGAGATGTGGATGTTCACAAAACCTGTCTGGCCGCCATGGCCAATACCGGCGCACGGTTGCTGCGCATGGGCGTGGCGTCCAAGCCTTCAGACATTGATGTGGCGATGATCCACGGCTTTGGGTTCCCGCGCTGGCGTGGCGGGCCAATGCTGGCTGGAGATGACCAGGGGCTGGTGGATTTGCGCAATCATCTGCGCACGATGGCCGCGCAAGGGGACGCGTTTTGGAAACCAGAGCCGCTGTTTGACACGTTGATCAAGAACGGACGCGGATTTGGGGCGTTAAACGGTTAGCCTTAGGACAGGGAAATCCCGACCATCACCACCATCAGGCCAATGACGGACAAGAAAAGCGCGCCCATGTTGAGAGGCACGACTTTTTGAACGGCTACGCGCAGCTCTTCGTCTGAAAGACCCGCGCGGCGGGCTTTGGCCACTTTCACGATGGAAAGGATCAGGCCCAGCAGGCCAACCATCGACATAAGGGCGCCAACCCAGATCATCCATTGCATCGCAGACGTCCTCTATTGCGAGCGCGATCCGTGGCGCGCCATGTCTGGAAAGGGCAGCTATCGGATTGTTGCGGTGCACGCAAGGCAAGCGACGCGCGGCATTTGGCAAAGATCACAGGAAATGGCTTTGCGGGACTTGCAAGGCGCAGCAGTTTGCGGTCTATAGCTGCGTTAATCTTGGCGCCCGCGCGGCGCGCATAATCGCCACAATAAGAGGTCAGACATGAGCGAAGGCACATCTTCGGACGCGCAATACGGCGTAACCGGTCAGGAACTGAAGCAGTTCATCGAACGCGTAGAGCGTTTGGAGCTTGAGAAAACCGAAGTGGCAGAACAGATCAAAGAGGTCTTTGCTGAGATGAAAGGCCGCGGGTTCGATGTGAAGGCGATCCGCACAATAATCCGCGAGCGCAAGCAAGACCCAAATGACGTGGCTGAGCAGGAAGCGGTGATTGATATGTATAAATCCGCGTTGGGGATGTCCTGAACACCCACCAAAACCGACTTTGGAAAGGCTCTCCTTTGGGGAGCCTTTTTCTTTGTGAGCACGCGCGGTGTTGACGAAAAAAGACGAGGCGGTACCCTGAAATCGTCTGGCGGGTTATTTTATGCCGGCAGTGCACGCCATATTGTTTAGGGAGATTGTCATGCGTTGTTTGAGATTTGCTTGCCTTTGTGCAGGGCTCGCCTTGGTTGGTTTGCTACCGAATTTTGCGTCTGCCGATGGTGCTGCGGATGCAAATGACCCGCTTGCAGATGTGCGGGCTTTCAATATTCAAGGATACTACCTGAGCGACTTCAGCGGAATGCCGGACAGTACGGACGGCTATCAGGCAATCCTACGCTATGCGCAGCCGCTGACCTTTGGTGACACCAATTGGTTGATGCGCGCTTCGGTGCCTTACAATTCCCTTCCAGTTGGCGGCGGCGGCACGACAATCAGCGGTATCGGTGACATTGATGTGTTCTTAGCTTATCAATTTGACACCAAACCCGGTATCAGTTTTGGCATTGGCACACAGCTCGTTGCACCGACCGCATCCGATGACAGGCTAGGAGCAGATCAATGGCAGCTTGGGGTGGCCAATGTATACTTCAATGGCACCTCACCGAAATTCCAATGGGGCTATTTGTTGATCTACCGTACCGGGGTTGGCAGCACGCCAGCCGGGCGCACGCGTCCTGAGGTGGGGGCATTCCAGCCGTTCTGGTTCTATCAATTGGGTAAAGGTTGGTACACTGGCGGCGCGCCCATCTGGACCTATGATTTTGCGACCGACAACTACAATGTCCCCTTTGGGCTGCGTCTTGGAAAAGTGCACCAGAACGGTAAAGTCACGGCCAACTACTTCGTTGAGCCACAGTGGTCTTTGGCCAGTCGTGGTAATGGCCAGCCAGAGTTTCAGCCCTATGCGGCTGTGAATTTGCAGTTCCGCTGAGGTCTAGGGGGTCAGCACTGTCACGCCGGGGATGCGCTCTATGAGGTAGACATCTTCGTCATAGGATTGGGTCATCTGATCGACCCTTTGCTCGGTCCATCCAGGCAGGTCGAGTTCTTCTTCGATCGCGTCCTCAATGGCGAATTTGTCCAGAAAGGCCGCGTAGATCCGGCGTTTTTGAATTTCGGTCACGCCAGGGTGTTCCACCAGAAAGGCCTCTAGCCGGATCATGCCTTCGTCGCTCATGATGGTGTGGAGCAGATCCGTGGAACCAGCAACCTCTGTGGCCGGATCAAGCCCGGCCATCTCGCGCATTATTTCCTCCCAGATGATAGGGGTATCTTCGTTGCACCACACCGTAACTGGCACATGGGGCACTGCGTTGCGAATGCGTATGATCAGTTCAGACCAGCGCAAGGCAGTTGGGTCGCAATTGTCTGTGACTTCTTCGATTGGGTGGTTAGGGGAGGCCGCCACCAAAGCCGGGACAAAAGTCGCAGGATTGCGAATGGACAGAAAGATTTCCAGCTCCTCACCGTAAAACAATGCGGAGACCCCACGCAGGCGATCCTCCGCGTTGGGATAGAGGCAGTTGTCGCGGATGGCGCGGCGCGGCACGCCGAAGAAGTTGTCGTTGGACAGAACCATTCGATCCGGCTGTGTATCGCCAATCATGCCGCCCATCACCGCGCCTTTGAAATCGGTGGCCATAATGGAATGTGACATCTGCCCCAATGTGTCGCGGATCTGGCGGCGGTAGGTGGAGGGTGGTGGCAAGGCAATGCCATTCTGCGTCAGCAGGTCTTGATTCTTGGTCAGACTGCCAAGCAGTTTGCCCTCATCCGTAAAATGCGCGCCCGCGTGAAGTACAATCTGCATGTTCTTTTCGTTGTTGGATTGTGCTGTAACAAGTATAGCCTCGTTTCTGGACAGTAAAACCAGATTCAGGCAACACAAGGGCGCGATAAAGGAATCCCCTGTGCAATCACATGTGACATCACCGCCCTCTGATCGAGCTTCGAAATCTAAGGCATTGAAAAGATTATTTTCTTTTGATCCTTGGTCGTTTGGCGCGCTGTGCGTGGCCACCATAGTACTTGCGCCAATTTTGGCGGTGGTCTGGATTGCCTTTCATCCGGTAGAAAATATTTGGCCGCATTTGTTGTCCACAACCTTACCGCGCTACATGCGCAACACGCTGGTTTTGATGGTCTCAGTGGGCTTTTTCGCCGCCACCATGGGGGCGACAACAGCATGGCTTGTGACACGCTATCGCTTTCCCGGTGTACAGTGGATCCAATGGGCGTTGTTGCTGCCGCTTGCCATTCCGGCATATGTGGGGGCCTATGCGCTGGTGGATTTCCTGGAGTATGCTGGACCTGTGCAAACCGGTTTGCGCGAGTTGTTTGGTTGGAAAACCAGCCGTGACTATTGGTTCCCGGAGATCCGCTCTATGGGCGCGGCCATCATCGTGCTGTCCGCTGCTTTGTTCCCTTATGTCTATATTCTGGCCCGGGCGGCGTACCGAGAGCAATCTGGTGCTTCCGAAGAGGTCGCGCGGTCCTTGGGCTCAGGGCCGTTTGCGCGGTTTTGGCGGGTTGGCCTGCCTATGGCCCGTCCGGCGATTGCCGCAGGGACAGCGATTGTAATGATGGAAACCGTGAATGACTTTGGCACGGTTGACTATTTTGCGGTGCAGACGCTTACCACGGGCATCTTCAGCGTTTGGCTGGAGAGCAACAACGCCGGTGGTGCGGCGCAGATTTCCAGCGTGGTGCTGATGTTGGTGATCCTGTTGGTCAGCATGGAGAAAATCAGCCGCCGCAAGGTACAGTTCTTCAGCTTGAGCAACCGCAATCGTCCTACAGAGCCGGTGCAGTTGACCGGGTTCTGGGGGTGGGCGGCCTTTCTCACCTGTGTGATGCCGTTTTTTGTTGGCTTTGTGATGCCATTCCTGGTTATTGCCGACAACGCTGCCAGCAGTTCGCAACAGTGGCGAGATCCGGCGCTGTTTGAGGCGCTTTGGAACACGTTGCGGGTTTGCGGCATTGCTGCGTTCTTTACGGTTATGGCGGGTGTCTTCATGGTTTACGGCGTGCGTCTCTCCGGACGCAGCCTGCCGCGTCTACTGTTGCCGATCACCACCATTGGATACGCCGCGCCGGGCGCGGTCTTGGCGGTGGGCATCCTGATCCCGCTGGCGGTGATGGATCATAAGTTGGCGGACATGATCGAAGTCGTCACGGGCTCTCCTACGGGATTGATTCTCACCGGTTCTTCCTTTGCCCTGATTCTGGCCTATTGTGTGCGGTTCTTTGCCATCGCGCAGGGGGCAGCAGATGGCGCGATGGGGCGTGTGTCACCCAGCTTGCCTATGGCGGCACGGTCGTTGGGCCGCACAAAGGGGCAGGTGCTGCGGGAAATCTACATGCCCTTGGTGCGCGCTTCGGTTGGTTCGGCGCTGCTTTTGGTCTTTGTGGATTGTGTGAAAGAGCTGCCTGCGACCATGCTTTTGCGTCCGTTCAACTTTGACACACTGGCGACTCGTGTGCACGAGCAAGCTAGTTTGGAGAACCTGTCCGACGCCAGCCCGGGTGCGATCATGATTGTTTTGGTGGGGCTTGTGGCAGTTGGATTGCTGGCGCGTGCAAATCGCTAAAAAAGCCTCTTGCAGGTTCTGGTCGAAGGCCTTAAACGAAGCTCCAGTGCCCCTATAGCTCAGCTGGTAGAGCAACTGATTTGTAATCAGTAGGTCCGCGGTTCGAGTCCGTGTGGGGGCACCATCCTTATGTCGATTCCTCTTGGGAAATCATAAGGGTAGCAAAATGACGGATTTGGTCGAGATCACACAAGAATATGTCGAACTAAAGGGTATCAACCCCAAGCCTGTTTTTATTGCGGTAAATAGGTTGGTTGATCTCTGTGGCTCTAAGTCTGTGGAGGAATATAGCCGCAAGGATGCCAGAGTTTTTGTCGATAGTTACAAGGACGTGAGCAGATTCGGTAAAGTAACCACCACAACAGTTCGTAGGAGGCTCAACAGTCTCAACGCAGTGTTTAACTATGCAATCTTCGAGCTGGACCTACCGCACAGAAACCCTTTCGCTAGAATCATCATTAAGGGTGAAGGAAAGGATGCGACACCAAGGGAACCGTTCTCTGTGGCTGAACTCAAAACACTCTACAAACAGTCCATATCC
>JAAENN010000370.1 GCA_024224295.1 Shimia sp. | reverse complement strand
CAGGCCATTGAGGTAGGCCGCAAGGCGTTTCTGTTGGGGTCCTGGCGCCAAAGTAGTGGCGCTCACATCTTCAGTATATCATGTGTTTAACACAGTAGTAATAGATGCCCTTGGTTCCATCGCTGCGGTCTCCCTGATCCTAAAAACGGCGGTAGGCCTCGTGCCTTGAACAGAGAAATGTTTACTATTGTTCAACATGAGCAAGAAAGAAGAGGCCGTTCAGACTCACCCAAAGGGTGAGGCCCAAATCGCGGGAAATCAGCCGGCAGAAACGGTTGCCAGCATAGACACTTTCGCGGGCAAGGTTCATGTGAAGTGGGCGCCAGAAGCCGCGGTGAGCAGCTTGGGTCTGATGCCATTCTTCATCGAGTTCCTCAAAACCAGTGGGCTGTTCGAGGAATGGGTAGCGGATTGTCCCTTGCACTACACCAGTGGGAACGCTCCCGAGAAACGGGATGTCCTGGGAACTCTGGTGCTGTCGGTGCTCGCCGGTCATTGGCGGTACGCCCACATCAACGCGATCCGGGCCGACGGCATCAATCCGGGGTTGCTGGGGATGACCAAAGTGGCCAGCGAGGATTCGGTACGGCGGGGCCTGAAGGCGATGGACGAGGCGGCCAGCGGAGAGTGGCTGAAGAAGCATCTGAAGGCCAGCTACGAGCCGCTGCTGGAGGAGCCCTGGGTATTAGATGTGGACACCACGGTGAAGCCGTTGTACGGACACCAGCAAGAGGCCAAGGTGGGCTATAACCCGACCAAGCCAGGCCGTCCGTCGCACGCCTATCACAGTTACTTCGTGGCGAATATTCGGATGGTGTTGGACATGGAGGTGCAGGCGGGGAATCAGACCGCGCCGTCGTTTGCGCAACCGGAGCTGTGGGGATTCCTGGACGGACTAGCGCCGCGGGACCGGCCAGTATTCTTGCGCGGCGACAGCCATTGGGGAACGGAGAAAGCCATGGTTGGAGCCGAGGAGCGAGAGCTTGGATACCTGTTCAAACTCAAGCAGAGCGCGAATGTGAAGAAGCTGATCAGACAAATCTTCAGGCAAGAGGGATGGGTGGAGGCGGGGCAACAATGGGAGGGGAGAGAGGACGTGTTGCGGTTGAGCGGATGGACCAAGGCGCGACGGGTGGTGGTGCTGCGGCGGCCGTTGCGGCGCAAGCCGGCAGCGGAAGCAGAGACGGTGGGCAAGAAGAAGAAGTCCAGACGAAAAGCTGCCCAACAGTTGACGTTGGATCTACCGGAACTGACCTACCAGGGAGTGCAATATGAGTACGCGGTGCTGGTGACCTCGCTGAGGGACGAGGTGCGGGTCGTCGCGCAGCACTACCGGGACCGGGGCGATGCGGAGAACAATTTCGACGAGCTGAAAAACCAGTGGGGATGGGCTGGTTTCACGACCCAAGACCGGCAGCGCTGCCAGATCATGGGGCGGATCATCGCCTTGGTCTACAACTGGTGGACGATCTTCATGCGCTTGGGAATCCCGGATAAACACGCTGAAGCCATCACCTCGCGGCCGTTGGCGTTGCACGGCATCGCCCGGCAAACCCGTCACGGGAATCAGACCACGGTGGAGATCACGAGCACGCATGCAAAGGCATCGCAGATCGCGGAAATCCTGACCAAGGTGAGCCGGTTTCTCAAGCGAATCAAGACGATTGCGGAGCAGTTGACGCAAAGGGAGCGGTGGAAGCTGATTCTCAGCGCCGCGTTTCGTCAATTCCTCGGTGGTAAGGTCATCGGAAGCACCGGTCGACTCGTCGATGCCACCGGCTAACTGCCGTTTTTAGGATGATACACCCTGGCGGAATAGCGCTCTCCTATACCTCCAGAGAAATCAGACTGGATCTCCGATTTGGGAACGCTCGCCGCGTTAGCTTTACCTATCACCCTGTTGGCAGTGGGTTCTTTCTGCGCCTGGACCACAGCGTTTAGCTTCGCTTGGATATGAAATAGTCCTCTCCCCGATGTCAATGCCGGATGACTAGCCT
>JAAENN010000369.1 GCA_024224295.1 Shimia sp. | reverse complement strand
GAGCCGACTATACGTGTCATAAGCCCGTGGCAAAAGCGGGCATTACACTTTTTGACGAAATCATAGAAAGGCGCTCGCTTATGCAACTGTTCAAGCTGGCCACTCTCTGTCTTGGCGTACTTGGCACCGCCGTTTTGGCAGAAGACCGCGTGGCCGAAGATCAAACCCCAACCGGAAAATTTCTCACAGCAGGCGAAGTGCGCCCCATTCTGGAGGCGACCAAAACCAGCTGGATTGGTGTGCGTGAATTTGACGGGCAGGATCTGGTGTATTTCACCCATCTGCTGGCCTGGCGCTGCGGGCTATACGAGGTGCAATACTCCATCAATGGCGGCCCAGCGGAGGTCTTTCCGATCCCGGAATGCCCGCCGGATATTGAAAATGCCATGACCATTCCAGAAGACACGCAAATCTTCATCACCCAGCCATTTGGGTCTGTTCAAACCGTGGAGGTCACTTTGCTTTACGACGATCTGAGCACCGACACCGTGCAGTATGAACGTGCTGCAGTGATGACCCCTTAGGACGCTTGCGTCTCTGCGCTGCGTGCCGCTGCGCCGATCCCGGCAGCGCAAAAGGCGACCAGTTGGTCCAAATGGTCGGCAGCGTTGATTGGCGTGTCGCCAAGCGCCTCCATGCGCCATTGTGACGTGATCAACGCCAACATACTTGCCACCGCGTACACAAATCCGCTTGCCACGGCGGAACGGACCTGAGGCGCGTAGAGCTCGGCCAATTCCTCGACGAAGCGGCTGGCAGTCGGGTCAAAACAGATCGCCGCCAGATCTTTCCAGCGCGCGTCCGCAGACACAAAAGCTACGATCCGCGCGTAGGCCACCCACTGCGGGCCACCCACGTCGATGCGCTCGAAAAACGGTCCAAAGAAACAATCCATAATGGCAGGCACAGTCAGTGCCCCTTGTGCCTTTCGAGCCTCCAATGCGGCGATCCGCGCATCCGCTAAAACATCGGCACGCCGTGCCACCACGCGCCAGAATAATTCCTCTTTGCTGCCGCCGTGGTGGTTTACCAGCGCGCCTTGCACTTCGGCCTCTGCGGCGATGTCTCGAATCGAGGCCGCATCAAATCCACTGCGGGCAAACACCCGTTCTGCCGCGTCCAAAATGCGCGCGCGGGTTTCTAAAGCCCGTTTGGATGGAGCTCTTTGTCGTTGTTTTTCTTGAGGAATATTTTTCAGCATAAAAAGAGCTTGCCTTACTTTTAACGACTGTTCAATTTAAAACTCTCTTGGGAAGAGGAAGAAGATGCACACAAGCGACAAATTTGCGCTGATTGGGGCGGGGCCGATGGGGCTGGCGATGGCCAAGGTTCTGAAAGAGCAGGGCATCGCCTTTGACGGCTTTGAGCTGCACAGCGATGTTGGTGGCCTGTGGGACATCAAGGCGCCACGCTCCACCATGTATGAGAGCGCACATCTGATCTCGTCCAAGACCATGACAGAGTTTTCCGACTTTCCGATGAATGACGACGTTGCCGAATACCCGTCACATCGCGAGATGGCGCAATATTTTAGAGATTTTGCAGACCATTTTGGCCTGCGTAACCACTACCAGTTCAACACCGAAGTGCTGAAGGTTGAACCTTTGGGGAACAGTGGCGAAGGCTGGCGGGTCGTCATCCGTCAAGATGGGCAGGAGACTGAGGCGACTTATGCCGGTGTGCTGATCGCCAACGGCACATTGAGCGAGCCTAACTTGCCGCGTTTTTCGGGGCAGTTTAACGGCGAGCTGATCCATGCCTCGCAATACCGCCATCCAGAGCAATTTGCCGGGAAGCGCGTTTTGATCGTGGGGGCCGGGAACTCCGGTTGCGACATTGCGGTAGATGCGGTGCACCATGGCGCAAGCTGCGATATCTCCATGCGGCGCGGCTACTACTTTGTGCCCAAATATGTCTTTGGCAAACCGGCGGACACCATGGGTGGGGCGATCAATCTGCCGATGTGGCTCAAGCGGCCAATCGACAGTCTGATCCTGAAGTGGTTTGTAGGTGATCCGCAAAAATATGGCTTCCCGAAACCTGACTACAAACTCTACGAAAGCCATCCGGTGGTGAACTCTCTGGTGCTGTATCATGCGGGCCACGGCGACATTACCATTCGCGGTGACATAGCGGACATGTCGGGCCACACCGTCAACTTCAAAGACGGCACTGCAGCGGATTATGACATGATCCTCGCCGCGACGGGTTATAAGCTGCACTATCCCTTTATTGACAAAACTCTGCTGAATTGGCGTGGGGACGCGCCGCATCTCTACCTCAACGCCTTCCATCCGGTACGAGACGATCTTTTCTTGCTGGGCATGGTGGAGGCCACAGGTCTTGGCTGGCAAGGCCGGCATGAGCAAGCTGAGATGGTGGCGCGCTACATCACCGGTTTGCGCGACGGCTCCAAAGCCGCCCAAAAACTGAAAGTTGAGAAATCCGCAGGCTTTGATCGCGCCATTGGTGGTATGGAGTACCTCGATCTGCCGCGCATGGCGTACTATGTCGACAAGGCGACCTATCGCGGCACGGTCACCGGCTGGATCAAATCTCTGCAAACAGGTCAGGGTTGATGGACGTTGCCGCTATAGACAGCGTCGCGCTCAATTTCAGCGCCACCTCGATGACCGTATTAAACGCGGTTCTGGCGGTGGTGATGTTCTCCATCGCCATTGATCTCACGCCAGGTGATTTCCGCCGTTTGCTCTACACGCCGCGCGCCTTGTTGACCGGATTGGCCAGTCAGTTTCTCCTGCTGCCCGCGCTGACGTTTTTGCTGGTGCTGGTCACACAGCCGCAGCCGTCCATCTCACTGGGACTAATGCTGGTTGCGGCCTGTCCGGGGGGCAATATCTCCAACTTCATCACCCACCGCGCTGGCGGCAATGCGGCACTATCCGTCTCGATGACCGCCTTTGCCACCGTGGGCGCGATCTTTTTGACGCCGCTCAACATTGCGCTGTGGGGGGGGCTCTACGCGCCCACCAGAGAAATACTTCAAGCAACCAAAATCGATCCGGTTTCTGTGGCCATCACCGTGGGCTTTATGCTTGTTATGCCCCTTGTACTGGGTGTCGCCTTGCGCGTTGCAAAGCCCGAACTGGCCTCTAGGTTGCGCGGACCGCTCCAGACCTTATCGATGGTGATTTTCATTGCTTTCATCATCTTGGCGCTGGCCAACAACTGGCAGAACTTCAAGCTTTTCGCTGGCACCGTTTCATTTTTGGTTGTCCTGCACAACGCATTGGCTTTGGCAGGTGGCTATAGCCTTGCCTCACTCACCCGCCTGTCGCCTTATGATCGCCGCGCGGTAACCATTGAAACCGGTATCCAGAACTCGGGTCTTGGGTTGATCCTGATCTTCGCGTTCTTTGGTGGCCTCGGCGGCATGGCCGTTGTCGCGGCCTTCTGGGGGGTGTGGCATGCGATCACCGGCCTCGGATTGGCCGCATTTATGAACCGTACAAAGGCTGCGCGATGACCTGTATTTTGATCACTGGCGCCGCTGGCATGGTGGGGCGCAGCCTGTTGGCGGAACTTGCAGACACAGACCATGAGGTCATTGCTTGCGATGTGGTGGTGCCCGAGGGCTTGCCGGACAACGCCCGCTTTCGCCCGATGGACGTCACCACCGATGCGCCTTTACGCATCATCGCACGCCACCAACCGGACGTTATTGTGCATTTGGCTTCTATCGTCACCCCGCCGCCGCGCAGTGGGCGCGACTTTGCCTACGATGTGGACGTATCCGGCACCAAAAACGTCGTCAACGCGGCACTGGCCGCGGGTACCAAACGCCTGGTAGTGACCTCATCGGGCGCGGCTTACGGCTACCACGCCGACAACCCCGTGCCGCTTGAGGAAACAGACGCAATCCGTGGCAATGAAGAGTTTGCCTATGCGCATCACAAGCGGTTGGTCGAAGAATTCCTAGCCGACACCCGATGTAACGCCCCCCATCTGGAGCAGGTGATTCTGCGGGTTGGGACCGTGCTTGGTGCGGAGACAGACAACCAAATCACAGACCTGTTCCATAAGCCGCGCCAATTGGCAGTGCGCGGCAGCGACGGTCTATTTGTGTTTATATGGACCCGAGATCTGGCACGTATTCTAAAACGTGCAGCCACAGACGGCCCAAGGGGTATCTACAATGTGGCTGGCGATGGTGCGCTTGGGGTGCAGCAGATTGCCGACATCATGGGCAAACCTATTCTGCGTTTGCCGGCCTGGGTTTTCAAAATGGCTCTGACGGTCGCGCAGCCGCTTGGTCTATCGCAATATGGCCCGGAACAAGTGCGCTTTTTGCAATACCGCCCGGTGCTGTCCAACGAGGCCCTAAAGCGGGATTTTGGCTACACCCCAGAGAAAACAAGCCGAGAGGTGTTTGATCATTGGCGGGAGGCTCAGGATCCGTGACCGAAGTCTCAACAACACAATACATGAAAACTGCTGTCATTTCCGGCGGAGCAGGCGGTTTAGGCACTGCTTTGTCTGCGCAGTTGCAGGCCGAAGGCTGGCGTGTGGTTCTGCTTGATCTGAATGTTGATCACCTGTCGCAGTCTGACACCCAGTTGCCGATGAGATGTAACGTTACCGATCCGCGGGCGCTGAAGGATTGCTGCACCAAAATTTTGGCCTGCCATGACAGTATCGATTTGGTGATCTACGGGGCAGGGGTGACCGCCATCGCCCCAGTTGAAGGCCTGCAGGAGCAGGCGCATCGCCGTCTGTTTGACATCAATTACTTTGCCGCCGCCACGATGGCCAAAGCTTTTCTGCCAGCCCTGCGTGCGTCCAAAGGCACCCATTTGGCCATCACCTCAGTGGCCGGTTTCGCCCCTTTGCGTCATCGCGCCAGCTATGCCGCGTCCAAACACGCCATGACCGGCTTTTTTGCTTCTCTGCGGATCGAAGAGGCGGCCTTTGGCGTGAAGACTGTAATCGCAGCACCAGCCTTTATCGCGACCAATGTGGGTAATCCCGATGCCGATACGGACGGGCTGACACGCCCCGGCGCAGCACAAGACGCGGTGGACGTGGTAACGCCGGAAGTGGCTGCCAACATCATCTTGCGCGGATTAAGTCGCGGCAAGTCGGACATTTTCGTCGGGCGCGTCGCAAAGCTATCTGATGTTATGATGCGCTTGTCGCCTCGTCTGTACGATTGGGTGATGGAGCGGGCGATGTGATTTGAGGATCTTCCCGGGCACGTTCATGAAACGCTACTAGGGCGAGAGGCAGTCAAGACCCTGCCTGCATGAGCCATGCACTTCGAACTCCGGAAGGGAAGAAAGTGGTGGGCGACCTTGGAATCGAACCAAGCGTGCGTCTCCGCGAGGGAGTTACAGTCCCCTGCCACACCTTGCGGCCTGTCGCCCACTTTCTTTAGGCCCGTTGGCCTTGGTGTGAGGGGTATTTATTGGCAGTTGTTGAGGGCGTCAACAAGAAAATACCTTGCACAGACAGCTTCTTTTTCGCATTGGTGAACCCTCTTTATTTTGAAGGTATCAGAGCAATGAAAAAACCCAAATGGGTCGTGCAGAAAGAGCAGCAGAAACGCAAAGATGCGGCGGAAACCGTCTGGTTGTTTGGACTGCATGCGGTGCGGGATGCTCTGGCGAATCCAAAACGTGAAAAAATGCGACTCATCGTGACCAAAAATGCCGCTGATAAGCTGGCAGAGGCCATTGCGGAGTCGGGTATGACCCCAGAGGTGGTGGATCCGCGCAAGTTTAACGCGCCACTTGATCCGCAATCCGTACACCAAGGGGCTGCATTGGAAGTGAAACCGCTGAACTGGGGCAAGCTGTCGGATGTGGCCATCGCCGATGATGACCGTCCACAGCGTTTGATCCTGTTGGATCGGGTGACTGACCCCCACAATGTCGGCGCCATCTTGCGTTCGGCCGAGGTTTTTGGGGCACTGGCTGTTGTTGGTACCCGCCACAATTCCGCACCAGAAACCGGTGCCTTGGCGAAAACGGCCAGTGGCGCATTGGAACGCCAACCTTATCTGCGCCTGCGCAATCTGGCCGACGCCATCACTGAGCTGCAGGCCATGGGCTACATCGTGCTGGGTATGGATGGCGAAGCTGAAGAGACAATTGAAACCGCACTAGCAGACCGTCATGACGCGCCCATTGCCCTGGTGCTGGGGGCCGAAGGTCCGGGTCTGCGTCAGAAAACCAAAGAGACAGTTGATCAACTGGTTAAGATCAACTTCGCTGGCGCCTTTGGCTCTCTGAATGTTTCCAACGCCGCTGCCGTCGCGCTCTACGCAACTCTGGCGCGCTGAATAAACTGCCCAAACCCACATATGGCCGCAATTCTCCATGCCGGAGGCTCCCAAAGTTGCCTCCGGATGCTTAGGTGAAGTGGGCAAATCAGCATCAGAGGAGCGCGCGTTGTCTCACCCATCCAAAATTGCCACCTGCTGTTATTGTGGTGCGCGTGCCGCGCTCATGTTGGCAGGCGACATCCGCCATGAACTGGCTTGCAGCAGCTGCGGCGCCCCTCTGCACAATCTGAAACAAATGCCGATGCCGGCGGCCGGTAAGGCTCCCGCGCATTTTTCACATCCCATTCGGACGCCGAAATCCAAAGGCAAAGCCGGACATAAATCAGCTAAGAAGTCCAAGAATTCTCGGCATGGAGATCCATCCAGTAAGAGAAAAAAGCCCATGAAAAAGCGCAGCAAATGGGCGAAGGATCTGTTTGAGGATGTGTTTGACGTGATTGAGGATATCTTTGATTGAGCGGAATTATGCCCAATCCGTTAACCACTTGTTCATGAGAATATCGCACGCTCTTGTCATCCAATTCTGCGAACATACGTAGTGATGTAAGAGACACGGTTTACGGAGCTTCCGTGTTTCCCTTCACTGTCCCTCGTTCCGAACCTGCGCCCAAGATATACTCTTGGGCGTTTTTTTTTGCCTGTTGTTCGCCGTAGGCTGCGCTAGGATGCGGGCACTACTTGCTGACTGGGGCCGACCATGACTGACACCGACGTTTTCTTGCGCGACATACTCAAACGCACCAAGACAATTGCAGTGGTTGGCGTGTCGATGAATCCGGTGCGACCCAGCTATTATGTGGCGCGGTATCTGTCGCTTAAGGGCTATAACGTCATTCCGGTCAATCCAGGCCATGCAGGCAAAGAGCTGTTTGGCGCCACAGTGATGCCCAGCTTGAGCGCCATTGAGGAACCGGTGGATATGGTCGATATTTTCCGTCGATCAGAGGCCGTACCGCCAATCGTCGACGAGGCGCTGGCGCAGTTTTCGGACCTTCAAACCATCTGGATGCAAATTGGCGTGGAACATGCCGACGCGGCGGCTCTGGCAGAAGCGCGGGGCGTGGATGTGGTGATGAACCGTTGTCCTAAGATCGAGTATCAGCGTCTGTTTGGTGAATTGCGCATGGGCGGGTTTAACACCGGCGTGATCTCGTCCAAGCTTTAGGTGGAGGGTTCGCCGACTTTTGGCGCCTTCACCAGTTCGCCCATGATGTTGGCTAGTTCGTCTTTGCGGAACGGTTTGCCAAGGCAGGCATTCATGCCCGCCTTAAGGTAGGCGTTGGTTTGTTCTGGCAGGATGTTGGCTGAGAGTGCAACAATAGGCGTGCGTTTGTTGGGGCCGGGAAAAGCCCGCAGGATTTCCGTGGCCTCAATGCCATCCATATCCAGAAGCTGTATATCCATCAGGATAAGATCATAGCGTTTAGCAGCACACCGTTGCAGGGCAGGGCGGCCATCGTCTACCATGTCGACTTCAACACCCATGCTTTCCAGGAAACGTCGCACAATCATCTGATTTGTGCGGTTGTCTTCCACAACCAATACGGCAACGCCGTCAAAACTCTCAGGGGCCGTATAGGCCACTTGAGCCGCGCTTTCCTTGGGGGCTTCGGCTGGTACCAATGGGATGGTGAACCAGAATGTGCTGCCTTTGAATGGTGCGCTGTCTACACCAATCTCCCCCTCCATAAGCTCCACAAGCTCCTTAGAGATCGACAGACCCAAACCAGTGCCGCCAAAGCGTCTGTTGGTCGCAGAGCTCGCTTGTTCAAATTTATTGAACACCCGCGCCTGTGCTTCGTGGGTAAGGCCAATGCCTTCGTCGCGCACGGCGACATAGAGTAAGTCGTTTTGGACTGACATCTCCAGCGTCACAGAGCCGTCTTGTGAAAACTTGATCGCATTGCCAACAAGGTTGGTGACCACCTGATTGAGGCGGGTTGGATCCCCAGAAATCCAAGCCGGGACGTCCGTTGCAATCTCAATGTTCAGCGACAGGTCTTTGGCCTTGGCGGCGCCGGATTGCGCTGCTGAGATCGCGGTCAAAAACTCGCGGGGGGAGAAGGGAATGCTCTCGATGCTGATTCCATGTGCCGCGATCTTGGAGTAATCCAGAACATCATTGATCAGCGTCATCAGACTGCGCCCGGAGCTGCGTCCTGTAGCCACCAACGATTTTTGATCCTCGGTCAGGTCGGTCTCGTCCAGCAATTGAAGAATGCCGGATAACCCATTGAGAGGTGTGCGAATTTCATGGCTCATTTTGGCGAGAAACTCACTCTTCTCGCGATCCGCCCGCTGCGCTTCGTCACGCAGCTCAATCAAGCGCAGCTCTTTGCGTTCGATTTCATTGTGAAATAGGGTCAAACCCGCCATCAGGGCGGCCGCTACGGCGGCCACCACCACCATGCTTCCAAACGGAAGGTGGTCCAGCCAAATTGGTGCTACAATCAGATTGACGCAGATCACACCAGTTGCCACCCAAGCCGCCCTACGTCCGACCAGCAACAGCGCTAGAACCGGTGGTCCGATCAAAAAGATTTCCTGACGCCATTGGTATTGGGTGTCGTAGATCATTTGAATGTTTGTGTGGAACAGGAAAAGACACACCAAAGCACTGGTGGCCAACACTTTGTTCCGGGTTCGGTGCCAAATGAGCGGCACAAAGAAATAGGCCAAAACACAGATCAAAGACGCAATGGTGACCAGAGTGGAGAATTGGGAGTCAGTGCCTAAGATGTGCGCGTTATGCAGTGCCGCGACGGACCCAATAATGCCAGAAAACCCGCACAAGAGCCTTGCGCGCGTTTCCTCAAAACTGTGGTCCTGTTCCTGCCTTGGCCAGAAGTAGCCCAATATCAGAGCAAGAACACCATGTGTCGGTTTGCTGTTCATGACATGTTTGGTCTGTTTGCTTTGCTATATGTCATGCCGTTCAAATTCTTAAATTTACCTGAAATCGGTTCGTCCCTTGCGCTTGTTTTGTTAAGAAATGCGAGGTTTTTATCGTTTTCGCCCCGATTGAACGATATGGCGCTCTTCCCAGTTGTATCGACTGTCTTCCAGTACCGGAGACCAGAACAGATCTCCGCCATAGCGCCAAGGGTCCAATACGATGCCTGCACGCATCTTGCCACCCTTTGCGCTCATCACCACGGTGCTGTGTTCGATCAGGATGGTGTCATGGTTGGCAATTGCGCGATGCATGTCCAACGTCTGAAACCCTTCTTGGCGCAGTCGGGTTTGCAGATCATCGGCCCAATGCCAGCATAGCCCACGCGGACGCAGGCCCTGATTGACCTTCGCGTTGTGCAATAAGGCCCCGTCTGTGACGTTGTAGTCTTGCCGCAAAACCAACGAGTAATTGTAGGCAATCTCCGCAGCCCGCGCCGCCTCGGCAGGCTCCACAATTGGATCAAGGGAAATCAACGCTTGGGTGAGGCCCGACACATCCGCGGGGGCCTGTTTTTGCGGTGCGCCGCAGGCCACCAAAATCACTGCCGCCATAAGCGCCAGTCCCACCCGCAATTTTGATACCATTTGCTCGCCGCCTCTTGAATTTTGGCGGGACTATAGGCGCAGAGGTGAAAATGCCCAAGTGTTTGCTTATTCTTTGGGGCGCGCCGCTTTTTCCGCCACGCCGCTGAGGCCCTGACGCCGCGCCAACTCTGCCAGCACATCCTCCAGCGCCACATCTCGGGCCTCCAGCATCACCAGCAGATGATAGAGCACATCCGCCGCCTCATAAGTCAGCTTCTCGCGGTCGCCTTTTACGGCTTCAATCACCGCTTCAATGGCTTCCTCACCAAATTTCTCGGCGCATTTTTCTGGCCCTTTGGCGAGTAGCTTTGCTGTCCAGCTGCTCTCCGGGTCCGCTTTCGCGCGCTCGGCAATGGTTGCGGCCAGTTCGTGTAGAACACTCATGTCAACCTCATCGGAATACCGGCGTTGTGCATGTGCTGCTTGGCTTCTTGCACGGTAAATTCGCCAAAGTGGAAGATCGACGCCGCCAAAACCGCGCTTGCACCTCCTTTGGTCACACCTTCCACAAGGTGATCCAAGTTGCCCACGCCGCCGGAGGCAATCACCGGCACATTCACCGCGTCGCTGATGGCTTTGGTCAGGGGCAGGTTGAAGCCCGCCTTAGTGCCGTCTCTGTCCATCGAGGTCAGTAGGATTTCGCCTGCACCTTTGGCAACAACCAACTTGGCAAATTCCACCGCATCAATGGGGTTGCCGTCTTTGTCCAAAGCTTCCTTGCGCCCGCCATGAGTGAAGATGCCCCATTTGTTGGGCACGCCGTTTTCATCGTGGCCAATGGTCTTGGCATCAATCGCGCAAACAATGCATTGGCTACCAAATTGCGCGGCGGCCTCGGCAATCACATCCGGGTTGGCCACCGCTGCAGAGTTGAAGCTCACTTTGTCGGCACCCGCCAACAGCAGCTTTCGCACATCTGCCACCGTGCGCACACCGCCGCCGACCGTGAGAGGCACGAAACACTGTTCTGCGGTGCGCTGCACCATATCGATCATCACGCCGCGATTGTCGTGCGTGGCGTGGATGTCCAGAAAACAGATTTCGTCGGCCCCAGCAGCGTCATAGGCGCGCGCGGCTTCCACAGGGTCACCTGCATCACGCAGGCCCACAAAATTTACACCTTTGACCACACGGCCGTCAGCGACATCCAGACAGGGAATGATACGGGTCTTCAGCATATCGGAGCTTTCTCAAAGCGTTGCGCCTCTCCTTAGCGTGGCAGGGCGCAACGTGCAATCTGAGACAGCCGTCACAAGTGGGGTTTAGGCCGCCCGTGCCACCCGCACCAGCGCATCCCGCGCGATCAGAATGTGAAACGGCATGATGGTCGCCAGATACAGGCGGCCAAAGAGGTTGTTGCGATGCACCCAAGTGGCGACAAATACCTTGCCACCCTCAGAGAGCACCGACACTCGGAAGTTCAGGTGGCTGTCATCAAAGCCGGCAATGACCCCTGTGTCGCTTTCGCTTTCAATCGGGAAAATACCCACACAGTCTCGATCAGTCGGCGCCTCCGTGCGCAGGCCAAAGGGTTTCACCAAAACGGTCCGTAGGTTTGCCAACATCTGCGCCCATCCCGGAAAATTGGTGACAATCTCCGCACCTTGGCGTGGTGGCATATCACTATCGATACTATAGCAGTCCAGAAAGTCCTCTGCGCCAATGCGCGCGTGCAGGTCGCTGCTTTCTGGAAGTGGGGCGGCGGTGACATCAAAGAATGAAACGGACATGTGCGTCTCCTGATTTGTTCGCTCTATCAATCTGGGGGGCACAACAGGAAACGCCAAGGCGTCAGAAGGTCACGCCTCTCCCACAGTGGTGTCGTGTTTGCGTCGCATGTCCTAGGTAACCATGATCAACAGCACCAGCACAACAAGAAATCCCACCGGCATAGTCAGCAGCACGAAACCTGCGTTGGAATATGCGGCGTTGAGTTGGCTGCCGATGTTCTCGCCATCCACCCAACACCCGTCGGTGTGCATCGCCATGCCAAACTTACAGCCGTGGGCTTCTGCCGTGTTTTGCGCCCACCACACTAGATAGGCTGGCCACACACAGGCGGCCAGCAGAAGCGTCAAGATGCCATAGGCAACCTTGCGCCGCAGTTTCACGCTTTCAGAACTTTCAGCGCGTCGCCCAGATCGATTGCGCCGTCATACAACGCCCGCCCAGAAATCGCGCCGTTGAGCTCCGCACCGCAGTTTTTCAGCGCTTTCAGGTCGTCCACGGAGCTGACACCACCACTGGCAATCACAGGAATTGAAACGGCCTTCGCCAGAGCTGCCGTGGCCTCGACGTTTGGCCCCTTCATCGCGCCATCACGCAGAATGTCGGTGTAAATGATCGCGCAAACGCCATCGTTCTCAAACGATTTCGCCAGATCGATCACGTCCACATCGGTTTCTTCGGCCCAGCCCTTGGTCGCCACTTTGCCGTTGCGCGCATCAATACCCACGGCCACTTTGCCCGGGAATTCCTTTGCGGCCTCGCGCACCAGATCCGGGTTTTCCACCGCGACGGTGCCAAGGATGACGCGCGACAGACCTTTGGAAATCCAACGCTCAATGGTGGCCATATCCCGAATGCCGCCACCCAACTGCGCTGGCACTTTGGTCTGCTTGAGGATTTCCTCAACCGGCGTCGCGTTGATCGGAATGCCAGCAAAAGCGCCGTTCAGGTCCACCAGATGCAACCATTCACAACCCGCTTCGACAAACTCCAATGCCTGTGCGGCAGGGTTCTCGTTAAACACGGTCTCTTTGTCCATGTCACCATGCAGCAGACGCACGGCATTGCCATCTTTAAGATCAATCGCGGGATAAAGGATCATGGGGCAGGGGCCTTCTTATCATGTCACGCCGAAACCGGCTGTTAAGTGTGGTTATGCATGGTGCCGCGGAAATTGCAACGCGGCGGGATCGTGCCACCTGACCCAAAGTCAGGGTTGATGCGACTCATAAGCTTGCCGCAGAGTTTGTTGAAAATACTCGGGAGGAAAATGATGAAAAAAACGATAATGGCGGCGGCTATCACACTATTAGGCGCCACAACGGCCTTTGCAGACCCAATTTTTGGCACCTGGAAGACCATTCCGGACGACAATGGCAACTACGGGCTGATCAATGTTGCGGCCTGTGGCAGCAAGATTTGCGGCACGCTGGCAAAGTCTTTCAATCCTGATGGCAGCGAGCTCGACAGCCCAAACAATGGTCGCCAAATCATTTGGGACATGAATTCAGACGGCGGCGGTGCCTATAGTGGCGGCAAAGTCTACTCTCCGGATCGCGATAAAACCTACAAAGGCAAGCTGGTGCTTTCGGGCAATTCGTTGGCAGTCAGCGGTTGCGTGTTGGGCATCTGTCGTAGCGGTGGATCCTGGACACGCGTCAAGTAACGCGTCCTGTCAAAACACCCAAAAGGCGCGGCATGGCCGCGCCTTTTTTGTTCGTGCTGAGCCTGATTACACCGCGCCGGTGTACTCTCCACGCGCCGGGTAGTCGTTCTTGATCGCAAAATCCAACGCGCCCAGAAGCTCGCTGAAATGTGGACGCACAAAAGGCATGGTCTGCACCGAGCCGTAGTAAAGCGCCTGCTCCGGGCTGACCATAAACAGACCCGGCTCGCTGAACAGAGCAGGCTCTTCAATGCCAATCGAGGTTTTTCCGCGCGAGGTGGAGATATACAGACCCCAGTCCTTCGCAACATCCAACGGCAGGTCGTAAGCAATGCGCAGGCCGGTGGCTTCGATCTTCTTGGCCATGTCAGTGGCTCGCTCTTCACCATCGCTGCTCACCGCGACACAGGTCACGCCACGTTCTGCAAAGGACTCTACCAACTTTTCCAGCTCTTTAAGATAGGTGGCGCAGATCGGGCAGTGTAGGCCGCGATAGAAACACACCACCGTGCCGCGCTCGGAGCCTTCAGCGGCCAGATCAAACGTACCACCGCCCACAAGTGGCAGGGTCAGGTTAGGGGTTTTTTGACGGGGGATCAGCATAGGATTGTCCTCTTGATTTGTGCTTTCTGGACTTATTGTCGGTTTCTGTGTCACATAAATCCGATTGATCGTGCATAAAATCCGGAACGCCACATGGACCGACTAACCACGCTTGTTGAGAAATTTCATCTCACCGTGCATCCCGCCACGCTTTCTGAAGCCAATCTGATTGCGAAAGCTGGTGAAGATGGCGCCCCTGCGCGGGTGGTGTTTTTTACCCGAGGCACCTGTACGACCACCTACGCGGGCGAGGTGCTCTTTGCGGCGCGTGTGGACTGGATGGGGTTGACCAATCCTTTGATGGCCGCCTTGCCTGATGAGGTGCGCTATGAACTCAGTGGCGAGGAGGATAGCCGCGCCTTGGTGCGCCTGATAGCCGAGGAAACCACCGCCAACCGCTGCGGCGCTCAATCAGTGATCAATCGCCTTGGCGAAGCGTTGATGGTGCGGTTGCTGCGGGAGCAAATTTCCCAAGGCACCACAGATGTTGGTCTCTTGGCTGGTCTAGCTGATCCGCGCCTCAGCCGCGCCATTGTGGCGATGCATGATCTTCCAGGTCGGGTCTGGAGTAACGCGGATCTCGCCCAAGAGGCGGGCCTGTCTTTGTCGCGCTTTTCGGAACTCTTTGCCCAAAATGTGGGTGAAACCCCGATGGGCTACCTGCGTCGCTGGCGGTTGATACTGGCCCACCAAGACATCACTCGCGGCGACCGTGTGGATGCCGTCGCTCGCCGTTATGCCTACAATAGCCCCGAAAGCTTCACCCGCGCCTTTCGCAAAGCCCACGGCGTTGCCCCGACAGCTTTGCGCGCAGCTTAGCTTTCTTCTTCCCTGAAATACCTCGAGGTGAATTGCGCGACAGCACAAGAAGGGCTGGCCCCTTTTACATGCTTTCTTAAGGCGCCCACTGCAGGAAGTTGCCAATCATCCGCAAGCCAATGTCCTGGCTTTTCTCTGGGTGGAACTGCATGCCCACCATGGTGTCGCGCCCTATGATGGCGGTCACGTCGCCGCCATAGTCCACATGCGCCAAACGCTCTTCCGGCTTGGTCACGTGGAACTGGTAGGAGTGCACAAAATAAGTGTGGTCGCCGCTGTTGATGCCATCGAGCAGCGCGTGCGGATGGTCGATCACCAAATTGTTCCAGCCCATGTGCGGCACTTTTAGGCTGGCATCGCTCGGGACAATCTTCTCAACATCGCCCTCAATCCACCCCAGCCCATGGGTCAGCTCATATTCATGTCCGCGTGACGCCATAAGCTGCATGCCAACACAAATGCCCAAAAACGGTCGGCCTTTGACCTCCACTGCTTCGACCATCGCGTCGTAAATACCTTTATGGCCGCGCAGCTCAGTCGCGCAGGCCGGAAACGCGCCGTCGCCGGGCAGAACCAGACGGTCCGCTTTGGCCACCACATCCGCATCTGATGTCACCACTACTTCACCGCCATGCACCTCCGCGGCCATCCGTTGAAAGGCTTTTTCGGCAGAGTGCAGGTTGCCGCTTTCATAGTCGATGATCGCTGTCAGCATGATCTTGGTCCCGTTTTGCGTGTCGCTCCCAAGTGAAACGAAACGTCGCGCGGGTCAAGAGGGTGCGGGGACGGGCGGGCTTTTAGGTCTCGGTCTGTGTGCCAATCCGGTCAATCAACGCCATGACAGCCTCAAACGGGCTGTCTTCTATGGGCGTGGTGCTGCAGCCAAATTCGCCCCCGATGTATAGCAGGGTAAAACCATGAATCAGCGACCAGACCTGTGCCTCAACGGTATGCGGGTCTTCGCCGTCCAGCACAAACGGCGCACAGACGCTGCGCAGAATGAGATAGGCGTCCGCTTCTTCGCGCTTATTGCGCGGCGCATGAATGCCCAGCCCGTGTTCCCCAAACATCACCTTGAGCAAGCCGCTGTGGCTTAAGCCAAACTGCAAATACCCACGACAGATGCTGCGCAGACGTTCGCGATCAGTCTGTTCGCCCGCCTTAATTGCATCAGTCATATGTTTGGAAAATATAGCAAACCCTTCTTCCGCAATCGCAGAGATAAGGCCGGGAAGTCCCGCAAAGTGATGCGCTGGGGCGGCATGGGAAACACCCGCGCGAGCGGCACATTTGCGCAACGTGAGCGCCTCCAGCCCGCCTTCTTCCAACAGGTCAATGCCTGCCTGGATCAGCGCACGTTTCAGGTCTCCGTGGTGGTGGCGGTTTTTTGCTGTGCTCATGGCCACAAACTAATCAGTGACTTGACAGTGTCAAGCTGTTCTGATTTTTACAGTGTCAAGATTAACTTTACAGTGTCAAATTTGATCGGAGTGTCCTGTGTATCCCATCCCCAAACGACCGCTGTTGCCACGCAGCCTGCCAGTGCTGTGGTTTCTTTCTCTCGCCATTGCGCTTGGGTCTCTTCGGTTTCTGATTGCAGATATCGCACTGGTGATGCCCGCAATGTTGCATCACGCGTTGGAGCGTCCCTTGCTTCTCTATGCACATATCTTCTTTGCACCCATTGCCTTAGCCATCATGCCTTTTCAATTTGGCAAGAAGCTGCGGGTGCGTCGTCCGGGTTTGCATCGCTGGCTTGGACGGGCTTACGGCGTTGCCGTTCTGATTTCCGGTACCGCCGGTGTCTTCTTGGGACTTCAGACCATACAAGGTCCTGTGGCAGCGAGCGGTCTCGTCACATTGGCGGTCGCCTGGCTGTCGACAACCGCGTTTGCTGTTTACTTTGCGATCACCCGAGATATCCTGGCGCATCGTCGCTGGATGATCCGCTCTGGCGCTCTGACAGTCTCTGCGGTGACGCTTCGGCTCTATATGATTGCTGGGGCTCTAACGGTTGGTGAAGAGAGCAGCTACCCGCTGATCTGTTGGCTGTGTTGGGTGCCCAACCTGATGTTTTCTGAATGGCTTATCCGACGTGACACGCGGCGCGCAGCAGCGTCGATAGTATAAAAAAAAGCCCGCACAGAGCGGGCTTTCCAATTCGGAAATGTTGGAGGGCTACAGCGCACCTTTGGTAGAGGGAATGGCATCTGCCTTGCGTGGGTCCACTTCCACCGCCTCACGTAGTGCACGGGCCACAGCCTTGAATGTCGCCTCGGCAATGTGGTGGCTGTTGAACCCGTGGATCTGGTCCACATGCAGGGTGATCCCGCCGTGGGTGGCAAAGCCCTGAAAGAACTCACGCACCAACTCGGTGTCAAATGTGCCAATCTTCTGAGTTGGCATCTCCAGGTTCCAGATCAGGAAGGGACGCGCAGACAGATCAAGGCTCGCCCGCACCTGCGCATCATCCATTGGCAAGTGGCATGTGGCATAACGGCGAATGCCTTTTTTGTCGCCCAAAGCCTGCGTCAGCGCCTGGCCGAGCGAGATACCCACATCTTCCACCGTGTGGTGGTCATCAATGTGATAATCGCCCTCGGCGCGGATGGTCATGTCAATCAGGCTGTGGCGCGACAGCTGATCCAGCATGTGGTCAAAGAAGCCCACGCCGGTCTGGTTGTCATAAGTGCCGGTCCCGTCGAGATTGAGCTCTACGGTGATCTTGGTTTCCGCAGTGGTGCGGCTCACGCTTGCCTGACGCATCTGGTCATCCTTCGCTGGTAGTCGGCCACCTTATAGGCAGCGCACGCGGACGGGCCAAGGGGGCGCAGTTTGCGATTGTGGTCAGGGTGGCATTTGTGCCAGCTTACAGTCAAACCGACATGAGGGCTTTTATGACCACCTGCGTCTTTATCCAAATCCGCTGCAAACCCGGCACAACCTACCGCGTGGCCGAAGAGATCGCGCTGAAAGAAATCCACTCCGAGCTGCATTCCACCAGTGGCGAGTATGACCTGCTTATGAAACTCTACATCCCCGAAGGCGAGGATGTGGGCAAATTTATCAATCACCATATGCTGGATATCGCGGACGTCGAACGCACATTGACCACGCTGACCTTTAAGGCGTTTTAGAGCCATACGTACAGGAGATTGCAATGGCCGATCTGGAAGCAAACAAAGCCAGCGCCATGGCGCTCTACGATCTGATGTTCAATCAGAACAAGCCACGGGAGGCCGCAGAGGCCTATCTTGGCGATGAGTATATCCAGCACAATCCGCATGTGGGCGACGGCAAAGAGGCCTTCATCGCTTATTTTGAGCGTATGGCGGCAGAGTATCCTGACAAGAAGGTGCACTTCAAACGCGCCATTGCTGAAGGCAACATGGTGGTGCTGCACTGTCATCAGGAGTGGCCGGGGGACGAGGACTACGTCGGCATCGACATCTTCCGCTTTGATGACAAAGGAAAGATTGTAGAGCACTGGGATGTGTTGCAAACCATCCCAGCGACATCTGCGAATAAAAACGGGTTGTTCTAGACGGCTTTTCCGTTGATCCAGGTGGCGGCGATGGCGCGGTCATCGCCCATCATGATGGTGGGGAACAGCGCTTCCCACAGGTCATTGGCGCGCGCAGACCGCTGCGCAATCTCCGGCGTGCTTTCCAAATCCAACACCACCAGATCAGCTTCCATGCCGACGGCCAGATTGCCAATCTTGTCTTCCATATGCAGCGCCCGTGCGGAGCCTTGAGTGGCCAGCCACATCAGTTCCGCCGCATGCAGGGGATTGTGGCGCAGCTGCCCAACTTCATAAGCGCTCGCCATCGTCCGCAGCATCGAAAAGCTGGACCCGCCACCTGTGTCACTGGCCAATCCCACGCGCTGACCCGCCGCCATCAACCCACCCATGTCAAACAAGCCTGAGCCAATGAAGGTGTTGGAGGTGGGGCAGTGGATCAAACCAGCCCCAACCTCGCGCAACCGATCCTTTTCGCGGTCTTCTAGATGGATCGCATGGCCGTAGAGACCTTTCTCGCCCAGGAGGCCAAACTGCTCGTATGTGTCCAGATAATCCCGTGCCTCAGGGAACAGTTCTTTGACCCAGGCAATCTCGTCAGTTTGCTCACTTAGGTGGGTTTGCATCAGGCAGTCGGGATGCTCCGCCCAAAGACTGCCAAGCGCCTCAAGTTGTTCCGGTGTGGAGGTGGGTGAAAACCGAGGCGTGATCGCATAGCTGATCCGGTCCACGCCGTGCCAGCGCGCGATCAGCGCCTTGCTGTCATCATAGGCGCTTTGCGGCGTGTCGCGCAGACCCTCCGGAGCGTTGCGATCCATACAGGTCTTGCCCGCAATCACCCGCTGTCCCCGAGCCTGTGCCGCTTCAAAGAACGCGTCCACCGATTCCGGGTGAATGGTGCAGTAGCTCGCCATGGTGGTCACGCCATGCTTTGCGGTGAGGTCGAGGTAAGTGGCAGATATCTGATCTGCATAGGTCCGATCCCCAAAGCGCATCTCTTCAGGGAAGGTGTAGCTGTTGAGCCAATCAATCAGCCGCTTGCCCCAGCTCGCAATGATACCGGTCTGTGGGTAATGCACATGCGCATCGACAAACCCTGCAGAGATCAGCTTATTGCCATAGTCCTCAACCTGCGCCTCGCGGTGGGTGGTGCGCATGGCGTCTGCTGTGCCAAGCGCAACAATGCGCCCTGCCTCCACAACAACGCCTCCACGGGTCTCATGTCGCGCGGCCTCCACGCCTGCCTCAAACGGGTTGGCTGCAAAGCTCAACGTCTGCCCAAGCAGTAGGGTCTGTGCGCACATAAATCTCTCCAATCTCTTGAGGACGGGTCTTTTTTCGGCACCAACCGGTCGTGTCCCATTGAGTCCTAGCTTTGATTTACTCTATGGTCCGTGACAAGTCCAAGGCCACACAAACTGGCCAATCGCCATGAAGGGAGCGCGTCATGCCCAACACAGAGTTGCAGACCGCGCCCGATGTAGACAGCGAAGACTACACACTCTCAAAAAAGCTGGTAGCAGGCGTACTCTACGCGCTGGAGGCGCAAGACCGGCATACGCTGATCGAACTGACGGAGCCACTGCACCCAGCTGACATCGCTGACCTTCTGGAGCAGATCAACCCGTTTGACCGCCGCCGCCTTGTGCAGCTCTATGGGGAGGAGTTTGACGGGGACATCCTGTCCGAACTGGATGATGGTCTGCGTGAAGACGTTATGGCGGTCCTCAAGCCGGACGTGTTGGCCGAAGCGGTGCGTGATCTGGAAAGCGATGACATTGTCGACATCGTGGAAGATCTGGATGAGCCGGCACAGGAAGCCATCCTTGAAACGCTGGAAGATGCCGATCGTGTCGCTGTCGAGCAGGCACTCAGCTATCCGGAGAACACCGCTGGTCGCTTGATGCAGCGCGAAACCGTTTGTGCGCCTGAACACTGGACCGTGGGCGAAGCCAGCGACTATCTGCGCAATGCAGAGGAGCTGCCGGAGCAGTTTTATCATGTGATCCTTGTGGACCCGCGTATGAAGCCTGTGGGCAACGTAACATTAGGTAAGCTGATGTCCTCCCATCGCGATTTGCCGCTTACCCAATTGGTGGAAGAGGTGTTTCAGATCATCCCCGCCACCCAGGACGAAGAAGACGTTGCCTATGCGTTTAACCAATATCACCTGATCTCCGCCCCCGTGGTGGATGAAGATGAGCGTCTGGTTGGGGTGATCACCATTGATGATGCCATGGTGGTGCTGGACGAAGAACACGAAGAAGACATCCTGCGCATGGCGGGTGTGAGCGATGAGGCCAGCCTGTCCGACACCATCCTCGATGCCGCCAAAGGCCGGGCCACCTGGTTGTTTGTGAACCTGCTCACCGCCATTCTGGCGTCCGGCGTGATCAACCTCTTTGCGGATACTGTAGATCAGATGGTCGCTCTGGCGGTGCTGATGCCGATTGTGGCCTCAATGGGTGGCAATGCAGGCACACAAACCATGACGGTAACGGTCCGTGCTCTGGCGACCAAAGACCTGACCGCACAGAACGCCTGGCGTGTGATCCGTCGGGAGGTGTCGGTAGGGGCTTTGAATGGGGCTCTGTTCGGGCTGGTCATGGCTGGGGTGACGGGGGTCTGGTTTGGCGTGCCCATGTTGGCAGTTGTCATTGCGGTGGCGATGTTCCTCACTCAAATAGCAGCCGCGCTGGGCGGTATCCTGATTCCCATGGCGCTGGACCGTGTGAACATTGACCCGGCATTGGCTTCCGGTCCGTTTGTGACCACTGTAACCGATGTGGTGGGCTTCTTCCTTTTCCTCGGCCTCGCCGCCAATGTGCTGCTCTAGCAGGGAGATTTTGCTGATGGACCTGATCAAACAGAAAGCCGCCGCCCGCAAAGCTGCCTTCGCCAGACGTAAGGACGCTTTTGCCAATGCAAGTCCGGGCCAATCCGCACATCTCTCTGAAGTGCTTGCAGGGTATCGCGGTGTGCCGCTCGCAGGGTACATGCCGATCCGCACTGAAATCTCTCCGCTCGCAGCAATGGCAGAGGCGTCGGCCCATGGCCCCGTCGGCGTTCCCGTGATTCAAGGCGAAGCCATGGCGTTAGAGTTCTCCCGCTGGGAGCCGGATGGCGCACTCCGCGATGGCCCCTTTGGCGCGAAAGTACCGGTTGAAGACAACTACTTCGAACCGGAGATTGTGATTGTGCCGCTGGTGGCCTTTGACATTAAAGGTGGACGGCTGGGCTATGGCGGGGGTTTTTATGACCGCACACTAGAGCGCCTACGCGAGCGCCGTGCCACATTGGCGATCGGCTTTGCCTTTAACGCACAAGAGGCTGACCACTTGCCTTTAGAAGACACCGATCAGCCTCTCGATATGATGGTCACGGAAACCCGCATCATCGAATTCTAAACCTTAGAGGTTAGAGGTCCGGGTTCGCCCCAGTGGCGTTAACGCGGAAAAACTCCCAGGCATCCTGCTCGCCGCCACCTTTGAACTTACACACGCCGTACTCGTTGCCCTCAGCATCTTTGCGGATTTCATATCCATGGCCTTGGTTGATACAGAAGGTCGCTGCCGGGTTGGACGCATCCGCCGCTTGGTTCGGAGAGGAATAGTCGTCACAGGCGGCCAGCGTTGCCAGCGCGCCCACGGCGGTCAGGGTCAAAATCGGTTTCATCAAAATCATCCTGTGTTGTTGGGTTTTGCCTCAATCTATCGCGCAAATGGTGTGACACAAGCCTTTGGCACACCTCACCTTGCCGCGTTACGCCACATTCCGCCGGTAGTGCTCTTGCCAAGCGCGACAACCCGTCCTAGGACCAAACCCATGAAGATGCTTTTCCTCGGTGATGTGATGGGTCGCGCCGGACGCGCGGCTGTGGTGGAACGCCTGCCCAAGCTGCGCGCAGACTGGCGGCTGGACTTTGTTGTCGTGAATGGCGAAAACGCTTCCAACGGCATGGGGCTGTCTGGCGCGCATGCAAAAGCGCTGCTGGACGCTGGCGCGGACTGTATCACACTGGGTGATCACGCCTTTGACCAGAAGGACATGCTGCAGTTTATTCAGACCGAGCCGCGCATTATCCGCCCGCTGAACTATGCCCGTGGCGATGTGCCAGGCAAAGGGTTTCGCGTTTTCAATGCCCAAGGTGGCCGCAAGGTGCTTGTGACCCAGGCGCTGGGGCAGGTGTTTATGAAACAGCCCTACGGCGATCCGTTCTCTGCTGTAGACCAAGTCCTGCGGTCCCATCCGCGTGGCGGGATGGTGCAGGCCGCGATTGTTGACATCCATTGCGAAGCCACGTCTGAAAAGATGGGGGTGGGGCACTTTTGCGATAGCCGTGTCAGCCTCGTGGTTGGCACCCACACACATATCCCAACGGCAGATACTCAAATCTTGCCCGGTGGCACCGCGTTTCAGGCCGACGCTGGCATGTGTGGCGACTACAACTCCGTGATTGGCATGCAGAAAGAAGAGCCCATGCGCCGCTTTGTCACCGGTATGCCTAAATCTCGCTTCACACCCGCGTTGGGCGAGGCCACGCTTTCGGGCGTCTATGTTGAAACAGACGACCGGACCGGCGCGGCCACGCGCATCGAGATGGTACGCCAAGGTGGTCGTTTGAGCTCGGCTGGCCCTAGCTAACGGCCATTTGCCGCTTTCAATCCCACTCACAAGTTCAAGGTCTCCTGAAACTCCCTAATATCTGTTGTTCGCTAGAGGCTTCGTGATAAACCTTGTGAGCTGGTAAAGACGGGTTAGGCATGGATTTTTTTGCATTTTCGCAGACCACTCAGGCGGTGCTTGCGCTTTTGACCGTCGCAGGCATGTTTACGCTTTTTATGCGTGAAGCCTATCCGACCGAGGTGGTCGCCATTGGCGGCGTCGCCATGCTGCTGTTTCTTGGCGTGCTGCCCTATCAGGCCGCATTAGGCGTTCTGTCCAACCCGGCACCCTGGACCATCGCAGCGATGTTCATTGTCATGGGCGCTTTGGTGCGAACCGGTGCGCTGTCGGCCTTCACGGCATTGGCAGACGGGCAGGCGCAGGAACGTCCGCAGGTCGCCATTACGGTGTTGCTCTCTTTTGTGATCCTTGCCTCGGCCTTTGTGTCCAACACGCCGGTGGTGGTGGTGATGATCCCGGTCTTCACCCAACTCGCGCGCACGCTGGGAACGTCGGCATCTAAGCTTTTGATCCCACTGAGTTATGCGGCAATTATGGGCGGCACACTAACGCTGATCGGAACCTCCACCAACTTGTTGGTAGATGGCGTCGCGCGCGCTGAAGGCTTGAAGCCCTTCACCATTTTTGAAGTAACGCCGCTTGGTCTGATCATTGTGGCATGGGGCATGGCCTATCTCTATTTTGTCGGTCGCCGCCTTTTGCCGGAACGCGCCAGCATGGCGGATCTGCTGTCCAATCGCAGCCAGATGAAGTTCTTCACCGAGGCGGTCATACCGCCGGAAAGCAATTTGATTGGGCGTGAAGTGACTGGTGTCCAACTGTTCAAACGTGACGGTGTGCGCCTGATCGACGTAATCCGTGGTGACACGTCTTTGCGCCGCAACCTTGCCGGGGTGACGCTTCAGGTCGGGGACCGGGTGGTTTTGCGCACCAAGATGACAGAACTGCTCAGCCTACAGCGCAACAAGTCTCTGAAGCGGTTGGATCAGGTTGGCGCGGTGGAAACCACTACGGTGGAGGTGCTGATCACGCCAGGCTGCAAAATGGTGGGTCGCCGCCTTGGCGCCCTGCGTCTGCGCCGTCGCTTTGGCGTTTACCCTCTGGCGGTACACCGGCGAAACCAAAACATCGGCCATCAGCTCGACCAGCTTGTGGTGCGCGTCGGTGACACATTGCTGTTGGAGGGCGCGCCGGAGGATATTCAGCGCCTGGCCAAGGAAATGGACATGGTGGATGTCTCCCAACCTTCTGAGCGGGAATATCGCCGCAGCCACGCGCCCATTGCACTGGGGTGCATGGTCGGGATTGTTGTGTTGGCCGGTATGGGCGTCGCGCCGATCCTCTACCTAGCAATCCTCGCCGTGGCCGTGGTGTTGCTCACCCGCTGTATCGACGCTGACGAAGCGTTTTCCTTTGTCGACGGACGCCTGTTGTCGCTGATCTTCTCCATGCTCGCCATTGGGGCGGCGTTGTCTCATTCTGGCGCCGTAGCGTTGGTGGTAAACGGATTGGCTCCTCTCCTGAAAGGCATGCCGCCGTTCTTGCTGATCTGGGCGATTTACTTGCTAACGTCAATTCTGACCGAGCTTGTTTCCAACAATGCGGTGGCTGTGGTGGTCACACCCATCGCGGTGGGGTTGGCACAGGCCATTGGCGTGGATCCGCGTCCCTTGGTGGTCGCTGTCATGATCGCAGCCTCTGCCAGCTTCGCGACACCCATTGGCTATCAGACCAATATGCTGGTCTTTGGTCCCGGCGGTTACAAGTTCACCGACTTCATGCGCGTCGGCATTCCGTTGAACCTGTCGATTGGCATTCTGGCCTCTGCGCTTATCCCTTACTTTTGGCCGCTGTAAAACCGTTGATACATGGCGCAACGCGCGTTGCGTTTACCGTTGCGCGCTTTGCGGCGGTGGAAAAACGCACCTCCGCGAAGCAGTCGTGATACCGACGCTATACCGACGTGGTTTTGAGGCCACTTGGGCAGGTTAACGCCCCAACAAAAAACGCGCCGCAGACGGTCTGCGGCGCGTTGAATTTGGATCAGATGGAGATCACTTCTTTTTGCGCGGTGGCATCAGGTCCGTGATGGTACCTTCAAACATCTCGGCGGCAAAATTCACCGTCTCCGAAAGGGTCGGGTGTGGGTGAATGGTATGGCCCAGATCCACCGCATCGGCCCCCATTTCAATGGCCAGCGCCACTTCCGCAATAAGGTCACCTGCGTTGGGGCCAACGATCCCCGCGCCAATCACGCGCTCGGATTCTTCGTCGAAAATCAACTTGGTAAGCCCTTCCGAGCGACCCAGAGACAGCGAGCGGCCGGACGCGGCCCAAGGGAAAACACCTTTGCCAACCTTCATGCCTTCTGCCTTCGCCTGTGTCTCTGTAACACCCACCCAAGCGACCTCAGGATCGGTGTAGGCCACCGATGGGATCACTCGCGCATCAAAGTGGCGCTTGTGACCAGCGGCCACCTCCGCTGCCACTTTGCCTTCATGCACAGCCTTGTGGGCCAGCATAGGCTGTCCAACGACGTCACCAATGGCAAAAATGTGATGAACACCAGTACGTTGCTGGCTGTCGACCGCGATGAAGCCACGCTCATCCACAGCCACACCAGCCGCCGCCGCATTGACCTTCGCCCCATTTGGACGACGCCCGACCGCAACAAGCACTTTGTCAAACGTATCAACCACTTCGCCCTTAGGGTCTTCCATGGTGACCTCAAGACCAGCGTCCGTTGCTTTCACCGCAGTGACTTTGGTTTTGGTTAGGATGGCCTCATAGCGTCCTTCAATCCGCTTATGCAGCGGTTTCACAACGTCTTTGTCAGCCCCAGGAATGATCTGATCCATGAACTCAACGATGGTCACTTTTGAGCCCAATGCGTCATATACAGTGGCCATTTCCAGACCGATGATACCGCCACCCAGAACCAGCAGACGCTCTGGCACATCTTCCAGCTCCAGCGCACCGGTGCTGTCGATCACGCGCGGATCATCGTGTGGGATGAAGGGCAGGGTGACCGGCTCCGATCCTGCCGCGATGACACATTGGTCAAAACTGACGGTCGACTTTTCGCCGTTGTTATCGACCTCAATCATGTTGGGGCCAGTGAAGGTACCGTAGCCGTTCACAACCTGAACTTTGCGCGCCTTGGCCAAACCGCCAAGGCCGCCAGTCAGTTGTTTTACAACACTTTCCTTCCAGCCGCGCAGTTTGTCGAGATCAACCTCGGGTTTGGAAAAGCTGATGCCGTGCTCCGCCATTTCCTCAGCTTCAGTGATCACCTTGGCGGAGTGCAGCAGCGCCTTGGACGGGATACAGCCGACGTTCAGGCAGACACCGCCCAAGGAGCTGTCTTTCTCGATCAACACAACCTTTTTGCCAAGGTCCGCAGCGCGGAAAGCAGCCGTGTAGCCACCTGGGCCGGACCCCAGAACAACCACTTCGGAGTGCACATCACCTGCGCCTAATGCAGAACCAGTGGTGGCTACAGCCTGCGGAGCAGCTGGCGCTTCTGGACTTGCAGCCTTAGGCGCTTCAGCAGCGCCTTCTGCTTCCAACACTAAGATCAAACTGCCTTCGGAGACATTGTCTCCCTCGGCCACTTTGATGTCCTTCACCACACCATCGGCTGGCGAAGGCACTTCCATGGTGGCTTTGTCGCTTTCAATCTCGATCAGCGGATCTTCTGCGGCAACGATGTCGCCAACAGAGACCAGAACGGAGACCACGGGAACTTCGGAAAAGTCCCCAATATCAGGTACTTTGACGTCCATCTTTGTTCTCCTTACCACATCAACTTGCGCATATCGCCAAGCAGGGTTTTCAGCGTTACGGTGAACCGTGCTGCCAATGCCCCGTCGATGGCGCGATGGTCATAGCTGAGCGACAGCGGCTGCATCAGGCGGGGCACAAACTCTTCACCGTTCCAGACCGGCGCCATCTTGGAGCGGGTCAAACCGAGGATGGCCACTTCCGGTGCATTCACGATTGGGGTGAAAGATGTCCCCCCAATGCCGCCAAGGCTGGAGATGGTGAAGGTCGCGCCTTGCATGTCGCCGCTCTTCAATTCACCTGCGCGTGCCTTGCCGGACAACTCCATGAGATCTTTGGAGATTTCCACAATGCCTTTGCGGTCGGCGTCTTTGATCACAGGTACAACCAAGCCGTTTGGCGTGTCTGCCGCAAAGCCGATGTTGTAGTAATTCTTCTTGATCAGTTTGTCGCCATCCGGGTGGATCGACGAGTTCACTTCCCAATGCTGTTTCAGCGCCGACACAGACGCTTTGATCACAAAGGACAGCAGGGTCACGCGATAGCCGTCTTCCTTGGCCATCGTGTCCATTTCTTTGCGGTACTTGTCCAGTTCGGTGATGTCCGCTTCGTCGTTGTGGGTGACGTGTGGGATGTTGAGCCAGCTGCGGTGCAACGCCGGACCAGACAGTTTCTTGATGCGTGGCATCTCCACGTCTTCGACCGGACCAAATTTGGAAAAGTCGACAGCCGGGATCGGCGGAATGCCCATACCGCCCTGTGCTGCACCACCGGCAGCAGGTGCCGCAGCTGTGGAGCTCTTCAGGAAAGCTGTCACATCTTCACGCAGGATGCGGCCTTTGCGACCGGAGCCGTTCACCTTGGCCAGATCCACGTCCAACTGGCGCGCAAAGGCGCGCACAGAGGGGGACGCGTGGGTCTTGCCAAACCCGGCATCGGTCACCGCTGCCGGAGCAGGCGCCGCGGCAGGGGCCGATGCTGCCGCTGCAGGTGCCGCGGCTTCCGCTTTTGGGGCAGGGGTCTCTGCTGTGGTGTCGCCCTCTGCTTCCAACATCAGGATCAGGGAGCCTTCGGATACGGCGTCGCCCTCGGACACTTTGATCTCAACCACTTTGCCGGCCGCAGGGGACGGCACTTCCATGGTGGCTTTGTCACTTTCAACTTCGATCAGCGGATCTTCGGCCGCGACCACGTCACCGGCGCTCACCAGGACGGAAACCACTGGAACATCAGTGAAATCGCCGATGTCGGGAACTTTGACTTCAATTGCCATTGCTAATTCTCCTCTCTTCCCGATCACACCAGGCGCGGGTTCGGCTTAGCGCCGTCGATGTCGTATTTGGCCAGAGCGGCCTCAAGGTCTTTCTTGGTCACTGCGCCCTCTTTGTAGAGGCCCACTATGGCCGCTGCTGCGATGTGGTTGGCATCAACTTCGAAGAAGCGGCGCAGGTTCACGCGGCTGTCGGAGCGGCCGTAACCGTCGGTGCCCAGCACGGTGTAGCTGCCCGGCACACAGGTCCGGATCTGCTCTGCGTAGTTCTTCATGTAGTCGGTGGCTGCAATCACAGGACCCTTGGCCTTCGCAAGCTGCTCCGCCACAAAGGACACTTTTGGCTCTGCGAGCGGGTTCAGGCGGTTGTGGCGGGCCACATCCTGACAATCCCGTGCCAACTCGTTGAAGCTGGTGGCCGACCAGATTTCGCTGGTCACACCGAAGTCAGCTTCCAGCATCTCTGCCGCCTTCATAGCCTGAACCAGAATGGTGCCGGAGCCCATCAGCGTGACGTGCCTCTTGGACGGTTTCTTGACCTCTTTGAAACGGTAGAGACCTTTGATGATCTCGTCTTCCACGCCCATCGGCATATCTGGATGGGCATAGTTTTCGTTCATCAGTGTGAGGTAGAAGAACACATCTTCCTGATTTTCATACATCCGCTTCATGCCGTGCTGCACAATCACCGCCACTTCGTGTTGGAAAGTAGGATCATAGGTGATGCAGTTCGGAATGGTGCTCGCAAGGATGTGGCTGTGCCCGTCCTCGTGTTGCAGACCTTCGCCGTTCAGCGTGGTCCGGCCAGCGGTTCCGCCCAGCATAAAGCCACGCGCACGGCTGTCGCCTGCGGCCCAGGCCAGATCGCCAACGCGTTGGAAGCCAAACATCGAGTAATAGATGAAGAATGGGATCATCGGCACGCCGTGGTTGGAATAGGCAGTTGCCGCTGCAATCCAATCTGACATGGCGCCAGCTTCGTTGATGCCTTCCTGAAGCACCTGACCGTCGGTTGTTTCCTTGTAGTACATCATTTGATCGGCGTCTTGCGGTGTGTATTTCTGCCCTTCTGGATTATAAATCCCTACGGAACGGAACAGGCCCTCCATACCAAAGGTGCGGCTTTCATCAGGCACGATTGGCACAATGTTCTGGCCGATTTTCTTGTCTCGTAGAAGGGTCGTCAGGATACGCACAAAGGCCATTGTAGTGGAAATCTCGCGATCGCCTGTGCCTTTAAGCTGCGCGGCAAATTTGTTCAACGCCGGGATTTCCAGTTTGGGGGATTGGCTCTCCCGTTTTGGAAACTCCCCGCCAAGTGCTTTGCGGCGATCCGCCAAATAGGCTTTCTGCGCGTTGTTGAGTTTTACAAACGGCGCATCACCCACATCTTCGTCGCTGACCGGAATCTCGAAGCGGTCGCGGAAGGCGCGCAGCTGATCCTCGTTCATTTTCTTTTGTTGGTGCGTGGTGTTCTGGCCTTCGCCAGCGGTGCCCATACCGTGACCTTTCACGGTTTTCACCAGCAAGCAGGTCGGTTGACCTTTGGTGTCACTGGCGCGTTTGAAGGCGGTATAGACCTTTTGTGGGTCATGGCCGCCACGACGCAGGGACCAGATTTGCTCGTCAGTCCAGTCTTTCACCAGTTCGGCGGTCTCTGGGTACTTGCCAAAGAAGTGCTCGCGAATGTAGGCGCCGTCCTTGGACTTGAAGGTCTGATAGTCGCCATCAACGGTTTCGTCCATCAACTGACGCAGCTTTCCGGAGGTGTCTTTCTCCAGCAGCTCGTCCCAGCCTTTGCCCCACAGAAGTTTGATTACATTCCAACCCGCGCCGCGGAAGTCGCCTTCGAGCTCTTGCACAATCTTGTGGTTGCCGCGCACAGGTCCATCCAGACGCTGCAGGTTACAGTTCACAACAAAGATCAGGTTATCGAGGCCTTCACGCGCAGCGAGGTCAATCGCGCCCCGGCTTTCCGGTTCGTCCATCTCGCCATCACCCAGGAAGCACCAAACCTTGCGGTCGGCCATGTCGATCAGGCCACGGTTGTGCATATATTTCATGAACCGCGCTTGGTAGATCGCCATCAGCGGGCCAAGGCCCATGGAGACGGTTGGGAACTGCCAGTAGTCCGGCATCAGCCATGGGTGTGGGTAAGACGACAGGCCGCCGCCATCCACTTCAGAACGGAAGTTTTCCAACTGCTCTTCGGTCAGGCGGCCCTCCATAAAGGAGCGCGCATAGATGCCCGGGATCACGTGCCCCTGGAAGAACACAAGGTCGCCGCCGTGGATCGCAGATTTGCTGCGCCAGAAGTGGTTCAACCCTATATCATACATCACCGCAGAGGAGGCGAAGGAGGCGATGTGCCCACCGTATTCGCTGCTCACTTTGTTGCGGCGCACCACGGTTGCCATGGCGTTCCAGCGGTTGATGGTGCGGATCCGCCACTCCATGTCCAGATCGCCAGGAAACTCTTCCTGATCGTCGGTTGGGATGGTGTTTTGATACGGCGTGGTCGCTGAGAAGGGCAGGGTGGCCCCAGCCGCGCGGGCTTGCTGTACCGCTTTGTCGAGCAGGTAATGCGCTCTGTCTGGTCCATCCCGCGCGATGACATCCTCAATGGCATCCTGCCATTCTTGGGATTCTACCGGGTCGATGTCTGGAAATTCATTTGCCATGCGGCGTCTCCTCCACTGCAATCCGCGTTTCGAACCTTATAGTTTAATATTAAACAATTGAGCTAGTGCGCCTGTTGCATGGGTCCCATGCGTCTGGCGCAAAGCTCTCTTGAAGCGATGATAATGGAGTGTAGCGCAGTTTTCCCGCAAAAAAACAGGGACCCGAAGGTCCCTGTAAGTCACTTGAATTAAAGAGGTTGTCAGTCTTCTTGAGGGAGAATCAAGTTCAGTACAATAGCGCAGAGGGCGGTTGGTGCGACAGCCGAGGTCATCAGTGTTTTCACAACACCCGGCAGGTATTGCACGGCGGTTGGTACGAGGTTCAGGCCGAGACCCACAGCGAGCGACACAGCGATGATCACCATGTTGCGGCGGTTCAGTTCCACTTCGGACAGCACGTTCAAGCCAGCCGAAGCCACCATGCCAAACATTACGATCACTCCGCCACCAAGCACAGGCAATGGCATGGAGGCGATCATGGCGCCGACTTTTGGCATCAAACCACAGAGGATCAAGATGATGCCACCGATGGTCACCACATGACGGCTCATGACGCCGGTCATGCCGACAATGCCCACGTTCTGTGAGAATGAGGTGTTTGGCAAACCGCCAAACACACCGGCGATGGCTGTGCCAAGACCGTCAGCGTAGGTTGCGCCCTGGATCTCTTCGTCGGTTGCATCGCGGCCAGCACCAGCTTTCGCAGTAGCAGAGGCGTCGCCGACGGTTTCAATTGCAGAAACGATGGAGACCAATGTCACGGCAATCACTGCGCCGAGGCTGAATTCAAAGCCATACGGCAGTGGTTTGATGCCGGTCACCCAAGAGGCGTTTTTTACCGGATCTAGGTTCACCATACCGGACAGATACGCCACAACGTAGCCCGCAATTAGGCCCATCAGAATGGCCGCGCTGGACAATGTGCCTTTGGTGAAAAATTTCAAAACCAGAGCTACGATGATTACTGTCAAAGCCACGGTCCAGTGTTTTAGGGAGCCAAAGCTTTCTGCTTCCATCTGGAATTGTGCGGCGCCACCAGCTGCGTATTTGATGGCCACTGGGATCAGATACAGACCAATCGCCAAGATCACCAGTCCGGTGACCAGTGGCGGGAAGAGCCAGCGCAATTTGCCAATCACGGAGCCAAGCGCAAAATGAATTACACCCCCAATGATACAGGCGGTCAGAGCCACGCTGAGGCCCTGCGTGGCAGCTACACCAGCAAGCACGCCAACAAAGGCAAAACTGGTGCCCTGCATGATTGGCAGCCGCGCACCAATCGGGCCAATACCCACGGTTTGGAATAAGGTTGCGATGCCGGCAAAAAGCATGGCCATCTGAATCAGGTATACCTGTTCCGCGCCGCCAAACGCGAGGCCAGCCGCACCGGCAACAATGATGGATGGGGTTACGTTTGAGGCAAACATTGCCAGAACGTGTTGGAGTCCCAGCGGAATTGCCTGCCCCAATGGGGGCGTGACGTTTGGATCGGAGTATTGTCCGGTCGCTTGTGTTTCCTGAGCTGTCATAGTGTCAGCCATGTCCTTCTCCTGTCGGTCGTTGAGCCCCGCCACTTCATTTTCCGAGCGGCTTGAGGGCGGTTTGGTCAGGGGATACCTGACCCTTGGTTTTGATCCGTCACCACTTGGTAAGCGGTGTCGAACCAAAATTCTTCGAGGTTGGCGCCGTCACCAATGCGGTCCACCACGGCAAAGAGGCCAGGGGCAGCAAGCGGTGTCAAAACACCATGCCATGTGTTGCGATGGAAGTTGATTGCTTGTCCCGGCTGCGTCTGAAACGCCACGGGGGTATCCGGCTCGCCGCCCAAATCTTTGGCAACAATCACAAGGAATGCGTGTTCGGTCATCGGAATGAAAGCCTGGCTTCCGTCCGGATGGCGCTCCACCAATTCCAGAGTATATGGAAGGCTGCGCGGCTGTGCGTTAAACAGGCTGATGCCTGCCCGCCCATCGGCAAAATCCATCTCTGCCAGGTCATGATGACGCCCACACATGCCTTGGTTGATGAACTTATCGGCCTCTGGCTTGAGGGTGATCACATCGCCAAAAGGTGCAAAAGCTTCTGCGGTTAGCGGTTGAATTACAATTTCGGTCACGGCAGCAAGTCCATCAAGCGGAATTCGGCAATGCGCTCAACCTGTTTGCACGCTTCTGTAAACTCGGTGTCGCTGTCGTTGCCGATCCGGCGCTCAAAGGCCGCCATGATCGAGGCTTTGGTGTGGTCCCGCACCGCAATGATGAATGGGAAGCCGTGTTTAGCCACGTAGTCGCTGTTCAATTGGGTGAAGTTTGTGCGCTCTTCATCTGTGAGCATATCCAGACCCGCGCCAGCCTGTTCCGATGTGCTTTCGGCGGTCAGTCGGCCAGCTGCAGCCAATTTGCCCGCAAGGTCAGGGTGGGCGTTGAACACGCCGAGCCGCTCTTCTTCACTGGCGGAGCGGAAAGCGCGACAGAGGGCGTTGTGTACGCCGGCGGCGCAATCGTGGGCGGGCCCCAGTTCCAGATCGTGCGCTCGTTCCGCAATCCAGTCGGAGTGTTCAAAAATACCTCCGTAAAGCGCGACAAACCGGGGCTTGTCCATGGCGCTTGGACGCTCAATCCGTTTGTGCTTATGGGTCTTTACCCAGTGCTCGGCAATCTCTATGCGGCGCGGGGTCCATACGTCCTCGAAGCCCTGGATGTACTCGAGGAACTGAGCCAATCCGGCGAGTTTACCCGGACGGCCAACCAATCGGCAATGTAGCCCGATGGACATCATCTTGGGTGCGCCTTCGGTGCCTTCGGCGTAAAGCACATCAAAGGCATCTTTGAGGTAGGTGAAAAAATCTTGCCCCGTAACCCAACCCGGCGCCGTGGCAAAGCGCATGTCGTTGGCTTCCAACGTGTAAGGGATGATCAGTTGATCGTGTTCGCCATACTCGCGCCAGTAAGGGAGGTCGTCATCATAGGTGTCGGATATGTAATCAAAGCCGCCGGCTTCGGCGACAAGACGGACAGTGTTTTCGGAGCAGCGTCCCGTGTACCAACCGCGCGGGCGCTCGCCGACCACTTCGGTGTGCAGACGAATGGCTTCCGCGATGAATGCACGTTCTTCGGCCTCAGGCATGTCCTTGTGTTCAACCCATTTCAAGCCGTGGCTCGCAATCTCCCAGTCCGCGGCTTTCATCGCTGCGACCTGCTCGGGATTGCGCGCCAACGCACTGGCCACGCCATAGATGGTCACTGGAATGTCTTTACCTGTGAACAAGCGATGCAAACGCCAGAAGCCCGCGCGCGCGCCATACTCGTAAATCGATTCCATGTTCCAGTGACGTTGCCCCTGCCATTGGGCGGCGCCGGGAATATCGGAGAGAAATGCTTCGGAGGCGTCATCGCCATGCAGAACGCAATTTTCGCCGCCTTCTTCGTAGTTCAGTACAAACTGAACCGCGACTTTGGCGTCATTTGGCCATTGTGCATGTGGTGGTTTGGAGCCGTAGCCCCGCATGTCCCGTGCGTATCGCGTCACGATGGTACTCCCCTAGTACATGATTGCTTTGTTTTAGCTTATAAAGCGTCGGGAGACTTTCCAAATTTTCTTGAAAGAGTTGTTGTCGTGCAACGTTGCTTGGTTTCACGTCGAAATAGAGTGACGCTAACTAGGTCTCTGCCTCGGCTTGGTTTTTTTGGAGTGTCGCCTGCACCCTTGGTGTCATAAACTCGATCAGAAGCCGCGCCTTTGGGTCTTGATGGCGGCGGTGTGTGTACAGCAATGCCATCTGTATGGGCATGGGGGGAGTCTCCGGTAAAACAGGAACCAATGCGCCGGTAGACAGATGTTCCGCTATTTCAAATACGGGTTTGAGTGTGATGCCGTATCCTTCCAGAGCCCAGTCAGTCAGCACGTCTCCGTCATCAGACTCAAACGGCCCTTTTACGGCAAAGCGACGGGTGCCGTCGTTTGTCTCCAGTGGCCACTGAAACTCCGGTGCGCCAGGGTAACGAAGATTGAGGCAGTCATGGGCGCCAGTGGTCAGCTCTTCAGCAGAACTCGGTGTGCCCCGTTCTGCTAAGTACTTCGGTGCGGCGCAGAGCACGCGAGGACAGTCTGCAATCTTGCGAATACGAAGGGTGCTGTCTTCTGGAACGCCTAAAAAGAACGCTACATCTAGACCCTCGGCGGTCAGGTCGAGTTTGCGGTCTGAAAGACGTAGGCGAAGATCTATCAGGGGGTATTCTTTCTTGAACTCGGGAATCAAAGGAGCGATCAGGCGCCGGCCAACTCCGAGGGGGGCCGCGATGTGCAGGAGGCCTCGCGGACTTTGCGTGATTGAGTTTACCGCAGCCTCTGCTTCGTCAATGGTTTCAAGGATCTTGCAAGCTCCTTCGTAGAAGGTATTGCCCTGCTCAGTGGGGTTGAGCTGCCGTGTCGTGCGATGGAACAAGCGAACGCTGAGGAAGTCTTCCAACTGTGAAATCCGCGAAGAGGCTACTGCTGCGGAAATTCTTTGGTCGCGCGCGGCGGCAGACATGCTGCCAAGTTCATAAACGCGGACGAAGGTGCGGATGTTGTCGATGTAGGACATGCGATTTTCAGGCATTTCTTGAAGCTGGATTTGTATTTCACGGTATCCCAAAAAGATGGTCAGCGCCAGTGTCACTGCAGGTTGGAAGATTTGGTGCTTTTCAATGCCGGTTATGCGTGCTTGAAGTTCGGCAAAGCCTTTGGCGTAGGAGCAGTACGAAATGCGAACAGTAGTCTTTGACTTGGACGGCACACTGGTGGACAGCGCGGCGGACATTCGTGCCTCTGTAAATAAGATGCTTGCTGAAGAGGGTTATAGGGAGCTGGATCTGCCTACTGTTATATCTTTTATTGGTAATGGCTTACCGGTATTGGTTCAGCGGGTGATGGCACACTTTCAGATTGAGGAGACTGAGTTTCCTCGGCTGTCCGCGCGGGTACTTGCGATCTACAATGCGTCGACGTCCGCACACACTGTAATCTATGATGGTGCGCGGGAGGTTCTGGATGCATTACAGGCAAAAGGCGTGCGAATGGCCGTTTGTACTAACAAACCCAAGGAGCCAGCGATGCATGTGCTAGAGGACTTGGATCTGATTCAATACTTCGATGCGGTCGTGGGAGGGGACTCTTTTGAGAAACGAAAACCCGATCCCTTGCCGCTTTTGAAAATCATTGGCGAAACGCCAAAGCAGGACGTGCTCTATGTTGGGGACAGTGAAGTGGACGCGGAAACGGCGCAACGGGCGGGGGTGACTTTTGCCTTGTTTACAAAGGGCTATCGGAAATCACCTGTTGAAAGCATCCCACATGATCGCCCGTTTTCATCATGGCGTGAGTTTTTGTCGTTGGTTGAGGATGTGTCGTCTGAATAAGCCAAGACACGCGGTTTCCCACTCACCAGCAGAACTGTGACTTGCTCATTGGGGGCGGTTGCATTTAGGCTGTTTACAAACGCTATGATGCGAGGAGCTTGCTTGTGAAGTCTATTATTTTCAGTGCTTTGGCTGCTGTTTCCCTTTTCTTCGGAGGAGCTGTTTCGGCGCAGGTGATTGAGTTGACGCCAGCCAATCCACAGCCGACGGGCGTGAAGCAGGGCCTTAAGGTCAATTACTTCACCGGCGAGCGCAACGTGCGCAACTTGAGCCAGGCGAAGTCCAAAATTAAGTGGTCCAAACCTGGTAAGCCTCTGTCCGGTTTGAATTTTCCGGACAAAGGCCAGGGCGCACCTGTGTTGACGTCGGGCAAGCCGATCTTGGTGGTTGCGGACATAAATGGGTATATCAAGTTTGATAAGCCTGGGGTCTATGACCTTGAATTCTTTAGCAATGATGGATCGCAGGTGTGGATTGGCGGTAAGTCAGTGGCGAAGCTGAACAAGATCTCCGCCTGTGCCAGTGCTGGTCGGCCTAAGGTCAATGTTCCCAAGGCAGGATGGTATGATTTCAAGGTGTTATACTGGCAGAAAGAAGGTACGGCCTGTCTGGAAAGCGAGTGGAAAGCGCCGGGAGGCAAGCGTCAGCTGATCCCGAACAGCGCGTTTGGCTACAAGTAAACGGCAATTAAGTTAGATTAATCGGGGGCTTCGGCCCCCTTTTTTGTGCTCAAAATCCTCGTCGGTATAGCGTCTGTATTACGGCTGTTTCGCAACTGTGGCGATTTTTGCACCAATTACCGGCAGATATTCTTAATCTGTGCGTCTTCCCACGATACCACCACCGAGGCCGGGCGCGGCAGGGTATCCACCGGGCAGTGTGGGGGCAGCAGAGATTTGAGCCGTGCGGTGCGCGGCGCCTCCGGCTCGAGCAGGGAACAGCAGAGATACTCCTCCACCACAGCGGCCTGTTGCTCATATCCGTAGTCCAGAAAGGTCTCGGCAGAAGCGCTTTCGAATTGGTAAGGGTCTGCGCCGTTTTTGTGTTCCTGCGCGGCCTTGAAAGGCGTGTAGCCGGTGATGTCGCGGTTTTGCCATTGCCAGACATGCACCATTTCATGGGCAAAGAACATGGCGGCAGTCAGATGCAACTTCTCCGGATAGCTGGGCAGATAGTTTGGCACCGACCAGTCACGTGAGGTGTAGACATGTTCGTAAAGCACCACGCCCGCGGCAGTGGCGGTGATGGTTTCCTCTTTGGGTTCCGGATTGATGCGTTCCCGACAGGCCAGGCGTGGGCGTTTTTTGTATTCAAAAGTCTGAATGCCCAACGGCGCGTTTTTGGTGATGCGGATTGGTTTGGTGTCAATCGTGTCGCCCAGAACATCGGCGGTAAAGGCCTGCTCCGTTTCGGTCAGGGACCGGCCACAGGAGATCAGAGCGAGACAGAGAAAAACGGGCCAGATGCGCATAAAGGAAGACTAACAAAGCACCTAGTGGTGGCAAGGTGAGAAATCACAGAAGGCTATCGATTGTGCGCCCCAAGCGGAAAGGCGCAGCAAAGGCGACAAGGCAAAGGGCGACGATTTGCAGGATCAGAAGGCCACGCCCGGATTGCAGCAACATCCAAGCGGAATGTAACGCGTCGATGTCGTCAATCAGGTGATCGTAGGTCAGCGCCAGCACGCGGTAGTCGGCGGCCACATCCGGGCGATAAGGCTCGATCGTTTCGAGCGCCATGACGGTGGCCACATCGCGGGTGTCAAAGGCGAGGAATTCGGCCATGTCGAGGTCAGCGGCGGCTTTTTCCATGGCGGCGCGTTCGCGACTACCGGTGAACAGCAGGGTGAAGCCTTCGAGCGGGGTGGCGCGTTCGGTTACCGACAGGAACAGGGGCAGGGCGGTGTTTCCAGCGGAGCTGGCAGAGAGGTATTCGACTTTCTCACAAAGCGTGGCGAGGTCTGTGTCTGCCACATGGGCGCAGTATCGTAGGCGGAAGCGGGCGGCGTCCGCGTCAAAGCTGCGGCTGGCGGTATAGGCCACGGTGACCTGTCGGTTGAGCGCGGTGCTGTCCTCTTGGTAGATGCCGACGGCGATGGCGACCACGGCCCCAATGCCCCCCAAT
>JAAENN010000368.1 GCA_024224295.1 Shimia sp. | reverse complement strand
GCCGCTTTGGGTGGCGCGTCAAACGTTACTTCGCGGTTGCAACTTTCGACGGTGGTTTCCGCCAGCGCGGCAGAGGTGGTTAGGGCCAGCAGGCTGCTGACCGCAACGGTTGTCAGGTCGGTTTTCATGGGGAAGGTCCTTTAGTTTGGTAGATGAAAAGTAAGGTGTTGCTTCTGGCTTTCGCTCAGTAGCTGGCGCTGTGCATTCACGGAGAATGCCGAAGACACCAACTGTTCACTGAGCACCGCGTCAGAAGTGCCAAAACCTTGGCATTGGCCGTTTTTAAGAAGCAAAATGGAATCACAAACGTCCGCCGCCATGTTCAGATCATGCAGCGAGACGACAATGGTCAGCCCTAGCGATCGGATCAGCGAGAGGATTTCGAGCTGATGGCGTATATCGAGGTGATTGGTTGGCTCATCCATCACCAACACCTGCGGCTGCTGCGCCAAAGCCCGCGCCACCATCACCCGTTGCCGTTCGCCCCCCGATAGCGTGTCAAAGTCACGCGGAGCCAGCGTGGTCAACTGCATGCGCTCTATAGATTCATCGACAATCCGTGAATCCCGCGCTCCGCCAGACGACAGCCCGCTGCGATGAGGCGTGCGGCCCAGTGCCACAATATCGCGTACCGACAAGCCAAACGCCCCTGGTTGTTCCTGAAGTACAGCGGCCACTTTGCATGCGGCCGCCTTGGCAGACATGCCCCAAAGATCTTCGCCATTTACAAAAATGCGGCCCGAGGTGGGTTTCTGGTAGTGGTAGATCATTCGCAGCAGTGTCGACTTGCCTGCGCCGTTGGGGCCAACCACCCCCAAGACTCTTCCAGCCTCCAGCTCAAAACTGACAGGAAGTAAAAGAAACGGCTTAGTTTTGCCGGGCCGCCAGCTGACCTTTTCGACAACCAAATTTGCGGCACTCATGACAAGCGCTCCGCACTGTCCACAATTGCCAACATCATCGATGGCACCCGCGCCAACGTGTTTTTGCGCAGCTTGCCGGGGCGATCCTCCGAGGAGCACCAGCCATCGCCCAGCACCGCATATTGCTGCGCAAAGGACACAAGATCCTCTATATCCTGATCCGGCGTGATGTCGCCAAACAGATAGGTCGCTTTGCGCGTGCTGTGATAGGCCACGGTGCAGGGACGCTTGCAGCCTGCCACACAGGCGACGCCGGACATTTCGAACTCTTCCGTGATCGCATCTCCTGCCAAATCGATGGCAGCGCGCAGTCGCTTGATCAGCTCATAACCGGGCCGACAAAACTCGCCGACATGCTTGCAGGAAGTGCATATCGAAATTCGGTGGTTTGGGGTGGCCATCTCGCCCTCCGCGATAGCGCGGGGCAAGCACAGTCAGTTTTTCACACAGATCATTCCGTAAAGCCATATTGGCCTCCTGTCCGGACGCCCCGCCCGGGTTGAAGTTATCGTCTTGATGGCAGGTCTCCTGACTTGCGGGTTGTGGCTATCCCGAACCTTCCCAAGCGCATCGCGCTCAGTGGTGTCCTCGGGGTTGCTCGCCGCTCACAGTTGCGGGGGCAGTCACGGATTTAGCCTAAGAGGCTGCACCGTATTCCCTTTTCATCCCGGTCTGACAAAGGTCATTGCGGGAACCATCTATGTCCCCAAGTCAGGTAAAATCTCGATTGTGTCAATTCATTTTTGAACGCCGCTTCAGTCTGCGGCATCATGTGTTGTGGTTTTTCTGTGACTGACCCTTTGGCTTGCAGCCAATGCTTATGTGCAACTCTATGGAAAACCCCGCACCAGAACCGGTGATCTTGTCAGTGTGTTGAAGGCTGGAAAACAAAGCCGGAGGCACTTACAATAGACCGCACACGCCGTTCTGCGACATCACGTTTAAGGAAGCCAAGACAATTGTTCACAAGGGCAACTTGCGTCTTTTTCAAGCTTGGTATACATCGGCATACAATACCTGCCCTGTGACTCGCCTCTGCGTTTGAATCAGGGTGTTCATGCTTAAGCCAACCTCAAATCGCTAGGATCATCATGAGCTTGTATACAGATTATCTGAATGAGATTGAGACCCGGAAAACCGAAGGTCTGAATCCAAAGCCAATTGATAGCGGCGCGCTGGTCAGCGAACTGATCGAACAGATCAAAGACACCGACAACGCCCACCGCAAAGACTCTCTGAAGTTCTTCATTTACAACACTTTGCCAGGCACCACGAGCGCTGCTGGCGTGAAAGCAGATTTCCTCAAAGAGATCATTCTTGGCGCGGCTGACGTGGCCGAAATCACTCCAGAATTTGCCTTTGAACTGCTGTCGCACATGAAGGGTGGCCCCTCCGTGCGCGTGCTGCTTGATCTGGCGCTTGGTGACGATGCGGCGATTGCGGCGCAGGCGGCTGACGTTTTGAAGACTCAGGTCTTCTTGTATGACGCCGATCAGGTGCGCCTGAAAGACGCGCTGAATGCAGGCAACACCGTGGCCAAAGACCTGCTGGAAAGCTACGCGCAGGCTGAATTCTTCACCAAATTGCCAGACATCGACGAAGAGATCGAAATCGTGACCTTCATCGCGGGCGAAGGAGACATCTCTACCGACCTGCTGTCCCCCGGTGCCGAGGCGCACTCTCGTGCGGACCGTGAACTGCACGGCAAATGCATGATCACGGAAGCGGCGCAAAAGCACATCGAAGAGCTTAAGCTGCAGCACCCTGGCAAACAGGTGATGCTGATCGCTGAAAAAGGTACCATGGGCGTGGGCTCCTCCCGTATGTCCGGCGTGAATAACGTCGCGCTTTGGACCGGCAAACAAGCCAGCCCTTACGTGCCATTTGTGAACTACGCCCCCGTTGTGGCGGGCACCAATGGCATCTCCCCGATCTTCCTGACCACCGTGGGTGTGACTGGCGGTATTGGTCTGGACCTGAAGAACTGGGTGCGCAAAACGGATGAGGACGGTAACCCGATCCTCAACAACGACGGCAACGCCGTGCTGGAGCAAAAGTACTCTGTCGAAACTGGCACTGTGCTGAAGATCAACACCAAAGATAAAAAGCTGCTGAGCGAAGATGGCGAAGAGCTGGTGGATGTGTCCTCGTCCTTCACCCCGCAAAAAGCGGAGTTCATGAAGGCAGGCGGCTCATATGCCATCGTTTTCGGTAAGAAACTTCAGACCTTTGCCGCCAAAGCACTGGGTGTGGAACCAACTCCCGTCTTTGCGGCCTCCAAAGAGATCAGCCACGAAGGCCAGGGCCTGACCGCCGTTGAAAAGATCTTCAACAAAAACGCGGTTGGCACCACTCCGGGCAAAACCCTGCACGCGGGTTCTGACGTGCGTGTTGAGGTCAACATCGTTGGCTCTCAGGATACCACCGGCCTGATGACGATGCAGGAACTGGAAGCCATGGCCGCCACTGTGGTGTCGCCAATTGTGGACGGCGCCTATCAGTCCGGCTGTCACACCGCCTCGGTGTGGGATGTGAAGGCTCAGGCCAACACCCCCCGCCTGATGAAGTTCATGAATGACTTTGGTCTGGTCACCGGCCGTGACCCCAAAGGCGAATACCACGCCATGACCGACGTGATCCACAAGGTGCTCAACGACATCACCGTGGATGACTGGTCTGTTATTATCGGCGGCGACAGCCACACCCGCATGTCCAAAGGCGTGGCCTTCGGCGCGGACTCCGGCACCGTGGCACTGGCGCTGGCAACTGGGGAAGCGTCCATGCCGATCCCTGAGTCGGTGAAAGTGACCTTTAAGGGCAAAATGGCCGAGCACATGGACTTCCGCGACGTGGTACACGCCACCCAGCAACAGATGCTTGCCCAACACGGCGACAACGTCTTCCAGGGCCGCGTCATTGAGGTGCACATCGGCACGCTTTTGGCTGACCAAGCCTTCACCTTCACCGACTGGACCGCAGAGATGAAGGCAAAAGCCTCTGTCTGTATCTCCAACGATGAAACGCTGGTGGGCTCGCTGGAGCTGGCAAAATCGCGCATCCAGATCATGATCGACAAAGGCATGGAGCATGAAAATGGCATGCTGCAAAACCTGATCGACATTGCTGATAAGCGCATCGCCGAAATCAAATCCGGCGACAAGCCTGCGCTGACGCCTGATGATAACGCCAAATATTTCGCCGAAGTGGTGGTGGATCTGGATGAAATCGTGGAACCGATGATTGCAGACCCGGATGTGAACAACGCGGATGTATCCAAGCGCTACACCCACGACACCATCCGTCCTGTGTCCTACTACAACGCAGAAAAGCACATCGATCTGGGCTTTGTTGGCTCCTGTATGGTGCACAAAGGTGACATCAAAATCGTCGCACAGATGCTGAAGAACCTTGAGGCTGCCAACGGCAAGGTCGAATTTAAGGCTCCACTGGTTGTGGCCGCGCCGACCTACAACATCATCGATGAGCTCAAAGAAGAGGGTGACTGGGAGATCCTGCAGCGCTACTCCGGCTTTGAGTTTGATGATCTTTTCCCCAAGGAAAAGGCGCGCACCGAGTATGAGAACATTCTCTATCTCGAGCGTCCGGGCTGTAACCTCTGCATGGGCAACCAGGAAAAAGCCGCCAAGGGGGACACAGTTCTAGCCACCTCAACCCGCCTGTTCCAAGGCCGTGTTGTAGCTGACAGCGCCACCAAGAAAGGCGAAAGCCTCTTGGCCTCCACCCCGCTTGTGGTGCTCTCCGCCATCCTGGGCCGCACGCCCACGCTGGAAGAGTACAAGGCAGCTGTGGAAGGCATCGATCTGACCAAATTTGCACCGCCGCTGGCGCCCGCAAACACCAAGTCTGCGCACTTCTAAAGCCAATTGGCGTTTCGGCGCCGCATCGCAAAAACATCAAACCCCGGCGCAAAACTGCGTCGGGGTTTCTTGTGGAGGAAGAAAAACCTACTTCAGACCCGCGATTTTGTGTTTTGCAAAACCTTCAGGATGCTGTTGCGATTGCTCCAGAAAAACGAAAGCCCGACAGCAATAAGAGATACGAACAGGGCAGAGAAGATCACATCTGACAGAAAGTGACGGCCAAACACAACGCGCAGGAAGGCGCCGGAGACGGCAAAGCTCAAAGCGAGGCCAAACACCGTGTGTCGCAAAATGGGTGACCGGACAAATCGGGTCAGCACATAGGTGGAGATAGCAAAGGCGGTTGCGCCTGCCGCTTCTCCAGACACAAAAGAGCAATTGGCCGCACATTGCTCTGCAATTTCAAATGGTGGCGAAAACAAGAGATCGCCACCAAACGCCACCGTTTGATCCGGGCGCGCGCGTCCCCAATAAGCCTTTAGGATGCTATGCACCAATAAGCCCGGGCCAAAAACATAAACCCCAACAATGAAAACCCAGACGCTACCGGGAACTGTAAATAACTTGAGTTGTTTCAGCGCTACGAAGGCCCCGATCAGAGCCAGCACTGCCATAGCTGTGTAAGAGTGGTAGCCGATCGCTCGCAGCTGTTTCAGTCTGTCCAGTGTTGCCAAATAAAACCCATGTTCCGGGGTCCAAAACAATGATGACACCCAAAGGTCAATGGACGGCACAGATGCAAACAGCGCCTGAAAGGCTGCTGTCAGCAAAAGCAACCAGAGCAACACCCGAAGGCGTGTCCGTCGCGTTTTTAAGTACCAACTGCGCCGTGCATGGTTGGAGTAAATATCGCTTTGGGTGAGTTGCGTTGACGTCATCAAGTCCATCCTGTTCTGGCTCCCCGCGCGCCTGCTGCGTGCGTGAAAGCAGTGGTTGTTCACTGGGGCTGCCGCCGCTGAGCCAGAGGTCTTGGGACGCAAATAATACGCGCTGAGGAAGCTCAGGGGGCAGTGAAGAGAGGACTGGCGCAGGGGAGGGGTGACGATCCAGTTCAGATGCTTGAACGGCCCGCTATCTGCGTGTGTGGTCACGCAGATTTCGCGAACGGTCGTTTCTGGACCGGTCGCGGAGCAGGTGATAACGAGAGGGCATGATTTCGCAGAAGATAACTCTCACCTCCAAAACTCTTAAAACCACGCTTGGCGCTTCGCTGGCTGGCGCGGTGGTTGTGTTGGTGCTTCAGCCGGAACACACCGCGAGCCTGCCGATTCTTGTGGCCTATGGGCTATGGGTCACACATCTGTTTTTTGGGTTTTTGCTGTTTCTGTCTGGCGTGGCTTTACTGCAGCGGCTGGGCTGGCCTGCGCCGTGGCCAACCTTTGTTTCGGCTTTGCTGTTGCCAGTCCTGTTTGGTTGTGTCTCTCTGGCGTTGGACTACGGCTTTGGAAATCCAGAAGAGAGCGTACAATCCGCCACGACATTTCTTGGTTTGCTGCTTGAAGAAATCGTGGCCGTTACCCCAGCCAGTTTTGTCATCGCTGCGGCGTTGATCTACCTGCTGCGCAGAGAGAGGCCCTCCGGTGAAGCCACGTTGCCTTCTTCCCAGTCCGCAACATCAAGGCCCGTCTCGTTAAGAGGCCTTATTGCCTCAGTGCCGCCCAGTCTTGGCGACGATGTCATCCGCATACATGCGTAAGATCACTACGTTGAATTTGTCACGACCCAGGGTCGAAGCCTTCTGTCCGAGCAGTTTGGCGATTGCATAGACAAGCTTGCAGACTTCGATGGCATCCACTGCCACCGTTCGCATTGGGTCCGTCTGTCTCATGTGGTTGAAATCAAGAAAAAGGGCAGTGCCTATACATGCCTGTTAAGCAACGGTGATGAAGCCCCAATCAGCCGCCGCAAATACGGCGAATTCAAATCCAGGCTGCACCAGTCTGTCTCTACTTAGAAGCCCCTTGATGAGCCTTTTTGGGCGCTGATGTCGTTTTAGAGTAAGGCAAACGCATGCATAAAGACGCCAACATGCGGACCACCGGAAGGTACAGATCCCACCCGATAACATTACGGATTTCTCATCTTTGCGGTGGGTGGTTTGGTGGAGCCTAGGAGGATCGAACTCCTGACCTCTACAATGCCATTGTAGCGCTCTCCCAGCTGAGCTAAGGCCCCAAACCTGGTAGGCATTTCTGCCTGTGCGCGCCTAATTAGGCGCATACCGGGGCGGGTTCAAGCGAAAAATTCCGCCCCGGTCTAACTTTTTTCGACGACTAGTTTTCGTCGTCGTCGGCCGCAACATCCGCGATTTCATCTAGCGAAACGTTGTCGTCATCATCATCGTCATCCAGAACATCATCTTCGAGTTCCAGATCAACAGTGTCATCATCATCCAACACGTCATCCGTGTTGTCCGCATCAGCCGCTTTGGCTTTCAGTGTTGCTGCATCCGCTTCGTCTGCCGCAATCATCCGGCTTTTGCCGGCTTCTACTTCCACGACATCGCCCGTGTAGGGGCTGATGACTGGGTTTTTGTTCAGGTCATAGAATCGTTTGCCGGTGGTTGGGCAAACGCGCTTGACGCCCCATTCTTCCTTGGGCATGGGTTGTCCCCTTCAATCGGTTGAGTCTCTCTCGACGATTTGGGGGAGGTGCCATAACAATGGCCCCGTGTCAAAGGGTAACATCGCATTGTCGATATAGGAGCGCGCATGGCGCAACATATCATCCCCGGAAAGCCTCCTGTGACGGTGGCTTTGCGCCGATCCAGCCGCGCGCGGCGCATCAGCCTGCGGGTGTCGCGGCTTGATGGGAAGGTGACCCTAACGATTCCCTCCAGCGTTTCAGAGCGCGAGGCTATGGCCTTTGCGTTCGAAAAACAGGACTGGCTGCGCAAGCAGGTGTCGCAACAGCCGGAAACTGTGGTGGTTGCACATGGGGCATCGGTGCCTGTGGCCGGTCGAGCGCGCCTGATTGTGGCCGGCGAAGGCCGATCCGTCCGCTTGGGCTGTGATGAACTTTCTGTGCCGGGCAAACCTGAGCAGGTTGCGCGCAAGGTAGAGGGCTTTCTGAAAGAACTCGCACGAAACCGACTTGCCGAAGCGGTGGATCACTACGGTGCCCGCTTGGGGCGCCAGCCCACAAAACTCACCTTGCGCGATACCCGGTCGCGCTGGGGGTCCTGCTCCTCCACTGGCGCATTGATGTTTTCCTGGCGTTTGGTGATGGCGTCGCCAGATGTGCTGGATTATGTCGCTGCACACGAAGTGGCCCATCTCAAGGAAATGAACCACTCTCAAGCCTTCTGGAACGAGGTCACCATAATTCACGGCCCATACGAGGTCCCGCGCCGTTGGTTGCGTGATCATGGTCAGGAATTACATCGCTATCAATTTGCCGTGTAACCCCGCCGCATTGACCTTTTCTGCGTTTGTGATCACAAAGGCGGCATGATCCCAACCAGCCGCCAACCCCAAGACCAATCCGCCGCCGCCCATGACCGCGTCTATCGTGCGCTCCGCACCAGCATCATGTATGGCGAACTTGCCCCTGGTGAGGCGCTCACCCTGCGTGGCATTGGCAAACAGTTTGAGGTCTCCATGACCCCGGCCCGCGAGGCGGTACGCCGTTTGGTGGCCGAAGGCGCACTTACTCTGTCCAACTCAGGCCGTGTCGCAACACCAGAACTCAGCAGCGAGCGCCTCGAAGAGCTTGCAGCTCTGCGGGCCTTGATTGAGGTCGAACTCGCCAGCCGTGCCTTGCCGCGCGCCCATATGGCACTGATTGACCGTCTTGTGGCGATCAACGGCACCGTGGCCGATGCCGTCAGCAGCCGCGATTCAGTGGGTTACATCCGCGCCAATCTCGAATTCCACCGTACGCTTTACCTGCGCGCTCAAGCTCCGGCGATGCTGGCCATGGCGGAGACGGTCTGGCTGCAACTGGGCCCCACCATGCGCGCACTTTATGGTCGTCTGCGCCAAACCGAACCACCGCACTATCACCGCCTGATCATCGCCGCGCTCAAAGCGGGCGACGAACCCGGCTTGCGCCTCGCGGTGCGTTCTGATGTGACCCAAGGTCTGCGCCTGCTCGCGCGTTAACCCCGCCTAGCCGTGGGTGGGCCACACGCGGTGCTCATCATCAATCACAAAGGCATGCGCATGTCGGCGCCCGCCATGGGCTTTCACATGGGGGTGGTCCTCCGGCAACTCCGGATGCTCGTGCTCAACCTCTTTGGGTGCGGGGGTCCAAACCCAATAGCCCACCAAAGCACTGACCAATCCCAATGCCCCGAGCACCATCAGCGACAGCGCTTGTGATCCTTCGGTCGCGCTCCATCCTGCTAGCGGATAGGCCACCAGCCAGCACACATGGCTCAACGCGAACTGCGCGGTGAACACCGCTGTGCGATCTTCGGAACGGGCCGAGCGTCGTAACAACCGCCCCGACGGGGTCAGGATCGCGGAGTAGAGTGCACCGACCACAGCCCAGAGGGCCAAAAACGTGGGCCAGCTCATCAGGCCAGCACTCTGCATCCACAGACCATGTGTCACCGTGATTCCGGCCAAAACCGTTGCGCTATTGCCCATCACTTGCCGATCCGGCAGGTGCTCCAGAACCCGTGGTAAGGTCAACGCAGCCGCCATACTGCCTGCGCCAAAAGCGCCCATCGCCAAGGCGAGTCCGGTTTCGCCCAAGCCGTAGCCATCGCGCACCAATACCACCGTGTTGACCAGCACATAGGCGACACAGCTTGCGGCTGCCATGTTGAAGGCCAACAACCCGCGTAACCGGGGGGTCGCCAGATAAATCCATGCCCCGCGAGTCAGGCGTTCTCGGAACGGACGCTCCTTGCTGGGAGGGCGTGAGGGCAGAGGTGTCACGAGGATCAACAGCGTTGAGATCAAAAAACCCGCCGCCGTGCCAACAAACAGCCCGTGATAGCTCATCACCAAAAGCAAAACGCCCGCGAGGGCAGGGGAGAGCAAGTTCTCCAGATCATAGGCCAGTCGCGACAGCGACAAAGCTCGTGTGTAGTCTTCTTCTTTGGTCAGAATGTCGGGAATGACGGCTTGAAAGGTTGGCGTAAACAGCGCTGATGCGCCTTGCAGCAGGAAGATCAGCACATAGATCTGCGCTACACTGTCGACAACTGGCAAGAACAGCGCCACGCCAAAGCGGATCGCATCTGCGGCAATCAACACGCTGCGCCGGGGCAGGCGGGCGGCCAAGGCGCCGAGCACGGGCGACAGGCCAACATAGGCAACCATCTTGATCGTATAGGCCGTGCCCAACACGGCGCCGGCCGCCGGGCCAGCCAGATCATAGGCCAGTAGGCCAAGCGCAATGGTCAATAATCCAGTGCTTGCCAGCGCCACAACTTGGGCTGCAAACAACTTGGCGAAGGCTGGGTGTTTCAGAATCCGTAGCATAGCGTCACCCTAGTCCTGAAATCGCAAACCTCAAGAGCGCCCGTCGCCACGTCAGCGCGACAAAAGTGCCTGTTCCCCTGTGGCTGGCCTCTGTTAGACAGAAAGCACATCACAGGGAGACCACCATGACACAGACCATGACCGCCGTTGAAATCTCAAAACCCGGTGCTGCGGATGTGCTCAAAATGGTGCAACGTCCGATCCCGACCCCCGGTCCAGGCGAAGTGCTGATAAAGGTGGCCTATTCTGGCGTGAACCGCCCGGACGTCTTACAGCGGGCGGGGCTCTACAATCCGCCACCCAATGCCTCTGATCTGCCAGGTCTTGAGGCCTCCGGCACAATTGCCGCTATGGGCGCGGGTGTGGGTGACTGGGCAGAAGGCGACGAGGTCTGCGCCCTGCTGCCCGGTGGCGGCTACGCCGAATATGTACTGACACCCGCCGCACATTGCCTGCCCGTGCCCAAAGGCATGGGGCTCAAAGAGGCGGCCTGTCTGCCAGAGACCTTCTTCACCGTCTATTCCAACGTCTTCCAACGGGGCGGTCTCAAAGCGGGCGAACGCTTTTTGGTACATGGCGGCTCCTCTGGCATCGGCACAACCGCGATCCAGCTTGCCAACGCTTTTGGTGCACGTGTCTTCACCACCGCGGGCTCTGATGAAAAATGCGAAGCCTGTCTGAAGCTCGGCGCAGAAAAGGCGATCAACTATCGCGCCGAGGACTTTGTCGATGTGCTGCGCGCCGAAGGTGGCGCCAACCTGATCCTCGACATGGTGGGTGGCGACTACCTGCCGCGCAATGTGAAGGCGCTCGCCGATGATGGGCGTCTGGTCCAGATTGCCTTCCTGCAAGGCCCTCAAATCCAACTCAACTTCGCCCAGGTGATGATGCGCCGTCTGACCATCACCGGTTCCACCCTACGCCCGCAGAGCGATCTCGCCAAAGCCAAGATTGCCGACGCCCTGCGCACTGATGTCTGGCCGCTTCTGGAAAGCGGTCGTGTTGCCCCTGTGATGGATAGCGAATTTGCCCTGGCGGATGCCGTGGCGGCGCATCAGCGTATGGAAAGCAGCGGCCACATCGGCAAAATCGTGATGAAAGTGGCCTAAACCATGGTTTATTCCGTCATTTTTGGCGGAATACCCCCTTCCCACCAAGACTGCCACTAGGGCATGTAGACCGTGCGAACTGATGGCCAATTGTGGCCTAGGCACGAGGTGGGAACAGGGCCGTGAAAAAATTCGGACTTCTTTTGGTGGCAGTGGCTTTGGCGCTGCCGTTTGTGTGGTGGCCACAAATTGCGCAGGGCCGGGACGGCTTGGCGCTGTTTAGCCAATACCTCGGTCTGGGCGCATTGATCGCCATGGCCATTTCCCATCTAATAGCCACCCGCTGGCCCGGCGTGGAAATGGTCTTTGGCCCGATGGATCAGTCCTATCGCCTGCACAAATGGCTCGGCATCGGCGCGATGGTGGCCATTCTGCTGCACGACACCATTGATGCGGATATGAAGGGTTTGGGTCCGGAAACCATGTTGGTGGATCTGGCGGAAACCCTTGGCGAAGTCAGTCTCTACGGCCTGCTGATGCTGGTGGTGATCACAGTGGCCACCTTCATCCCCTATCACCTGTGGAAATGGACCCACCGTTTTATCGGCATTTTCTTCCTGTTTGGGGCCTTTCACTATCTCTTCATTCTGAAGCCTTTCAAAAACGGCGACCCGCTGGGGCTCTATATGTGGGCGGTCTGCATTCTGGGCACTGTGGCCTACGCCTGGACCTCTGCGCCACGTGGTATGCGCCCACGCAAGTCTTACGAAATCACTGCTGTAACACAGGAAGGCGAGGCGATTGCCGTGGACATGAAACCCACCGGCCGTCCTCTGCGTCACCGTGCGGGTCAGTTTGCCTTCTTCCGGTTCTCCGGCGCTGGCCTGAATGAACCACACCCCTTCACCATTTCTTCTGCCCCAACAGACGACGGCGTCCTGCGCATCACCGTCGCGCCGCTGGGGGACCTGACCAACCGTGTTTCCCGCAGCTTGGCTGTTGGGCAGGCGCTACAGGCGGAAGGTCCTTACGGCCACTTCGGGCGCGCCAAAGGGGCGCAGGTCTGGATCGCGGCAGGCGTGGGTGTCACCCCGTTTGTGGCACTAGCACAGGCGTTGCCAGCTGACGCAGCCCCGGTCACGCTGGTCTACTGTGTACGGGACAAATCGAATGCGCCTCATCTGGCAGAGCTCGAGGCGCTTGCAGAGGCAAAACCCAACCTGACGCTGGTCCTCTGGCAAAGTGCCGAACACGGCCGGTTCACCGCCGCCGCCTTGCCGAACTTTGCCTCGGATATCGCAAATCGCAAGGTGCTCTTCTGTGGCCCCGTTCCAATGCGCCGCGCGCTCTCCAAGGACCTGCCGAAGCAGGGTATATCCCAGCGCAACTTCCACTACGAGGCGTTTGAGATTCGCACCGGCGTCGGCATTCGCCGCCTGGCCGAGTGGCTCTGGCAACGCCATCAAGCGCGCAGCACAAGCTAATCAAACCAACAGGCTAGAGAGTTTGGTAAGGTTTAAGCAACCAACGGTTGACTTGTGAATCAATCTCGGCGACCATCACCTTACTCTTTTTTAACCATGCTGATTGCCACCACTCACCTAGCTTACAATCAGCATGCCATGCCCCGCTCACGGGACGCTTTGCGCTTTTGCTGTAGTCTGTGCAGACAGAAGCTCACTAAAAAGGCCGGAGTTTTGCCACTCCAGCCTTTCAATTTTCGCGCTAAAAGGCGGATCCTTAGATCGCCGCCTTTTTGCTTTCGTCCAGATAAATCTCGCGCAGACGTCGCGCAATTGGCCCCGGTGTGCCATCACCCAGCGCCACGCCGTCGATCTCCACAACCGGCATCACAAAGGCACTTGCAGAGGTGGTAAACGCCTCATCCGCTTCCTTGGCTTCCTCAATGGTGAACAGCCGCTCTTCGATCTTCAACTGTGCCTCTGCCGCCATGCGCAGCACGGCCTTCCGGGTGATGCCATGCAGGATGTCATTGCTCAAAGGCCGCGTCACAATCACGCCGTCCTTCACGAAATACGCGTTGTTGGAGGTGCCCTCGGTCACATAGCCGTCTTCAATCATCCATGCGTCATCTGCACCGGCCTTCTTGGCCATCATCTTGCCCATCGACGGGTACAGAAGCTGCACGGTTTTGATGTCGCGACGGCCCCAGCGGATGTCCTCGATCGAGATGATCTTCGCACCCTTCTTGGCCGCAGGGCTGTCCGCCAGGCCTGGTTTATTCTGTGTAAACAGCACGATGGACGGCGGCGTGTCCTCAGACGGGAAGACAAAATCCCGGTCGCCATCTGACCCGCGCGTGACCTGCAAATAGATCAACCCTTCCACAATGCCGTTCTCTTCCACCAACTTGCGGTGGATCGCCAGAAGCTCGTCCTTGCTGCAAGGTTCCGCCATCTCCAGCTCATCCAGCGAGCGCTTCAAACGCACCGCGTGGCCGTCAAAATCGATCAGCTTGCCGTCCAGCACAGAGGTCACTTCATAAACCGCATCTGCCATCAGGAAGCCCCGGTCGAAAATCGAAATCTTGGCGTCTTCTTCCGGCAGGTATTCGCCATTGACGTAAACAGTGCGGCTCATCGTGTGTCTCTCCTAGCAATCTGCTGCTTTGTCGGGTGCGCTGCACCACAGGTCAAGCGTGTTTCGAAATCTCAGGTCTCAAACCATCCGGTTTTCAACGGCTGTGCCCAATCCGCGCGGTTGTGCGCAAGCGCAAGCGCCACCATGCGGCCCGTGTCATAAGCTACACGGTGCAGCGAGATATCCCACCCCTGTTGTCCGCGTGCCATCACCGCAAACCGCGCCGCTGGATCGCCACTTTGCACCACATGCGGCACCGGTGTGACGTCGTCATAGGCGGGCAGCCCAACGCTGCCGGGGTTGAGTACCACTGCACCCGTCGCCAACTGCACAATGCGCGGCAAATGGGTGTGCCCACACAAAAGCACTTGTGCTGACACAGGCGCTGCCCCTGCCAAATCAACAATCCCAGATCCGCCGCGATCCACCAAATCCCCTTGCGGCGTTACATCGTGCAGCCAATAGGTCTCGTCACTGTCCGGTGTGCCATGGCACAGGAAGACACCCTCCACCAAGGCGGTCGCAGGCAACGCCGCAAGCCATTCCTTGTGGGCGTTCGTCAACTGTGCCGCCGCCACCGCATCTGATGGGCCCAGCGTCTCCGGTGGAGTCAAAAGATACCGGTCATGGTTGCCGCGTATCGAGATCATGTCATCCCGCGCCATCAGCACATTCAGCGTTTCCGCTGCCGCCAACGGTCCGCTCGCGTGATCGCCAAGGTTCAGGATGCGGGAGCAGCCCAACCGATCAATCTCGGCCAACACCGCCTTCAAGGCATCGACATTGCCATGGACATCGGAGATCACCGCCCACCGGTCCGTCATGGCTTAGCCCCAAAGCGCCGCGCTGGGCGGATGCACGCCGTCTTCGTCAAAGGTCAGCGGTACCTTGCGGTCTTCGGCCAGCAGGAGCGGCCCGTCAAGATCGGTCACCATCGCGCCTTGCGCCACCAACGTTGCCGGAGCCATTGCCAGTGAGCTGCCCACCATACAGCCGACCATCACCTTATAGCCTTCCGCCAAAGCCGCTTGGCGTAGGCGCAGTGCCTCAGTTAATCCGCCGGTTTTGTCGAGCTTGATGTTCACCACATCATATTTGCCTTTGAGCTTGGACAGGGTCGAACAGTCATGTGCGCTTTCATCGGCACAAACCGGCACCGGTCGCTCCATGCCAATCAACGCGTCATCGTTGCCAGCGGGCAGCGGTTGCTCTACCAATGCCACGCCAAGGCGCACCAGATGTGGAGCTAGATCGGCATAAACCTCGGCGGTCCAGCCTTCATTGGCATCCACAATGATGGTGGATTTTGGCGCACCGGCGCGTACCGCTTCCAGGCGCGCCATATCATCCGGCGTGCCCAGTTTGATTTTCAACAAAGGTCGATGTGCGTTTTTCGCCGCCTGCGCCTGCATCTCTGCTGGTTCTGCCAAAGACAGCGTATAGGCGGTGATCTCCGGTCCCGGCTGTGGCAGCCCGGCCAATTCCCAGGCGCGTTTGCCAGCCTTTTTGCACTCCAGATCCCAGAGT
>JAAENN010000367.1 GCA_024224295.1 Shimia sp. | reverse complement strand
TGCGGAACAACGGTTGCTGGATGTGATGTTGGAGTGCTTCAAAGCTAAAAACCTGCTGAAAGGGCGGGGGAAGCAACGCAGCGATTCGACGCATGTGGTGGCCGCTATTCGCAACTTGACACGCATCGAGTGTGTGGGCGAAACGCTGCGGCATGCCTTGAATGACCTGGCCGCGGTGGTGCCGGACTGGATGAGGGCGCGGGTGCCATCCGTTTGGTTTGACCGGTACGGGATACGCATTGAACTGACCCGGTTGCCCACGGTGGAGGCGGAACGCGAGGCGTTAATCTTGCAGATGGGGGCGGATGGCTACCAACTGATGAGTTGGATTTATGCGGCGGATGCCCCCACCTGGTTACGCGAGATTCCGGCAGTCGAAATCTTGCGTCAAGTCTGGGTTCAGCAATTCTATGTGGAGACAGGACAAGTGAAATGGCGTCCTCAACACGAGCTGCCGCCCTGCGCGCAGCAAATCCTGTCACCCTATGATCCCGAAGCGCGTTTTGGCAAGAAACGCACTCCCGAATGGGTCGGCTACAAAGCCCACTTGACCGAAACGTGTGACGACGATCTGCCCAACGTCATTACGCATGTGGAAACCACCGTCTCCACGACCGACGATGCGCGGGTCACCGAGGTTATTCACGCGGGGCTAGCGGGTCGCGAGCTCCTCCCTGCCCACCACTTTCTAGATGCCGGTTACATGAGTGCCGATCATATCGTCACCATGCAAACCCAATACGGTGTTGATTTGATTGGCCCGGTGCTGCCAGATAACAGTTGGCAAGCGCGCGAAGCCCTGGGGTTTGACAAGGCCAGTTTTACGATTGACTGGGAAGCCCAAACGGTTACCTGTCCGCGTGGTCACCCTTGTCAGCACTGGTCCGCTACCCATGACCAACGCGATGAACCGGTGATCTATGTGCGCTTCGACCCGGTCGATTGTCAAGTGTGTGCCGACAAAGCGCATTGCACCACCGCCAAGCGCCGCGCCCTCAAGCTGCGTCCAGAGGCCCAACACAACGCCTTACAGCAAGCCCGTCATCGTCAGCAAACTGAGGACTTCAAGGTCCACTATCGGCGTCGGGCCGGCAGTGAGGGCACCATCGCGCAGTTTGTTGAAACCTGCGGTGGACGGCGTGCCCGCTACTGGGGTCTCGCCAAAACCCATCTCCAACATCTGGTATCAGCAGCGGCTATCAATCTCACCCGTTGGTTTGCTTGGTTCGACAACATCCCGCGTGCTCAAACTCGAACATCCCCTTTTGCGGCCCTTGCCGCCTAATTTTCGAATTGGGCAGTGGTATCCTGAAAGCCTCCCTCTCCCCCAAACCGGGCGTGCGCCTTTCAACGCACCCGGCTTTCCATCACATCTCAGGCACTTTACTGCCATAGTTCGAGGTCTTCGGATGGCAATTCGGGCATAGCAGAATGATATTGCTGCGTTTGTCGGTTCTCCCCCCCAACGCGTGTGATAACTCCTGACGTTCCCCAAACCATCACCCAGTGACCAACGGATTGAAAAACAGCGCGTGACCGGTAAACTCCCGCCGACAGGCAGCAGCAAGCGGATCGGGAGGTGGTCGATGGCGACCCGCGAGGGACTGGTGTGGCTGGCGCTGGGGGTGGC
>JAAENN010000366.1 GCA_024224295.1 Shimia sp. | reverse complement strand
TTTCGGCCGGACGCCGCGGAGCGTGTGATGGTGCGGCTGTCATGCCGCCCAAAAAACCAGGCGTCCATTTAAGGTTGGCTCTGGAAAGCCACGCGCTTTTGAGCCAGATGCAGGATCACCTGCCGGTACCCATAGAATTTGAAGAGAACGGTGGTCTGATCGTCATGGAAACCGAAGACGAAAAGACGGCCATGAAGCAGTTGGTCGAGGCCCAGCGTCAAGCGGGCCTGGATGTTGAGCTTTTAGATCACAAGCAGCTTCGCGCCTTGGCACCCCACCTGTCCGACCATCTAATTGGTGCTACCTATTCACCCCGGGACAGTAAGATCAATCCCATCGCCTTGACGCTTGGCTTTGCCATGGGTGCGAAACAAATGGGCTCGGAAATTTTAACCGGCACCACTGTATTGGACATCGAGATTGAAGGAAGACAAATCTCTGCAGTCGTGACCGCAGCCGGTAAAATTGGAACCCGTACGGTTGTTAATGCGACCGGTGTGTACGCCTCTGATATCGGTCGAATGTTAGGTATCGAAATACCCATCAAGCCCAGGCGCG
>JAAENN010000365.1 GCA_024224295.1 Shimia sp. | reverse complement strand
TGGTGGTGGTGGCGGTGGTGGCGGTGGGGGTGACGAAGGAGATGTGGCGCCGTGTCGTGGACCGAACCGCCGCACGCGCCACAAGCGGAAGAGATTAGAACGCGTTCGTAATGGGGTGACTTCTGCAACGGCGCAGCGGGTGGCAACGGCTCCGTCGGATCGCGTGCCGCGAGGTTGCTGGGTTGGTTTGGGCGCGCAAGCGCAGCGCTCGCTTCTGCGAACGCTCCGCGGCTTCGGTAGGTGTGTTCCAGCGCGAAGGGTGGAAAATCGCAGGGTGCGTCGCTTGGAGCGTTTGGAGTGGGATATGTTTTGTTTGGAGCATGGCATGGGTGTGGTTGATGTGAGCCGACGCAAGCGGAATGCACAGCGGCGGTGCCGCATTCGTGAGCAAACGGAAGAGGATCTTTGTTCCTCGGTGATGACGACTTGTGTTCAAGCTCTGGTGGGTGGTGTTCGACCGTTCGCTTTGGAGTCGACCGTTGGCCTTGGCGGAATGGGCGGTGTGGGTTGCGGTGCTCCGCGAAGTGTGTTGCGTGGCGGTGGTGGGGTGTGTGGCGTGGCTTGCTGTGCTCCGCGAAGCGTGTTGTGCGGTTTCGACGACGGCTCTTCGCGCGGGATTGGTTGGCCTTACGCCGAATGCAGACCGTTGAGTACGTTCGCTCCTGCAAGCGTTGCTCTTCCTGAGGTGCTTGCAGGCTCGTGTGTTCCGCGTTCGTATCTTCGCGACTGTGGGAGTGACTTGGCGTGCGACTGCAACGACGCGTCGGAGCCAGCGGTAAGGCCGAACAGTTGTTTGCAGTTGTGCATACTAGCGTGCTTGCCTGTTGACATTCGTCGCTCCGCGCAGAAACACTTTCAGTGGGTGCTTGTAGGCACGGGCGTGTCAGGTTTCGGTGCTCGCGAGCGGAATGCTGCGTGGAACATGCGCGCCACCTTGAATTTTTTAGAATCGTTAGGCGTGAACGTTAAGCTCTTGTGCTATGACCGTAGCCGCGGCGTGCGCCACAACATGTGGATGTATCTCGGTTCGCCGAACTCGCCGTGTGTGGGTCATTTGTTGTGGGACGAAGAAGCGCAGCATGTGTACGTTGTTCGTGGGAGAGGCGCGGAGACATTCTATCCGCTCGAACGGTATTTGGATTTCGTCAGTGATTTCGTCGCTGGGGCGCCGAAGAAGAAGAAGGGTTTCCGTGGTGGTGATGCAGCGGCCATCGGTGCGAAGGGTCACGCTTCCCGACGCGAGGCAGCTGCGAAAGCTTCCGCGAGCGAGGATGTTCCTTGTGACAAAGCTGCGTCAGACGATGGCGCGTCCGTTGCTGGTCCGGCTGTTGTCGATGAAATGGCGAACAGCGCTGGCACGGAGATGCTCGTGGGCTCTGGTGTCAGCGATCCTGCGACCTCGTCGTCGACGAAGCCGCGGTGCTGGAACGATGTATTTGATGATCCTGAATGTGCGTGGCCGATTGAAGATTTTTTGGACGAAGCGCCAGTCGGTGGGATTATTGAAGACGTACCTTTCGATGGCCCTGAAGACGCTGCGTCTGCGACTTGTGACGATCGCAATGTGTTGACACCAGTTGCGTCGAATTCCCGAGTGCGCTTTTGCTTAGACGACCCCGACGACGATTGGCCATGTGATTATGGGGCTGCCGATGAAGTCGTTGCGGGTGTTGGTGTGGCTGGTGCTTTCTTGGCTGAAGCAGAGGCATCTGGCGATGACTTTGTTGGGCGATCCGCGGTTAATGCTGCTCCCGAAATTCCAGGGGGGGCTGCGAGTGAGCGTCGCGTCAGCGCGTCGTCAGTGCTCGACGACGCTGACGGAGGATTACCAGTTGATGTTTTCGCTGAAGATGCAGGAGAATTCTTCGGAAGCAGGCGGA
>JAAENN010000364.1 GCA_024224295.1 Shimia sp. | reverse complement strand
TTTCGGCGACTTCGAAGTTTGCAGAAATTCGCTTCCGTCCACGCCTCGGTCCTCAACCTCTTCAATTCGGAACGTAGCCACTACTCTAGACCAAACTTCAAGTTGCACCGCGCCGCCGCCCTCGCCGAGTGGCGCGGTCTCTGTGTGGAATAAGGAGCAACGGAACTGTCCTAACTGAGACTAGGGCCTGTTGACGTTCGGGATTCCCAAATCATCTGACTTCTGATTCAAGGTTGCAAACAGAGGAGAGCAGCCTTGACCAGAAGAGTCCTAACCAATGCACAGTGGGCAATCATCGAACCGTATTGTCTTGGAAAATCTACCGATCCTGGACAAACTGGGCGTGATCCCCGTCTGTTCGTGGAGGCGGTCCTTTGGATCGTGCGTACCGGCGCGCAATGGCGTGAGTTGCCGGAAGAATTCGGCAAATGGAACAGCGTGTTCAAGCGGTTCCGCAGGTGGGTCAAAGCGGACACTTTCTATCATATGTTCAAGGCATTGGCCTCAGATGCCGACCTCGAATACGCTATGATCGACGGCTCCATCGTCAAGGTCCACCGCTCGGGTCAGGGCGCAAAAGGGGGACTCGCAGTCAGGCCATCGGGCGCTCTCGCGGAGGGATAACGACGAAGATACTGGCGCTCACGGATGCGCTCGGCAACCTCGTCGATTTCTGTCTGATGCCTGGGCAAGCCCATGATTTGCGCGAGACCGGAACCTTGATCCGCAACTTTTCTGCCGGATACCTGCTGGCGGACAGGGCCTTTGACGCGGATTGGTTGCGCAGTGACCTTCTGGATCGTGACATCACTCCGGTCATTCCGCCGAAATCCAACCGGAAGTTCCCGTCCGAGTTTGACAAGGAAACCTACAAATGGAGGCACCTGATTGAAAACTACTTTGGCAAACTGAAGGAAAACAGAGGGATAGCCATGCGCTCGTGCAAAACAGACCAGAGCTTCAAAGCCTTTATCTCAATCGTGGCAACGCTCATTCACATAAGGTGAACGGCAACAGGCCCTAGTTCGAATCCGTCTGACAGCACCCCTCTGTTGTATCTGACCTAGGCCTGACATACATCATCGCGGCAACTTGTAGCTGGAGATATGATTCATGGCTGAGACCCTCGAGAAAGAAACGTTTTCCTTTCAGACCGAAGTCGGTCAACTCTTGGAAATTGTTGCCGGATCGCTCTATTCCAATCGTGAAGTGTTCCTGCGAGAGCTGGTTTCAAATGCGTCAGACGCCTGCGACAAACTGCGATACGCGGCTCTAACAGATACCGGCCTGGCTTCGGCTGAAGATCTGGCCGTCACACTTGAGATTGATGGCGGCACAAGGACCCTGTCGATTGCAGATAATGGCATTGGCATGAACCATGCCGACCTTTTGGAAACCCTCGGCACAATTGCCAAGTCCGGCACTGGCGCATTTATCGAAGCGCTAAAGGCGGAGGAAAAGGATCAAGTTGGATTGATTGGCCAATTCGGCGTTGGGTTTTATTCAGCCTTCATGGTTGCAGACCGGGTGGATGTTATAACCCGCAAGGCCGGTGAGACTGAAGCGTGGCTTTGGTCCTCCGATGGCAAGGGCGCGTTTTCCGTAGAACGTGCGGATCGAGACAGCAACGGCACCACCGTCACCCTGCACCTGAAAGGCGATGCCGCTGAGTTCGCCGAGGACGCCCGTGTCAAACATATCATCAAGACCTACTCAGAACACATCAGCTTTCCGATCAAACTTGGCGATGAAACGCTGAACTCTGCAGAAGCACTATGGACCCGCCCCGCCAAAGACATCAGCGAAGAGCAATATGGCAAGTTCTACCGTCATAGTTCGCACGCGTTTGATGCGCCCTGGCATGTGATGCATAACAAGGTCGAAGGAACGCTCAATCACACCAGCCTGCTGTTTGTACCCAGCACCCCGCCCTTTGATCTCTTTGATGCTGAACGCAAAAGCCATGTGCAGCTTTATGTGAACCGCGTCTTTATCACAGAAACAACCACCGATTTGATCCCAGCCTATCTGCGTTTTTTGCGCGGTGTTGTGGACAGTCAGGACCTATCTCTGAACGTTTCGCGGGAAATGCTGCAATCAGATCCGAAGCTGGCACAAATCAAGAAGCAAGTATCGAAAAAGGTTCTGAGCGAACTTAAGAAAAAAGCGACCAAGGCCGCGGATGACTACACTCAATTCTGGCGCAATTTTGGTGCGGTTCTGAAAGAGGGCCTCGTGGAAGATCCCTTGTTGCGGGACCGCATCCTGGAACTCTGTCGCTTTGACACAACAGGTGACGACGCGCTCACCAGCCTGTCAGATTATGTTGAGCGCATGAAAGAGGGCCAAGAGGCTATCTATTACATCGCAGGTGAAGATGCCGGTAGGTTGGCCAAGTCGCCCCACTTGGAAGGGTTCGGGGCCAAGGGTGTCGAGGTTTTGCTCCTGTCTGATCATGTTGACGAATTCTGGATGCAGCACATCACCGAATTCGACGGTAAGCCGTTCAAGTCCATTACCCGCGGTACCGCCGATCTAGATCAGGTCAAGGCAGACGATCAAACAGACGATCAAGACAAACCGGACGAGGTCGATCTGTCGGCACTGATTGGGGTGATCAAAGTTGAGTTGGGCGAAACCGTCAAAGACGTGCGGCAATCCAAGCGTCTAACCAGTAGCCCTGTTTGCCTCATTGCTGATGATGGCGATATGGATGTGAACCTCGAGCGCCTGCTGAAACGGCACGGCCAATTGCAGGACGGCGCACCACGTGTGCTGGAACTGAACCCGACCCATGCTGTTATTACGAAGCTGGCCGAGCGTGCAAAACTGGACGTGGCCGGCTCTGATGAGCTCCTGAGTGATGCAGCCCACATCCTGTTCGATCAGGCCCGGATCATAGAAGGGGAAACCCCAAAGGACCCCTCTGACTTTGCCCGGCGTTTGGGCAGCCTCATGGCGCAAGCTTTTGGCGTTTGAGCCACCTTTTGCAAAAGGAATAGAGGCGGAGACACCGCCTTTGTTCCGTCTGAAACCTCACCGAGCCTTGGGCAGTCGATAGCCGCACGCAATCCCGACATTGGTCGTGTCAGAGAAACATGGCTTGAGCCGGCCTTGTCAGAGGGATGGCGCTTGAGAGGAACAGGGTCGTTGGGTAGCGTTGTTTCATGACCAAACGCAGCCCATTTCGCTACTTTCGAACCTCGCCCGAAGTCATCCGCCTGGCGGTCATGATGTACATCCGGTTTCCGCTGTCGCTCAGGAATGTTGAAGATCTGCTACACGAACGCGGCATCGACGTGAGCTATGAATCTGTTCGGTTTTGGTGGCAGCGGTTCGGTCCTAAATTCGCATCGGAAATCCGAATAAAACGGTCACAATCGATGCGGCACCACTCAAACTGGAAATGGCATCTGGACGAGATGTTCGTGAAGATCAACGGAGAGCGACACTACCTGTGGCGGGCCTTAGACCACGAGGGTGAAGTCCTGGAGAGCTATGTGACGAAAGCCCGTGACAAGAAAGCTGCATTGAAATTTCTTAAGAAATCAATGCGTAGATACGGCCGGCCGAAGGCAATCGTGACAGACAAACTACGTTCTTACGGGGCTGCATTGAAGAACCTCGGAAACGCGGATCTGCAGGAAACGGGCCGTTGGCTCAACAATCGTGCTGAGAATTCCCACCTTCCGTTCCGACGAAGGGAGCGGGCAATGCAGCGCTTTCGGCGACTGCGAAGTTTGCAGAAATTCGCCGCCGTCCACGCCTCTGTTCTCAACCTCTTCAATTCCGAACGCAGTCTCTGCTCCAGATCAAATTTCAAGCTGAACCGTGCCGCTGCTCTCGCTGAATGGCGTGGCCTTTGTGCGGATTAAAGGGCAGTCTTACTGGCCTAGCTGAGACGAGTTCGAATCCGTCTGACACCACCAAATGCGATGTTTGCAGAAATTCGCATCCGACCATTCTTCGGTCCACAATCACTTCAATCATGAACGCCACCTTTACTCACGCGAAAATTTCAAGCTGAAATGAAGCGCGGCTCTCGCTGAGTGGTGGTGTCTTTGCGCGGCACAAAGGACAGTCTT
>JAAENN010000363.1 GCA_024224295.1 Shimia sp. | reverse complement strand
CCTGCCAAAAACCCGCTCCGGCAAAATCATGCGCCGCATCCTGCGCAAAATCGCAGAAAACGACTATGGCGCACTTGGCGACACGAGCACGCTGGCAGATCCAGGGGTGGTCGATGACCTCATCGAAAACCGCATGAACCGCTAAGATTTCCCCGATCCCGGGCGTCGATCCATCGCCCGGGTTCACTCCCTATCGGGCCAGCTTTGTGCTGGCCCTTTTTTTTATTCCGCCGCAGGCACGGTCAACCGCCCTGCCCGCCGCAGCGCCCACAGCGCGCCGATCAGCGCGGGCACAATACAAGCCGCGGACACCAACGCGATAAACCCAAAGCCCTGCGTCTCAAACATCGGCCGATAGGCTGCAGTCCCGACAAACATCGCCACGTAGGTCGTCGCGCTGTAGATGCCCAGAATGGCCCCGCGTTGAGGAGCTGACAGCGCTGTCAGCTGTCCCACCATAATGTTGAGACCAACATGGTTCACCGCACCCCAAAACAGACAGCCCACAAAGATGCCCAGCCCCTGCCCCGCCAACAAGGACATAAGCAGATAGACCAGCACCAGCGCGCCAAAAACCACCGGCGCCGCCCGTTGCGCGCCATACCGATCAATCAGCCGATCCAGGGGCGCCACCGCGCCAAATCCAACGCCATAGGTCAGCGCCGCCAGCCCGGCCATGCCTGTTGAGTATCCCAAGACCGTTGTCATATGCGTGCCAAGGAAACCGTACAGTCCGTAAAACGCACTCATGAAGGCCACCACAGCAAGCAGAATTGGGAGCAGCCCCGGCACGCGAAACGCTTTGAACGGAGACACCGCCGCCGCCGCATCGCGTTCAGGCACCTGCATGCGCGCCACCAACAGGATCAGCCCGGCACTCATGGCTGCCATCAATCCAAACACCGCGCGCCACTGCAGGACATCTGCCAGCACCGCAGCGAAAGACACGCCCGCGACAAGGCTCAACGTCCATCCGGTAAGCACCTTGCCCAGCGTGGCGCTCTCCTCTCCCTTGGGAGCCACATCAGCCGCCAACCCGTAGGTGGCTGGCAACGCCAGCCCGGCACCAATGCCAGCCAGCCCCTGCGCTACAATCAGAACTGGCAAACTTGGCGCCACCGTGCTCCCCAACAACGCCACAACCAAAGTCACAAGCGCCAAAATCAACGCACGCTTCAAGCCAATCTGATCGGCCCGTGGTGCGAGAAACAGCGCGCTCAGCGCCGTCGCCCCGCCATAGACGGCTGAGGCCATCATCACATCTGACGCGGCTTTCCCTTCAAAGGTCGCCGCCACATCCGACGCGATCGGGCTCAACACCAAAGAGTTGGAGCCCACCACACCAATAGCACACATCAACACCCAAACTGGCTTCATCACACGCTCCATATTTTGGAGACTGGATAGCCAATTCCTTACAAACTTTGTATACTGTAATGGACTATATTTAAAATTCCGAATGAGGTTCAGATGTCTCTCAAGGACACTCAGGGTTTAGACGCCATAGACCGAAAACTATTAGGGCTTCTGAGCGAAGATGCAGAACAAAGCTATGCCACTTTGGGCGATAAGGTCGGCCTCTCCCCGCCTGCCGTGCATGAAAGGGTGAAACGCTACAAGGCTTCAGGCCGTATTTCAGGTGTCACCGCGCAGCTCGATCCAACAATGACCGGCAAGCCGTTTCTGGCGTTTTTGCATGTCGACACCACGGGTTGGGGAAAATCCGCCGCCATGATGGAGCTACGCCACCTGCCCGAACTGGAAGAAATCCATTCAGTCACAGGCGACACCTGTATGTTGCTGAAGGTACGGATGCAGGACTCCAAGGCGATGGAGGCCCTACTCAAGCGGCTCTACGATATGCCCGACGTGATCAGCACCAAAACCTATGTTGCGCTCTCAACATATCTGGAACGCCCGGTGCAGGCCGGGATCACTGAATTCTGACCACCCACACGCATTGTGTCGGCACAATCTTTCTGTTGCCTTGGTTAACCCGCCCTCCTAGCGTGCCCGGATGAACGAACATTCAGACACACAAGACCGCCCCATGCTCGGCATCGCTTTGATGCTTGGATTCAGTATGCTCGCGCCCTTTGGAGACGCCATTGTCAAACTGCTGGGCCCGATCCTGACGGTCGCCACGTTCACGTTCTACCGATTTGGCCTTCAGGCGCTATTTCTTTCCGGCGTTGTCCTGATCACAACAGGCCTGCCCACCTTGACGGCTCGTCAATATGGTCTGATCTTTCTGCGCACCCTGTGCCATATCGCCGGGTTGAGCACGATCTTCATGGCCTTTCGCTACCTGCCTTTGGCAGATGCGGTCGCAATTGCCTTTGTGGTGCCTTTCATCCAGCTGCTGCTTGGCAAAGTCTTTCTCAACGAACGGGTTGGCAAGCACCGGCTTGCGGCCTGTACCGTTGGCTTCGTCGGTACCCTACTGGTGATCCAGCCAAATTTCGCAACCGCAGGCCTCGCCGTGCTTTGGCCCATTGCCACCGCCTGGGCCTTTGCCTTCTTTGTACTGTTGGGGCGCACCATCGCTCAAGAAGCTGATCCAATTGCCATTCAAATGGTCAGTGGCTGGATGGCCGTCGCCCTCATGGTGCCGGCAATGGTTGCTGGCGCATACTTTGGCTGGCATGAGTTCGGTTTCATGGTGCCAACGGGCCAAGCCTTACTTCTGGTGCTTGGCGCAGGAGTACTTGGCACCCTCGCGCACCTTCTTATGACCTGGTCCTTGCGTTTTGCCCCATCAACCACCCTCGCACCACTGACATATATTGAGATCCCAATCACCGTGGCGGTTGGCCTGGTGGTCTTTGGCGATTTTCCAAACGCGTTGGCGACGCTTGGCATCTGCATCACCATGGCCGCCGGTCTTTATGTGGTGTTCAGGGAGCGGGCCATCCTTCAGGCGTCGCAAGCAGCGTCTTAACCAATACGGGCAAAAGGGCTTTGGGCAGGATCAACAACATGCCCGGCCCATCCATCTCTAAGGTCACCGTCCCGGTGGCCGCATTGGACGTGCCAATCATGCCATCCGGCGCAAAACCCAAACCATCGATGGGCCATTTTAATCCTTCAGACCGCCCAGTGACCGCCCGCATCGGAAACAGCGACATCCGCGTCCCGGCTGGCACATCCAACGTCAGCCTCGGCGGCGCGACACAGAGCACATCGGTCTCCCCAATCAGCACACAGCGCCTGTTTGGATAACGCACCAGCGCATTGTGCACCGCTAACTCGTGATCCATCCGCGCGCCGGTAAAGCCCACGGCCAGCACTAAAGGTGTCTCAATGTGGCGCAGGGCCTTGTCAAAGTCCGTGCTGTCCTGCTCGGTGATCTCGTGTAGCCGCTCCCAGGGAATGCCCGCCGCCTGCACCATGTCCAAACTGTCCATGTCTCCGATCACCGCCTCCGGCATGTGATCCGCCGCGAGGCAATGGGCCGCTCCGCCGTCAGCGGCGGCCAAAGTCGGCGCCAAGGCCAATGAGTCGTCTATGTCGGAATCGCCCAACGATCCCGCACCAACCAGCGTGATTGGTTCCAAACTGTGAACAATCACTGTCATTTCACCCCGCTCTGACCCTCTCAATAGCGTTTTGCCACAATTTGGCCCAGAAATGATACGCTGTCTTCCACAGAATCGGTCACGTTTCGACTTTCCTTTGATGGTAGTTTGATTGCTGAGTAGTGCAAAGGACCCGCAGAAGATGGTTACCAATAACAAAGTGCTCACGGTGTCTTACGGGACATTCTCCTGCACCCTAGAAGGGTTTGAGGAGTCGTTTGATACAATGAAGGCAATCGCTGAGTATTTCAGGGATCTCGCGGCGGACGACCGATACTTCGGTGCAGAGCCCCCGACCCCGGATGCTGAGATGCTTGCCCGCATCGCAGAAAAAGAAATCGCCCGCCGCGTCAGCGCGCGTCTGGATCATGGAGCCATTGTGCTAAGCGCCGGTGACCCCAAACCCGAAACTGAGACGCATCCCGTGGCCGAAGCCGCCCCGGCGGCGCAGCCGGACCTCGTGGCTGAGCCTGTGGTCGAAGAGAGTGCGGAAGAGCCCGCCGCACAGGTTGTGGAAGACACGCCGGTTGAATCTGCTGTAGAGGACGTGGCTGTCGCTGCTGAGGACACCCCGATCGCAGACGACGTGATCGAAGAGGCCCCTGCTGTTGAAGACACCGTAGAAGCCGCCGTCGAAGAAACTGTGGTCGAAGTGGCTCCGTCAGAAGACACCCCGATTGAGGTCGAAGCCGAACCGGTTGAGGTTGTAGCAGAAGAAGAATCTGCTGAGGAAGCGGTTGTTGAGACCGTCGAAGAGACCGCATCTGAAGAGACTGTTTCTGAAGACGGCAACATCGCCGACAGCGTGATGGCCGCCATCGCCGAGGACAGCCTGCCTGTAGCCGATGAGGCGCCGGTTGCTGAAATCGTAGAGGAAGCCGTCGAAGAAGCTGTGGCAGAAGAAGCGCCAATTGAGGCGGTCGAAGAGTCTGCGCAAGACACGCCAGAGGTAGACCTGGCTGGCATCTCCGCCGCTGTTTCCGCTGTGGATGCTCTCTCTGACGATCAACTGCAAACCGACGCAGAGCTCGAAGACGACGCGTCAGACCTTCTGGTTCTGGACGCCCTAGTTGAAGACGGCGAAGACCCGTTTGCCGATGACCTGGCTGAAGAGCAATCCGAGGCCAAAGCGGAAGCCGCCGAATGGGAAGACGCCGACGACGAGCCTGAGTTTGAAGAAAACTCCATCGCCGCCAAGCTTGAGCGCATCCGCGCCGTGGTGGCCCGCGTTGAAGCCGAGCCAGAAGCCGAAGCGGTGGATGCCGAAGACGATCAGCCAGAGCTGACCACCGTCGATGCCAACATCTTTGACGAAGACCTCGCTCCAATGGACCTCACACCCGTGAACCTGGACGATGACGCAGAGATCGAAGACGCCATCGATATGTCCGAAGCCTTGTCGGACACGTCAGGTCAGGTCGAGGACGCCACAGTGGTCGACACTCAGGTAGAAGCCGTAGTGGAAAACCCTGAGGCACCTGTCGCCGAAACGGTAAAACCAAAGGTCCGCCCGTTGCGTGCCCGCGTTGTGCGTATGAAAAAGGCTGATTTTGAAGACGCAGTTGCCTCCGGTAGCCTTGAGGCTGTAGCCGACGGTGAGACGGATTTGGCAGAAGACACTGTCCAATCGACCGCGCCGGAAGTCCCTAAGCCAACCAGCCTGACACCCGAAGACGAGGCCGACCTGCTCGCCGAACTGGCGCAAGTCGAAGCGGAGCTGAAACAATCAGACGTGGCAGAACCCGCTGCCCAAGCGGAGGCCGCCCCGGCAGTCCAAGAAGCTGCTATCCCTGAAGAGCACCTTCCCGCAGAAGAGCCAGTGGCGGAAGAAGACGCCGCGCCGTCTGCATCTGAACCGCGCCAACCGCAACCGGAGCCGGACCTGTCCCGTCTGATGGCCAAAGCCAACAGCGAAATGGAAGAACCCCAAGGCAAAGGCCGCCGCAGTGCAATTGCGCATCTTCGTGCCGCCGTGGCGGCCACGCGCGCTGAAAAACGCGCAGGCAAATCCGGCGATGGCAAAGATGACACTGTGGCCTACCGCGATGATCTTGCCTCTGTGGTACGGGCCGTGCCAGGCGGTACAACCGACGGCACAAAACCTGCCAAGTCGGGCGCAGCGCCCCTGAAACTGGTTGCAGCCCAGCGTGTCGACACCCCCGAACAACCCGCTCAACAAGACTCTGAAAGTGTACAAAAAGCCCCCCGCCGCGTCCCTGTTCGTCCGCGCCGGGTGTCTTCTGACCAACTGGACCGCGAAGAAGCCGCGAAGTCCGCTGCCCCGGTCAGCACCAACAGCACAACGTTGAGCGGGTTTATTGACTACGCCAAAAGCGTCGGCGCAAGCCAACTGCCTGAAAGCACGGAAGCCGCCGCCGCCTACCTTACATATGTGGAAGGTCTGGAGCGTTTCTCCCGACCGATGCTGATGCGTATGGCACGCGAAGTGAACATTCCTCAGTTCACCCGCGAAGAAGGCCTGCGCAGCTTTGGCCAGCTGTTGCGAGAGAAAAAGATCGACAAAGTGGCCGGTGGCCGGTTCACCGCCAACGCCGCGATCAACTTCAAACCGCGCGACACCAAAGCCGGTTAAGACCCGCCAAATCTGCAAAGCAAAAGCCCGATCACCTGATCGGGCTTTTCATTATTGTAGCAACCTGCTGCGCAGCCGTTCATCCGGCAACGCGCACATATCGCCTCTGCCAAACATCGCATACCGATTGCGCGCTATCCGGCGGTAAATCCAATCCTGTAGCCCCCGCGGCAAAATCCGCAGCACGCGCAGCACATGCCCCACGCCGCCGACCATCTGCCCGACACGAATAATCGCGTCCAATGAGCCATAAGCGCGCCCATCCACGATCAACAGCCAGCTTTCCGGATCATCAGGCTTAAGCCCGTAATGCGCCAGTAAGGCTGTGCCCAACTCGGTCTGCCCTGGGCAAATCCGAAACTGCTCTTTGTGATCAAACCGCGCAATCATCCGCGCGCCAAAACTGCACAGCGCGCAGTCCCCATCCATCACTGTGACCGGCCCGCTGTCGTCAAACGCAGGAACCTTGGGATCATCCCGATAAGAATGCGCATCGCGCAGCGTCAAGTCAGCCATGTCTCACTCTCTCCGCCGCGCCATGACCTCGCAAGCCCCCACATCCGCGCACCTACAAAAACGCAAAACGGCGACACCGAAGTGCCGCCGCCCACAAAATTCTTGCAAATCCGTCTCAGGGATCGTCATCAAACCGACGTGACGTGGCGTTGGGGTCTTCCTGCCCAATACCTTTAAACACCGACTTAAACGGCAAGATCCACAGAATCCCCAACCCAACATATAGCAACAACGTCACCAACACCGAGTCCGGCGCAATGGTGGTTGCCAGCACAGAGGCCACCAGAATGTAGATCGGCAGCCCCACCACCAGAACCAGAAGCGCCACGCGGCGACGGCCTTTGTAACTCAATGCCATGTCAGTCTCCTTTCAGAGGCTTACGCGATCAATCGGCAAATGGATCGGTTACCAGAATGGTGTCTTCCCGCTCCGGGCTGGTCGACAACAGCGCCACAGGACACTCAATCAGCTCTTCCACGCGCTTCACGTATTTCACCGCATTGGCCGGCAGGTCATTCCAGCTGCGCGCGCCCTCGGTGGTCTCGCTCCAACCATCAATCTCTTCATAGATCGGCTTGCACCGCGCCTGCTGATCCGCTGCCGTTGGCAAGTAGTCCAGCGTTTCGCCGTCCAATTCATACCCCACGCAGATCTTCAGTTTCTCAAACCCGTCCAGAACGTCCAGCTTGGTCAGGCAGATGCCTTTGATGCCAGATGTCGCACAGGTCTGGCGCACAAGTGCCGCATCAAACCACCCACAACGGCGCTGACGGCCGGTTGTGGTGCCAAACTCATGGCCACGGGTGCCCAAACGCTCGCCATCCACATCCGGCGTACCGTCTGCATTCAAAAGCTCGGTTGGGAACGGACCTTCGCCCACACGGGTGGTGTAGGCTTTCACAATGCCCAGCACATAATCGATGGAGCCCGGGCCAATGCCCACACCAGTGGCGGCCTGACCGGCGATCACGTTGGAGGAGGTCACAAACGGATATGTGCCAAAATCAATGTCCAGCAGCGCACCTTGTGCGCCTTCAAACAGGATACGCTTGCCCGCTTTGCGCTTCTCGTTCAGCACTTTCCAAACCGGCGCCGCGTAAGGCAGGATTTCTTTGGCAATCTCTTTCAACAGCGCAATCAAGCCATCGCGGTCAATTGGCTCCACGCCCAGACCTTTGCGCAGCGGGTCATGGTGCTGCAACGCACGGTCCACACGCGCTTCCAAAGTGGCTTCATCTGCCAGATCGGCCACGCGGATCGCGCGACGGCCCACTTTGTCTTCATATGCCGGGCCGATGCCACGACCAGTGGTGCCAATCTTGGTGCCCTTGGAGGCGGCTTCTTCCCGCGCGCGGTCCAGCTCGCCATGAAATGGCATGATCAGCGGCGTGTTCTCCGCAATCATCAGCGTCTCTGGCGAAATATCCACGCCCTGCGCGCGCACAGTCGCAATCTCTTTCACGAGGTGCCACGGGTCCAACACAACACCGTTGCCGATCACGGACAGTTTGCCGCCACGCACAACGCCGGACGGCAGCGCGTGCAGCTTGTAAACCTTGCTGTCGATCACCAGCGTGTGGCCAGCGTTATGCCCACCTTGGAAACGCGCGATGACATCGGCCCGCTCGCTGAGCCAGTCAACGATCTTGCCTTTACCTTCATCGCCCCACTGAGCGCCCACAACAACAACGTTGGCCATATCCGGTCCTTTGCAGATAGTTCAAACCCGCGCCCTTGTAGCCATGTTGTTAGGCTGGGGAAACCACAAAAGCTGTCGCAGAAGCATACAAACGCGCATTTGGCGATGATCCCGCCCGTTCCACTCGCCAAATACCGGACTGTGCGACCTCAAATCGGTCAACTTTTATTCATCGCGCGATCACGTGCTCTACTTCAAGAGACACATTCGTAGACTTCTCAAGAGCACCGGGGGGCCCCTCACCTCCGCAAAATCAGAACTCTGATGGACCTTTAGACCTTCGTAATCAAATCACCTTAAGCGTGTATCGTCGTTTCCTTTTTCTGAGATAACTCATGCTTTTTTCTGTCCGGTCTATACTGCCTCTTTTGCCCACCCCCCTCCTACTGTCCGCCTGTATGGGCGGAGGCGATGTGACCCAAAGCAGCGGTCCCTCACGGCCTCCAAGCGTCTCTTTTGAAGGCCACGGTCACCGCCAATACCACGACTACGTTCTGGCCGATGGTCAGGCAGTCACCGCCACATTTGAAATCAATCCGGGCAGCGGCGCGATCACACTCACCGAAATTCACGATCGTCACGGCAGCCAGATGTCCCTCACCGGCGAGGGCGGCACGAGTTTTGGCACCGAAATTGTCGCGCAAAACTCCGGCTTTGATTTTGACGTGCGCGAAACCGGCCATACGGTGCGCGCCTCCGGCCATTATGCGATCTGGCATATGGAAGAAGAGAATGTGCTCGCCGTCTTTGTCGTGCCGGACATGGCGGATGTGAATTACATGTCTTATGGCACTTGGATGGCGGGCTACGGCACAAATTCCGGCTCCGTGGGCACCGGCGTCTATGGTGTCAAAACCGATCCGGCCCTACTTAACGACGCGGTTTCAGCCACCTACACTGGCTTGACCACAGGCGTTGCGCGCCGAGCGGACGGCTCGCCCAACATGGCGCAATCCCAAATCACCCTGTCGACCTAAGATTTCGAGAGCATTTCGATCACTTCAGCCAACACCGTGGTCGAAAACTTGAGCCTTGATAACCCAGTTTTAGAACGCGCCGCAGAGCTTGATTTTTCTGGCGCTGGTACAATTTCCGGCGCGGACTTTTCCGCCAACATCACAGCGGCCACAAGTTCCGGCACGCTTGATGGCAGCTTTTACGGCCCGCTTGTGCGCGAGGCCGGCGGCACATTTCAACTAAGCGGACCAGACGTAGAATACATTGGTTCGTTTGGCGCAACTGGAACTGTCACCCGCCTGCCCTAAGCCTCCGGTGCAAGCCGCACCGGTTGACCATGCGGCGTGGAGAGATAAGCCTCTGTCCACGCCGTTTTTAAGTGCTGAAGCGCACCCATCTCCGCCATACCGGTCTCCGCGAGGAAGCTCTCCAAGGTTTCCAACCAAGCGTTGAAGTAATCCTCCCCGCCGTCCAGCTCCTTCGCAAGCCCATGCGCTTTCAACGTCGCCCCAAAGCGCGCAGCCCAGGACGACCACTCAAAATGCCCCGCTTCATTGAGCGCCACGGTGATCGCAAACACCTGCGCATGCCATGGCTCCGAGAAGGCCGGTTCCGGTTTGTCTCCGCACCAATTCACGCCGCCGGCTCCAAATAGCTTTCCCAAAGATCCAACACGACCTCATCAAGCGGGTCCGCTTCCGCGCCCCACAACGCCTGTGCGGTGAACCGCACCGCATACAGCGGCTCCGCCGCTTCGCCGCTGAAGTGTGCATTACTGTCGGGAAACACATGCGCACCATGGTGCAGCACAACTTCACCAATGGCGCCCGCCGCATAGGCTGGCAACCGTGTATGCCCGCCCGGCACCGCCACATTACGCGCGGGCTTTCGGGTTCTCACTTGCGCACCTACCGCAAATACCGGTGCTGTCGCCTCCCGCGCAGAAGGACTGCCGTTCATCAACACGGCTTCAACCGTCTCCGGTTTGGCCGCCCGCGCTCTAACAGGCGACACGCCCGCCGCCTGTCCGCTGGCCAATTCCTCAACGGTCACTACGCCGCGATCCACCATCAGGTCCGCAAGCCCGCCCATCCATTTTTCATAATAGCTGAACGCCATGTAATCTTGCGGGTCCAGAAGCTCTCGCGCATGGCGCGACGCATCAATGTTCCACTGCCCCAGAAAGCCACAGGCCACGTTCAGCGCCAAAGCCCGTTTGTGCCAGTCTTTGGCCTCCGCAAAATCATAACCGTCTTGCGGGTCCACAGCACCGGTGCCCAGTCGTCCGCCCATGTCGTGAATACGGCTCATGCGCCCGACTCCAGTGTTGAAGGCGCCTGCGCCAAGCCGGTGCCAATCATGCTGTCACGCGTGACCAACGCCGCCAGGTCGTCCTCGCTGAACCCTTGCGTGCCCGCTGGCCTCTGCGGCACCACCAAATAGCGCACCTCCGCCGTGCTGTCCCAGACCCGCACCTTTTTGCCTTCCGGCAATGTCACACCAAACTCTGACAAGACCGCGCGTGGCTCGCGTACGGCACGCGCCCGATAGGCATCGGATTTGTACCAGCCCGGCGGAATACCCAGCAACGGCCACGGGTAGCAACTGCACAGGGTGCAGACGACCATGTTGTGAACCTCGTCGGTATTCTCAACGAACACCATATGCTCGCCTTGCCGCCCATAAAGACCCATTTCCTGAAGCCTCGGCATCGGGTCTTCGATCATTTGGCGGTGAAAATTCACATCGCACCACATCTTTGCCACCACCTGCGCGCCATTCTGCGGTCCTATCTTGTTCTGATAGAGATCAATGATCGCGTCTAAGGCGGCGGGATCAACCAAGCCTTTGTCCGTCAACAATGTTTCAAGCGCCCTGACCCGCAGCGCAGGGTCTGAAGGCAGGTGAGAATGCGGGTGGTCATGATCATGAGGCATGACAAAACACTCGCAGAACTGTGTCCGCAGGTCCATCATCAAAACCTCACACGACCACCCGCATGATCAACTTCACAAATCCACCTTGCCCCCCGCCGCAAACTTGCCTACATACGCCGCTAGAAAATCCGAACGCTCGCAATACAGGTCCAAATGGAAAACGTTGTCCTCATCATCCACCTTCTTCTGGCTTTGGCGCTGATCGGCGTCGTTTTGGTGCAACGTTCCGAAGGCGGTGGCCTTGGCATGGGCGGCGGCGGCGGCGGTGCCGTATCCGGTCGCGCAGCAGCCACTGCGCTGACGCGGGTGACATGGATCCTTGCTGGCGCGTTCATTTGTACGTCGATTGCCCTGACAGTGATCGCCGCAAACAACTCTTCTTCCAGCTCGGTATTTGACCGTCTGGGCACCTCCGCACCTGCTGCGGAAGAAACCGCACCAGCCCTGCCCGGCGCAGGTGACTCGCTGCTGCCGCCATCCGAAGGCGACAACGCACCGCTGGTGCCCCGCGCCGACTAAACGTCGGGCACTCTGAAAAATTTCTGGCGGTTCCTCGGGACCGCCTGATTTTTTGCCCCATCGGGCATCCACCACAGCTTGAGGCCTATTTGCCAACCGCAACAGCATCTTGCGGTCCGGTTGCCTTTTTGCTGCGAATCCTATATGACTTAAGTCCCGTGATGCTGGGTCAACTTTGCAGGCGAATCTGCACTGACTTGGGCGCTGCTATATCGACAATCGTCCGACCTGAGGGTCGACAATCACGGGGGATGCCACGCACATGGCGCGCTACATTTTCATTACGGGTGGGGTTGTTTCTTCGCTGGGCAAAGGTCTGGCGTCTGCGGCGTTAGGAGCGCTGCTGCAAGCACGGGGCTACACCGTGCGTTTGCGCAAACTGGACCCGTACCTGAACGTGGATCCCGGCACCATGTCGCCGTTTGAACACGGCGAGGTGTTTGTCACCGACGATGGTGCAGAAACCGATCTCGATCTCGGCCACTACGAACGCTTCACCGGCGTACCCGCCCGCATGACCGATTCCGTCAGCTCTGGCCGGGTCTACTCCAACGTTCTGGAAAAAGAACGCCGTGGCGACTACCTTGGCAAAACCATTCAGGTGGTGCCGCACGTCACGAACGAAATCAAAGACTTCCTGCATGTCGGCGACGACGAGGTCGATTTCATGCTCTGCGAAATTGGCGGCACCGTGGGCGACATCGAAGGTCTGCCGTTCTTTGAAGCTATTCGACAGTTCAGCCACGACAAGCCGCGCGGCGAATGTATCTTCATGCATCTGACGCTGTTGCCCTATTTGGCCGCGTCCGGCGAGCTTAAAACCAAACCGACACAGCACTCCGTAAAGGAGCTGCAATCCATCGGTATTGCACCGGACGTATTGGTGTGTCGTTCCGAGCAGCCAATTCCGGACAAAGAGCGCCAGAAGATCGCGCTGTTCTGTAACGTGCGCAAAGAACATGTGGTTGCCGCCTACGATCTGAAATCGATCTACGAAGCCCCGCTGGCCTATCACCGCGAAGGTCTCGATCAGGCCGTGCTGGACGCCTTTGGCATCGCCCCGGCCCCACGCCCTGACCTGACCGTCTGGGAGGACGTGAACGACCGCATCCACAACACCGATGGTAAAATCAACGTCGCCATCGTGGGCAAATACACCCAATTGGAAGACGCCTATAAATCCATCAAGGAAGCCCTGACCCACGGCGGCATGGCCAACCGTGTGAAAGTCAACGTCAGCTGGGTCGACGCAGAGCTGTTTGACAAAGACGACGCGGCGCCATTCCTGGAAGGCTATGACGCCATTCTGGTGCCCGGCGGCTTTGGCGAGCGGGGCACCGAAGGCAAAATCAACGCGGCGCAATACGCCCGTGAGCACAAAATCCCCTACCTTGGCATCTGTCTTGGTATGCAGATGGCCGTCATCGAAGCTGCCCGCAACAAAGCTGGCATTTCTGATGCTGGTTCAGAGGAATTTGACCACGAAGCCGGCAAAACCCGCTTTGAGCCTGTGGTCTACCACCTCAAGGAATGGGTGCAGGGCAACGCCAAAGTCACCCGCAAGGCCACCGATGCCAAAGGCGGCACCATGCGCCTGGGCGCCTATGACGCGACCTTGACCGAAGGTTCCAAAGTCGCCGCAGCTTACGGCGCCAATGCCATCGAAGAACGCCACCGTCACCGCTATGAGGTCGACATCAAATACCGCGAGCAACTCGAAGCCTGCGGCCTGCGCTTCTCGGGCATGAGCCCGGATGGCCGCCTGCCTGAGATTGTCGAATGGGAAGACCACCCTTGGTTCATCGGCGTGCAGTTCCACCCGGAACTCAAGTCCAAGCCGTTTGAACCTCACCCATTGTTCCGCGACTTCGTGCGCGCAGCCAAAGACAACAGTCGCTTGGTTTAACCACGACACCCGGCTCTAAGATCACACAAAAGGCGCGGCTCTCCGGACCGCGCCTTTTCACGTTCCGTACCTAAAATGCCTCATTTCATGTCCCCAAATATCCTGGGGTGAAGGGACGCCCGCGTCCCTGAGGGGCAAAGCCCCTTCATATGCCCAGCCTCACATATGACAGATCTCATCGGTTTCTCCCCCCTAAGCAACCTTGACCAAATACCCCATTCGCACCGAAACTCTGCCTCAATTGCTCTACCTATTGAGGACACTTCAAATGACCTTTCCCGTCAAAGTTATCATTGCAGCCAGCCTGTCTCTCACCGCTCTCCCCGCATTTGCTGCCGGTGACACCTCAGACAAGCTCCTCAAACTGATCCGCGACAACGGCTGTCAAATGACCGCGGTGGAAGCTGGAGAAAAGCTGCCCAGACACGGGTTCACCCCGGATCAGACCCGCGACATCATCCGTGACTGGGACAAAAAAGGCTGGCTGGACGGTCACGGCTTTGCCGGCATCAAACTGTCCAAGGCTGGCTGCAAAGGTTAGCGGCGTGCAATAGGCGTTGCCCAGTGCAACGCCCGCCCGGTTAAGCCTGACGTGGACGTCAATTTTTGCACCGGCGCAACACAGACGCGATACCGACGTAATACCGACACGGATTTTTATGGTTAACGCCTCCCGCCCTGATAGCATTTGACCCTTTAGCCGCGGCCCGTTACCAAACTGCGCAACACTGGCAAAAGGGCATCCGCCATGATCTACACATCTGCGCAAGACTGGCGCGAAGCGGAGCAGAAAAAAGTCCTGCTCTTTGGCATGTCAGGCCTTGGAAAAACTCACATTTCCAACACGTTGCGCAGCAACGGCGATTGGTTTCACTACTCAATCGACTACCGTATCGGCACCCGCTACATGGGTGAACACATTACTGACAACGCCAAACGCGAAGCCATGAAGGTCCCGTTCCTGCGCGAACTCCTGATGACCGACAGCATCTACATCGGCTCCAACATAACGTTCAACAACCTCGCCCCCCTTTCCACCTACCTCGGCAAGCCCGGCAACCCCGAAAAGGGCGGCCTGCCCTTTGCCGAATACATGCTGCGTCAAAGCCAACACCGCACCGCCGAAATGGCAGCCTTGATGGACACGGAACCTTTCATTTCACGCGCCCATGATCTCTATGGCTATGACCATTTTATCTGCGATACCGGCGGCTCAATCTGCGAAGTTGTCAATGCAGAAGACCCCAAGGATCCGATCCTGACTGCCCTGTCTCAAAATACACTGATGGTCTGGATCAAAGGCTCCGACGCCCACACAGAAGAACTAGTACGCCGCTTTGATAAGGCGCCTAAGCCTATGTATTATCAGCCGGAATTCCTTCTGGAATGCTGGCACGCCTATCTCAAAGAGACTGGTCAGGACGAAAGCAAAGTGGACCCGGACACATTCGTGCGCTGGACCTATGCGCGGGCGCTGGCCCACCGCCAACCACGCTATGAGGCCATGGCAAGTTGGGGCGTGACTGTAACCGCCGAGGCCGTCTCACAGGTCGCCACAGCAGCTGATTTCGTTGACGTGATCGCCACAGCCCTTGAGCATCCCGCGAACCCCGCCTAACTATGGCTCTCGCGTGTATGCACCCCACTGACAGACAAAGAGACTGACATGCCCATCAAGATCCCCGCCGACCTCCCCGCCTTTGACGTGCTTAAGCACGAAGGCGTCATGGTCATGGCCGCGGATCAGGCCTCCCGTCAGGACATCCGCCCGATGCGTATTGGGCTTCTTAACCTGATGCCGAAGAAAATTCAGACGGAAAATCAATTTGCCCGCCTGATTGGCGCAACCCCGTTGCAGTTGGAATTGTCGCTCATCCGTATGTCAGAGCACAAAACCCGCAACACGGCGGCGGAGCATATGGCGGAATTCTACCGCCCATTTCAGGAGGTTAAGGCGTCAGGTGAGAAGTTTGACGGCCTCATTATCACCGGCGCGCCGATCGAGCACCTGCCGTTTGAAGAGGTCACCTATTGGGACGAACTCTGCGAGGTCTTTGATTGGACCCGCACCCATGTGCACTCCACCTTTGGCGTTTGCTGGGGTGGCATGGCGATGATCAACTACTTCCACGGCGTACAAAAACACATCTTGGATCACAAAGCGTTTGGCTGTTTCCGTCACCAGAACCTGGCACATTCTTCCCCCTTCCTACGTGGCTTTTCCGATGACTGCGTCATCCCGGTAAGCCGTTGGACCGAAATCCGTCAGAACGAAGTCGACGCCCGTCCAGAGCTGCGCACGCTGCTGCACTCTGAGGACGTTGGGCCCTGCCTGATTGAGGCCCCCAAGACGAGAGACCTGTTTATTTTCAATCACTTCGAATACGATAGTGATACGTTGAAACAGGAGTATGATCGGGACGTGTCAGAGGGAACTACGATCAATGTGCCTTCTAATTATTACCCGGATGATGATCCCTCTAACCCGCCGCAGAACCGCTGGCGCAGCCATGCGCACCTGCTCTACGGCAACTGGATTTCCGAGATCTATCAGACCACGCCGTTTGACATGTCCCGCATTGGTCATGAAATCACCGACCTGCGCGCCTGACCCCGGCGCGCGGCCATCGCGATTGCACTGAGGTGCAGGACGCCCCATATTGGGGAAAACGGAGAGCTTTCATGGACTTGCCCTTTGACGGTGCGATCAGCGCCTACTTTGAAAACGACGCCCCCACCGAGGTGCGCGCGGCCATTATGAGCGCCGGCAAGAACGACATCCTGTCAGACAGCTATCCACACACAGACCGCTTGGGGCGCAAGACCTATGAGGCCAACCTCGAAGCGCTGCAAATCGAACTGGTGAAAATGCAGCTCTGGGCCAAGGAAAGCGGCGCCCGCATTGCTTGTGTCTTCGAAGGTCGCGATGCTGCCGGAAAGGGCGGCACAATCAAGCGGTTCCGCAAGAACCTGAACCCGCGCGGAGCCCGCCTTGTGGCCCTCTCCAAACCCACCGATTCTGAGCGCAGCCAATGGTACTTTCAGCGCTACTTTGACCACCTGCCGTCAGGTGGTGAAATGGTGCTCTATGACCGCAGCTGGTACAATCGCGGCGTGGTCGAAAAGGTCTTTGACTTCTGCGAAGATGACGAGCGGGAACGCTTCTTCCATCAAGCCCCAAACCTTGAAGAAACCCTCGTAAATGACGGAATTTATCTGTTTAAATTCTGGCTCAATGTCGGGCGCGCCGAACAACTTCGCCGGTTTCTAAGCCGCGAAACCGATCCACTCAAACAGTGGAAACTGAGCTGGATCGACGTCGAAGGCCTCAAACGCTGGGACGCCTACACCGCTGCCATTGGCGAAACTCTGCAGCGCTCGCACACAGAGGCCGCGCCTTGGACCGTGGTCCGCTCTGACGACAAGCGTCGTGCCCGCCTCGCTGCCCTTCGCACCGTGCTGCACGCCCTGCCCTATGAACGCAAAGACGCCGAGGCGATTGGCGAAATCGACACCAAAATCTGCTGCGGGCCGGACATCTGGGATGCCTAAACGCGGCTACCATCATGGCAATCTGCGCCAGGCGCTCGTTGAGGCCGCTTTGAGCTTGATTGAGGCCAAGGGCCCCACCGGCTTTACCCTCTCAGAGGCCGCCAAAACCGCAGGTGTGACCCCGGCGGCGGTCTATCGCCACTTTGAGGGCCGCGAAGATCTCATCGCCGAAGCCGCCCGCCAAGGCTATGAAATCTTTGCAGATTTGATGCAGTTCGCTTTTGACAAAGGCCAGCCCTCCGCGCTCGCCTCCTTTGAGGCCACAGGACGCGCCTACCTCGCCTTTGCCCGCAAATACCCCGGCCACTATATCGCCATGTTTGAAAGCGGCATCTCGGTAAATCGCACGCCAGAACTCGCCACTGTCGCCACCCGCGCGCGCGGTGTTATGGAACACGCCGCCGCCGAGCTCTCCAAACACATCCCGCCGGAGAAACGCCCCCCTGCCAGCATGTTCTCCGCCCACGTCTGGGCCATGAGCCACGGCGTGGTGGAACTCTACGCACGCAACTCCCCAGGCACCCAAAGCCCTTTTGCACCGGAAGACCTGCTTGAAAGTGGCATTGGCGTTTACCTACGAGGGCTGGGGTTGATTGAAGGTGACCTCTGAGGCCCTCACTGATAGGCCAGCGCCACCCAGATATGCACCGCCACCAAAGGCACCAACGCAGCGGACAAGCCGATGTGCGTGACCAGCCAAATCAGGTAAATCGCGTTGCTACGATACCGCAGAACCTCCCGATTCAAAACACCCGTCAAGGCGACCAGAAACACCACTGCGCTCAACGTGCTCATCCAAACATGGCCAAAGCGCACGGCGTGCAAGGCAAAGAGCAGTGTCGCCGCCGCCCCGACCCAGCGATGGCGCACCAGCACCTTGCCAGCATTTCTATTGTCCTTAGTGACCCGTTTAAAAAACAGCACCCATTGATACGCAAATAACCCCAGAAGCAGCGTGCCAGTCACCACTTGCTGCGCAAACCCTGTCAGAGGGTGCGCCAGAACGGATTTGATCTCCGACGACAACAGCACCCCGGCGAAGACAACAGCAAACAAAATCAGCGGCACATAGGGCGTACGCTGCCAGGTCAATTTCAGAAACCGCATGGCGCTTGTCCCCCGTCTGCTTGAACAGCCAAAACATCCTGTGAGGATCGACCATCTGGATGTCGACGGTCTCGCGTTAATGCTTGCAGTACCGCAGGGGATGCCTGGGTTTTGACCTCATCCAGAAACACGTCCAACTCAGGCAGGACGCGTGCGCCTTCACGCGGCCACTCAGCACCGATCTTGACTGGCGCTTCAAAGCCTGCAGTCTTGCTCAGATAAGTTTCATAGGTATGCGCCACCGAGGCGTACATCGCGTCGACCACGCCCAGAAACTCATCCGCAGTCACCTCGGAAGTCGGATAGGTCCAGGTTGTCGCACCCATCACATCATTGAGTTTCCAGTCCTTTTTCGGGCTATCCGGATGCTCATTGTGACAGGTTACACAGGGGGCGACTCCAGCCACGTCTGGATACATTGCCACAAACCCGCTTTGCGGATCTTCTGAGTACACAGCCTCCCGCGAGGTCTTAATCTGTTTAAACACCGACATTTGCGCTGCGCCAAACAGATTGGATTTGTTGATCGGAGCATCGGATCCTAGGTACAATCCCAACCTCGGAGGCAAAGTTTCCATATGCGCCGCAGTTGCACGCAGGAACAGCGCAGGCAATGGCCCTTGCTCCACCCCGGGCTCTTGCCAATCTTCGCCAAACTTCAATCCGGCAGCCTTACCCCCGCCCACAATACGTTTGGTGTAAATCGTGCGAGCAACCTCATTGATGACGTTTACCCCGTCAAACACGGCATTCACTGGATGACGACATCCGGCAACTTCGACCACACCATCCGGCAAAGGCTCCGGCGCGGAAGCAAACAGGTAGATGCCCAGGCAGGCAAACGCACCCGCAAAAAAGATGCGCGGTAAAGTCATGGCGCTTTCCCTTCATAGAGTTTTGGATGTCCGTAGGGGTCGGCGCCGCCCTGAAAATAGGCCCAGATTGCATTTTCTGGCAGAGCCTTTGCCAATTTTCTCGGCGCCTTGAAGGCGTGGTTGCCATGAAAGTCGTGACAGCCCAAGCAACTGCTCCAGTTTTCCTGTGCCACCAGCGTGACATGCGACACATCCACCGGGTCGTTCTTCACCAACAAATCCCCATGACAAGCCTGACACACCATAGGACTTGCCGTCACCGTCTGTGGGTGATGTTCCGAATGGCACCCCAAGCAGCTGCGCGCCTCCACTTTCTGGACAGCCGCGGCAAAACGTGGCTCGCGGAACCGATAAATCGGATGGCGCTCATTTGGACGCGCGTGACAGGCCAGACACTGGTCTGATTGGACAGCGGCATAGCCAAAATCCACCGGCGTTTCCCGCAATCCCAGCACATAACGCACCTGCGCCTGGACCTGCTGGCGCACTGTTCCCGGCGTTTTGCTGTGACACGCCACACAGGCAACACCGTCGTGCGCAGCAATAAGGGGTCCGTGAGCCAAAGATGTTTGAATATTTGCCTGAGTGAGCGCAAATCCCGCCCAAACGGCCGTTGGCAACACCGCCAACAGCGCCAGAATTCGAACCACACGGGCAGATGGCAACGCCATACGACCCTCCAAACTAAGAACCAAACTAAGGCCAAAAGTGTTGCGGCATATGGTTAATCAATCGTTAATTGAAACTGCTCGCCAATTCATCAGCGAACTTTGTCGCTCAGACACCTGTAGAGAACTAGTTCTCGTACGCCGCAGCCTTGGCTTGCGCGAGTTCCTTTTCAACACGTTCAATTAACCCCTTATTGGGTGTCATCTCTTTGAAGGTATTAAAAACCTTCTCCGCTGCCTCAAGGTCTTGGGCCAGATGCTCCCCACGGATCAACTCCAGCGCCGCCTCCAAACCAGCGTCGCCATATCCCATTTGACCATCCAGTTCAAAAAGCATCAGACCCGTTGGGACATCTGTGTCCACTCCATAGCCGTCAATCAATCGGCGCCCATACACCGTCATCGCCAAAGGATACCCGAGCCGCGCAGCTTTTTCATACAGACCAGTCAGGTAAGGCAAATCAACTGTAGAAAACCGGCATTCATTCCTACCGGATTGATATGCCAACGAAGTCAAAGCGGGGGCAACATCATCAAGCGCCGCTTCCAGCAACTCGACATAGGCGTCTTTATCGCCAGTACAGGATTCGCTCCCCAATTGCTTGTAAATAGCCCGCTCCCTACCAAACACGCCCATTCGCCAGACATCCACCTCAAGCCAGCTCAAATCCGGTGTGGGTTCAACGGCATGCGCCGACATTGGTGCCGAGGCAATGACCAACGAAGCAAACAGAGTTTTAAGCATGTTCAGCGCCTTTCCGAAATCAGCCATAAAACGGAACTGACACAGTGGCGGCTCAATAGGCAATCCAAACTCGAAAGCGGCAAGCCAGTTTGTACGAAGTCACAAAAGCCCGCGCGCCCAGTCCAGCCGGGCCTTGGGCACCAGCCCGAAGTTATAGAGATTCACCCCGGTCGCACCGCCCTTGCGCAGTAAGGCGATCCGCTGCGCGAAGTCTTCCCGGTCAGAAAACTCGGGATAACCCAACCGCAGTCCAATCTGCCCTCCAGCACCATGCCGCAAGCCCGTTGCATACGACATCAGCTCTTCTGCCGCCTCCGGCCCCATGTCGTAGGCGCAGAGCATCACTTTAAGACCGAGGTCAGCCGCCGCGTCATGGTCACAGCCGCCAAGCCAACCGGCTTGCCCGTCGATCAACATAAGCTCGGACGTTGCCGCGCAAGTATCCTTGGCCTGTTTCAAAACCGCATTCACGTGACCAAAGCGCAAATCCAAATAGGCTCGCAATTCCGCATCAAAATCAAAGGCATCCAACCCGCGTTCGGGGAAATCTGGACATACGCGCTGTGGTGTGTCCCCTGTACACATCTGATCAATCAGCCCCCGCACACGCGCTTGCAACGCTGGCATATCCAGACCGGCGGCCTGCCCCGCAGCCTGGCAGTGCTCACAGAAGCACAGTGCCATCAGAAAATCTCCTTCTGGGGGCAACCCAACCATGTCTTTCTCGTGGTGATATTCATGGGCAAAGCCAAGGAAATTGGGGCTCTCCAACTCAATCCGGTTGGGCTGATAGTTCTTGGAAATGTCGCGCACTAAGTTGGCCACATAGGCCTGCGCCTGCGGGTTGGCTGGACAGAGGTTGTAAGAATTCGCATCGCCAAACGCATTGCGCGTCACCAGATCCGGATTGGCAAAACCAAGCGCGGAGTTGTGCAAACACACGGTCCAGCAAGACACATCCAGTCCGCCCGTGTCTCGCGCCTCAATCATCTCGCGCAGCACATCCTGGTCCTGTGCCAACGAAGACAACAAAGGCTGTACCGCCTGCCCTTGCCAGATGCTAGCATCCGGGCGGAAATACAGCGTGCTGTCCTCAGGGAAATACACCCGCCGCTTGGGGCTGCGGACCTGCAGAAACCGCCCCGCGTGATAGACAGTTGCCAAGCTAATCATGTCAAAGCCAAGATCGCGCAATTCAGACGACACAGCTTCCTGTCCAATATCAGCGATATCCCAAGGGTAGGTCCACATGGCGTTGCTCACGGTCTTTCCTTTCAGATCAGTAGGTTGGCTCCGGTTCTTTTACCGGAAAGGCAGCCCGCTGCGCAGTCTGAAAATTCGTCAAAATCGGCAAAGCAACACCGCAAAAGAAAAGGCCGCTCGAATGGAGCGGCCTTCCCAAAAAATTCTTGTTGTCCTGCGATTAACGCTTAGAGAACTGGAACGAACGACGCGCTTTGCGCTTACCGTATTTCTTACGTTCCACAACGCGGCTGTCGCGTGTCAGGAATCCAGCGGCTTTCAGGGCGCCGCGCAGGGAGGGTTCATAAAGCTGCAGAGCTTTGGAAATCCCGTGCTTAACCGCACCAGCTTGACCGGTCAGACCGCCGCCTTTGACGGTGGCGTAAACGTCGAATTCACCTTCAACGCCAGCAACCTGCATTGGCTGACGCAGGATCAGCTGCAGAACCGGACGGGCAAAATACACGTCTTGGTCTTTGCCGTTCACGATGACCTTGCCGGAACCCGGCTTGATCCAAACGCGAGCAACAGCGTCTTTACGTTTACCAGTCGCATAGGAACGACCCAGTTCGTCACGTACCGGCTCACGCGGTGCCGCAACTTCTACAACAGCTTCTTCACCGGCAACGGCGTTCAGCTCTTCAAGCGAGTTGATTTGATCAGCCATTGATTAGCTCCGGGTGTTTTTGCTGTTCATGGACTTCACGTCCAGCACTTCTGGGGCCTGTGCTTCATGAGGGTGCTCGGCACCAGCATAAACGCGCAGGTTGGTCATGACCTTGCGGGACAGGCGGTTGCCTGGCAGCATACGCTGAACCGCTTTGGTCACAACGCGCTCTGGGTGCTCACCTTCCAGGATCTGACCGGCAGTGCGGGACTTGATCCCGCCTGGGTGGCCAGTGTGCCAGTAGTAAGTTTTGTCCGCGCGCTTTTTGCCGGTCAATTGGATCTTGTCCGCATTGATCACGATGACGTTGTCACCCATGTCCATGTTCGGAGTAAAGGATGCCTTGTGCTTGCCGCGCAAGCGCATGGCGACAATCGACGCGAGACGGCCCAGCACCACGCCTTCGGCGTCGATGATGATCCATTTCTTATCGATGTCTGCCGGAGTAGCAGAGAAGGTTTTCATGTTAGGTCTTCCATGATTGGTTGACAGATACATCGGTTTCCCGACGTATCAAAATGCGATGGCCGGGTTATAAAGCACTCTTTTGCCGCGTCAAGCGCGCAAAAGCCAAATAAAACAAATGAAAACAATGGCTTGAGATTTAGGTATAATTTTACCCCACTACACTGGAGCATGTTGTAGTGGTTTTGCCAGCAAATCAGACATGGTTTCCAATGCCACCTGCAATTCTGCTTCTGAAATCTCTGGCGCCAGCGCAATTCGAACGGCGTTGGGCGCCTTTCCATCCGCAAGCACATATTCGTCAGCAGACTTAATACGGATACCTTCGGCGTCACACACTCTTACAAATGTAGAGCCGCGCCACCCCTGTGGCAGCTTTAACCAGATAAAAGGTACAAAGGGTCGCCAGCGAATGTCCCAACTCCCCAGAACATTCACAGCCAACTGAACGCGTTTTTGCGTAAACCGCACAATTGCTTCTCGGATCTTTTGGGCCTGCCCGCTTATGATGAGCTCAGCGCATAAGTCGAGCATGGGCTGAGGCAAACCATAGAACATTGACTGAGCTACATGCCTTGCCGTTTGAGCATTTCCTTCCGGTGCCACCAAATATCCAAAGCGCAAAGCCGCCGACACCGATTTTGTCAGCGACCCGATATACCAAGCTCGATCGGGACAAAGAGCGCGATAAGATGGCGCATCTGTTGGCCCTAGAGCATGACAATCATCCTCAATGATTTGCAAATTGTAGCGGCGTGCCAGCGCGGCAATTTCCTGACGCCGCTCCAAAGGTACATGAATAGCCGTCGGGCTGTGGGCTTGGGCTGACGTCACCAACACCTGTCCTCCGTGACGCCGCAAGGCCTCTTCTAGTTTCTCAGGCCGCATGCCCTGATCATCCATTTCGACACCGATCACTTCTGCCCGCAATAAACGACCAGCATGACGGACACCGGGAAACGTCACCGCTTCGGTCAAAATAACTGGATGCGCTCCATGCAAACAGCACTGCAGCGCCGTCACACAGGCATTCTGCGCCCCTAATGTTAATACCACATCCTCGGCAGCGATCCGTCCAGCAACGTCTGGCCCAATCCAATTCACCACCGCCTGCCGGGCATGAAAATCTGTCGCGGACGAGGAACATGCCAGGTATGTTATCGGGCTTTCGGCGGCTACCTTTGTCATCGTCGTGCGAATGACGAGATCCTGCCCCACGTCCGGCACGCGAACTGCGCGAAGATCAAGATCGTCAGTTTGCGACACCGAAATTAACGGTTCCGGTGGCAAAACGGTTTCCGGGCGACTGTCAGCCACAAAAGTGCCGCGCCCCACTGTGGTCTCCAACAACCCTTCTTCCACCGCCAATTTATACGCCCGCGCCACCGTGCCTGGGGTGATACTCAATTGCCAGGCCAACTCGCGCACTGGTGGAAGCTTCTCCCCGACGGGGAGCTGCCCGCTGCGCACAGCCCCTCGAAGTGATTGTATCAATACAATGTATTTCGGATCGGTACAGCCCACAAAGCTTGGCGGCCAAATTGTATCAATCACAATGTTTCCCTCGCAATTGTATCAAAGGTTAGCTACACGCACCTTGTAACAAATTTAAGTATTGTATCAATACAATATTGGAGATGACCATGACAATGACCACAACAAACCTGCAAATCCTGACAAACCACAATGCAAATGCACAACTTCCAGTTGCTGCTCGTGCGGCTCTGTCATTTGCGGCAGTGGTCACTGATTGGGACAAGCGTATGCGCACCCGCCGCGCCCTCGCCCGGCTGAGCGACGCACAGTTAAAAGATGTTGGATTGACCTTGCATGACGCCCGGATAGAGGCGCGCAAAAAGATGTGGCAGATCTGATCTCCTTCAGACGCCTCTTCCACTGGGTCGGGCTTGTCCCGACCCTTTTTTGTTTGCCACGCTGTTTTGCTTTAGTAGCGGCGCTTCAAATCCCACAACAACCCGGAACTCAACACCGCGGGCGCTGGTGCAGACTTCACCTCGGCCGCGCGCAAAGCCTGCGACACCCAACTGTTGCAGGTCTGAAATACATGATAGGAGCCACGCGCCTTATAAAAGGCGCTCACACCATAAAGACCATCGCCGAGGTGTTCGGTAGATGACACGCTGGCCTCCACAAATGCCACAAGCTCACGCAGCGCCTCGTCTGCCACCGGAATCTCTATACCGTCAGAATTGACGAAGCTGGTCCAAGGTGACCCACGACCAACAGCCACATGCATCACACTATCTGTCGGCCACAAAAGCGCCTTCGCGCCAATAGCAAAAGTCACATCCGCTAGCGTGGGCGCCTCAAAGTAGAATCCTTGGTCACCCCACCCAAATTCGAACCACTCTGCCTCTGGAAAGTGCGTCAGCCATGCTTGGGAGTGATCCCCGCCAAACTCTTCCAAAGCGCTCCGGCCTAGGACCAATCCGGCATGATACCCGTGATCAAAGACCCAGATTGGTGTCCCGGTATCACGATCATATCCATCAGAAGCCCCAAACGGCACAAACCGGCTTAAGACACCAAAGAGAAACGCAATCGCAACCCAGCGCACTATCTTCATTTAGGGGGTATAGCGTAGGTCATATTGGCCCGTGCCACAGGCGCGTCAGAACCTTCCGAAAAAATCAGAACGTTTGAAACAGACAGCGACCGCCCCAACTTCAACAACTGCGTTTTGGCAATCAAATCTTTGCCTGCTTCCGGCTTGCGCATAAAATCCAATGAACAATTTGTGGTGACTGTCAGCGCCTCTTTTCCGATGATGGCCATGGTCGCCACATAGGCCGACACATCCGCTAGCGCAAACATTGACGGACCAGACACAGTGCCTCCGGGGCGCAGATGCCGCTCCTGCACCATCATCCGCATAACAGTGTTAACACCGTCAATATGCTCCACCACAAAGTCATCTTTGACCTGCGGGAACACCTGCTCGAGCCACGCGCCCATTTCTTCTGCAGTCATCACGGCTTGCATGCTTTTCCTCCGTCTCTCCCCGCGCTACCCTCGCGCCAACTTGGGAGGAGAGCAAGATGACACTTTTGGAACGTCGCGACACAAATGCTGTGGCGCATCTCACTATGAACGCACCTGAGCGGCTAAACGCCCTCTCCGACGAAATGCTTGCGGCCCTGCAAGCCGAGTTTGACACCCTCAAGGACGACAGTTCCATCCGCGCCATCACGCTTTCAGGCAGCGGCAAGGCCTTCTGCGCCGGGCACGATCTCAAGCAAATGACAGCCGGGCGCCAATCGGAGGATGGCGGGCGTGCCTATTTTGCGGATCTGTTTGACCGCTGCGCCACCATGATGCAGACCATTCAGCAGCTGCCACAACCGGTCATCGCTCAGGTTCATGGCATCGCCACCGCCGCCGGCTGTCAATTGGTCGCCACCTGCGACTTGGCCGTGGCCGCCGAGGGCACCCGTTTTGGCGTGAACGGTGTGAACATCGGCCTGTTTTGCTCCACCCCCATGGTGGCCCTGACCCGCAACATTCCGCGTAAACAGGCGTTTGAGATGCTAACCACCGGAGACTTCATTGACGCCACCCGCGCAGAAAACCTCGGCTTAATCAACCGCGTGGTGCCGCATGAAGGTCTGCAAGACGAAACCACGCAGCTTGCGGAAACCATTGCAGAAAAGCTCTCAGCGGCGGTGAAAATCGGCAAGCAATCCTTTTATGAGCAATTGCAAATGCCGCTCGATCAGGCCTACGCCCATGCAGGCAACATCATGGTTGAGAACATGCTCTATGCCCAAACCGAAGCAGGCATTGAGGCATTCCTCAACAAGCAGTCCCCCAAGTGGGATCAGTAGCCAGTTTCCATTCCCATAACGGTGTTTTTCCAACAAAGCTGTGTCGAATCCAAATCAACTTGGGCACAACAAACACAACCCGAACCACACGCGTGTGTGGCAACAGTTCGCTAAGCGGTTCGGCTCGTTACCGAGCCGCGGGTTGCGTGTCGCCTCACTGGTCATTTTGTACTGCTTACTATTGACCTGTGAGGCGCGCGCCTCTTTTCACTCTTAGCTCTTCCCAAACGCCCATCCCTGCCCTATGTCCGCCTCCATGACAGAGACATTGCATATTGTGGGCGGCGGCATGGCCGGCGCTGAGGCCGCATGGCAGGCCGCAAACATGGGCGTGAACGTGGTGATCCACGAAATGCGACCCAAGGTCGAAACCTTCGCGCATCGCACCGGGCATCTGGCAGAGATGGTCTGTTCCAACAGCTTCCGGTCTGATGATGACGAACAAAATGCCGTCGGCCTGCTGCATTGGGAAATGCGCGCGGCCAACGGGTTGATCATGGCCACTGCAGATAAACACCGCCTTCCAGCGGGCGGCGCTCTCGCAGTGGACCGCGATCCATTTGCAGAATCCGTGACTGCCACATTGATGGACCACCCAAATGTCTCCGTGGAATATGGCGAAATTTCTGAGTTGCCCACTGACGGCCATTGGATCATCGCCACCGGCCCCTTGACCTCCAGCGCCCTTGGCGCCGCCATTCAGGTCGAAACCGGCGCTGACCGACTGGCCTTTTTTGATGCCATCGCGCCAATTATCTATGCCGAAAGCATCGACATGGACGTGGCCTGGCTGCAATCGCGCTATGACAAAGGCGACACCGAGGAAGAGCGTAAGGCCTACCTTAACTGCCCAATGACCAAGGACCAATATGAGGCCTTCATCGACGCGCTTCTGACAGCAGACAAAACCGAGTTCCACGAAGGTGAAACCGCAGGCTATTTTGATGGCTGCCTGCCCATAGAAGTCATGGCCGAACGCGGCCGAGAAACTTTGCGGTTTGGGCCCATGAAGCCTGTGGGGCTGACCAACGCCCACAAGCCAGATGACAAGCCTTATGCAGTGGTACAGCTGCGCCGCGACAACGCTTTGGGCACCCTCCTGAACATCGTTGGTTTCCAGACCAAGATGAAGTACGGCGCGCAAACCGAAGTTCTAAAAATGATCCCGGGTTTGGAGAATGCCTCTTTTGCCCGCCTCGGTGGCATCCACCGCAACACATTCATCAACTCGCCGACACTATTAGACGACCAAATGCGTCTAAAGTCCCGCCCAAACATCCGATTTACCGGTCAGGTCACAGGTGTGGAAGGCTATGTCGAAAGCGCTGCTATGGGTTTACTTGCGGGCCGTTTGGCTGCTGCTGAAATCCTTGGCAACGCGCAGGAGACCGCGCCGCTAAACACCGCCATGGGCGCCCTGGTGCACCACATCACCGGTGGTGCGGAGGCCAAGACCTTTCAGCCAATGAACGTGAACTTTGGCCTGTTCCAACCGGTCGAAGGCCTCAAAGGTGGGCGTCGCGGTCGCAAAGATCGCTATAAAGCCTACACCGACCGCGCCAAAGCGGATTGGCAAGCCTGGGTTGACGCACAAGCGTAACTGGACGGCTCAAACATCTTCCAATAATCTCAAAAGAGCGGGCCAAACGGACCCGCTCTTTTTGTGAAAACTTCCCGATAAGCGACTGAAACAGTGACTTTTATCACCCGATTCGCCCCGTCCCCGACCGGCCCATTGCACCTGGGGCACGCCTACTCGGCGATGCTGGCGCATGACAAGGCAATGGAGAATGGCGGTAAGTTTCTTCTGCGCATAGATGACCTTGATCAATCCCGTGCACGTGACCATTGGGAGGCCCAAATCTATGATGATCTCGCCTGGCTTGGTCTCACTTGGGAGGCTCCAGTCCGCCGCCAGTCCAACCACTTCGCGGACTATGAAATGACATTGAACACGCTTTCGCGTATTGGCATCACCTACGCCTGCACGTGCACGCGTCGCGACATTGAAGCCGCCGCAAATGCCCCGCAAGAAGGCGTCCCACAATTTGGCCCGGACGGGCGCATCTATCCCGGCACCTGTCGTCATGCAGGGCACGACCACTCCGACGCCCAATGCATCCGCCTCAACATGTTTGCCGCCTGCGAGCAGGCACTTCCCGCACAATTTGTGGAAAGCGGGCAGGACCACTCTGGTGCGCATCTACTGGATCTTGACACTATGGTCCCGAATATCGGTGATGTTGTCTTGGCCCGCCCCAACATGGCCGCATCCTATCACCTCTCCGTAGTGTTAGATGATGCTGCCACCTTGGTCACTGATGTCATCCGTGGAGCCGACCTGTTTGAGGCCACTGCAATCCACGTGGTATTACAAAAACTGCTCGGACTGCCCACGCCTCGTTATCATCACCACAAGTTGATCCGAGACGAAAATGGCAAGCGCCTCGCCAAACGAGACGACGCCCGCGCCATTGCTACCTACCGCGCGGAGGGCGCCTCGCCCGCCGACATCCGCGCCATGGTTGGCCTTTAGTCCTCCATCGGCTTCATCAGCTCCACGGTCTCGCCATCTCGCACCGCCGTGTAAAAACACGTGCGTCGGTTGGTGTGACACGCCGCTCCGGTCTGCTCTACCAGCACCAAAATACAGTCCTGATCGCAGTCATAGCGGAAATCGACCAGCTTTTGAACGTGGCCCGAGGTTTCACCTTTGATCCAGAACGACTGGCGCGAACGACTCCAATAGGTGACCTTCTGGGTCTCCAACGTCTTGGCCACCGCATCGGCGTTCATCCACGCCATCATCAGCACCTCGCCGCTCACGCTGTCCTGCGCAATCGCCGGGATTAGACCAGCTTCGTTGTACTTCAGCGCCTTAGGATCAAATCCCATACCATCGTCCCCTTTGCATCAGCGATTTTCCTCTCTATCTAGGAAAGGCGTAAAAAAGGAAACCGTGATGTCCGGCGAAACCGACCTGATCAAGCTCTACTCTGGCCAGATCCTGCAACTCGCAGCGTCCATCCCGCACACCGACCGGTTGGAGGCGCCTGACGCCACCGTGAAAAAGCGCTCCCCTCTCTGTGGCAGCACAGTGACCGTGGACCTCAAGCTCGAAGACGGCCGCATCGCCGGTTTTAGCCAAGACGTGAAAGCCTGTGCCCTAGGTCAAGCTGCAGCCTCCGTTGTTGGCGCCAATGTCTTGGGGCAAAACCGTGACGGCATCGAAGCGGCACGCGGTGCGCTCAAAGCCATGTTGAAAGAGGGTGGCCCCACACCATCTGCGCCATTTGACGGACTTGAAGTTTTGCGGCCTGCGCAGGATTACAAAAACCGTCACGCTTCTATCATGCTGGCTCTGGATGCCACTGCCGAGGCCTTCGACGCCGCTGAACAAGCCAACTGCGCCTAATTTCCACCTGCCCGCGACTCCTTAAAACGCCAGCAAGCCGCGCCGTTTCAGCGCGGCTTTTCGTTTGCTCCTGCTCACAACAAAAAAACCGCCGCACTTCCATTGGAAGGCGGCGGCAAGCGCAAGCGGTATCGCGTGGGACCCGGGCCATCCGACTTAGGGGGAGGCAGACCCCCAAGAGGACTATGAACAGGCAGTATCAGTCAGGACGCATCAAATGGGGACAGATGCGCGGACAGACCGGCACGAATTTCGCAGGCAGAATTAGATCAGACTCACCTCGTCACACTGGTACAAACACAGAAGTCACATCAAAGTTCACACAAAACCGGGGACATGCAGCGCAAGCACCAGCATGATCACCAAAGCCACACCGCCCACAGCATCCTGCAAAAGCGTGTCGCCAGAGTTGCGCACAACGGATTTGATTTGCTGCATCATGGTGGTTTTCCTTCCCATCAGTCTTGTTGCTACTTTGTTCTCATATTGCACGAGTCGAGTAAAGAACTTTTTAAGAACATTTGAGAACATTAAGGGAATTTTAGGATTGAATTCAGCCTAACCCACTGAAATCAAACGGATCGCCTGATCCTGTTCCATCAGCCACAAAAGAACACGCGCCGCCAACCCGCGGTCGCTTTCCAATGTCGGATCATCATGAAGCAGTTTGCGGGCGTCAGTCTGTGCCACCGCCATCAAGCTCGCCTGTGTCTCGACATCCGCAATTCGGAATCGGGGCAAACCCGACTGCGCCGTACCAATCAAGTCGCCCGCCCCACGCATTTCCAGGTCGGTCTCCGCAATCACAAAGCCGTCTTCGCTCTCACGCAGGGTTTTGAGCCGTTTCTCACCACCTTCTGACAAAGGCGCTTGATACATCAGCAAACAGGTCGACGCCTGGGAGCCGCGCCCCACACGCCCGCGCAACTGGTGCAATTGAGCCAATCCAAATGCCTCAGCCCGCTCAATCACCATGATGGTCGCATTGGGAACATCCACGCCGACCTCAATGACAGTGGTGGCCACCAAAACCTGCGTGTCCCCCGCCTGAAACGCCGCCATGGCCACGTCTTTTTCTTCTGATGGCATCTGCCCATGCACAAGGCCACACACGCCTTCACCAAGTTCGCTCCGCAGGGCTTTGAACCGCGCATCTGCCGCCGTGTAATCTACTCGTTCGCTTTCTTCGACCAATGGACAGACCCAATAGGCTTGTTTGCCCTCGGCGACCGCGTTGCGCAGTTTCTCAACCACCTCATCAAGGCGATCCGTGGGAACCAACGCCGTGGTGATCGGTTGCCGCCCCGGTGGCTTCTCATCCAGTACCGACACATCCATGTCACCGTATTGTGCCAGGGCCAGCGAGCGTGGGATTGGCGTGGCTGTCATCACCAGCACATCCGCACCCTCGCCTTTTTTGCCCAGCTCCAGCCGCTGTCTCACGCCAAATCGGTGTTGCTCATCAATGATTGCAAGCCGCAAATCAGCAAAATGCACATCATCCTGAAAAACCGCATGTGTCCCAACCAGAATGTGAATGTCCCCGCGCGCCAGTGCCTCCAGCTTGGCGCGACGTTCTTTACCTTTGTCGCGTCCTGTAAGGACCTCAACCACAACCCCGGCACTCTCCGCCAGTGGATGCAGCCCAGCCATATGTTGTCGCGCCAAAATCTCGGTTGGCGCCATCATTACGCCCTGCCCGCCAGCCTCTACAGCAACGAGCAGCGCCATAAACGCCACCAAGGTTTTACCCGCGCCGACATCGCCTTGCAGCAGCCGGTTCATCCGTTGATCCGTTGCCATATCTCGCGCAATCGCGTCAATCGCGCGCTCCTGAGCGCCTGTTGGGCTGTACGGCAACGCTGCCCGCACCTTGGCCTGCAGCACCCCGGTCTGTTCAGACATCACACCTTTAGCACGCTGCAACTGACTGCGCGCCAGCGCCAGCGTCAACTGATGCGCCAGAAACTCATCGTATGCCAACCGCTCCCGCGCCGGATGATTGAGCGACACCTGCTCCATGGCGTCAGGCCGATGCACCAGCTCCATCGCCTCGCGCCAATTGGGCCACTTCGCCTTGTCTTTCTGAGACGGATCAATCCACTCCGCCATCTCCGGTGCAAGGTCGAGCGCGGAACGCACCGCCTTCACCATAGTCTTTTGCGTCACGCCGTGCGTCAGCGGATAAACCGGTTCAAACGCAGGGATTTCCTCGACCTCATCCGGCGCCACCACATACTCCGGGTGCACCATCTGTGCGACGTTATCAAAGACCTCCACCTTCCCAGAAACCACGCGCCGCGCACCTTCAGGCAGGATTTTCTTCAGGTAGTCCCCACGCGCATGGAAGAAAACTATCTGAAACGAGGTCAACGCATCCTGCACCGTAATCCGATAGGCCCCGCCCCGATTGCGCGGCGCACGGTGCGCTCCAACCAGAACTTGAACCGTCACCACACCCGGCAGTTCCGCTTCATTGACCGAAATTTTTAACCCTCGATCAATCCCCGAATAAGGCAGCAAAAACAAAAGGTCACGCGGCTTAGTGACATCAATCTGCTCCAGATGCCGGGCCGTTTTGGGCCCAACTCCGTCCAGTTTTGTCACATCCGCAAACAGCGGAAACAGAAGCTCAGGACGTCCGCTCATAGGCCCTCGATCAGTGCCAGCCAGCCATCTTCGTCGATGGTTTCAATTCCCAAATCCGCCGCCTTCTTGGCCTTGCTGCCCGCGCCTGGGCCCGCCACCAAAAGGTCGGTCTTTTTGCTCACAGAACCAGACACTTTGGCCCCAAGGCTTTCCGCCCGCGCCTTGGCCTCCGCCCGGGTCATCTTTTCCAGAGAACCGGTGAAAACCACCGTTTTGCCAACCACAGGGCTGTCTTGCGTTGGTGCATCCGGCGGCACAACAGTCAACATACCCACAAGTCGGTCTATCTCTCCGCGCTCCCGCTCGTTGGCAAAAGCATCCGTCAGAGAAAGCCCAACCGCCGCGCCTATACCGTCGATCCCGGTCAGATCATCCCAGACCGCCTGAGCCCCGCTCGATACCTCATGCGCCGCCATGGCAGTATCTCGGCTTTCTTTGACCTTTGCGCGACGTCCCTCAGCTTGCGCCGCGACGCGCTCCTGTTCTTCCGCCAAGTCTGCCGCTCGCCACGCAAGTGCTGCAGGCCGCGCCATCTCTGCTGCCCCGCTCATGCCCTCCCACGTCAGGTAATGCAGCGCCAAATCCTTGGCGGCCGTTTCCCCAACGTGCCGAATGCCCAGACCAAACAGCAACCGCGCAAAGGCAATCTCGCGCTTGTCCTCAATCGCGGAAAAGAGGTTGTCCACGCTCTTGTCTTTCCAGCCTTTGCGGTTCGCAAGTTTGGTCAGGTTTGCACCGTCACGCACCGCAAGCGTAAAAATATCCGCAGGCGTTTTGATCGGCAAATCGGGATCTTCGTAAAACATCTCGATCTGCTTAGCGCCCAGACCTTCGATATCCAACGCCTTGCGTGCTACAAAATGTTTTAATTTTTCAACCGCTTGCGCCGCACAAATCAAGCCGCCGGTACAATAGCGTACGGCGTCGCCTTCCTCACGCACAGCTGGTGAACCACATACCGGGCACAACTCCGGAAACGCATACGGCACCGCACCATCCGGGCGTTTGGACAGGTCCACATCCGCCACCTTCGGGATCACATCCCCAGCGCGATAGACCTGCACCCAATCCCCCTCGCGGATGTCTTTACCCTCACGAATGGTTGCGCCTTTGCTGTCTCGCCCCGCGATATAGTCTTCATTGTGCAACGTCGCGTTGCTGACAACCACGCCGCCAACGGTCACAGGCGCCAAACGGGCTACGGGGCTCAATGCGCCTGTGCGTCCAACCTGAATGTCAATCGCTTCCAACCGCGTCCAGGCCAATTCCGCTGGGAATTTGTGTGCAATCGCCCAACGCGGTGTTGTGGACCGGAACCCTAGCCGTTCCTGCAACGCCAGATCGTTGACCTTATAGACTACCCCGTCGATGTCATAACCCAGCGTCGCACGCCGCTCTTCAATCATTTTGTAGTGAGAGATCAACCCTACCGTACTGTCACAGACTTTGGTCAGATCGTTGATGACAAACCCAAAATCTTGAAGCCGTGAAATCGCCTCCATCTGGGTGTCCGCCAAAGGTTCCGACAACTCCCCCCAGGCATAAGCAAAGAATTTCAACGGCCGCTGACGTGTGATCTGTGCATCCAACTGCCGCAAGCTTCCGGCGGCGGCGTTGCGTGGGTTGGCAAATACGGTCTTTGGTTTCTTTCCCGCCGCCTCAAGCCGTTCATTTTCTTCCGCAATCCAAACGTTCAGCGCCTCAAAATCAGTGTGGCTCATATAAACTTCACCACGTACTTCCAGCACCGCTGGCGCGTTGGCAATGCTCTGGGGAATATCGGCAATCGTGCGCGCATTGGCCGTGACATCCTCGCCCGTACTGCCATCTCCACGAGTTGCCGCATAGACCATGTCTCCATTTTCATAACGAATAGAGAGACTTAACCCGTCTATTTTCGGTTCCGCCGTAAACGCAAGCGGCTCATTTCCCATGCCGAGATACTTGCGGATGCGTTCGTCAAAATCCGCCACATCCTGGTCTTCGAAGGCATTGCCAAGGCTCAGCATAGAAACTTTATGCGCGATCTTGCCGAAGCCTTCTGAGGGTGACACTCCGACCTGATCAGTCGGGCTGTCGCCCCGCTTCAACTCAGGAAAACGCTCTTCAATTTCCAGATTGCGCCGTTTGAGGCGGTCATACTCCGCATCCGAAATCGTTGGCGCATCAGCGCCGTGGTAGTCGCGATTCGCCTGACCCAGCAACGCAGAAAGGCGCGCGAGGGCCTCGCGCGCCTGATCTACAGTCATATCAGTGACAGCAATCTCTTCGGCCACGGTCGCCTCCCTATTCTACCCTCCCAAGCAATAGGGCTGACAACCGTCAACGTCCAGAGGTCGCAAGCGCCTTAGGCGCGCATCGCCACCTGATCGTCAGAACCGGCAACCGGCTCCGGATCACGCAGCACATAGCCACGGCCCCAAACAGTTTCGATGTAGTTTTCACCGCCGGTTGCCTCGGAAAGCTTCTTGCGCAGCTTACAGATAAACACGTCGATGATTTTCAGTTCAGGCTCGTCCATGCCGCCATACAGGTGGTTCAGGAACATTTCTTTGGTCAGAGTGGTGCCTTTGCGCAGGGAGAGCAGCTCGAGCATTTGGTACTCTTTGCCGGTCAAGTGAACCGGCTTGTTTTCGACCTCTACGGTCTTCGCATCCAGGTTCACGTTAATCTGGCCAGTCTTAATAACTGACTGCGAATGACCTTTGGAACGGCGGATAATCGCGTGGATACGCGCCACCAGTTCTTCGCGGTGGAACGGTTTGGTCAGGTAATCGTCAGCGCCGTAGCCAAAGCCCTTGAGCTTGCTTTCGGTGTCATCAGCGCCCGACAGGATCAAAATTGGGGTGTCAATACGCGAGGTGCGCAGCTCGCGCAGCACCTCGTGGCCAGTCATATCTGGCAGTCCAAGGTCCAGCAAAATAAGATCGTAATCGTAAAGCTTCGCCAGATCGATGCCCTCTTCACCCAGATCGGTGGCATAGACATTCAGGTTGGCATGGGTCAGCATCATCTCGATGCTTTTGGATGTTGTAGGATCGTCTTCGACCAGCAGCACTCTCATTGGTTCGGCTTCCTTAGATTGGAGGGTTACTGCCGTTAACCTTAATAATTAAAGGTTAACGACTGGTTACCGATTTAGGAAGGTTAACAGAGATTGCTAGATTTAGCGATATTTTTGAATGGCTGTTGCTTTCAACGCCTCAGTGCCATGGGTCGAGACAGCGGTCACCCACTCATTGAACTCGTCTTCACTTAGGCTATACATTTCAAGGGCTTCCCGCTTGGTTATAAGGCCATAAGCCACGCCGCGTACCACGGCTGCTTTGCGGGATGCCACCCATCGCTTAGTTTTGGATGGGGGCAAGTCGGCACGTGTCATCACCTGTCCATCAGACAGTGTCACGCATCTCGGGCCTTCCACTTTTTTCAGAAACATCTCGCTCGTCCTTTTGAATGGGAAAATATTCGCCTATGGGACTTAACGAGGCCCTAAAGCCGCTCTTGAGAGTATCTAAGATTTTCCTATATTCTCGTGGACTTCTGACCCGGAGAGACTCACCATGCCGCTTGATGGCGACACGCCCCTTAATTCGCTAGGTTTTGCCAAGCCACCGTCCGAGACCCGTGTGGTCGTTGCCATGTCCGGCGGCGTCGACAGCTCCGTGGTCGCCGCCCAATTGGCGGACGAGGGTTATGATGTGGTCGGAGTGACCCTACAACTTTATGATCACGGCGCGGCACTGGCCAAGAAAGGCGCCTGCTGTGCTGGAATCGACATCCATGATGCCCGCCGCGTGGCCGAGGAAAAAGGCTTCCCACACTATGTGCTGGATTATGAAAACATCTTTCAGGACGCGGTGATCGATGAATTTGCCGACAGCTATCTGGGCGGCGCCACCCCGGTACCCTGCATCCGCTGCAACGAAAGAGTGAAGTTCAAAGACCTTTTGGAAACCGCCAAAGACCTGGATGCAGACTGTATGGCTACTGGCCATTATATTCAGCGCATGATGGGTGAAAACGGTGCAGAGTTGCACTCCGCCGCCGATGCCCGTCGCGATCAAAGCTACTTTCTGTTCTCCACCACACCGGAGCAACTTGACTATTTGCGCTTCCCGCTGGGCCACCTACCTAACAAAGACGCCACCCGCGCCTTGGCAGCGGAGTACGGTCTTGCCGTGGCTGACAAGCCGGACAGTCAGGACATCTGCTTTGTGCCCAATGGAGACTACGCCAGCGTGATAGAAAAACTGCGCCCCGGCGCGGCGGAACCTGGCGACATTGTTGATCCGGACGGCACCGTACTTGGCAGCCACAACGGCGTTATCCATTACACCATCGGCCAGCGCCGTGGTTTGGGCATCGGAGGTCTAAGCACGCCGCTCTATGTAGTCAAACTCGATGTAGACAAAAAACAGGTCATTGTTGGTCCCAAAGAGATGTTGTCGACACGCGTCGTGCCTGTACGCGAGATCAACTGGCTGGGGGATGAGCCGTTCGAAAGCCAGAAAGAATGGCATATGGCCGTAAAGGTGCGCTCCACGCGTCCACCTCGCGAAGCCATTATCCGCCCTACCGGACCAGATACGGCTGAAATCGAGCTACTCACCCCCGAAGAAGGCGTCTCCCCGGGGCAGGCCTGTGTGTTTTACGACAACGACAGCTCCCGCATCTACGGCGGCGGCTGGATCTGGCGCGGTTATTAAACCGCGCCACCATCACGTAATATCAGTTCCGGTGTTGACCACAACGTAAAGTCCAATCGCGATCATCACATAAGGCGCCAGCCATTCCAGTCGTTCAATTCGGGATACTTTTGCTGGCGCCATCGCCGCCAGCGCAGCGCCCCCGAATGCCAGCGCCACTGCAGAGGCCCCGGCTCCAAGCAAAATCGGCAGCGTATAACTCGGCCCGGAATCCGCCAGCAACGGCGTGAACACCGCAAAGCTGTCAAAAGACACGCTCAAAAACAACGCAATAACCGCCAGAACATGTGACTTGGCGACCTGCTCTGCGGCAGAGTTTTTTTTACCTAAGAACCGCGCAACCAAGGCATAAACACCCAGCCCAATAGGAATAAACCCTAGGTAGCCCACCTGATGCGGCAAACCGGTTTCCAATCCCGCCGAGACAAACACCGCCGCCGTGAGCATGATGCCCTGTGCGATAAGGTAACCACTTAGCGTCCGCAGCTGCCCAACTGTTAGGATCAGCCCGACCATAATCGCGAGGTTGTCGAGGTTGGTGGCCAAATGCGCTGTCACCGCTGACAGCGCAATACCAAACTCATCGATCATGTTGAAAGCCCGTCCAGTACAGCCCGTGCCGCCCGCAACCCAGGAAACTCCTGCCCACGCCCCAAACGTTCCATGGTGAGCGCCATGGCTTCCCTCTGTTCAGTCGAATTTTCCAGTAGCCGCAGGATGGCAGGCGCAATATCCTCTGCCTGAAACGCTGGCCCCAAGAACTCCGGCACGGTCCGGCTTTCCGCCACAAGATTGGCAAGTGTTACCGTGTCAATCAACGCCATGCGGCTCATGATCTGCCAACTGATCCAGTTCATATCATAGCCAATGACCATCGGTGTTTCGCTGGCCGCCAACTCAAGGGACACTGTCCCAGACGCGGCCAGGGCCACATCCGCCGCCTTAAACGCCGCTCGTTTCTCAGCCTGAGCGGCGTCTGCTTCTACTTTGTTCGGATCCAGCACAATCGGAGCGACTTTCCAATCCGCAACCAGCTCCTTCACAAGGCTCGCCACCGGTGCCGCGGCAGGCAAAACGACTTTCAGGTCCGGCCTTTGACGCACCATTCGTGCCACCACCTCACCAAAGGTGGGGGTCAACCGGTCAACCTCACCGCGCCGCGATCCCGGCAAAGCCAGCAACAACGGCGCATCATCAATGCCATGCTTCTCACGAAACCCCGCAACCTCAGCCTCGCTTGCCACCGGTTCTGTAACAACGGGGTGCCCGACAAAATCACACCGCAAGCCAACGGCTTCCATGTAGGATGGCTCAAACGGCAACAACGCTAACACCTGATCCACATGTTTGGCCATTTTCTCGGCCCGTTTAGGGCGCCAGGCCCAAACCGACGGCGCCACATAATG
>JAAENN010000362.1 GCA_024224295.1 Shimia sp. | reverse complement strand
TCATCATCGAGCGTTTTGGCTGGGAAGAGGCCATGATTGGCCTCAGCCTCACCGCCTATGGTCTCTGCTTTGCCATTGTGCAGGCCACCCTGATTGGCCCCTCGACCAAATGGTTTGGCAACCGCCGCACGGTGGTTATCGGTCTTGGACTGGAAGTTGTGGCTCTGATCTACCTCGCCGTGATCTCCAATGGCATCCTTTTGTTCATAGGCATTCCCGTTGCCGCGCTCTCCTCCATCGGCCTACCCGCGCTGCAAAGCATCATGTCACGCCGCGTGTCCGATGACGCTCAGGGCGAGCTGCAAGGCATCTCCGCCTCGCTCACCTCACTGGCCCATATCGCCGCGCCTTTGGTAATGACACAGACCTTCGCCTATTTCTCCGACGAACATGCGCCACTCTATTTACCCGGCGCACCTTTTATCCTCGCCGCCGCCCTTCTGATGATCGCAATCGTGGTTTTTGCAAAGTCACGTCGCGCCACATAGGCAAAAAACGACACCCTTTGTCTGGATTGAACCATCCTCCCGCGCCTAAGCTGGCCCAAACTGGATGTAACGCCAAACACAAGGGACTAGCCCATGAGCACCATTAAAGCCGCCGTCTGCCATGAATTTGGCCAGCCCCTTGTTGTTGAGGACGTCACACTGCGCGCGCCGCAAATGGGCGAGATCGAAGTGAAACTCTCCGCCGTCGCCATTTGCCATTCCGACATCTCTTTTGCCGATGGCGGCTGGGGCGGCAGCCTGCCAGCCGTCTACGGCCACGAAGCTGCCGGTCACATCACCTCCGTCGGGGACGGTGTGACCGGCCTCGCGGAAGGCGACCCCGTGATTGTCACCCTCATCCGCGCCTGCGGCACTTGCCCGACCTGCTCCGAAGGCAAGCCTGTGATCTGCAGCACGCCGTATGATGGCGACAAAGGCCCGCTGACCACCCTCGACGGCGGTAAATTGCATCAAGCCATGGCCTGTGGCGCCTTTGCCGAAAAGGTCGTGGTCGACCAATCCCAAGTGGTGAAAATCGGGAGCGACATCCCAATGGAAGCCGCCAGCCTGATTGCCTGTGGTGTCATCACCGGCGTTGGCGCGGTTGTGAACGCCGCCCAAATCCGCGCCGGTCAGGACGTGGTGGTTATCGGCGCGGGCGGCGTTGGCCTCAACGCCATCCAGGGCGCGCGCATCGCCGGCGCCCGCCGAATCGTCGCTGTGGACATGAGCGAGGAGAAGCTTGAAATCGCCAAGGAATTTGGCGCGACCGACGGCGTGCTTGCCACTGATAAAAAGCCCTTCGTCAAAGCCATGCGCGCCATGGGCCGCGGGGCCGACGCGGTGATCGTGACCGTCGGCGCCATTCCCGCCTATGATGACGCCCCCCGCTACCTCGCACCGGGCGGCAAGGTCATCATGGTCGGCATGCCGCACACCGGCGCTAAATCCACTTACGAACCGGTCATTCTGGCCGCATTGGGTCAGGGTATGCAGGGCTCCAAAATGGGCGACGTGGTCATCAAACGCGACATCCCATGGATGGTCGACCTTTATGAGCAAGGCCGCCTGAAACTCGACGAGTTGATCTCCGGCCGCTGGACGCTGGACCAAATCAACGAGGCCATCGCCGACACCAAAACCGGTAGCGCAAAGCGCAATGTGATTGTATTTGACAGCTAACATCACAATCCCCTCCGGAGGCCCCCGTGCTCAAGTTTGTCACCGAACTGTTCAAACCCAACGCCCCCAAGGCGCCGCAGCCAATCACGTCTGAAACCTCGATGAATTTCGACAGCCGCGAAGTGGCGCCTTTCCTCACACAACTGGCCAACAACCACCGCTTTGCCTTCCCCGAAGACGTTGCCAAGGCCATCGGCAACGTCTTGGGTGATATCCCTGTCGAGGACACAAAGCGCTGGAAAATCACCGCCGATTTTGACGGTCGGCCTATCTTGATAGAAATTGAAGCCTTCATGGACGACATAGACGCCCCGGACCTCTACTTCTTCAGCACCCAAGCCGCGATCAGCGAAATCGAACGCGAGCTCGAAGCCTTCGCCGAAGCTATCGGCACCTAACTACGCCGCACCGTCCACCAAGCAGCCCGACAACTGCCGCCACTGTCTCCGCGACAGCCGCTCTTTGGTGCCCAGCAGCCAATAAGTCTCGTGGTGACGGAGTACCTCGTCTGTAACCCGCACCAATCGGCCCGCGTCCAACTCGGACTGTACCAAAGGCAAAGACGCCAAAAGCACGCCCTGCCCGGCCCGCGCCGCCGCCAAGCCCGCACCAAAACTGTCAAACCGCAGATGGGCCACCGGCGTTGTTGGCGTGTCCGTCTCTGCACACCACCGCCGCCAGCTTGGCCTTGGACCTGACACCGATAGCCGCGGAAACACCTTCCAGTTCCCTTGCGCCAACAACGCGGGGGCCACGACTGGACTCAACCGCTCTTCATAAAGCGGCACCGCATAGGCCACCGGCCAATCGCCACGGCCATAACGAATGCGCACCGCCGCATCGTCTTTGGTATCACCTGATGCCACCACCATTGTGCTCAGTGTGATCTGCGCTCCGCTGACCTCCGCCAATTGCTCCAATCGCGGCACCAGCCACAGCTCATTGATCGAGCCGCTGGCTGATATTGTGAGCCGATTGCGTGACACACCAAACAGCGCCTCTGTGCTGTCACGCAGCCCCACCAGCGCCGCCTGCACATGTGGCAGCCAGGCCTCGCCATCCACCGTCAAAGTGATCCGCCGCGCTTGCCGCACAAACAGCTGCGTCCCCAGCCGCGCCTCCAGATTGCCAATCCGCTGGCTGATCGCCGATTGCGTCAAACCGGTTTCCTGCGCCGCCGCTGTGAAACTGCCCAGCCGTGCCGCCGCCTCAAACGCCCGCACCCACTCCAATGGCAGATGATCAAACCCAGCCTTATCCACTATCAAAATCGCCCCTCAGGATGAAAAAGGATAATTTGAGTTTATGCTTGCGCATCCCCAGTTTGTCGACAAGACATCACAAGCGCCCAAGCCCCCGCCCAACCCAAGGACATCTCATGACCCAGGTGCAGCTCTCCTCCGACAATCAAGTCCTCACGCTCACAACACCCTCCGGCACTCACCGCTTCCACGGCGTCTGGCTGCGCCACAACGCACTGGATGCAGACACCCGCGATCCCGGCAACGGCCAACGGCTGATCACACTGGCCGACCTACCCGACAATTGTGCGCTCGCCACTGCCGAAGCCACCGAGAACACCGTCACTGTCACCTTCGCCGCCGACAACAAAACCGTCACCTTCCCGCTCGCATGGCTGCTCGCCAATGCCTATGACCGCCCGCAAGACACCACGCCGGGCCACCTTCCCCCGCACGCAGAAACCTGGGGCAAAGACCTCAACGACGCTGTACCGACCGGCCACTACCCCGACCTCACCAGCAAACCCGACGCCAAACGCGACTGGCTCGCCGCCATCCGCCGCTACGGCTTTGCCAAAGTCACCGGCCTGCCCTCAGAGTCTGGCGCTCTGTTCAAAGTGGTCGACCTCTTTGGCTACGTGCGTGAAACCAACTACGGCCGCCATTTTGAGGTTCGCACAGAGGTCAATCCCACCAACCTAGCCTTCACCGGCCTTGGGCTACAAGCTCACACTGACAACCCTTACCGCGATCCGGTCCCAACCCTGCAAGTCCTATCCTGCCTTGAGAATTCTGCCGAAGGTGGCGACAACATGGTCGTGGATGGCTTTGCGGCTGCGCAAAAGCTACACGACCAAAACCCAGAAGGCTTTGCACTTCTGCACAGCCATTCTGCCCGGTTTGAATACGCTGGCGAAGCAGGCGTGCGCCTGACCTCTCGCCGTCCGGTAATTGGCATTACTCCCGAAGGCACACTGCTAAACATCCGCTTCAACGCCCGTTCCGCCGCCGCGCCGGTGGACGTGCCTTTTGACAAAATGCCCGCTTACTACGCTGCCCTGCGCCAACTCTCTGACATCATCGACGATCCAATGTCGGAGGTCCGCTTCAAACTGGCCCCGGGTGAAGCGTTCATCGTTGACAACACCCGCGTCTTGCACGCCCGCAAAGGCTACTCCGGTGCTGGCAAACGCTGGTTGCAAGGCTGCTACGCGGACAAAGACGGGCTGCTCTCCACCCTCGCAGCGTTGGAGACAACCGCATGAATCCGGATTTCTCCATCCTGACGCAGGACAACATCGTCGCCTTCCTTGGCGACATCTTTGACCGCCGCGGCGGCGAGGAATACCTCGGCGAGCCGGTCACAATGGCAGAACACATGTTACAAGGTGCCACCATTGCCGAACAAAACGACTTGCCGGAGGATGTGATTGTCGCCGCCCTGCTGCATGACATCGGCCATTTCACCTCCGAGTTTGGCACCTACCATCCGGACGACACCGAAGACCGCCACCACGAAGACGCCGGAGCCGAAGTACTCGCCCCTTTCTTACCTTCAGTGGTCACCGACTGCGTGCTCTACCACGTCGCCGCCAAACGCTACCTCTGCGCCACCAAGCCGGAGTATTTCAAACGCCTTTCGGCGGCTTCGGTGCACACCTTGGAACTGCAAGGCGGCCCAATGTCGGGCGACGAAGTCACCACTTTTGAGGCCAACCCAAATCTGGAGAAGATCATTCAGGTGCGTTACCTCGACGAGGCCGGAAAACGCGCTGATATGGTCACACCGGATTTCTGGCATTTTGCCCCGACGGTACAGCGCGTCGTGGATGCGCATCTTAACGCCCCTTCAGGTTAACAAACGCAACGGGCAAATACGCACCACCGCAAAACAGTCGTGATACAGACAAAATACCGACGTTGATTTTGCCCTCAAAAAGGCCCCTTACTTTATCGTACGCTATCGTAAGGAACACGCCGATGAAGCTCACCGATCTGGATATCATCGTCACCGCGCCTCCCGCCCCCGGCTGGGGCGGGCGCTACTGGATTTTGGTGAAACTTCAAACGGATACCGGCCTCACCGGCTGGGGCGAATGCTATGCCTCCTCCGTGGGCCCCGATGCGATGGAAGCGGTGATCCGCGACGTTTTTGACCGGTATTTTGAGGGCGAAAACCCTGAAAACATTGAACGATTGTTCCGCCGCACTTACTCATCTGGCTTTACGCAACGCCCAGATTTAACGGTTATGGGCGCCTTTTCCGGCCTTGAAATCGCCTGTTGGGACATTTTGGGCAAAGACCGCGACCGCCCGGTTTATGCGTTGTTGGGCGGGTTGATGAATGAACGCCTGCGCGCCTACACCTACCTCTATCCCCTTGAACACCATGACCTTTCCGACTTCTGGACCTCGCCTGAGATGGCCGCCGAAAGCGCGCTGGCGATGGTGGAAAAAGGCTACACAGCGGTGAAATTCGACCCCGCCGGCCCCTACACCATGCGCGGCGGCCACATGCCCACGATGAGCGACATCTCCATGTCTGTCGCCTTCTGCGCCGCAATCCGTGAAGCTGTTGGAAACAAAGCAGATTTACTCCTCGGCACCCATGGTCAATTCAACACCGCAGGCGCGATACGGCTCGGCCAAGCCCTAGAACCTTATAGCCCCCTCTGGTTCGAAGAACCCACCCCGCCTGACAATATCGAAGACATGGCCCGTGTCGCGAAAAACGTAAGGATTCCAGTGGCTACCGGCGAACGCATGACCACAAAATCCGAGTTTGCCACCGTCTTGCGCACTGGTGCTGCCGAAATCTTGCAACCCGCCTTGGGGCGTGCAGGCGGCATCTGGGAAATGAAAAAAGTTGCCGCGATTGCAGAGTGTTACAACGCCCAAATCGCCCCACACCTCTACGCCGGCCCCGTTGAGTGGGCCGCCAACATCCACCTTGCCGCATCTATCCCCAACCTCCTGATGATCGAAACCATCGAAACCGATTTCCACAATGCGCTCATCACATCCTCCATCACTGTCGAGGATGGCTTTGTCACCCCGCCAACAGCCCCCGGACTGGGCATAGAAGTCAACGAAGCCCTTGCCAGGAAACACAAATTCGACGGAGACGGCCTACATCTGCAAATGCAGGACGCCCCTTGTGACTACGTCAACGGCAACGCTTTTGCTGGCGGTGCCCCACTAAAATCGTAAGACATCTCGAAAACCGAGGCGGTCGATGTTATATGAGGCACAGTCAGGAGCAACTGGGCCCAAATTCGTGAACATCCAAACCCCGCCACCACCGCCCTCCGAGATGGAAAAAAACGCCGAATCCGCAGCAGCTTACCTTAAAACGCTGGCGCATTCGGGTCGTTTAATGATCCTGTGCCACTTGGGTTCTGGTGAGAAATCCGTGTCGGAATTGGAAGCCCTGTTGGATCTACGCCAGGCTGCTGTCAGCCAGATGTTGGCGCGTCTGCGCGACGAAGGCCTTGTCACCACACGTCGTGACGGCAAAACCATCTTCTATAGCTTGGCGGACGACAACACCTCACAGGTTATCTCCCTGTTGTATAACCTCTTTTGCGCTCCTGACGCGACCTGACCATTGCCGGAGACAACGGCGCTACCGCAAAATATCGAAGCATGGTTTGCCAAACGCAATTGGCAGCCGCACCCGCATCAGCGCGACATGCTCGCCCGTGCGGATGATCCCTGCACCCTCCTGATTGCTCCCACAGGCGGCGGCAAAACCCTCGCCGGTTTCTTGCCAACACTGGCTGATCTGGCCACCATGCCACATGAGGGCCTTCACACCCTCTACGTCTCCCCACTCAAAGCGCTGGCTGCCGACATCAAACGCAACCTGCGCGCACCAGTAGAGGAGATCGGCCTCGACATCCGCATCGAGGGCCGCACCGGTGACACCTCGCAAACCGTCAAGAAACGGCAGCGCGTCGACCCGCCACATATTCTCCTCACAACGCCAGAAAGTCTCGCGCTTTTAACCTCTTACGAGGATGCTCCTCGCATCTTCAAAGGCCTTAAACGTGTGGTGGTCGATGAAATTCACGCCTTGGCCGAAAGCAAACGTGGGGATCAACTATTCCTCGCGCTCGCCCGCCTACAATCCCTCCGCCCAGGTCTAAAACGCGTAGGCCTCTCAGCCACAGTCGACCATCCCGAAGACATCGCCAAGCTGCTCGCGCGCAATCCCGATCCCTGCGAGATCCTTTATGCTGATCCCGGCCCCGCACCGGACATTTCCATGCTAGAGACCGAGGAAGCCCCGCCCTGGCTCGGTGGCGGCGCGGCCTATGCCATCCCCGCTGTGCTAGAACAGGTGAAGGCTCACAAGACCACGCTGATCTTCCACAACACCCGCGCACAAGCGGAAATTTTCTTTCACAATCTGTGGCTTTCCAACGACGAGAGCCTGCCTATCGGCATCCACCACGGCAGCCTGGACCGTGCGCAACGCGAGAAAGTCGAAGCCGCCATGGTACGCGGCAATCTGCGCGCAATTGTCTGCACCGGCAGCCTTGATTTGGGTATCGACTGGGGCGACGTCGACCTTGTTATTCAGGTGGGTGCACCCAAAAACGTGAAACGTCTGGTGCAACGTATTGGCCGGGCCAACCACCGCTACAACGCCCCTTCCAAAGCGTTGCTAGTACCGGCCAACCGATGGGAGGTGGTTGAGTGTGTAAACGCCCTGAAAGCTGTGCAGGAGGGCGATCTGGACGGAGACCCACGAGGCTCAGGCCCGCGCGACGTGCTGTGCCAGCATATCCTTCTACGCGCCGCCTCCGGCCCCTTTGACGCCGACGACCTTTATGCCGAAATGACCAGCGCCGGTGCCTATGTTGACCTTACTCGGGACGCCTTTGACACCTGTCTGGAGTTCTGCGCCACCGGTGGCTACGCGCTAAAGGCCTATGACCGCTGGCAACGCCTGCAACAGCGTCCCGATGGCCAATGGCAGCTGCGCGACCCCCGGGCCGCCGCGCGCCTGCGTATGAACGCAGGCACCATTCAGGACAGCGATACCCTTAAGGTGCAACTCAAACGCAACCGCGGCGGAAAACCTCTGGGGGAAGTCGAAGAGGCCTTTGCCGCAACGCTTTCCGCCGGCGATACCTTTCTGATTGGCGGGCAGATTGTGCGCTATGAAGGCCTACGCGACATGACAGTACAGGTCTCGCGCAACGCCGCACGCAAGCCCCGTGTGGCTGTATTCTCCGGCACCAAGTTCTCCACCTCCACGCAGCTGTCTCAGCGCACTCTGCGCTACCTACAGGCGGACAGCTGGCCAGACCTGCCAGCCCACACCGCGGACTGGCTCCAACTTCAGCGCAGCATGTCGCGCCTTCCGGAACCGGGTCGATTATTGGTGGAAACCTTTGAGCGCGATGGTCGCCAAAACATGTGTGTCTATGGTTTTGCAGGGCGCAACGCACAACAAACCCTGGGCCTGCTGCTGACCAAACGCATGGAAGACATGGACCTCGCCCCGATGGGGTTTGTGTCATCAGACTACGCGACGCTGATTTGGGGCCTAGATGAAGTGGTTGATCCGCGTCCGCTGTTTGACCTGCAAACGCTGAAAGCCGGTTTGGACGGGTGGCTGGCTGGCAACGCGTTGATGAAGAGAACCTTCCGGGGCGCGGCCACGATCGCTGGTTTGATCGAACGTAACACCCCAAGTGCGCGCAAGTCAGGGCGGCAGGCAACGTTCAGTTCAGACATTCTTTACGATACCCTGCTCAAATACGATCCTGATCACGTCTTGATGCAAATCACTCGCGAAGAGGCGTTGCGCGGTCTGGTAGATTTTTCGCGGATCGAGGCGTTGCTTGAAAATGTCCAGGACCGGATTGACCACGTAACCGCGCCGCATGTCACGCCGCTCGCCGCACCTCTGTTGCTGGAAGTCGGCAAAGTGCCGGTGCAAAGCGGCAGCGCAGAGGAACGTCTTATCGCGGAAGAGACCGAGGCGCTTATGAACGAGAGCGGGCTCACAAAAGTTTAGGTTGTGAAGCCTGACACGCACAAAGCTGCGCAAAAGCCGGAAAAATGTTCGAAATATGCAAGACTCGCAACTGCACTCTTGATCGATTCCGAGACACGAGATACGAACATACCATGAACGGAGTTTCCTTTTCCCTGGCTGGTACATCCCTCACCGCACTGGGCTCTGGCGCCCTTTGGTGGCAGGATCAGCGCATGTTGATCGTGTCCGACCTGCACCTCGGCAAAACCGAGCGGGTCCTGCGCAGAGGCGGCCCTGCGATGCCGCCCTATGAAACCCGTGACACATTGATAAGATTAGAAAATGACCTCCAGGCCAGCAATGCCGCCACGGTGATTTGCCTGGGCGACAGCTTTGACGATGTGGAAGCTGCCAAGACTTTACCCGAGGCGGACCGGCTTTGGATTTCCCGCCTTCAGGCCGGGCGCCGGTGGGTCTGGATCGAAGGCAATCATGATCCCGGCCCCATTGACCTCGGTGGCGCGCACTTGGCGGAGCTTCCGTTGCCGCCGCTAACCTTCCGCCATATCGCGCAAAGCGGGAAAAGTGGCGAAATCTCAGGCCACTACCACCCTAAAGTTCGCGTGAAAACTCGCCTACGCAGCATCTCGCGTCCGTCCTTCCTGTTTGACAGCGACCGGGTCATTTTGCCCGCGTATGGCACTTACACCGGCGGATTGCGCTCGGACGACACTGCCTTGGCTGCACTGATGCGCCCCGAAGCCATGGCGATCATCACCGGTCAAACCCCACGCCAACTGCCCATGCCGCGTTAGGCACGCGAGCCAATTCTTTATAAAACCTAAAGAAACCCGCAACGTCACAGATTGACCATCACGCGCTGCCCCCTACAGGATGCGAGTATCCAAATGGGAACAACGCACCATGTCACCAGAACTCGACGCCAAAATTCGCGCCAGCTTTGCCAAGCAATCCATGATGCAAACTATGGGCGCAACCGTCGCCGATGTGTCGGACGGTACCGTGACGTTAGCTTCCCCCGTTCTAGAAAGCTGCCAGCAGCAACACGGCTTCGGCCACGCCGCTTTGACCTTCGGCCTGGGCGACAGCGCTGCAGGCTATTCCGCCTTGTCTATAATGCCTTTGGAGGCCGAAGTTCTCACCAGTGAAATGAAGATCCATCTACTGGCTCCCGCTCAAGGCGCACGCCTAGAGGCTGTCGGCAAAGTCATCAAACCCGGCAAGCGGCTGGTGATCGTGCAGGCCGAAGTCTTTGCCATCGAGGGTGCCAAACGCACGCAGATCGCGCTGATGACAGGTACTATGGCCCCAATCCTACCGAAGTAAGCCGCGTCGGCTCAGTTCATGTCGTCCAGCAAGCGGCCATGCTTTCGGGTCTGCTCCAACACATCTCCAAGGGTGGTGTGCCCACGCGCCGCCAGCATGGGCAACATGTGACACAGCACTTCTGCCGTGGCCTGCGCATCCCCCAGCGCAGTGTGGCGCAGATGCTCTGGGATCACCACGCCCAACCGCTCACAAAGCGCATCCAGTGTGTGCGTCTCCGTGGTCCCAAACAGAACCGCCGACAGCAACACCGTGTCCAGAATGGGCTGCGGCCAGTCGATCTCCATCTCGTTTCCATGCCGATGCATGAAGGCCATATCAAACGGCGCGTTATGGGCCACAATCACCGCATCCCGGGCAAAGTGATGAAACTCTGCCACCACCGATTTTGGCGGCGGCGCAGAAGCCACCATCGCGTCGGTTATATGATGTACTTTGGTGGAGGCTGGCGGAATGGGACGGCCTGGATGAATGTATCGATCCATCGCTTCGCCATGGACAATCTCGCCACGCAATACCCGCACCGCGCCGAGCTGCACCAACTCATCCTTATGCGGCAGCAAGCCAGTGGTTTCACAATCAAACACCACAAAGGGGATCTGATTGAGCCGCCGCGCAGCAAGGTCGGAAATCGGTTGGTTACCCAGAAGTTCAAAATCAAACGTCAACGGCCGCTCTGCGTCTGGCGCAATCTCCACATGAGCATCGTCAATCAGGATCATATAGCTGTGCGTGCCCCGCAATGGTTTCAACCGCGCATCAAACGACACCCGCCCATCTGGACAAGTCGCTTCAAACGTCACCTCCGCACCTTCTTTCAACAGGCGCTCATGCGCATTCAAAACACGCTCTTTGGAGAGGTAATCAAAAATCGACGCATTTAGCCGAGGCGGTGCGATCTGCGCCAAAGTTCCAGCAGCCTGACCGTCATAGAGTACAATCCGATGATCTGGACCAACCAACAGGATTGCCACCGGTATCTCCGTTAGAAGCGCGGTCAACTGCTCCCGATCTGAGGTCAGCGTCTCAGTCTCCTGAGCTACGGTTTGGGCAATGTCGATGGTGGCATTGCTTAACCGCGTAGACACGGCTTCTACAGCGGGCGCCAAATCTCCCAGGTAGCGCGCGGAATGCGTGTCCACTGTAGCATTCACGCCAGAATGCGCGCGTGCACGCAACGTGGTGGACAAAGCCTGAATGGGCTTGGCAACGTTTTCGTCAAACAGCAACCAAATGCCCACGGCCAAAGCCAGAAAGCCAAACCCGCCGATGATCCCCGAAAGGATAAACCCGCTCGCCACCCCGTCAGTCAGCGCACTGTGGTAGCCTGTCCAAAGCGCGCCAAACATCACTGCCACGCCCCCAAAGGCCAACAGGGCGAAGAACAGCAAGATACGCAACCGCAATGACAACCCCGCCAAAATCGCGCGCTGCCCCATCACGGCGCCTCACATATCGCAGCCAAGAGCGCATCATCTTCCGGCGCAGACACCCACTGCGCGCCATCAATGGAGCCAGCATCGTCGAAGCTAATCCCGTCGGTCAGCGCGGCACGGCGCACGGTCTCGCAATCTGCCGCCACGTTCAAACGGTTCAACGGCGACCAGCGGCCATAAAAATACACCTGTGCCAAACGCAGATCAGGCTGCGCCGGGTTGGTCTGCACCGAAGCCGTGTCCAGCGCCACAAACCGTTCGGTCAAAGGCACCAAATAGGTCCAGGGGCGGTAAAACGCGTTGGTTTCTACGGTTTCCACGACACCAAAACCCTCCGGCAGACTTGCGGTCGTGCGACTGTACCAGCTGTACTCTGAGCTCACCGTTGCGGCGATCATCGCGCCCCCAGCAGCCACCGGCGTCAGCCATTTGGGCAATCGAGCGCCAGAAAACTTGATTATGATCGCCATCAAGCCACCACCGGCCATCCCCGCGAAAATTACCGCGATCAGTTCCAGAAACATCTCGCTCTCCCCCTCTTCTTTCGTTAGCTCAGTGCGCTGCGTCCATGGCCAATCGCAGATTGAAGCGATTTGACAACCACAAAGGCGTCACGCAGATGGCTGCGTTCAAAGTCCGACAAATTCGCCGGTGACAAAAAATTATCCGGCGCGTGCCCAGCATGGATTTGGCGCAGCTGATGGTCCAGCCGCATCTCTGCAATCAAGTCATAGGCATTGAGCAGGTCCGCGGCACCAGAGCTTGATATCCCTGCGGAACCGTCACTTGCCGCCCGCAAACGCGCTCGGGTATTGGCAGGCGTCAAGCGTGCTTGCAAAGCACACAATCGCCCCAAATCGACCACCGGAACAACTCCGTTATGCTTCATATCTATTTGGTTCCTGTGCTCACCAGAGCGAATGGTCGCCAACCCTCGCAGCACGCCAAGTGGCGGATGGTGCTTCAGCGCATTCCCCGCCATATGCGCGACAAAAATCGAGTTATGGGACGCCGCCGCCAAGGTCTCATTCTGCAGCCGAGCAAAGCATTCCAGCTTACCCCCAATGGGCCGCAAATCAAACATAACACTCGCCAGCATCTGGGCTTCTGGGTTGGGTTTTGTGATCCAGCCCACAAAGTACTCCCGCCAAACTCGCAGCGGTTGCCGCCAGCGATCCGCCGTGGCCATCATATCGCCGGGACAATATACGTAGCCGCAGGTATTGAGCCCGTCGCAAACAAACTGCGCCAGCTCGGCAAAATAGCCAAGGCGCATCTCCTCCGTGACGGCATCATCGAGGATCAGACAGTTGTCCTGATCACTCACGCCGGTCTGTTCCTGCCGTCCCTGAGAGCCGCAGGCCAGCCAAACATAGGGCACAGGTGGCACGCCAAGCCTGTCTTCGGCCAAAGCCAAAAGCCGACGCGTGGCCGTATCTGCCACATCGGTGATCAGACGGGTGACAATATCATGCCGATGCCCGGCCCCGACGAGCTGCGCCAACAACTGTGGAATACGCGCCGTAACTTTGGCCATCTCTTCCGCTGATTCAGCCTTGGCAATCTCGCGCACCATCTCAGCACTGGTGACGGCCTGAAAGCGGGTCAGGTCAGTTTGTGTGACAATGCCCACGAGCTTGTCTTTATCGACAATCGGAATGTGACCAATGCCATGCTCCATCATCATATGCAGCACATCCGAACCAATAGCCGTGGACGGCAAAGTCCGTGGCTTGCAGGTCATGATCTCAGCCAGCGCCGTTTCCGGAGCGCGATCCTCGGCCAGCACTTTGCCAACCAAGTCGCCGGTTGTAATGATACCTAGAAGCGCGTCGCCTTTCGTTATGCACAGAGACGAAATACCGGAGGCGTGCATCTTCTGTGCTGCAGCTCTTACGGTATCTCCCGGCGCCAGCGTGATCGGCACCCGTGCCATGATGGTGGCAACTTCGGTCGAAGCTAGATCGCTGTTGGGAGTCTTGCGAGTAACAGGCCCTGCTCGATCGAAGAACCGCTGCACTGCGCTTTCTGAGGCACGCACGTTCTTGAACGTGCTCAGAGGCAACATCAACAAAGTGGTTTCACTTTCACAACGGGCGCTGGTCACCGCCACGCCATCTCGCAGCAGCCCCCGCTCCCCAAAGGAATTGCGCAATCCCAAATGGGACACCACGGCGCCGTTTTCGTCGGTTACCTCAACAGTGCCGCTATAAATCAGATACAGACCATCAAGCTTTTGCCCGAGGCGATAAATCTGCGCATCCGTTTCTAGAATTTGGACTTCAAAAGAGGCACTCAACTCTTCCAACGCAGCATCAGACAGGCTGTCATAGGGGTGAACCGAACGCAAAAAACGAGTTATTTGATCATGAGTGAGTGACATGGGGGCACCTTGTCATGTGGGGGGCGTAAACGGCAAGCGGACGCGCTGCCGCAGCGCATTCCTCAAGAGCAATCCATTGCATCTGAAGAGAAAAGTTGCCCCCGACAGGATCGGAGGCAACGAGATTAAAATGGCGGCGGATTGGGGGACAAACCGCCGCCAGGGGACGCAAGGGCTCAGTGGTCCTGAGCTGCACCTGCGCCGCGGGGAACACGAACGCTTTCTACCAGCGCCTTGATCTCAGCTGGCGTCTCTTTAGTCATGCCTGCCACAATGTAGGCGACAGCAAAGTTCACCGCCGCACCAATGGCACCGAAGCTGGTCGATTTGATCGTACCCAGAAGCGGGTCAGCATCGGTGAAGGAGTTGGTGCCCGGAATAAACAGCCAGCCTTTATGCAGGAAGATGTAAACCAGAGTCACGGTCAAACCAGCCAACATACCAGCAACCGCACCGGTGTTGTTGATCTTGGTGGAGAAAATCCCCATCATCAACGCTGGGAAAATGGACGCGGCCGCCAGACCAAAGGCCAAGGCCACGGTTTGCGCCGCAAAGCCGGGAGGGTTCAGACCCAACCACGTTGCCACAGCAATTGCCACACCCATCGCAATACGTGCAGACAGAAGCTCGTTCTTCTCAGAGATGCTCGGGTTAATCGCACCTTTTATCAGGTCGTGAGACACGGCGGAGGAGATCGCCAACAACAGACCCGCAGCCGTCGACAACGCCGCTGCCAGTCCACCCGCAGCCACAAGACCAATCACCCAAGAGGGCAGGTTTGCGATTTCAGGGTTCGCCAACACCAGGATGTCACGGTTAAACTTGGTCAGCTCGTTGCCTTCCCAACCTTTTTCCGCGGCCATTGCCTGAAGATCTTCGTTCTTGTCGTTGTAGAACTGGATCTTGCCGTCGCCGTTTTTGTCTTCCCAATCCAGCAGACCGGTTTTCTGCCAAGTGGCCATCCAGTCATACTCAGGATCGTTTGCGATCTGCTCAGTGGTCACCGCTTCACCAGAGATCCCGCCATTTGGCCACATCAGCTCGGAGATGTTCAGGCGGGCCATCGCACCAACGGCAGGCGCCGTCAGATAGAGCAGCGCAATAAACACCAGAGTCCAGCCTGCGGACCAACGGGCGTCCGATACTTTAGGCACGGTAAAGAAGCGCATGATGACGTGTGGCAGACCTGCGGTACCGATCATCAGAGACAGGGTGAAGAGCACCATGTTCAACGTATCGGCGTGGTGGGCTGTGTATTCCTTGAAGCCCAGCTCGGTCACAACCGCGTCCAACTTGGCAAGCAGCGGCTCACCGGAAGCTACGTGATCCCCAAACAGACCCAGCGCCGGAATAGGCGTGCCGGTCAACTGCAGCGAGATGAAAACCGCTGGAATGGTGTAGGCGGTGATCAGAACACAGTACTGCGCCACCTGAGTATAGGTCACACCTTTCATGCCGCCAAAAACAGCATAAGCAAACACAACACAGGCGCCAATCAGCAGACCTGCGGTGTTGGACACTTCCAGGAAGCGGCCAAAGGCCACGCCCACACCGGTCATCTGACCGATCACGTAGGTGGTGGAGGCAACGATCAGGCAGACCACGGCCACAATACGGGCGGTTGGACTGTAGAAACGATCGCCGATGAACTCCGACACGGTGAACTTGCCAAACTTACGCAGATATGGCGCAAGCAGCAGTGCCAGCAGCACGTAGCCGCCGGTCCAACCCATCAGGAAGGAAGAGTTGTCATAACCGGTGAAAGCGATGAGGCCAGCCATGGAGATAAACGAGGCCGCGGACATCCAGTCCGCCGCTGTCGCCATACCATTGGTGACCGGGTGAACGCCGCGACCCGCAGCGTAGAATTCAGACGTGGACCCAGCGCGGGCCCAGATCGCGATGCCGATGTATAGCGCGAATGACGCGCCCACAAACAGCAGGTTGATTGCGAATTGGCTCATTGTCCCTCAGATCCTTTTTATTCTTCGTCAACGCCGTGGGCGATGTCGAGTTTGTTCATCTGCCAGGCGTAGTTGAAGATCAGCGCCAGGAAGACCAGGATCGATCCTTGCTGGGCAAACCAGAAGCCCAGGTCAGACCCGCCCACGGAGATCCCCGCAAGCATTGGGCGCAGCAAGATGCCAAACCCAAAAGAGACCAGCGCCCAGATGACGAGGCTGATCAAAATGATACGCACATTGGCTTTCCAATAGGCGTCGTTGGATGAGTTGTCGGACATATATGTCTCCTCCCTCTCGGTTCATTCCTCCACACCCATACACCCCAAAAGGCGCACAGATGCTTTCCCTCATGCGATCGATCAGGAAACGATCGCGCTCAGTTCTTTGGCAATGGCGTCAATCGCGCCCATCGCATCCACGGACTTCAGCACGCCTTTGCCTTCGCAGTAGGCAATCAGCGGTGCTGTTTGTGCGTGATAAGCCTGCAGTCGCTGCACCAATGTTTCTTCATTGTCATCGGCGCGCACGGGCTTTCCGGCAGCCTTGGCTTGTTCGGCACGGTGCAAAATGCGCTGTACCAAAATCTTGTCATCGACCCTGAGTTCGATGGCGGCGTCCAGCTTAATGTCAAACTCTTCCAGCAGCTGCCCCAAGGCATCTGCCTGCGGCAGGGTGCGGGGGAAGCCGTCAAAGATGAAACCTTTGGCATCTGTGCTGGACAGTTTTTCCTTGATCAGGCCAATGACGATGTCATCGGTGACCAAATCGCCACGTTCCATGACTTCGGCAACGCGTTGCCCAAGCTCAGATCCGCTGGCCTTAGCTTCGCGCAGCATGTCTCCCGTGGAGAGCTGCACCAAGCCGTGGTTTTTTACCAGCAGTTCAGCTTGAGTGCCTTTGCCGGCCCCGGGAGGGCCAAGCAAGATGACATTGACAGTGCGTGTGAGAGTTGCGGTATCGCCTTGCATATCCATTCACCCCCGGTTCATGCGGTTTTCGATGAGGTCATCGACCACCCCTGGATCTGCCAGCGTGCTCGTGTCGCCAAGTGCGCCATAGTCGTTTTCTGCGATTTTGCGCAGGATGCGGCGCATGATTTTGCCGGAGCGGGTTTTTGGCAGG
>JAAENN010000361.1 GCA_024224295.1 Shimia sp. | reverse complement strand
CTATTGGGCCACAAGGCACGGAGGAAGATGTGCCCCTTGTATGTTTCCGGGCTGATTGGGCCGGGGGAGAGCTATAACCGAATCTGGTGTTTGGGCATTTGAGGAGAAGCGGCGTATCTGGTTGAATTGTTGTTGCGAAACATCAAACCAACCATAGGAGATACGCCACCATGGAAAAGAATAACGTTGTCGAGTTTGCCGGTCGAGAGGAAATTTCCGATCCGTTGACTGATTTGCTGCAATCGGGTGCCCGGCAATTGATCCTGCAGGCAGTGGAGGTCGAAGTTCAGGAGTTGTTGAGCCAGCATTCGACGCAGCGCACCGAAGATGGCAAGGCCGGCGTCGTTCGCAATGGGTATTTGCCGGAGCGGGAATTGCAAACGGGCATTGGGCCGGTGACGGTGAAGATACCGAAGGTGCGCTCAAGAACCGGCAAGCCGGTAACATTCTCATCGGCACTGGTGCCGCCCTATGTGCGCAAGACCAGGTCGCTGGAGGCGGCACTGCCATGGCTTTATCTCAAGGGCGTATCCAGCGGCGAGATGGCTGAGGCCTTGAAAGTACTGGTTGGTCCGCAGGCGGAGGGTTTGTCGGCCAGCACGCTATCACGCCTGAAACAGGCATGGGCGCAGCAATACCACAGTTGGTGTGATGAGCGCCTGGATAAGGACCGTTGGGTCTATGTATGGGCAGATGGTGTTTACAGCGGACTTCGAGGGGAAACAGAAAAGTTGTGCGCTCTGGTGATAATCGGCGTGAATGAGCGGGGTCAAAAGCAATTCCTGGCGATTGAAGACGGCGTGCGGGAATCCACACAAAGCTGGCGGGAGGTTTTGTTGAAGCTGAAATCACGCGGCATGAATGGACCGGAACTGGCGATTGGTGATGGTGCCATGGGTTTTTGGGCGGCCCTTGAGGAGGTGTAT
>JAAENN010000360.1 GCA_024224295.1 Shimia sp. | reverse complement strand
TCAAAGCAGCGGTTGCTGGTGTAGCCATGGGTCTCGTGCTCGAAGAAGACGGTGACTACGCGGTTCTCACCGACATCCTTGGCGATGAGGATCACCTCGGCGACATGGACTTCAAAGTGGCAGGTACCGAAAACGGCATCACCTCGCTGCAGATGGACATCAAGGTTGCGGGCATCACACCGGAAATCATGGAAAAAGCTTTGGCTCAAGCCAAAGACGGCCGCATGCACATCCTGGGTGAGATGAACAAATCGATCACTGGCGCCGCAGAATTCTCTGTACACGCTCCACGCATCGAGACCATGAACATCCCAACCGACAAGATCCGTGAAGTGATCGGCTCCGGCGGTAAAGTCATCCGTGAAATCGTTGAAGTGTCCGGCGCAAAAGTCGACATCAACGACGAAGGTGTGATCAAGATCGCATCGCCAAACGGCGAAGCCATCAAGAAGGCCTATGACATGATCCACGCGATTGTGGCAGAGCCAGAAGAAGGCGCGGTTTACACTGGTAAAGTTGTGAAAATCGTCGACTTCGGCGCTTTCGTGAACTTCTTCGGCAAACGCGATGGTCTGGTGCACGTGTCTCAAATTGAGAACCGCCGCCTGAACCACCCATCCGACGTTCTGAAAGAAGGTCAGGAAGTGAAAGTCAAACTGCTTGGCTTTGACGACCGCGGCAAGGTGCGCCTGTCCATGAAAGTTGTGGATCAGGAAACCGGTGAAGAGGTTGTGCCTGAGAAAAAAGAGACGAAAGAGGACTAAGTCCTTTGTTCTGACCAAACGAAAAGCCCCGGTGGAAACACCGGGGCTTTTTTGTTAGGCACCGCAACAGCTAACCCACGGATGTGACATGTCAGACACCCCCAACCCACCTGCCAACGCTCTTGTGCAATCTGATCTGTCCATACGTGTCATCAATCTCGCCTCAGAAACGGATCGTTTGCAAACAACTGCCAACTTACTTTCGGCAGCCAACCTCTCTTGGACACGGCTGGACGCAGTTGACGGGCGAAAGTCAGATCTACAAGCACACCCGCTGAACAGGCCAGAGCGGCAAAAGTACTTGTTTGGCAAAACCATGACGACCGGAGAAATCGGCTGTTTTCTCAGTCACTTTCAAGCCCTCAAAGAGTTCAGCATGGCCTCTGAACCCTTCTTGCTGATCCTTGAGGACGATGCCGACATTCCCGCCAATCTGGCGCAGTTTCTGAGCGATCTTATCGCATGGTCCCACAGCCATCCCAAACATCGAATGGACTGCATCAGCCTCTGCAACACCACCCCCAAGAAGACACGCAAGCTGGCCGATCTAGGAGATGGGACGTTGATGCGGTCTTGGTACTTTCCAATCCTGGCCACAGCTTGTTTGTGGACCAAACCCGGCGCCGCCGGATTTGTGCGTCATGTCGAGCAAAACGGGATAGAGGGCGCGGTCGATGATCGCATGCGTGCCTGGCTCGCCCGGTCAGGAGGCGGTATGTTTGTCGATCCACCTGCAGTCCCGCCGCGCCCAGGAGACAGCTCGATTGACGCGGTTAGTCCCCGCAGCCAGCACGGCGGCTTGCCAAAATGGAAAAAAGTCTGGCGCAAGAAACTGCCCGATTACCTCAACGCCTTACGTCATATGACCCTGAACCGACGTCACTGACCCTTCCCCCAATTACCTTACCCAATGGCGACCTCGAGTCTGATAAATCCCCAGACCTCATTATGCGTCGTTGAAGCGGAGCACGCTTGGGCTTTGCCCTTTGTGGTTTTTCATTAAAGCGCTGCACTACACACATCGTACTGATGCTCCGCCAGCATTCGGAAACAAATAGCTTCGTCTCCTCACCACAATCGGGCCTCTGTCCGAACGCTTTCGCGAAATGCGCCAATTCCCTTTGATCTGCCCCCTCTTCGAGGCACTCTCAAATCGCTTTGATCGAAAGTTCAATTGCCACGCCAAGCCGCCCACCAAAGGCGTGAATCAAAACCCGGATGACCTCATTAACACCAGCCACGCCAGCGTTTTGAAGTCCAGCGCGCCCGTCATCAAAGAGCAATAGAGAGTGCTTAAATCGACCGTGCTTGTTGTCTCATATTCATGTCACAGCAAGCTTGGATCCAGAGAGAAATGCTATGCGGTTACTTCCTCATCAACGACCTCTGCAAAGGACTTAAAGAATTTGCCCGCGAGTTTCTTGGCTGTGCTTTGAATGAGACGGCTGCCCAGTTGTGCAAGCTTTCCGCCGATCGCAGCCTTTGCTTCGTAGCGCAAAATTGTCGTGTTCGGACCGTCCGCCGTCAGTGTGACGTCTGCCCCCCCTTTGGCATGACCTGCGGCACCGCCGTTTCCTTGACCGGTCAGAGAAAATGCATCCGGCGCTCCGGTGACGTCAAGCTGAACGTCACCACTAAATTTTGCCTTCACCGGCCCCACCTTTAGGACAACTTTGGCTTGCAATTCGGTGTCCGACGTTTTGATTAACTCTTCGCATCCGGGGATGCACTGTTGCAAAATCTCCGGGTCGTTGAGCGCGGCATAAACACGGTCTTTTGGTGCGTTGATAATGATTTCGTCTGCGAGTTCCATGTTTGATCCTTCTTAGCAACAAGGGAATTTGACGGAGGCCAGATGATCGGCCTGTTCAGGGGTAAGCACGCACTTGCTCCGCAAGTGGGCGACGATTTTTTTGAGCCTTTTCATACTGCCTCCTCCGACTTTTGCTTCACAGCGAGCCGGCGTTCTTGGACCAATTGCGCCAGTATGGAGAGCGCGATTTCTTCCGGCGTAACAGCCCCCAGATCGAGACCCGCTGGTGCATGCACTTTTTTGACCTCTGCTTCGGAAATTCCCGCGTCACAAAGCTTTTCAGCCAAAGCTGCATACTTTTTTCGGCTTCCGACAAAAGCGGCATAGGTTGGTCGGGCTGCGAAGGTTGATTTCAACGCATCCAAGTCCCCTTGGCCTTGGGTGGCGATGACAACGAACCGCTGTTGATGAGGTTTGTCTTCGGCGAGCGCAGTTGACACGGACCAGTGAAACTCCGGCGCGAGGGCGCTCAACGCCTTTGCCACTGGGGATGCCCCTAGCACGACCAACTGCGGCGTTGGCAAACAAGGTTCGATAAAGATGTCGACTGTCCCCCGTGACGGGCAGCCATTGCGGGCAAACCGCGTCCCATCGATCTCATCTCCCGCTGCCACGCCTTTTTCCGCAAGAAGATCTTCAGGCGCGACAGACACCAGCTGCGGGGTGCCGTCTTGGAGCGCTTGGAGCGCAGCACGTTTGACTGCCCCCCGCGTACAGCCGCCGCCCAACCAGCCTTGAATGATGGTGCCGTCCGCACTCAAAAGTGCCTTGGCACCTGGCTTTGCAGCTGTTGCTCCGGCCGTTCGCACAATCGTGGCAAAGGCAAAGGGTTGGTCTAGCGCGCGCAGCTCTTGCGCGGCTTTGGCGAGATCTGTTGAGAGAATTTCCGCGGGCGTCATAGCGTCGCAAGCTCCTTCTCAAGGGCCACTAAATCCGCAAGAGTATTGGCGGCTTTGAAAGCATCCAAATATGGCAACGCCGCTGCCATGCCGTCGGCGACGGGGGTGTAGTCCGCCCAGCCTTTTAACGGGTTGAGCCAGACCACTTTGCAGCCCCGCTTTTTCAATTTCTGAAGCGCTTCGGCGATCATCTCCGGGGGTTCGGTATCAAAACCGTCGGACAGGATCAGCACAACACTGCGCCCGTCCACGAACCGCTTGGCGTAGGTTTCAGAAAATCGCATCAAAGACGGTCCGATTTTTGAGCCTCCGCCAAACCCATCCGCCATCAGCGACAGGCGCCCAATGGCGCGCATCCCATCTTTGTCGCGCAAAGCTTCGGTGATGCGCACAAGTCTCGTATGAAAGAGATAGGCATCTGCTGCCGTGTCGGCCCGCATCAACCCTGCAAGGAACGCCAAAAAAACACGACTGTAGACAGACATTGAGCCTGAGACGTCACAAATTGCCACGATTTTGCGTGTACGATCAGGGCGTTGCTTGCGCAAAAGCCGCAGAGGTTCGCCGCCTGTGGATAGACTCTGGCGAATGGTCTTGCGGAAATGAACACTGTCGCCTTTTTTTGCAGCTATCCTACGGCGCGATCGCTTGTCGCGCAGCGCGGCGCCAATCCGACGCGCAACATCCTCAGCCAAAGCGATCTCTTCCGGGCGCACCAATTCTCGAAGATCTCTCTGGACAAGATTTTGTTGCTTTGTGGCGATGAGTTTCCCTGTTGCATCACTGTCAGCTTCACCGTCCCCGTCATCTGGAGCCGTTGCACTGCCTGAAGCGTTTGCGTCTTCACCCTTGGCATCTCGAGACGAATGAACATTGTCGTTTGTCGCAGATGTGTGGTTGGGGACAACCTTCTGTTTCACACGGCCCATATCCATCCAATAGCTGTCAAACAAATCTTCAAATCGCTCTGCTTCCTCCTTGCAACCCGTGCAAACCGCGCGCAATGCGCGACGGCTCTCTTCGGGATGAATTGCCTCGACTTCCGCCAAAGCCGCCATAGCAACTTCCGCCTCCGCGACACCCAACCGCAGCCCATTTTCGCGCAAATGCGCCATGAACCCCGCGACCCGCGCAGAGGGACCCGGATCACGCCCGGCAAATTTCGTCGCCCGGCTCATGCCGCTTTTCCTGCAATGCGGCTGGCAACTTCAGAAGTGACCTGAGCTTGATCGCTTTGGGTCTTTAAAAGAGTGGTCAACGTGGCCTGAAGAACTGCAGGGTCCGCTGTTAGATCCGCAATCCCCAACCCCATAAGCGCCGCGGCAAAGTCCAGCATTTCGGCGACTCCCGGCGTCTTTTCCAGATCCTCTTTGCGCAGCTTTTGCACAAATCCTACAATTTGGTCCGCCAAGTGCGCCTCGACATCCGGGCACCGCGCCTTGAGGATCTTGAGTTCTGTGGCCCGGTCCGGGTATTCAACATAGGTATACAGGCACCGGCGGCGTAATGCGTCGGAGAGATCACGGGTGCCGTTCGACGTCAGGATCACAATGGGCCGCGTCACCGCAGTGATCGTGCCAAGTTCAGGAATTGAGACTTGGAAATCAGACAGGATTTCGAGCAAATAGGCTTCGAATTCCTCATCAGCCCGATCAATTTCATCAATCAGTAACACAGGCGCGACGTCCTGAGTGATTGCCGCGAGCAAAGGGCGCTCAAGCAGGAAATCACGGGAAAAAATACGATCCTCCACGGCCTTGCCTGTCTCTCCGTCTTCGGCTGCTGCGCGGATGGTTAGAAGTTGGCGTTGGTAATTCCACTCATATAGCGCCTGCGCGGCATCCAATCCTTCATAGCATTGTAGCCGGATCAGGCGAGTGTCCTGCACCTGCGCGAGGGCGCGCGCAATCTCAGTCTTGCCAACCCCGGCAGCGCCTTCCAACAGCAGTGGACGCCCAAGAGACAAGGCAAGCTGTAAGGCAACTGACAGGTCATCAGATGCAACATAGCCCTCACCCGCGAGCGCGGTTTTCAAATCAGTCCAAGTCATGATGTGCTCCGTCGGGCGGGGTATGCCCCCGCCCGTCCATTGCTCTTCAGCCGTGAAGGCCAAGTTCATTGGCAGTCTTCCAAATCCGCCAGTGGTCATGCGGCATATTGGTGTGCGTATTCCCAAAAGGCCTAAAGGCATCCTGCACAGCGTTAGAGAAACACGGCACGCCACCCACATGCGGACTTTCACCGACGCCTTTCGCCCCAATCGGGTGATGCGGGCTTGGAGTGACTGTGAAGTCGGTCTCGTAGTTTGGAACTTCCCAAGCCGTTGGCAAGAAGAAGTCCATCAAAGTTCCCGTCTTACAGTTGCCCATATCGTCATAGGCAATCTCTTGCCCCAGAGCGACGGCGAGCGCCTCAGTAAGACCGCCATGCACCTGCCCTTCGATGATCATCGGATTGATACGAGTGCCACAATCATCCAATGCATAGAAACGGCGGATTTCCGGCACCCCAGTGTCCACATCGATGTCCATCACACAGACATAGGCCCCAAACGGATAGGTCATGTTGGGTGGATCGTAGTAGCTGACCGCCTCGAGCCCCGGTTCAATGCCCGGAATGGCCTGATTGTAGGCAGCAAAGGCAATTTCCTTCATGGTTTTGAATTTTTCCGGCGCGCCTTTGACAACAAACCGGTCCACGTCGAATTCCACGTCATTGTCGTGTACTTCTAGCAGGTAGGCCGCGATCATTTGCGCTTTTGCCCGGATTTTACGCCCGGCCATCGCCGTCGCAGCGCCCGCGACCGGCGTGGAGCGCGACCCGTAAGTGCCAAGGCCGTAAGGAGCGGTGTCGGTGTCCCCTTCCTCGATCGTGATGCTGTCCGCAGGCAGCCCGATTTCAGAGGCCAAAATCTGGGCGAAGGTGGTCGCGTGGCCCTGACCCTGAGAAATCGTTCCCAGACGCGCAATAGCCGATCCTGTCGGGTGAATGCGAATTTCACAGCTGTCAAACATTCCCAGCCCAAGAATATCGCAATTCTTCACAGGGCCAGCGCCTACAATCTCGGTAAAGAAAGACAGCCCAATCCCCATCAGCTTGCGGGTTTTGCCTGCTTTGAAATCCTCGACACGTTGGGCCTGTTCTGCGCGCAGCCCGTCATAGTCGACGGTTTTCAACGCTTTGTCCCAAGCCGTATGATAATCTCCGCTGTCGTACTCCCAGCCCAGAGCCGCCGTGTAAGGGAACTGCTCTTTCTTGATGAAGTTGATCCGGCGCAGCTCTGCGGCGTCCATGTTTAACTTGATCGCCAATACTTCGATCATGCGCTCAATGAAATACACCGCCTCGGTCACCCGGAACGAGCATCGATAAGACACCCCGCCCGGCGCTTTGTTCGTATAAACGCCATCCACTTCCAGATAGGCTGTCGGGATGTCGTAAGATCCGGTGCAGATGTTCATAAATCCAGCTGGAAATTTGGTCGGGTCGGCACAGGCATCAAATCCGCCGTGATCCGCTGTCACGTGACAATGCAGCCCGGTGATCTTGCCTTCCTTGGTGGCCGAAATCTTACCGGTCATGTGATAATCACGCGCAAAGGCCGTGGTCATCAAATTGTCCATCCGGTCTTCGATCCACTTCACCGGCTTGCCAGTCACAATCGACGCCACAACCGAGCAAACATAGCCCGGATAGGCACCAACTTTGTTACCAAATCCTCCACCGATATCGGGCGAAATAACGCGGATGTTGTGCTCTTCAAGACCAGAGATCAATGAGACAATGGTCCGGATCGCGTGCGGCGCTTGGAACGTTCCCCAAAGCGTAAGCTTGCCATTGACCTTGTCCATGGACGCTACACAGCCACAGGTTTCCAAGGGGCAAGGATGCGTCCTGTGGTAATACATCGTTTCTTCTGCAACGACGTCGGCGTTTGCAATGACTTCTTCGGTGGGCTCTTTGTCGCCCGCGTCCCATGTGAAAATGTGATTGTGGTGTTTGCGCGGTCCATGGGCTCCGTCAGGGATGGAGCCATCTTCCGCCACCAAATCTTCGCGCAGGACCACGTCAGATTTCAGCGCCTCAAACGGGTTCACAACAACAGGCAGCTCTTCGTATTCAACTTCGACCAATTCGATCCCATCTGCCGCTGCATATCGGTCCTCAGCTACGACAAAGGCTACCTCCTGTCCCTGAAAGAGAACTTTACCGTCAGCCAGCACCATCTGCTTGTCACCGGCAAGGGTCGGCATCCAGTGCAACCCAAGTGGTTCAAGATCCGCGGCAGTGAGCACTGCGAGCACACCCGGCACTTCCAGAGCTGCAGCGGTATCGATGTTCGTGATCCGCGCATGCGCATAAGGAGAGCGCACGAAGTCGCCAAACAGCATGCCGTCAAGCTTCACGTCATCAACATAATTGCCCTTGCCCTGCGTGAAACGGGCGTCTTCAACCCGTTTGCGTGAGCAGCCCATACCTTTGAGGTTATCGACGCGTTCTTCGCGAGTGATGTCGTCCTTCATTCTGCGGCCTCCTTGGCTGCATTCATTTCAGCGGCGGCTGCTTGAATGGATTTCACAATGTTTTGGTATCCGGTGCAGCGGCAAATATTACCTGCCATGCCAAAGCGAATTTCTTCCTCAGAAGGGTTTGGGTTTTCTTCGAGCAACTTGGTCGCGCGGGTGATCATCCCAGGAGTGCAATAGCCACATTGCAGACCGTGGTGTTCTTTGAAGGCCTCCTGCAAGGGGTGCAGGTCGTCTGGCCCTCCAATCCCTTCAATGGTTGTGATCTCTGCGCCGTCGGCCTGTGCGGCAAACATCGTACAGGATTTGACCGATTTGCCGTTGATCGTGACGGTGCAAGCGCCGCAATGTGACGTTTCACAGCCAATATGCGGCCCCGTGATGTTGAGCCGCTCCCGAAGAGTATAAATCAGCAACTCACGTGGCTCCGCGAGGAACTCTTCGTCTTTGCCGTTAACCTTCAGCTTGATATGCATTTTCTTTGACATGATGATCTCCCTCAAGCCCGCGACCAGGCGCGTTCGATCGCCCGGCGTAGGATCACGCCAGCCACATGGTTTTTAAATGCTACAGGGCCACGGTTGTCCTCGGTTGGGTCAATGTCGCCAAGCATCGCTGCAACAGCGGCGCTCAAGGCCGCGTCGTCTAGGGATGTGCCTACGAGTGCAGCCCCTGCGGCCTCAGAATAGATCGGAGTGTCGCTCAAATTTGTCATCGCGATGGACGCCGAAACACAAGATCCACCGTCCTTGGTAATCTGCACCGCAGCAGCAGCGGTGGCATAATCGCCAATCTTGCGCTTTTGTTTTTCGTACGCGTAGCCGCCCTTGGGGAGCGGAATAGTCACGCCGGTCAGCACTTCGTCATCTTCGCGTGCCGTCATATAGGCCGCTTCGTAGAATTCTCTGGCAGGAATGGTGCGCTCGCCGTCTGCTCCGACAACCGTAAAGGCGGCGTCCAGACACTGCATCAGGCCCGGCATGTCATTTCCGGGATCGCCGTTTGCAACGTTGCCCCCAACCGTGCCCATGTAGCGCACTTGCGGATCCGCAATCTGAAGAGCGGCTTCGCGTAGGATTGGTGCTACGTTGGTCAGCCCCGCGTGATCGATAATGTCCGCCTGAGTGACCAGTGCGCCGATCTTAATGGCATCTGGGCCGACCTCTATATCGGACAACCCGCCAACGTCTTGCAAATCGATCAAATGAGGCACATCAGCCATGCGCAGCTTCATCATAGGAATTAAGCTGTGCCCGCCCGCCATCACACGCGCGTCATCACCGTGTTCTTCCAAAAGCGACAATACGCCGGCCATGTCTTTGGGGCGATAATAATCAAATTCCGCTGGAATCATCTGCTTTTTCCTCCCTTAAAGCGAATGTTCTTGCTGAGGAGGAAGACAGCACAGGCGTCACCGTCGGCGCACCATTTTATCAATGAAATACAGGTCTATTGCACGAAATGCGCCTCTCTACGCACGAGATGCACTGACCTGCGATGCCAGCGCATCTTGAATCACTTTCAGTTTTGACCGACTCACGGGCGCTGGGGGCAATTCCGGTGCCTCAAAGAAACAGCGCCCTTTGTCTTTTGTCCGCTCAAACCGGGAAACCCGCTTTGGGTTCACGAGATAGCTGCGGTGGGTCTGCAAAAAACCAACCGGCAGCAAGCGTTTTGAGGCTTCTGTGATCGGCCATGCACAGAAAATCCGTTCATTCTCTGTGTAAACCTGAGTGTAATGCCCATCTGCTCTTACAAAAGAGACATCTTCCAGTCGAATGAACACCTTGTTGCCATCCTGCTCACAGGGAATCTGCAATTCAGCGACAGTTTTAACGTCTACAGTAGCTTGTTCCTTTTCAGGTGTAGATTTCTCATCGCTGTGAGAAACAAGGTACGTCACACTCACCCACAGACACGCACCAAATATCACGAAACTGAAGAAGATCACGCCCAGCGCGAGAGTTTCATTACTCATCGATGGACCAAAGTCAGAGGTGTTCGGCTCTGCAACGAATTTGGTTCCCGCCATTGCTAAGAAATGAACTGCAAAGACCGCTATGGCAAAACAGGCTGTCCCCAAAACGATATTCCGATTTGTCCGCCGCCCATACGCAATCCCAAAAGCAAGAACACACAGGCCAATCGCAACCGTGGAGGACAGAATAACGCCGGATGGCGTATACACGGCGCGACAAAGCTCCAGTCCTGCCATTCCGATGTAGTGCATCACCAAAATTCCAACGCCAACGATACCGCCAGCACCGGCAATGACAAGTGGCGTACGTTCTGCAAAGTGCAACAAGATCAAGGCCGCACCAACCAGCAAGATGGCCGACAGCGCCGAAACCAGCGTAATAGCCGCGTCATAATAAAAGAGGATTGGCATTTTCAGGCCCAGCATCGCCACAAAATGCATCGCCCAAATTCCACCGCCCAAGGCAATGGCAGCCAACGCAATCGACGCCTTTTTTTGAAACATCGGTTTTTCAGCGAGGTCCCTGGTCAAAGAAAGCCCGGTAAATCCGGCTACAAGTGCGACCACCCATGACATGGCGACCAAAAAAATGCTGTGACTGACGTTCAAGAAATCCATGATGTGCAAGATGGCCAAGTCTTAATCACAATGCAAACATTGCCACCCCCGCTCAGTAAGTTATCACAATGGCTGAGACGAGTGACCACTTTGAAACGAGTGGGTGTAGTCTTTGTTCGCGTTGAGATCGCTATTATATTTTGCTTCTAAGAGAACGAGACCCGGTATCCGGAACGTGGGAAGTGCACGCACACGGTGCCCACATCATCAGCGACGCGTTCAATCGCGATGGTATCGGCATCTGCATAGCGGAGGGTTCCGTCGACGGGTTGTTCACCTCCATCCAAATCAGGCGTCACGGATACCAATTGTCCAACTGTCAAACCTTGCGGATCATTCGGTGCCACGCCGATGGCTGAGGCAGGCTCCACCGATTTTGCCCGCTCGATAGCCTCCTCTGCTGGCATGCCGTTTGAGGTGCCGTGCCCGATCAGCCGGATATTTTCTTCCCAGCGCACCAGATCAGGAAACTCCGATAGCATCGCTGGCCCGCCACTCCATCGTCCGCGAATGAACCAGATATTGTGATACATCTGAGCATCAATTGCAGCAGGCATATCGCCCAACAAAAATGAACGGCCGTCTGACAATTGGGTGTTTACCCAAGATAATGGAGCACGCAATTGAGCAACAAGATGGGGAAGTTGTGCATTGGCAGACTTAAGACCCTCCGCCCAATCTTCACCAAGATACAAACGCCCACGGTCCTCTGCAAAGTCGCTGGGCAGGTCATCACCCGCAGATCCCAGAACAAGCTTTATAGCCAGCGAAAAAAGCTCGCCATCCGTGTACCGACTTAAACACCACATCAAACCTGCATCAGATGTGGGCATAAAAGACGGCGTAGGATGACGCCTTTCCAACTCCCGAATGATACATTGACTGTCGCAATATATATCCGCACCAATTTGCATTACTGGCGTGCGACGGTATCCACCAGTGAGCGCCGTGAGCATCGTCTTAGGCGGCAGGCGAGGTATCTCGACATCCCGCCAAGCCAGTTTCTTGATGCCAAAAGCCACACGCACTTTTTCAGCCACAGGAGATTGCGGATAGTTGTGTAAAACGATCTCATTGGCAGGATCTATCATGCAGCCGTTCCATTTATACGTTTAGTGGGCCGTGACTGTACAAGATCCCAAAAGATTGCAAACCCCTAGAGCAGACAATCTGTTTGTGGAAATCTTTGCGGCGACACAATTCGTGCCGCAGCTTTAGTGCACCCCAAGCCGCGACCGCGTGTTTAGGCTTAAGCAGGGGAATGCCCAAGAACAGCAGACCAATCGCCCTCAAGCTCCCCAAGCGTTCTCTAGCCTTGCAGGACACTTTCATGAACAAGGCTGCTGAGAAACTGAAGGCACATTTCAATTTGCCTGACTGCGACAAATTCGTTGGGCTTATGGGCTTGTTCAATTGAGCCAGGGCCCACAATAATTGAAGGGATACCGCCGGTTTTTTCGAAAACGCCGCCTTCGGATCCATAGGAAACCTTGCCACCGTAATTTGGTACGAGGTGGGATATCGACCGAAACCCGGCGCTATTTCGCGCGTCATTCATCGCGGGGTAAGCAAACAAACGATGCCATTCGAAACCAACACCCGGTGCCTTTTCTTGCATTTCGGTTTCGATTTCTGCCGCCTGAGCCAACAACTCCGTCAACTCGCCTTCGGGGTCATTCTCGCCAATTGACCGGAGCTCAAAGGTAAGCTCGCAGCGATCTGGCGTGATGTTGGTGGCAACACCGCCGGAGATTTTGGTGGTGGTCAGCGTGGCGTGCGAAACCGTGAACTCCGGATCAAAAGGTCCCTGCGAGGCGTATTGCGCCGCGCGAGCCTCAATCAAAGCCAAAAGGCGACCGGCATACTCCACTGCATTTACATGCAATGGGGAAAAAGAGGAGTGGCCAGACGTGCCCTTTACAACAACCCGCATCGCGATCTTGCCTTTCTGACCTGTGATCAGCTTCATTTCCGAAGGTTCACCGATGATTGCCAGATGTGGTGGCACAGGCAGGGCTGCAAGGTGCCTGGCAATGCTTGGGGCTCCCAAACATCCCACTTCCTCATCGTATGAAAAACAAAGGTAAAGCGGTTCGGTAAGTTGCGTTGCAGCTAGTGAATTTGCAAGGGCCAAAACACAAGCGACAAACCCCTTCATATCACAACTGCCGCGCCCGTAGAGACGACCGTCACGCTCTACCATCTCAAAGGGTGGTGTTACCCATCCATCTTCGTCAGCAGGCACCACATCGGTATGGCCCGACAAAACAATTCCAGGGCGATCCTCAGGACCAAAACGTGCGACCAAATTCACCTTCTGACCCGTCTTATCAGGTATAATAGTGAGCGCCCCCCCAAGGGTCTCAAAATACGATGCCATGTGGTCGATCAGTTCCCGGTTAGAGTTCTTCGACACCGTGTCGTAGGCAATCAAAGTGGCAAGATGATCTTTGGCTTCGTCTACCAATCGCTGGATAGCGGAGAGTTCAGGTCGTTTCATTAGGTTCTTACTTTTTGTGCTTTGGCTTTACGTTATTCGCCGCGGATCGTCAGGGACACGACAAAGAGGATCAGCGCCGCAAATAGCCAAGTGATTGGGGAAGACAGTAGGATGCCGAGGTCCCCGCGCGAAATGGCCAAAGAGCGGCGTAAGTTTTCTTCGACCATGGGCCCAAGGATGAAAGCGATCAGAAAGGGCGCCGTGGGGATATTGAGCAGGAACATCCCGAAGCCAACGCAGCCCATGATCAACAAAATAGTGACGTCGAACATGCTTGATGAAATTGAATAGATCCCAAACAGGCACAGCAACAACACAGTAGGTGTCAGCAACGTTTGAGGGATATGGGCCACGCGCGAGAACATTCGCATCGTAATTTTGCCCGCACCAAACAGCAGTACAGACGAGAACAACATGCCGACGAACAGCATATAAATCTCATGGATATTTGTCTGAAACAAAAGCGGACCAGGGGTAAGCCCCTGGATCATGAACGCCCCCAGCATAACACCGGTGATCACATCGCCCGGTACGCCCAGGGCCAAAAGCGGGATCATGGTTGCGCCACAGGCACCATTGTTGGCGGATTCCGAGGCCGC
>JAAENN010000359.1 GCA_024224295.1 Shimia sp. | reverse complement strand
GGGAAGCACCAGACATGCACCAATTTCATGACCAACACGCTGAAGATCGTCGACGTTTCGATGCGAAGTATAGTCTTCGTACCAAGGACGTTGGTGTCGGGACGCGTGACGATATGGGAGGTGGTCTGGCCTCGGAAAGTACCGACAACGGCACGAGTGTCGCAGTCGGGCCAAGATATCAGGAAGGTGGATCTTCGTCTTCTTCGTCTGGCCCAACAGCGGGTGTGCGCGCGGGCGGAGAGACCGCCCCGGCGCCCGGGATGGCCGAAACTCGGTCACTCCATGTCCCGGACGGCGAGCAGAAATATGGGGTTGACAGTCGTGGCCGACGATATCCTCTCGGCAGCGATGGACGTCGCCTCTGTAAAACAAATCGGCCACCCTCGGTTCTGCCGGAAGTTTGGAACTCGCTCAGCAACAAGGACAAGCTGCGCATGAAGGCTGCTGAGGATGCAAAGCTCGCATCGCCATGCGTGGACGCCGAAGATGACTTCGGGTGGGGAGAAGCGACAGAACAAATAAACCGATGCCATGCATCTATGGAAGCGGTCGCGGCAATGTATGAAGATGCCACGGAAGGTAGTGGAGGTGCCTTGTCGGGAGACACGCTCTTCATCGCCGGCGGTGGTCTGGCCGCGGAGAATCGCGACCAGGGGGGCGCATCTGGTAGTGGTCTGGCTACGCACAATCAGGGGGTACTCCTGGTGGTGTTCTGGCCACGGATGACCAAGCGTCGCAACTACGAACCCATCTGGAGCAGCACCGCGAAAAGACATCAAATGTGTCATTGAATTTTGCGTGTGTGGCGCGCCCAGTCCCACGATCTGAAATGTTGAAAAGTGCCAAGGCTATGGCATCCGTCAAAGTAGAGTGGGGCAAGCTTAAGAAGCGAAAAGTGTGGGATGACTCCGTCGTAATGGAATGGGCAGATAAAGCCAGGAATGCTAGGAATTCCGGACAGAAAATTCACTTAGGAAGAGCGTTCGGAATTTGCGTTGAGAAGCATCCTGAATTGCCTGAAGATCATCCTGATCGAAAATACAAGTACCGCGTTGTCTTCCAGGGAAACCAAGTCGTTGACGAATCATGGGAAGCAGCGGTGTTCCGTGACCTGGGATCATCGCCGGCTAGCCAGCAAGCGGGGAAATTCGCGGATGTGTACGGGGCGTTCAAGGGGCACTCGTGCGAACAGGGAGATGCCAGTCAAGCATACGTCCAGGCGGAGTTGACAGGACTTGAGACGTGGATCGCCCTGCCACCGGAAGCTTGGCCGGATGAATGGTGGAACGATGACGGATCACCTCGTTTTGTTCGTCCGGTGGTGCGACTGATTCGTGCGCTGTACGGACACCCTGACGCTGGTACTTGTTGGGAACAGAAATGTGACAAAGTGATGAAGGAGAAAGGATTTGCTGCAGTGGAATGCTGGCCGTCTTGCTACTTTCATCACGAATTGAAAGTTTTCATGGTGGTATACGTGGACGACTTCAAGAACTCAGGCCCCACCGGAAATTTGGCAAAAGCGTGGGCGCTGATCAAGGATGACCTTGAAATTGAAATTCCTGACAAGCCGGGATTATACCTCGGATGCATGAATGAGAAGTGGACCACAACAAATGCTTCGGGAAACTCCGTCAATGTCGTCACGTACAACATGAAACCGTTCATGGAGTCTTGCGTAACGAGGTACCTCGATCTCTGTGAAGAGCGTGACGGGGTACGACCACAGCTTCGCAAGGCCATGACACCATATTTGCACTCTGACCATCGCAAATCACCATCTTGTGCACCACACACAGACGGCGAGGCCGTCAAATGTCCCTGGTGCAAGACCTCTTTTGACCTTGCCAATCCTCTCCCTGGGTTGCCCCCTCCGTCTGGCGTGAGGGGGGACTCTCACCCTTCGTGTGGCGAAAACAGCAGCACGCCTGAAGGAGTCGGCGGAAAACAAAAGAGAGTGCGTTCAAAAGATGGCTCAAGCGGTGGCGGTGGTCTGGCCGCGAAAAATGAAAATGGAAAAGTTAACAGGCCCATGAACAAATTGGCAGCAAGTGTGCTCATGAAGCTTCTGTACGGTGCCCGGATGGCAAAGCAGGAATG
>JAAENN010000358.1 GCA_024224295.1 Shimia sp. | reverse complement strand
ATGCTTGAGCAAGCCATAGACGATAGCTGGAAAACAGCCCCATGAGCCTCTTTCCCAAAGAACCCCAGAAGATCCGCGCCCGTATCCGCCCGTGCTGGCTACTTCGCTCATCCGCCGCATTAGAAGAGGGTTTCCGTGTTTCGGCGTGATCTAGCAAATCGACTGAATCCTGGAACGAATCCGCCCGTGCATAGCGTTGATGAATGTGCTATCCTCATCCTCTTTTTGGAATTAGCCAGGGAAGGGGTGGCGGCATGTTCGTGTGCTTGTCATGGGTCTGGAACAGTCTTGGGGACTACTGTCGTCAACAGATCCTAAAGTGGACCAAACCGGCATCCGGTTCACTGATCGGGGGCGCGGTAGGCGACGTGGCGCGCACCAGGCCAGAGTTGATAGCCGAGAACGCCCTGCTGCGTCAACAACTCATCGTCCTCACACGCCAGGTGAAACGACCCAAACTGAACCCTCGCGATCGGTTCTGGCTGGTGGTACTGGCCAGCAAAGTGCCATCCTGGCAACAAGCCCTGGTGATCGTCCAACCAGCAACGATACTGCGCTGGCATCGCGAGCTGTTCCGCATTATCTGGCGGTGCAAGTCCAAACTCAAGCGTCCGCAACCACGTATCGCCATCGCCACCATCCTCCTGACCCAACGTACGGCCCGGGCGAACCACCCGTCGCGCGCCGACCGCATTCGGGGTGAGCCGTTGAAACCCGGCCTCCGCGCGAGCCCGCGCACCGTGCAGAAGTACACGT
>JAAENN010000357.1 GCA_024224295.1 Shimia sp. | reverse complement strand
TCGGAATGTCCCGTGGAAGTGGCAAGTCGGTGCGTACAGGCGACGGTCACTGGGCAGGAGCCACATGTCGTCGCGATCCTGGAGAAGTGACCTCGCCCACTCTTGTGGTCGATTGACGGGCTATCCTGAAGTTAGCCCGCGTCGCTCTGACCAGTGCCCCAAGGTGTGGACCTTCCGAGGCGGTAAGAAGTAGGCATCGAGGACGTGACGCAATCACCCGCCAACCGGTCGAGGCCAAAACTGCCAAGCTCGACCCCAAGCCCGTTTGAACTAAGCCGCTGGCGCGGCGGACGCTACGCGTGCGGGTAGGTCAGCATCCAGGGTCTAATCGGAATATTGTAGGGTCACAGAGAAAGAAAGGAGGTCCCTGTGACCCGACTACGCAAACTGATGCTGGAGGAACTCCAGCGTCGTAATTATGCTCAGCTTACCGTAGAAACCTACATCCGAGTGGTGGAGGACTACGCCAACTTTTTCCATCGTCCTCCGGACCAACTGGGGCCGGAGCACATCCGGCAGTACCAGCTTCACCTGTTCGAAACCCGAAAGCTCTCGGCCCGAACGGTCACTCAGCACGTCTCCGCACTGCGATTCCTCTACATCAAGACCCTGAAACGGACCTGGCGAATGGAAGACATCCCCTTTCCCAAAGAACGCCGCCGCTTACCCACCGTGCTCAGCCAGGAAGAGGTCGCCCGGCTGATCGAATCCACCAGCAATCTGTTTCACCGGGCTATGCTGATGACCCTCTACGCGACCGGCGTGCGCCGCAGCGAACTGGTGCAACTGCAGGTCAGTGACATTGACAGCCAGCGCATGGTGGTCCACGTCCGCCAGGGCAAAGGGAACCGGGATCGTGACCTGCCACTGAGCGCGAAGTTACTGGAGATCCTGCGCGAGTACTGGCGCTGGATGAAGCCGCGAACCTATCTGTTTCCCGGCCTGGTGAACTACTCCCGAGCCGACGTACCCGTCTCGGCAAAGATGGTGTGGCACGTCTGTCATCAAGCCGCGAAACGAGCCGGCATTGACAAGCAGGTGAGTCCCCACACCCTGCGCCACAGCTACGCGACGCACTTGCTGGAAGCCGGCGCGGACCTGCGCACCATTCAGATTCTGCTTGGCCACGCCAATGTCAAAGAAACCACCGTCTACCTGCACCTCTCCAAGCGCCACCTCGAAGCGGCGCCGAATCCCATCGATGCCCTGACGATTTCCACCCCGGTGCAGACCAAGCGATCCCGAAGGCTGGCGAGAAAATGAAGCGGCCACCCTTTGAGGTGGCCGCGATCATCCGTGCTCACGGTGAGCGTTGCATCGAGAAGAACCGTTCCTGGTTGACATGGTTGCACCTGCGGGTGCTCCATGCCATCGAGTACTGCCGCACGGCAGCGCTCGGCGGCCACCTCGACCAATGCTCTCAATGCGGCCATCGCGCCATCTTTTTCCACTCCTGCCGGAATCGGCATTGCCCAAAGTGTCAGACCAACGCCCGTGACAAGTGGATCGCCGCGCGCAGCCAGGAACTGCTGCCGGTCCGCTACGTTCATGTTGTCTTCACCCTCCCGCACGAGCTGTCCTGGCTGGCACTGCAGAACAAGAAAGTCGTCTACAACCTGTTGTTCCGCGCCAGCGCCAAAACTCTGTTGGAGGTCGCCGCCGATCCCAAACACCTCGGCGCCGACATCGGCTTCCTCAGCGTGCTCCACACCTGGGGGCAAAACCTCCAGCCTCATCCACATGTGCATTGCGTGATCCCAGCCGGTGGCCTGTCGCCAGACCACCAACGCTGGATTCACCCGCGCTACCCGTTCTGGTTGCCGGTGAAGGTGCTCAGCCGTGTCTTTCGCGGCAAGTTCACCGCCGGTTTGAAGCGGGCTTTTCACCAAGGAGAGCTCTCTTTCCCCGGCAAGATCAAAAGCCTCGGCGAGGAAAAGGCCTTCCACGCCTTTCTCCGCCGCCTGTTTCGTCAAGACTGGGTGGTCTACGCCAAGCGACCCTTCGG
>JAAENN010000356.1 GCA_024224295.1 Shimia sp. | reverse complement strand
GTTGACCTGAAGTTCTTCTGCGGAACAGAGCACACATCGATGAGTTCGTCTGTCTTCGACAGCCTTGATGGCCACCTGCAAGATGCCGTTATGGAATCGTCTTACTGGGCGCAAACCCATGTTCAGGCCGCAAACGAAGCTGCACTTGTGAAAACCGTTGGTCACTCTGATCCACAAATGCCGGGAACAATCTTTGCGGAAAACAATGTCCGCAATGCCTTCCTAGCCGAAGACCAAATCAAAATGGCCGAAGAGATGTGTTCGCCTGAATTCCAGCCGCAGCTCTGGGAAAAATGGCGTGAGCGTCTGAACGGCTGGGCAGGTGGCATTGATACCTATCAGGAGATTTATGACATCGCGCGCCAGGTTCCCAAAGACATGAAGCCTGAGAATGTCGAGCCTCGTCGTTGGTGGAAGGGCTAACTCTAGCGTAACCTTTCAAGGTCGGCGCGCATCCGTGCGCCGGCTTTTTGCCACGGTACCGGGAGGAGCCGGGTGGCGCCCTATGGAGGAATGAATGGAATTCTGGTTAGAATTTGGCGCGATCTTCAGCGCTTTTGCATCTCAGGACAGTTACGAGATTAGGAATGCGCTTAAGTCCGATGCGGCTTGGGTGTTTGGGGCCATATTCGCCGCAATTTGTGGGCTTATTGTCTTGTGGGTGTATAAGAAAGTTCCCCTGCTTGACCGGCACCTTGAACGCACAATCATGGTCTGGAGCTATCTGGCCATCGCTTTCATCATTTTTTGGGGCGTGATTGATCGGTTCATATTCTCCAACCAACAGCCTTGGTCGACCACAATTCCTCCTTTGCTGTTCATGATAATGGCTTGGTTTGGCGCGGCCTTTAACGTGCGCCTGCGCACGCATCTCAGCTTTGCCGAGTTTCGGACTGTCATGCCCCGAACGGGACAGATGGCCTGCCTAATGCTGGATGCAGTTCTATGGTTCATCTTTGCCGTCATCGTCTTGGTCACTACGATGCGGGCGACGGCGCTTTCTGCCTCGAACTTTCAGATCGTGCTGGGCACCGACAATATCATGCAGTGGTGGTTTCTGATCACCGTGCCCATGTCGTTCATTTTGATGGTCGCACGAGTATTTGAAAACCTTTTAGAAGATGTCGCGAACTATCGCAGCGGCGATCCGATGATCAAACAAGCAGTGATCGGGGGGGATGTATAATGGCTGATGGTACTTGGGTTACGTTAATTTCACTTGGAGTAACGGGCCTGTTCATGCTGGGTGTTCCAGTGCTTTTAGTCATCAGTTATTGGGTCATTGGATGTTCTTTCGTTCTTGGTCTGACGCTGGATAATATTGGTGCTGAGTTAATGAATGTCTTCAACAAAGGGTTCGCTCTTCTGGCAATGCCCTTGTTCATCCTTACTGGAGACCTGATCAACCAGTCCGGCATCGCCCGACGCTTGTCGGATTTTGCCTATGCCTGCCTTGGATGGCTGCGTGGGGGCCTCGCGATGGCAAGCCTTGGAGCTTGCGGATTGTTTGCCGCTATCTCGGGCTCGAACTCGGCCACCACGGCGACAATCGGGTCGATGCTGCACCCAGAAATGGTCAAAGGCGGCTATGATGAACGCTTTTCGGCGGCAACAGCTGCTGCTGGCGGCACGGTCGGTATTATCATTCCGCCGTCGATCATCTTCATTGTCTATGGATTCTTGCTGAACCTGCCAATCTCGGACCTGTTCGTGGCTGGAATCGTGCCCGGCGCCCTAATGGTCATCGGTATGCAGCTTGCCTGCTGGATCATCTGCCGTATCAACGGCTGGGGTTATCTAATCCCGCTGCAACTGACTCGCGTACTCAAAACCGCCTTTGGTGCTTGGCTGGGATTTTTTGCCATAGGGCTGGTGCTTTGGGGCATCTACACCGGTAAGTTTTCTCCGACCGAGGCCGCCGGTGTGACCGTTGGCTTCTGTGTCATCGCTGGTCTGGTCAGCTATCCGTTAAACCGGATCATGGGGGCTAACAAGGACAAGCCCGTTGCTAAGAAATCTTACGCCGAGATGTTTGTTGTCGAAGGTTTCACGATCCCGCAAGTCCCTTCGGTTGTGGTGAGATCCGCTCAGATCACCGGCATTCTAGCACCATTGATCGCCATTTCAGTCGTTATGCAGCAAATCCTTTCGCTCTTGGGTGCTCAACAAACAATCGGTGATTTCGTCACTGGAATGGGCGGCTATTATGCGGTTCTGTTCACCTCGATGGTGATTGTGTTCTTCTCGGGCATGGTGCTGGAAAGCCTGCCGGTCACCATTATTCTTGCGCCCATCCTTGCACCGATCGCGGCGTCGGTAGGCATTGATCCGATCCACTTCTCTGTCATTTTCCTTGTTGGTGCGTCCATCGGGTTCATCACACCTCCTTATGGGTTGAACCTCTATGTGGCGTCCGGTGTGACAGGTGTTCCCTACTTCCGCTTGCTGCGTTATACCGTACCTTACCTCGCAGCATTGATTGGCGTTTGGGTTCTTGTCTCACTAGTTCCGGAGCTTGCGTTGATCCTGCTGCCTAACAGATAGGTGTAGAACATGCCCGACGATCAGGCGTCTTCAAAAGACAGTCAAATCCCGACCAACCTTCGGCTTTTGGTGGTAATTGAAGAAATCGTTCGACGCGGTGTATCGGTTAGGCCGCTTGATCTTATTGATACGATTGGCCTTCCGAAACCAACTATCCACCGGCTTATGCAAACTGCGGAAACCGAGGGGTTTTTGCAAAGAGATATTGATGGCCGCTCTTACGGTCCGGGTGATCGGTTGCGCGCGCTGGTTGCCAATGCCATGTCATCGGAGCGTGTGCGCACAGCGCGCCTTGCAATCTTGAAAGGTTTGGCTGAGGAAATCAGGGAAACTATTAATCTAGGCACCCCGGACAGAGAAGGCATGACCTATCTTGACCGGGTCGAGACCAAGTGGCCGCTTAGAATCCAGTTGCCCATTGGCACGCAAGTGCCCTTCCATTGCACCGCAAGTGGTAAGCTGTACCTGTCCTCTCTACGCGCGAAAACACTAAATGGGGTGTTGTCGGCCAAGCCTCTTGAAGAGTTAACTGAACACACAATAACGTCGGCAGATAAGTTGCGCGATGAGCTGACGAAAACGCGCCAACGCGGATATGCGACTGACAATGAAGAGTTCATGGTTGGGATGATCGCAATCGGTGTCCCCATCCTAAGCCCCAACGGCAGGCTTTTGGCCACATTGTCTACACACGCGCCAACAATGCGCTGCTCGCCGAATGACATGTTGGCGTTTCTAGAACCGCTCAGATTGGCGGCGACAAAGCTTTCCGAACTCAATGAACACGAGTAGGTATTGGTGACACTCCAAGGAGCTTGTTGTTGCACTACAAGTGGAATTGTCTGACGTCATACACGTCCATGAGCTAAGATTTCGAGTCGTAATCCATGCAGCGCCCGGCACGAATGGCTGCTTCTCCCGCTGTGAGACGGAATGAGGTTTTTAGCTTTTGCCGCATTTTTCTCGCTGCGAGTGCACGCAGCGAGAAAATCAAACTCACACTTTGGGCTCTGAGCAGACCTCGGAGGCCGTGCAGCATCCTGTGATATGGTGGTCAGGTCAACGTCGGGTTGTCGCCGTGGGAGGGAGTGGCGGATCGGAGGATCCACCATGCAAACACCAAACTTACCCGCTATTCGAGCATGTCGCCCTGCCTGGAACAAAGGCCGCATTGTCGGGCAGAAACGCCCGCTATTGCCTAAGCATGTCTGGGCAATTCGCGTCCGACTTGAGATCGCTGAAAATCACCGCGACCTCGCTTTGTTCAATCTTGCCATCGACAGCAAACTTCGGGGCTGCGATCTGGTCAAACTGAAAGTCGCGGACGTGCACGCCGCGGGTCAGGTTAAGGAGCGGGCGTCAATCATCCAAAGCAAGACCCAGAAATCTGTCCGCTTTGAGATCACCGAGGGAACACGGAAGTCCATATTGAGATGGATGGAAGAGCCGCTAATGATCGGCTCCGAATTCCTATGGCCAGGGCGTTTCCATGAACGGCTGCACATTTCGACAAGGCAATATGCGCGATTGGTACGTGACTGGGTGAAATCAATCGGTCTGGAGCCGAGCGCTTATGGAACACATTCAATGCGGCGGACAAAGGTTGCGCAGATCTACAGGAAGACCGGCAACCTGCGCGCTGTTCAGCTCCTGCTTGGGCACACCAAGATGGACAGCACAGTCCGATACCTCGGTGTCGATCTGGAAGACGCTTTGTCAATCGCTGAGGCGGTAGAAATTTGAAGGCAATGGGCCGTCTTCGCGGACGGCCCACAGCTGACACCCGAGCCTGTCGCGGCGAATTTCGGCTTCGAGCCCACTTTGGCCGATGCTGCGCGATGTCCCAATGTCGGCAATGCGCAGATTGTAACCTTTGCAAAGTCGGCGTTTTCACCCAAGAATACAGTCTAGGACCGCTGCAATGACGCATAAGAAGCGGTCATTGAAAAAGGCTGCAGCGAAGTTTTGAGGTTAAATGGCAGGACTGCGGACATTCCAGACTTTGACGCTCTCATTGTTAACGGCTGCTTCCAGAGTTTGGCGGCCACGCGTTTGTTAAGTGCTGCATTGAACAGCGGTACCATACCATCGAGAAAATCACGGTCTCGGACCCTTAGACCGCGATTGTTCTTACCGTTTCGACGAACCTTTTCACGGTGTCTGAATTCCCCGCTTTTCGAAACGCAATATAGAGTTCAATTAGGTTTTCGCATGGCTCGAATGGAACGAAGGAAACACCTAAGGG
>JAAENN010000355.1 GCA_024224295.1 Shimia sp. | reverse complement strand
TTCCGGGCCGAAACGCGACCAGATTGGATAGAGACGCTTTAGCCAGCCAAACAGCAGCGCGTCCTGCCCGCCTGGCACAGCCCGTGTTAGGGTTTGGTAAAGGTGGTGGTGTGTGTTCACCAAGCCGGGCGTGACCACACAACCTTTGGCAAAGACGGTTTCGCCATCGGTTTTGAGGTTTTCACCAATCTCCGCAATCACACCATCTTTGATGCGGATGTCATGGGACGCCAGTTCGCGGCGGTTGTCATCCATTGTCAGGACGGACTGGGCGGATTTGATCACAGTTTCAGAAGCTTGTGCCATATGCGCATTCCTTGGGCCTATAGTCGGGCCCGATTCGGTAGCGATATGAGGCACAGCGACAGAATGCGGGCTAAGGACTCACCGTGCTTGGCAACCATAGCGAAGCAGTGGGGCCGCGATCAAGAGTGACGTGACTTAGACCAGCTGTAGAAGCGCCAAAGCCTGCGCGTGCAGGTCTTTGTTGGCGGCGGCAATCGCCTGCCCGCCCGCATGCGCTGGCCCGCCTTGCCAGTTGGTGACAATTCCGCCCGCGGCCTCAACCACGGCGATGGGCGCCTGGATGTCATAGGCATTAAGGCCAGCCTCGATCACCAAGTCAATTTGCCCAGCTGCCAGCAGCGCGTAGGCGTAACAGTCCATGCCATAGCGGGTGAGTTTGGTCTGGGCCGCGACACGTTCAAAGCCAGCGCGTTCCGTTTCGGAGCCCACTTCAGGAAAGGTTGTAAAGATCACCGATTCCGCCAAAGAGGCGGTTTCGCGGGTCTTGAGGGGCATCCCGCCGTGCGGACCATGGGCTTCGGCAATGCCAAAGCCGCCCTTGAAACGCTCACCAATGTAAGGTTGATCGACCACACCGTAGATCGGACCGTTTTTATCGGAGAGCGCAATCAAAACGCCCCAAGTGGGAGTGCCGGAGATAAACCCGCGCGTACCGTCAATGGGGTCAAGCACCCAAGTCAGGCCGCTGCTTCCCTCCGATTTGCCAAACTCTTCACCAAAGATGCCGTCCTGCGGGCGGCGTTCTGCCAGAACCGCGCGCATCGCCTCTTCGGCGGCGCGATCTGCCACGGTCACAGGATCGAACCCCTCAGACAGTTTGTTGTCTGCGGTCAGAGCGTGGCTGCGAAAGTGAGGAAGAATGGCCGCGCGGGCTGCGTCTGCCATGGCATCGGCCACAGCGATCAGGTCATTCTGTTCTGGTGTCATTGGGCACAGTCTCCGCTCTGGCGTTCGCACCATGGCTAGACCAGAGCGGGTATGGACTCAAGCGACGTCAGACAAAACGCGCGCCAGTTCAAACAGGCGCCGGCGTTGGTTTTCCGGAATGGCATAGTAGCTGCGGATTAAATCCAGTGCTTCTTTGTCCGCCATGATGTCGGCAGGCACGCTGCCGGAGCTTGCGCCATCGCCGTCGCTTTCCAGACCTTCAAAAAAGAAGCTCACCGGCACATCCAGAGCGTCGGAAATGTCCCATAAACGAGAGGCGCTGACACGGTTGGCCCCAGTTTCATACTTTTGAATCTGTTGAAACTTGATGCCGACCTGCTCGGCCAGTTGTTGCTGCGTCATCCCCGTCAGCCACCGGCGTTGGCGGATTTTTTTGCCAACATGCACGTCCACTGGATGTGTCATTACACGTCTCCTTCCGAATTAAATTTTCAGGGCGCAGCACAAGCTCCATCCAAGTGCCAGTCTGCGTCACCAATTCGTTTAGTGAAGTTATCGCGCATCCCTTTCGCGATGATTCATCTTATCAGTTTTCGCCTTATAATCAAGGGAAAGAATGTGTCTTACCCCTTCTGGATAGCCTACCCCATTCAATCGGAGATTGTCATGTTAAGCACTTTGCGCACTTTGAAATGCTCATCCAGAGGGTGACGTCGTGTCGCAATCCTCTGTTTTCAAGGGATCAGCTTTGACTTGATTGGGGACGCTTGTGTATTCGATTTAAAGAACAGGAGATTAAGATGCGCGCCTTTCAAGTCACGTCACATGACACTGCCCCCGCCCTTGTTGATATTTCCAAGCCAGAACCTGGACCCGGTGAGATCCGAGTGAAGATCAAAGCCTGCGCGCTGAATTTTGGCGATCTCTTGATGATTAAGGGCACTTATCAGGCCACTCCACCGGTCCCGTTTACCCTGGGCATGGAGGTGGCAGGCGTGGTGGATGCCGTTGGTTCTGACGTTAACGGGCCCGCCGTTGGGACAGATGTATTGGTTTTCGGTGGCAGTGGTGGCCTTGCAGAATATGGCGTGTACCCGGCTGAAAGCTGTGTGCCACTGCCAAGCGGCATGCCCTACGAAGACGCGGCAGCCTTTCCCGTCGCCTATGGCACAAGTCATGTGGCGCTTGATCATCGCGCCCGCCTGCAGCCAGGAGAGAACCTGCTGGTGCTAGGTGCTGCCGGCGGTGTGGGCCTGACCGCGGTGGAGCTGGGCAAATTAATGGGCGCGAACGTGATCGCCTGCGCCCGTGGCCGCGACAAGCTTAATGTTGCAAAGGCGGCAGGAGCTGATCACCTGATTGATGCCAATACCGCCGACATCCGCGCCGAAGTCAAGGCATTGGGCGGCGCAGATGTGGTGTATGATCCCGTGGGTGGTGAACAGTTCAAGGCCGCCTTCCGGGCCTGCAACCCAGAGGCGCGACTTTTGCCGCTGGGTTTTGCCAGCGGAGAGGTGCCGCAAATTCCGGCCAACCACCTGCTGGTGAAAAACCTTACGGTGATCGGTCTCTATTGGGGCGGGTATCTGTCGTTCAAGCCAGAGGTGTTGACCGGCAGTATGCAAACACTTTTTAAGTGGTATGGCGAAGGTAAACTGAAGCCACATGTGAGCCATGTGCTGCCGCTGGAGCGGGCAGAGGAGGCCTATGAACTCCTGCGCAGCCGCAAATCCACCGGCAAGGTTGTTGTCACTGTCGACTAAAGCTAGCCAACCACACCCAGCCGAGGTGGACTTTCAAGTGGAGTGTGCATCGACTGGAAGCTCTTACGGATAAGCTCTGCCAGATGGGCGACCATATCGCCCTTGGCCTGCTCCGCGCCATACATGTTGATGTGCTGCTCGCCAAGCTCCGGCAACGCGCCGCCGTGATCGATTACCTCCAGATGACGCGGCTCGGTGCCCAACAACATCTCCCCCACCCCAAGATCGGCCGCAATCGTCGCTTCTACTGTACGGTCGGATTCCGTCTCCAAGGCAGAATCCCATTCGATTCCAGCCCGGTCCAGTGCTGCAATAGCGCGCTGGCGGAACAAACACTGGCGGGCAGAGGCAAAAGGGAACGGGCGGCGGCGCCAACTGGCCCCACCGGGCGCGCCGATCCACACCAAAGGCAAAGTACACAATCCTTCGGCCCCATCCGGCGTGCTGGTCTCGGTGGTGAGAATGAGATCAATCTCGCCTTTCTCAAACAACTGCTTCAGCTCAAGCGTATACGAAGAGCAAAGGTTCACCTTTACCCGAGGAAACGCGGCCGAGAATTGCTGCATCACACGCGGAATGGTGGGATAAACAATGTCGTGCGGCACCCCTAGGGTGACGGAGCCTTCGAATTCATCATGGCTCAGGCGCCGCATGATTTCATCATTGAGCGTGACCATGCGGCGTGCATAGCCCAGCATCTGTTCCCCAGCAGGAGTCAACGCTATGCCACGACCGGAACGGTCCAGAAGGGCCACACCGATCAGTTCCTCAAGACGTTTGAGCTGCATAGACACGGCAGACTGGGTCAGGTGCAGGAACCCAGCAGCCTTGGTCACCCCCCCCATATCGGCAACGGCGACAAAGCTACGGAGCGTGGTTACATCAAGATTGCGCATGGCTGTCCCTTTATAAATCACTGTTTTTGAACTATCATCATGATCCGTGATGAAGTCCCCCACAAACATTCACTTTCTAAATACACATAGCTCGCCATATACATCAAGTAATTTGATGCAGACACGAAGATCAATCGCAAACCAGGAAAGGAACGACCCATGGCCTTCATCACCACTTCTTCCGCGAGCTCCCGTGGTTCCAAGTTTTCCCTGTCCCGCCTGACGCAAGCTTTTGCAGTCCTGCGCCAGCGCCGCCAATTGGCGCAATTGGACCAAGCAGCGTTGCGCGACATGGGTTTGACCCAAGCCGATGTGGACTGTGAACTGAGCCGTTCCGCATGGGACGTGCCAGCACACTGGCGCGGCTAAGACAAACGTTAACATTGATGCGGATTTTCGCTGCTTTGAGCGGCGGAAATCCTTGAATTCACGCCTTGTCTCACCGATATTCTCTGATGACGCCCTCTGAACGTCAGGTTCTGGGGGAAATACAGTTAACTCGGAGGCTTTGATGGCTGAATTTGACACGATCCGCGGCACGGCAGCTGCCAGCGCGGCCCAGATTGACGAGGGCCTGCGGGCCCACATGAGCAAGGTATATGGCAACATGTCCGTTGGCATGTTGATCACCTTTGCCGCTGCATGGGCGCTGTCCGGTCTGGCCGTGACCTCTGATCCATCCGGCGCGGTTGCACAGATTGGCGCAGACAAATACCTAACCTCATTGGGCCACGCTCTGTACGCGTCCCCGCTGAAGTGGGTCATCATGTTTGCTCCACTGGCGATGGTGTTTGGCTTTGGCATGGCGATCAACCGCCTGTCTGCGGCTGGCGCACAGCTGTTCTTCTACACTTTTGCGGCTCTGATGGGCGCATCGATCAGCTCGATCTTTCTGGTGTTCACCGGTGAGTCGATCATCCAGACCTTCCTGATCACCGCAATCGCCTTTGCGGGTCTGTCGCTTTATGGCTACACGACCAAGAAGAACCTGTCCGGTCTGGGCACCTTCCTGATGATGGGTCTGATTGGCCTGATCGTGGCGTCGATTGTGAACATCTTCCTGCAGTCTTCCGCGATGGCCTTCGCGATCTCTGCAATTGGTGTTCTGATCTTTGCCGCGCTGACCGCTTATGACACTCAGAAGATTAAGAACGACTACATCCAGCACGCCCACATGGGTGACGGCGAATGGCTGGCGAAATCCGCGATCATGGGTGCGTTGACCCTGTATCTGGACTTCATCAACCTGTTCATGTTCCTGCTGCAGTTCCTCGGCAACCGCGAGTGATTTTTGCAGGATAGCAATAGAAAAGGCCGGTCACAGCGACTGGCCTTTTTTGTGTCAGGCGTATTCAGGGGCGCTAAGACTGCGCCGCATCTGGATGGCCGGGAAGTGCACGCCTGGGGCCAATGTGAGTTCTATCTCGGCGGCTTTCTCAAAGCCCATAGCCTCATAGAAGGGCCGCGCGGTGTAAGTGCTCATACAGCTCATCTGGCGCATTCCATGTGCCTCAGCTGACGCCAGTGACACGTCAATCAAGGTCCGCGCCACGCCACGACGCAGCCAATCCGGGCGGGTTGCGACATGACGGACATGGCCCAAATCCGTGCCACTGACACCACGCGACGGGCTGAGATCGGTCCAGCCCCCTGCCCCAACAATGGCGTCGGTCTCTGCACATTCGGCCACAAAATAAGTGCCGCAGGCCAAAAGAGACCTGCGCGCTTTGGTGATCAGAGGCAGCGCGTCTTCCAATACGGCCTCCTCGTAGTCCTGTGGCAGTAGGTCAGGGTATGACTGCGCAAACAGCTCGGACACGGCCTGTCGATCATTAAGACTGGCGGGGCAGATAAAGAATGGATGGGGCATTTGAGAAACCCTCCTGAAGAAACGTTTTTTGTTTTTCAGGCGCGGGTTTCTTTAAAAGCAAAAAGCCGCGCCTTGGTTTGGCGCGGCTTTTGCATGTGTCTCAGAAAGCGATCTTACTTGATCTTGCCTTCTTTATACTCGACATGCTTGCGCACCACCGGGTCGTATTTGCGGACGACCATCTTTTCGGTCATGGTACGTGCGTTTTTCTTGGTCACGTAGAAATGGCCCGTGCCCGCGGTCGAGTTCAGACGGATCTTGATTGTCGTCGGCTTCGCCATTGTGCTTCTCCTGCGCCGGGGCACAGATACCCCGTGTAAATCTCTTGAAGCCCGCCTTTTAATGATGGCTGGGGCCGAGTCAATGGGGTTGGCGCGGGATTCCTCAAGAAAAGTGCAATCGTTTGAAAATAACCTATCGTCACCGCTTTGCAGAGCGGAAACGAAGGAGTAATTTTGCCCAGGTACAAAGAGGACGACCTCTTTGAAAGGGAAAACACATGGCTTGGTTCTGGATCGCAACAACGATTCCCGTCGTGCTTCTGGCACTGGGCGGGCTGTTGGGTGGCCTGTGGGCCGTTGCGGCGTTGATCTATATGAGCGGGCTCATCCATGTGATGGACCGTCTGGTACATGGGGCAGCGGCAAAATCCGGCGGGGATGGCGAATTTCCCAGCGGAATGCAGCTATCGCTGGTGTTGGGACTGGCGCATTTTCCATTGATGATATTGGCCGTGCTGGCGTTGGCGGGCGTCACAGGGATCAGCCTGGGCGCCAAGGTTTGCTGTTTTCTAGCGTTTGGGCTGTTCTTCGGACAGGTCAGCAACGCCAACGCTCATGAATTGATCCACAAAGCGGGGCGGTTCCCCAGAAAACTAGGCATGTGGGTCTATATATCGCTGCTTTTTGGGCACCACACCTCAGCACACCCCAAAGTGCATCACATCTGGGTGGCAACCGAAAACGATCCCAATAGCCCACGTGCTGGCGAGCCTTTCTATCACTTCTGGCCGCGGGCCTGGGCTGGGTCATTTAGGGCTGGATGGCAGGCTGAGACCGCGATGCGCGCGCGTGCTGGGGCCCGCAAGTCTCTGCTGCATCCCTATGTGATCTATGTCGGCGGTGCTATGCTCTGCCTTGCTGTGGCCACACGGCTGGCCGGGGTAAATGGTCTGCTGGCGTATGTAGCGCTGGCGAGCTACGGCAGTATGCAGCTCCTATTGTCAGATTATGTGCAACACTACGGGCTGCACCGCCGCATGCGTGAGGATGGTAAACCCGAGCCCGTGGGGCCACAGCACAGCTGGAACGCGCCGCAGCTTTATACATCTGCCCTGATGCTCAATGCGCCGCGTCATTCGGACCATCATATGGTCCCGACGCGGGACTATCCGGCGCTGCAACTCGACGAAGCAACCATGCCCATTCTGCCGCAGTCTCTGCCGTTGATGGCGATTCTCGCCCTTTGGCCACGCCAGTGGCGGCGGGTGATGGACCCGAAAGTGGCAAAACTGCGCGCATCACAGCAATGAGACTAGATTGACGCAGGCACCTCGGGCAGCATGGTCTCATGAAGTATGTGAGCATTGTTTTGGCGCTGTTAAGCAGCGAGGCGGCGGCACAGGACGCCATGTCTGCAGCTGAGTTTGAAGCTTATGTGGCAGGCAAGACCCTGTTTTATGAGGCGGACGGGCGGCGCTATGGCGTGGAAGAATACCTCTCGGACCGACGCGTTCGGTGGGCGTTTCTGGATGGCAGCGGACAGTGCAAGGACGGCTATTGGTACGAAGAGGCTGGTCAGATCTGTTTTGTCTATGAGGACAACCCCGGCCCGCAATGCTGGAGCTTTTATGCGGACACCGGGGGATTAAGCGCCCAATTTGAGAACGAACCGGACGGGCGGTTGCTTTATGAAATCGAGGACAGTTCCGAAGAGATGCTGTGCCTTGGGCCGGATGTCGGGGTTTAAGCTACAGCGTTAGAACAAGCTGCCCTGCGCTGGTGGCGGCGTTTTCTTTGCTTTGGGTTTGAGTGCTGCTTTCCGCTTGTCCGGCACAGCTGGTGGGGTAGTCACTTCGCCCCCTGCCCCAACGGTCAAACGGCCATCGGCAAACTCAATTTCCAAAGCACTGGCTGCGCTGGCCTCGGCAGAAGTTTTCACCAGCTGACCATCCCCGCGCACCACGGCATAGCCGCGCTGCAATGTGGCGGTGTAGCTGAGCGTTTCGCGCATCCGGTCCAGTGAAGCGAGGCGATCCTTGAGTGTCTGCACTTGGCGCGTGCCAGCGTCTGACAGGCGGCGCGACAGGTCCGCAGTTTTATCTTTCTGGCGTGTGATGTCGCGGGATAGTGCGTCCACTGAAAGCCGGTCGCCATAGCGCCCCAATTGCTGCCGCCGGATTTCAATCATACGCAGCAGGGTTTTGTCGCTCAAACCGCCGCTTTTCTCAGCCAGAGTGACCCGGCGGGATTGGATGCCGGATTGCAACGCGCGAGGGAGCGCATCAGCGGCCGTATCCAACCGCTGGCGTGGAGTTTGCAGCAAGGTGTCGGCACGGGGCAGTGCACGGGCCAAATCCCGCAGGCGTTGGTCGCGTTGACGCAGGCCTTGTTCCAGACCGCGTGTGAGACGCGCGCCTTGCTCTTCGACCCATGCCAACATGTCGAGCCGCACGGGAACGGCCAATTCTGCGGCCGCCGTCGGGGTTGGCGCCCGTTTGTCGGAGACAAAATCGATCAGCGTGGTGTCCGTTTCGTGGCCTACAGCTGAGATCAGCGGGATGTCAGACGCCGCCGCAGCGCGCGCCACCACCTCTTCGTTAAAGCCCCAGAGGTCTTCGATACTGCCGCCGCCACGTGCGACGATAATGAGATCAGGTCGCGGCATGGCCCCGCCGGGGGTCATTTGGTTAAACCCGTCGATGGCGTTGGCCACCTGCTTGGCGCATTGTTCGCCTTGCACAGCCACCGGCCACAACAGGACTTTGCGAGGGAAGCGATCCCGCAGGCGGTGCAGAATATCACGAATGACGGCCCCACTGGGCGAGGTCACCACGCCGATGATTTCTGGCAGGTACGGCAGCGGCTTTTTAAGCTCCTGCGCAAACAGTCCCTCTGCTTGCAGCATGGCTTTGCGCTTTTCCAGCATCGCCATCAGCGCGCCAACGCCGGCCGGCTTCAAATCTTCGATCACCAACTGATATTTGGATTGCCCCGGAAACGTGGTGAGCCGCCCGGTGGCGACCACTTCCATGCCCTCTTCCGGTCGAGTGGACACACGCGCGGCCACCCCTTTCCACATCACCCCGGCAATCACTGAGCGGTCATCTTTCAGATCCAGATAAATATGGCCGGAGCGCGGGAACGACACGCGGCCAATCTCGCCTTTGATGCGCACATGGGAAAACTCGCCCTCGATCATGCGTTTGATCGCCCCGGAGAGTTCGGTGACGCTAAATTCCGGTGCGTTTTCGCCCTCTCGTGGGTCGTCGATCAGATCAGACATGGGTGCGCTGCTCAGTTCCCTTGTTTCCTGTGCCAAGCCACCTTAGAACGCCGCTAAGCGGAGGCCAAGCGGAAGGCGGCAACATGAACATTCTTATTCTCGGCAGCGGTGGACGTGAGCATGCACTGGCATGGGCAGTGATGCAGAACCCGAAATGCGATAAGCTGATTGTGGCACCGGGCAACGCAGGCATCGCACAGATCGCGGAATGCGCCAGCTTTGACATTGAGGATGGCGGCGAGGTTGTGACCTTTGTGGCGGCCAATGCGATCGATTTTGTGATTGTCGGCCCGGAAGCACCTCTGGCGAACGGTGTGGCGGATCGCCTGCGCGAAGCCGGTGTGCTGGTGTTTGGCCCCTCTCAGGCGGCGGCCAAGCTGGAAGCCTCCAAGAGCTTCACCAAAGAGATTTGTGACGCGGCCAATGCGCCAACCGCAGGCTACGGACACTTCACCGATGCAAAAGCCGCCAAAGCCTATATCCGTGAACAAGGCGCGCCAATCGTGGTGAAGGCCGATGGTCTGGCGGCAGGCAAAGGCGTGATCGTGGCAATGGACCTGCAAACTGCGTTGGACGCAGTGGACGACATGTTTGGCGGTGCCTTTGGTGGCGCGGGGGCCGAAGTGGTTGTGGAAGAGTTCATGGAGGGCGAAGAAGCGTCGTTCTTTATCTTGTGTGACGGCAAGACCGCCCTGCCCATCGGCACGGCGCAGGACCACAAGCGTGTGGGCGAAGGCGACACTGGTTTGAACACCGGCGGCATGGGCGCCTACTCGCCTGCGCCAGTGCTGTCTGATGAGATTGCGCAAAAGGCACTGGATGAGATTGTGCAGCCGACCATCGATGAGATGGCTAAGCGCGGCACGCCGTATCAGGGCGTGCTGTACGTCGGCCTGATGATCAAAGACGGCCAGCCGCGTCTGGTGGAGTACAACGTGCGCTTTGGCGATCCGGAGTGTCAGGTGCTGATGATGCGCCTGGGCGCGCAGGCGATGGACCTGATGCATGCGGCGGCCGAAGAACGTTTGCATGAAGCACAGGTGAACTGGGCTGATGATCACGCGATCACGGTGGTGATGGCGGCCAACGGCTATCCGGGGTCTTACGAAAAAGGCTCTGTCATTGGCGGGCTGGATTCCATTGCTTCCGACAGCAAGAACATGGTGTTCCACGCAGGCACCACCGAAAAAGACGGGCAGATCACCGCGTCCGGTGGGCGCGTGTTAAATGTGACGGCGCGGGGCGCAAGCCTTCAGGAAGCGCGCGATCGCGCTTATGCCATGGTGGACACAATTGACTGGCCCGGTGGTTTCTACCGCCGCGACATCGGTTGGCGCGCGCTTTAAGCGCGTCTCCACACGTAGTTTTGCGGGCGTTGCGCCGAAAAGCGCTGCGCCCTATTCTTCGCCTGAACTGGGGGAGATGACATGACCATTTCGGTGGAAGAGGCCTACGCCACGGGTGATTTTGTGGAACTGGCGTTCAGTTTTGCGCCGGTGGGCATTGTGGTCACCGAAAACCGGGTGATCCGCGATTGCAACGACACCTTTGCCGAGATGTTCCGCTATGAGCGCGCGGCGCTCAAAGACAGCACTTTTGCGATCCTCTACCCCACGCAAGAAGAGTTCACCAACATCCGCAATCGCGGCGTGCAGGAGCTGCGCGAGGGCAACTTTTATTGGGACGAGCGCGTGATGATGCGCCGTGGGGGCGAGATGTTCTGGTGCCGGGTGCGCGGGCATACGTTTACGCCGGAAGACCCGCTGCAACGGGCGGTGTGGAGCTTTGCCGATATCTCCGACACACGGCCCTACCATCCGCTGACCCGTCGCGAGCGGGAGGTGTTTTCACTTTTGGCAGAGGGGCTGACCAGCAAGGAGATCGCGATCAAGCTGGAGATGAGCAACCGCACGGTGGAGGTGCATCGCGGCAAGCTTTTGAAAAAGTTTGGCGTGTCCAACACCGCAAGCCTTTTCCAATCGCTGGGCGCGATTGGCACGCGGCATATTTATTCCGCGAGCGACGGGACTGTGCGATAAAGGCGTGAGGGGCCAGCCCCTTTTGGCCTCCGGCCAATTCACCCCGGGATATTTTGGGACAATGAATATTAAGGCGCTTTGCAATCCAGCCCGCGCTTGAGGGATGTCTGATTTTTGAAGGGGCCAAGGGCGCGTGGCGACAGCGTTTTGCCGTCAAAACGTGTCACCATGACCTCAGACCAGTTGGCGTTGACCGTGATCATCTCTGGCCCTTTGCCACAGTCACGGATGCCACCGGAGATGAAGTCTTCGCCGATACGGTGATTGGTCAGGCCGGTTTGTGAGGCTACTTGTGTCAGTTCATTGTCTTTGAAGCGCCAAACGCGCAGGGTTTTGGCCAGATGTGGCCGGTCGATATAGGCGACCTCAATGTGGCCGTCACCGTCGAGATCTGCCGCCCCAATCGGCGCGAGCCAGCGGTTACGTTGGCCGATGTGGGGCGTCGCGGCGAGCTTTGTGCCGTCCTCGCCATAAATCGCCAGCTGGGCGCCTTTGACAACATCAGTTTCCACCACGATCACTTCAGGACGGCCGTCACCTGTGACATCGACAAGGCGCGGCGCGATGTCTTCAAACACGTGATCCAGCGGCAGGCGCACCAGGTAGGTGGTTTTCTTCTGGACCAGCTTGGTGGTCAGGTGTGAGCTGTTATTGTGATCTGAGGTAATCTCAAGCGCACCATATTCCACATCATCGCCAAGTACGGCGTGACCATAGCGGGTGGTAGATTCGGTGAAGTCCGCCGCGACAATGTCAGCAGCCACCGGAGCCGCCGTCAGCCCCACGCCCACCGCAAGTGTTGCGCGGCGGACGGAGCGGCGCAGCCTGTATGACAGAAGACGCCGCGCCCTACGCATCAGATTTGCTTTTCTGGCAGCTTCACAACCAAGCCGTCCAGTGCATCTGTGACCTTGATCTGGCAAGTCAGGCGCGATGTGGCTGGGTCTGGCTCATAGGCAAAATCCAGCATGTCTTCTTCCATGTCGTCTTTGGCCGGGACTTTCTCAACCCAGGATGGGTCCACATAAACGTGGCAGGTTGAGCAGGCACAGGCGCCACCACAATCGGCTTCGATGCCGGGGACATTGTTGTCGCGCGCGCCTTCCATAACGGTCAAGCCGTTGGCAACCTCAACAACATGTTCGGTACCGTTATGCTCGACATAGGTGATTTTGGCCATGTCTGGCTCCTTTGGTGAAACTGTTCGCATCTCTAGTTAGGTCAGGGCTTGCGCCGCTTCCACCCCAATTTGCAACAAGCGGCATGTCCCCTTGCGGCAAATTATAAATGTTCTATATTTGTTCTCATGCAAATTGTCACAGCAAACACAGTATCACACTCACCGTTCTCCTTGGGACATGGGGATTGGCCCCGACCTCCGGCAGCTTTGACCGCCAGCCGCCTGACGGTGCCGCCCAATGGCGCGCGGATTACCGTGGCCGGTCTGGTGATTCTGCGGCAACGGCCCGGCACGGCGAACGGCGTGATTTTTGTTACGTTGGAGGATGAGACCGGCGTGGTGAATGTGATTGTCTGGCGCAGTCTTTATGAGCATTTCCGCCGCGCGGTGATTGCCGGACGGCTTTTGCGGGTCACCGGCCGCATTCAGCGGGAGAACAATGTCACCCATGTGATTGCCGAACGGATCGAAGATCTCTCGCCGCTTTTGGACAGTTTGGTCACACCGCCGGTGGCTTCGGAAAAATGACGCGTTTCGCTGCGCCGCAAAAAACGCTAAGAAGAGCAAAACACATGAGGCGCGAGCATGCCCGCAGATTTTGCCGCACGATCGGTTTTGGCCGCCACGGCGCTTTTGGCGTTGGGAAGCCTGACAGCCTGCGAAGAGCAAATTTCCTCTGCGCCCTATATTGCCGCCTTTAATGAACCCGAGATTGTGCGCGCCGAAGACGCAGGAGCACCGCCCAATGCGCGGCCGGGCAGCTGTTGGGGTCGTCATGTGACGCCTGCGGTGGTGGAAACGGTCAGCGAGCAGGTGATGGTGCAGCCAGCCGAAGTTCTGGCAGATGGCACGGTGATTGCTCCAGGAATTTTCCGCACAGAAACGCAGCAGCGCATTGTGCAGGAGCGGCGTGAGCTGTGGTTTGAAACCCCCTGCGCCGAGGTCTGGACCGAAAACTTCACCGCATCTTTGCAGCGGGCGTTGAAAGTGCGAGGGCTGTTTTACGGCAGCATAACTGGCGAGCAGGATGCACGCACCCGCGCTGCCATTCGTCGTTACCAAAGTGCGCAAGGGTTGGACAGCGCGATTCTATCGCTGGAAAGCGCCCGGAGGCTCGGGTTGGTGGCGGTCCCACGCGAGGGCTCATAATAGGAAAAGGGCGCCACAAAGGGCGCCCTTCTTTGGTTCTGGATAGGCAGACGCTTACTCTTCGATGTTGAGCGCCACAAACCGAGGCTCGCCAGCGCGGCGTACGAGCAGCAGCAAGGATTTGCGGCCCGCGTCTTTGGCCTCTTCGATGCGGTCTTCCAGATCCGAGATAGAGGTCAGTGTTTGCTGGCCCGCTTCGGTCAGCACATCACCGGCGCGTAGGCCTTTTTCATAGGCTTTGGACATCTCGTCAACGTTGCTCACCACCAGCCCGTCTGTGGCTTCCGCCACGCCGAGTTCTTCGCGCATATCAGCGGTCAGCTCCGTCACAGTCAAACCAAGGATATCTTTCTCCACGGGCTCACCAGAGGGCACAGGTTGGCTTGCCGGCACTGCGCCTTCTGCTTCTTCCCGACGGCCCAAGGTGATTTTCAGCGTCACTTCATCACCTTCACGCAACACAACCATATCAACGGTCTTGCCAACATTGGTGTTGCCAACGGTGCGCACGAGACCCCGCACGTCTTTTACCTTTTGGCCATCAAAGCTCAGGATCACATCGCCAGATAAAACGCCGCCTTCCATCGCTGGCCCTTCCGGCACATCAGTGACCATGGCGCCTGCAGCGGATTTCAACCCATCAACGGCATCAACCATGTCCTCGGTTACATCCTGAATGCGCACGCCAAGCCAGCCGCGACGGGTTTCGCCAAACTCTTTCAATTGATCAACAACTTTGGTGACCACGTTTGACGCCATTGAGAAGCCGATACCAATGGAACCGCCGTTGGGCGACAGGATAGCGGTGTTCACGCCAATAACGTCGCCGTCCGTGTTGAACAGAGGGCCACCAGAGTTGCCGCGGTTGATGGCGGCGTCGGTCTGGATGTAGTCGTCATAAGCGCCAGACAGGGACCGACCGCGCTGAGAGACAATACCAGCGGAGACCGAGAAGCCTTGGCCCAGCGGGTTGCCCATGGCCATGACCCAATCACCAACGCGAGCGGTGTCGCTGTTGCCAAACTCAACAAAATCAAGCGGTTCGTCGGACTCGACCTTAAGCAGCGCAATGTCGGTGTTTTTGTCAGTGCCAATGACCGTGGCTGGCAATTCGCCGCCTTCAAAGAACTCCACCAGAATCTCGTCGGCACCTTCGATCACATGATTGTTGGTCACAACAAAGCCGTCTGCGGAAATTACAAAACCGGACCCCAGCGCAGAGGTGCGGCGCGGGCGGTCACCTTCAGGGCCCTGACGGTCCTGAAATTCGCGGAAAAAGTCCTCAAATGGCGAGCCTTCGGGAACGATGCCCTGCGGTCCACCGGTACGGCCGGCGACAACCGTGGAGGTGGTGATGTTCACAACAGACGGGCTGATTTTATCTGCCAGATCGGCAAAGCTATCAGGGCGGGCCTGGGCAATAAGCGTTTGCGCCACGACAAACAGCATGGACATGAACGCAAGCCCAGCAATGCGCCATCCGCGCTGTTGCGTGTCGGGGTACGTAAGGGTGTCAGAAAACACTTTGGGTTCTCCTTTGGTGTACTTGAAACCTGCCGAGTTGCTCTCGGCGTATAAGGAGAAGTGTGGGCATTTCGCACAACAATGGCAACCACATGCGCGTCGCGCCGCCTAACATGGTTGTGAGCGATCTGTGAAATAAGTGAATAGACAGCCGCGGTTTGGCCACAGTGGTTAATGCACCGTGGCCGAAACCGGTGTCGAAAGCTGGGGACGCGCAGGCGCTGCACGGGCCACTTTGTTCAGAGCCATACCAAACTCGGCCGCAAGACCGGCAAAGCACATGGCCATGTCAGGGCGGACCACGAGGGACGCCAGAAGCGCCGCATCTTCCTGTTCCCCGTTGGCGCCTGCCTCAACCAAATGGGCAAAAACTGCTTCATCCGCACCAAGGCAGCGGCAATGACACCCATGGCGACATAGCGCACGGCGGCCATACTGGCGGCCAATTTCCATCAGGTCTTCGAAAACACCTTTGATGTTACGCGCTTGATCCGGCCCCAAACCAACGGTCAGCGTGGATTCCAAATGTGCAATCCCCACCGGATCACGCTCCCAGGAGCGCAGCCAACGAACGGCCAAACGCTCCACATCGCCGAGGTCTTCGAGCAGACCTACGCGCTGCGCCCCTCGATACAGGGCGCCGCTCATTTAGTCAGGATCAGTTTGCCAGCGCGGGTGATGCGCAGCGTATAAAGCTGGTCGTTCAGACGGATATGAGCCAGGCCATTGTCGCCAGTAAGTTGGTTGGCGTCGTGGACGGGCAGCGCGTTTGCCATTTCAGGAGCTTGCATTTGCAGGGTCATGGGACTCTCCGTTGGTCCTTGTCAATATGTTGGCTTCCCCGCTGGGTGGCTGATATGATTATTTCTGATAATTTTAGTCGGGATTGTCAACCGCTGAATTTTACTCCTATGACGCGCACTGACAACAAGGGCGCAGCCAAAAGCAGAAATCCTCACCCGAAAAGGCCAAGTCCACAAAAGCGAAAGGCGCCCCAAAAGTGAGCGCCTCACAACCCATTCACTAAAACGTGAGCCGTTTCACCAAATCCGAGAGCAGCTTTTGAGCTGCGCTTGATACATAGCAGAGCGACTTGCCACCTCATCCGCAACGCGCATCAACCAAGCTTTGTTACGGTAGGTGCCACGCGCATAGCCAGTGTGGCCGTCGTGGTAGTTAAGATACTGCGCACGAGCATCATGTAGGGAGACCCCATTGCGCTCACGGGATTCGTTGAAATACCAGCCCATGAAATCCGATGCATCCTTGATATTGTCCCGTTTGGCACTGCGGTTGCGGGTTTCACGACGGTACTGATCCCAGGTGCCATCCAGCGCTTGCGCGTAGCCATAAGCACTGCTTTGACGGCCCATCGGCAAGACGCCCAACGCATATTTATGCGGCGTGCGGGCATCGGCAATGAACTTGCTCTCTTGATAGAGCACGGCCATTTGCACATGAACGGGCACCCCCCATTTGCGGCGGGTTTTGGTAAAAGCGCTCTTAAAATGCGGCTTCTCTTTGAGAATCGCACAGGCGTTATCAAGATTGCGTGGCGCACGGGTATCTTTGCTGCCGCAGGATGCGACAACAACTAAGACCAGTAGCGCGAAGAGAACTCTGCTCATCTGCCTCTCGCTTATGTTTGTTTTTTTGCCAGTGTAGCGGATTTCCCCGTCGAGGGTAAATCACAAAGCGCTCATTACAGCAGCAGCGTTAAGAGAACCGGCAAACCAACCACAGAGATCAGCGTGGAGACCACCACATACCCAGCAACCGCATTGCTGTCGGCGTCGTACTTCTCCGCCAGAAGAAAGGCGGTGACCGCCACGGGCATCGCCATTTGCAACACCAGAACCCCGAACAATGTGCCGGTGAGACCAAAGACCACCCCAATCGCCCAACTAATGGCAACACAGATCAGCAACTTCACCACCGACAGCCATATCGCGATCACAACCCGCCCTGGGGTCAGGCGAGCGACTGCCACGCCCAAAGTGATCAACATCATCGGGATGGCCATTTGTCCGATGAGGTCCAACGTGTTGGTCAAAAACGTGGGTGTTTCCCAATCCATCACCAGAAACAGCGCGCCTAACAGCGTGGCCCAAATCATCGGCTCTCTGATCATTTTGCCAAAGGCGCCCTCCCCCGCGACAATCCAGATGCCCCAAGTAAAGGATAGGACTGCGGAAACAGCGAGCATGACAACAGCGGCCTCCAGCCCCGGCTGTCCAAAGGCAAAAAGCGCGAGCGGAATACCCAGATTGCCGGTATTGCCAAAAATGATTGGCGCCAAATAGGTGCGCAGGCTCAATCCGCACGTCTTTAACAGAACCCAGCCTATGGCGCCGACGAACAAATAGGCGCTTGTTCCAGCCAAAGTAAGTCTGCCAAGATCGCCCAGATCTGCCTCGGTTTTCATAAGAGCGGTGAAGATCAAACAGGGCACCGCCAGTGTCATGGCCAAGCGGGTGACAAACTGAATACGGTACTCAAACCCCGCTTTGACCCAAGCAAATCCGACGCCCGCGACCAGAAAGACCGGCGCGACAATTTCCAGAACTGTTAAGATTAAGTTCACAGACTGTTTCCCGTTAAAATTCGGCTTAAGTTGGACAAAGCCCCCTTGCAGCGTCTATCTTTGGGCTGTAGGGGCTGCAATACATGCTTAGAACACGCGCAAAATATTACCTCGGTCAAGTTGTCCGTCACCGCAAACATCCGTTCCGTGGTGTGGTCTTTGACGTAGACCCGGAGTTCGCCAACACCGAAGAATGGTATGAGGCAATTCCAGAGGACAGCCGTCCGGTGAAAGATCAGCCGTTCTACCATCTGCTGGCGGAAAATGATCAGAGCTACTACGTGGCTTATGTGTCTGAGCAAAATCTGATTGCCGACTATTCCGGCGAACCGGTGAGCCACCCTGATTTGGACGATATGTTTGGGCCTTTTGAAGATGGGGCCTATCCACTGCATTACGCGCTGAACTAGCGCACATCCAGAAGGGATGGAAAACGCCGGGTTGCAAGGGCCCGGCGTTTTTTGGTTCTAGCCGGTCTCTATTGGCGCGCCACGTTTCTTCCACGTGGAAAAACCACCTTCCATTTCAGCGATATTCTCCACGCCCATGTCTAGAAGCGCCTTCACAGACAGAGCCGAACGCCAGGCGCTTGCACAAAACAGAATCAAGGTCTTCTCCGTGGCCAGCGCCTCTTTGTGATAGGGGCTGTCCGGGGCAATCCAGAACTCCAGCATGCCGCGTGGCGCGTGGAACGCCCCGGTGATACGGCCTTCGCGATCCAACTCGCGCGGGTCGCGGATGTCGACAAACAGCGCCTCACCGGCGGAGACTTTGGCCTCGGCCTCTTCTTGGCTCAGACTGGTGATCTCCGCCTTGGCGGCATCCACCAGTTCTTTGATTGGGGTGATGGGCATCTCTTAATATCCTATCGCGGCGCCGTCTTTGCGCGGGTCAGAGGCGCCTTCAAGCACGCCGTTTTTGTGAATGCGGATCGCCTGTGCACCACCGATCGGCATGTCTGGCACCACAACATTATGGCCCATATCAGCGAGCGCTCGCTTTACAGCGTCACTGTATCCCCGTTCCAGCTTCAACTCGCCGTCCTCGACAAAGGAGCGTGGTGAATCCAGCGCAGTTTGCGGGTCCATGCCGAAGTCTTCCATATTGGACAGCACCCGCGCGTGGCCGTTGGGCTGATAGTGGCCGCCCATCACACCAAAGGGCATTTCCACACGGCCTTCGCGGCGGATCATGCCGGGGATGATGGTGTGCATCGGACGTTTGCCACCCTTGAGCTCGTTTGGATGCCCTTCTTTCAGGGTGAAGCCGCCGCCGCGATTCTGCATCAGGATACCAAACTTGTCGGACGCAATGCCGGAACCAAAGGCGTGGAAGATCGAATAGATCATCGACACCGCCATGCCGTCTTTGTCGACCACCGACAGGTAAACCGTATCTTTGTGAACCGCCTCAGTCAGCGGTGCAGGCGCGGCCATGGCCCGTTTGGGATCAATCAGGGCGGCGAGTTTGTCGGCGGTTTCCTGAGCAATCATATGCGCGGTACGCGACGTGTGATCCGGATCTGCAATCAAACGGTCGCGCGCATCATAGGCCAGCTTAGCGGCCTCTGCCTCGATATGCGTGCGTTCAACGCCAAAGGGATCCATCGACGCTATGTCAAAGTGCTTGAGAATGTTCAGTAGCAAAATGGCTGTCGCGCCCTGCCCGTTTGGCGGATGTTCCAGCAACTCGGCGCCTTTGTAAGTGCCGCCAATAGGCGTCGCGTCATTGCCAGCGGTGGATGCGAAGTCGTCCATGCTGTGCACTCCGCCCATGGCGCGTAGGGTGTTGACCATATCTTCGGCGATTTCGCCGGTGTAAAAGGCATCTCGACCTTGCGCGGATACGCGACGCAGCACTTCGGCTTGACCCGGCGCGCAGAAAATATCGCCTTTGTTCAGTGGCTTGCCATCCCGCAGATAGTGCCGCCGTCCGTGTCCTTGCAGATTGCTTTGGGTCTGGCTCCAATCAAATGCAGAGCGCGGACCAACGGGGATACCTTCCTCAGCGTAATGGATGACCGGAGCCAGACTGTCAGCGATGCCGAGTTTGCCGTATTTTTCAGACAGGGCGCAAAACCCATCAATAGCGCCCGGCACTGTGACAGCCTCCACACCAAAGAGCGGCACCGCATCCAAACCACGTGCTCGCAGGTCTGCGGCATCAATAGCGGCGGGTGCCCGACCAGAGCCGTTATACGCAAAAACCTCTTCGCTGCCTGCGGGAGACACAAGCGTGAAGCAATCACCGCCAATGCCGGTAGAGGCTGGCTCACATATTCCCAGAAGAACCGATCCCGCGATGGCCGCATCCATGGCGTTGCCGCCCTGCCGCAGAATATCCACCGCCACCTGCGCCGCCAAAGGCGTCGAGGTGGCGCACATGCCATTGGTCGCCATCACTGGTGACCGGCCCGGAAAATGAAAATCTCGCATGACGTCTCCCTAATTCACATGTGAAGTTTATCGGGAGTTACGTTTGATGCAACCTGTTGGACCACCTCAGCCCAAAGTTTGCAGTTTAATCGGGCACACGGAAGCTGAGCGCGTTGTGTCCTGTGGCATGGCGTTGATAGCCGATGTCTTGCGCTAGTGAGCGCACGAGCCCCCAGCCAAATCCACCTTCAGGCATGTCTAACAGATCCCGTTCCAGATCCGGCATGACCCCGTCCGGCAGTCTATTGTCTGGCATCTCCACACCGTTGTCGCGCACCTCGACAAACCAACATTGCTCCGCGTAGTTGCACGCGATCACAATCTGTCCATCCTTACGCCCCGCAAGCGCGTGTTCCACCACATTGTTCAGAACTTCAGCCAGCACAATTTCGAGCACGCCGGCGTTACAAGCGGCAAACTCTTGCGCCGTCAACTTGTGTCGCAGCGTCTCAAGCGCGTTTCGCACCTCCGTAGGGGTGCCCTTCAGCTCGATATGGATGTCAGCCTTGGGTTTCATCAATCCCGGTGGATCCCTAACATCAGACCAAAAGGTTAAACGACAAGTGCGTCGTCTAGAGAATCGTGAATTCGGAACACAGTGTCCATACGGGTCAAACGGAAAACTTTATCTACATTTTCGTTGAGACCTGCCAATTCCAAGGGGTTTTTACCGCCCAGTTGTTTCATGGCAGCCACGATTGCCCCCAATCCGCTGGAGTCGATAAAATCCACTTCGGAAAGATTCAGGACAACCCGACCGTCAACAGTATCCGTTTCTTCGCGCATCCGATCTTTGAATTGGATGGCAACAGATGCATCAATGCGTGACTCGTGCACAGATACCACAAGGGCATCACCCTCTGCCTTGCTCGACAGATTCATATGACGTCTCCTTCACCTTTCGTCCTTGGCACAGTTTAGGCCTCAATGGTTACCAATGTATGAGCAAACCCCGTGGATCTACGGAATTGCGCACATGCTCCACTTCGCGCAAAGAGCCCTGTAACATCCTTGCAAAGATTTTCGGGCAAGGCCAAGGGCAATTAGAATTGTTTGGGACTTCGGAGGAGAAAAACCATGAAAAAAGTAGTGATTGCAGGAGCCGCACGGACTCCTATGGCTGGTTTTCAGGGCGCCTTTGATGGTGTGGAGGCCGCCGAACTGGGCGGGACTGCGATTCGCGCGGCGCTGGCTGATGCCGGGGCCACCACAGCAGAGGAAGTGGTCATGGGCTGCGTTTTGCCAGCGGGGCAAGGACAGGCGCCAGCGCGTCAGGCGGGGTTCAAAGGCGGGCTTGGCGACGAGGTGCCTGCCACAACTCTTAACAAGATGTGCGGCTCGGGCATGAAAGCGGCGATGATGGCGTTTGACAGCATCGCACTGGGGGATCGCGACGTGATGATCGCGGGTGGCATGGAGAGCATGACCAACGCGCCTTACGTATTGCCAAAGATGCGCGGTGGTGCGCGGATTGGGCATCAACAGGTGGTGGATCACATGTTCCTGGATGGCCTGGAAGACGCGTATGACAAGGGTCGCCTGATGGGCACCTTTGCCGAAGATTGCGCCGAGAGTTTTCAGTTCACCCGCGAGGCACAGGACGAATATGCGCTGAAGTCGCTCTCAAACGCATTGGAGGCACAGAAGTCTGGAGCTTTTGAAGGCGAGATTGCCGCGGTGACACTCAAAACCCGCAAGGGTGAGGTGGAGATTGCCGAAGACGAACAGCCTGGCAACGCGCGCCCGGAGAAGATCCCGCAGCTAAAGCCAGCCTTCCGTAAGGATGGCACCGTGACACCAGCCAACAGCTCTTCGATTTCGGACGGGGCTGCCGCGCTTGTGGTGGCTTCAGCAGAGGTTGCCGAAGCTCAAGGTCTGAAGGTGCGCGCGGAGATAGTGGGCCACGCCAGCCATGCGCAGGCACCCGGCCTGTTCACCACCGCACCAGTACCAGCGGCGCAGAAGTTGCTCGCGAAGATTGGTTGGAAGAAAGAAGACGTGGACCTGTGGGAGGTCAACGAAGCCTTTGCTGTGGTGCCAATGGCCTTCATGCATGAAATGGGCCTAAGCCGTGACATCGTGAATGTGAACGGTGGGGCTTGTGCATTGGGTCACCCGATTGGGGCCTCTGGTGCGCGCATCATGGTGACCTTGCTGAACGCGCTGGAAAAACGTGGCTTGAAGCGTGGTGTGGCTGCGATCTGTATCGGCGGCGGCGAAGGTACCGCTATCGCCATCGAGCGGACCTAAAGCTCATCACAGTTTAAAATGCAAAACGCCGCGAGATGTTCTCGCGGCGTTTTTGTTTGTCTGCCTTAAGCGCCTAGGGATTTGGCGATCCAGACCACCAACACGCCCAGCGCCACGGCCATCAGGCCCATGGTACGGCGCTGTCCCTCGCTGAAGCTGCGCAGCATCTCGAGCAGCTCTTCAACAATAGAAGGGGCCAGTGCGTACACCAGCCCCTCCAAAACCAATACCAGCCCAAGAGCCAGAAGTGCGGTTTCAACCATCAGCGACCTTGCACGTCACGGAAGTAGTTGAAGAAGTCACTGTCTGGAGACATCACGATGGAGGAATTCTCCCCCTTTAGAGCTGCACGGTAGGCATTCAAAGACCGATAGAATTCAAAGAATTCAGGGTCTTCGCCAAAGGCGTCGGCAAAAATTGCGTTCCGCTCCGCGTCTGCTTCACCTCGGGTGATCTCCGCCTCGCGACGCGCCTCCGAGACAAGCTCCACAACGGTACGATCCGCCTGCGCGCGCACACGCTGTGCTGCCTCGTTACCACGGGCGCGCTCATCGGTGGCTTCACGCTCCCGCTCTGCCCGCATCCGCTCGAAGGTGGCTTCCAAGTTCTGCGGTGGCAGATCAGTGGCCTTCAAGCGCACGTCGACAACTTCCAAGCCCAGCGCACGCGCTTCTGTGATAGCGGCGTTACGAATGCGCAGCATCAAAGCGGCACGGTCTGTCGACAGAATGTCTTTGGACGACACGGTACCGAGAACTTCGCGCGTTTCCGCGGTCAGGATGCGGTCAAGCCGCTGCCCTGCAACAACCTCACCGCCGTTACCAACGGCCTGACGGAACTGAACGACATCTGCAATCCGGAAACGTGCAAACGCGTCGACCACAAGACGACGATCATCCGCTGGGGTGACCTCAATCGGCCCAACATCGATGGACAAGATGCGGTCATCGTAGCGAACAACTTCCTGGAAGACTGGAATTTTGAACGCCAAACCTGGCTCATCTTTAACGGAAACCACACGACCAAACTGGAGAACCAGCGCTTTCTCACGTTCGTCCACAATGAAGATGGACGACAGAATCCCGGCAATCGCAATCACCAGCACGGGCAAAAGATACGTAGACTTTTTCATATCAGTTGCTCCCTTTACGCAGTTCATTCAGTGGCAGATACGGCACCACACTGGATCCACCATCGCCTTGCTCATCGATGATCACCTTGTCGATGTCACCCAGAACCTCTTCCATGGTTTCCAGATAGAGACGCTTGCGGGTCACTTCTGGTGCTTTGGCGTATTCTTGGAGAACAGCGGTAAAGCGAGACGCCTCACCCTGTGCTTCGTTCACAACCTGTGCACGGTACCCTTCGGCTTCTTCCAGAACCTGTGCAGCTTCACCACGGGCTTCCGCCAAAACGCGGTTTGCATAGGCGTCCGCCACGTTTTGCAAACGGTCACGCTCTTGGGCAGCGGCCTGAACGTCCCGGAAGGCGTCAATCACGCTGGCCGGCGGATCGGCACGGTCAAAGTTCACACGCACGATATTTACACCACTGTCGTAGCTGTCGAGTGTGTCCTGAATGAGCGCCTGCAGACGGTCGGCAATCACACCACGGTCTCGGTTCAGGATTGGAGCGAGCTCGGACTGTGCAATGATCTCACGCATGGCCGATTCCGACACAGCGCGAATGGTTTGGGGTGGATCAGCCAGGTTGAACAAGTATTTGGCAGGGTCCGCGATGTTCCAAACCACCTGATAGTCGACATCCACAACGTTTTCGTCGCTGGTCAGCATCAGGCCATCTTCGCCGCGGCGGGCACCGCCCATGTCTTCGGTCTGTTCCCGGGTTACTGGAAGCACTTCGCGGGTGACCAATGGCCAGGGTGCAAAGTTTAGACCTTCGGTGCCGGTGCTGTAGTATTTCCCTAGGAACAGTTCAACGGATTGTTCAAAGTTCTGCACCCGATAAAAACTGGCTGCACCCCAAGCGATAACCGCTGCGGCCGCGCCAACCAGCAACATACCCTTGCTGATACCAGGGCCACCTGCGCCGCCTTGGCCGCTGCCATTATTGCCGCCGCCCTGACCACCGCGACCACCCATCAGAACCTTTAGCTGATCCTGACCTTTTTTCATTAGGTCATCAATGTCGGGAATCTGCGGGCCATCGCCCTCAGGGGGACGTCGGCCGTCACCGTTGTTGTTGCCACGGTTGCCACCACCTTGGTTGCCTCCGCCTTGGTTGTTGCCGCCCCCTCCCCAGGGGCCGCCGCTGTTACCTGCCATTCGGGATCTTCCCTTTCTAAATCGTATTTGGCGCTCCTCTAAACCTGAGGGTTGCGCCAAAAAAATCAACCCATGTACCGCCTATAGGCTGCGCACAGGGGCTTTCATAGTGACCAGTTCCTCGGACATGGTCGGATGTACCGCCACGGTCCGGTCGAAGTCTTCTTTGGTAGCGCCCATTTTTACGGCGATACCTGCCAGCTGGATCATCTCCCCCGCGCCTGGCGCGACGATGTGACAGCCCAGCACCTTGCGGGTGGCCTTGCTGACAATCAACTTCATCAGCACGCGTTCTGCGCGACCTGCGAAGGCTTGTTGCATCGGCTTGAAGCTGGTGGCGTAGACCTCAATAGGCTCCTGCTCCGCCGCGTCCTCTTCGGACAAGCCCACAGTGCCCATTTCTGGCTGTGTGAAAATGGCGGTTGGAATCAGTTCGTGATCCACCTGCGTTGGGTTGCCTTTGAATACGGTTTCCACAAACGCCATGCCCTCGCGGATCGCGACAGGGGTGAGATTCACTCGGTCGGTCACGTCGCCCACGGCAAACACAGATGGCACGCCGGTTTGACTGTAGTCATCCACAACAACTTCACCTTTGCGACCCAGCTTCACGCCAATCTCTTCAAGGCCCATGTTTTCGGTGTTGGGCGCGCGGCCAGTGGCAAACATCACCTGATCAAACAAGCGCTCTTCGCCGTTGGTGGCCTTCACCCAGATCTTGTCGCCTTCTTTGCGCATCTCAAGAATGTTGGTGCCACAATGTACGTCGACGCCGCGCTGCTTCATTTCTTCTGCAACCAGCCCACGCGCTTCATCGTCAAAGCCGCGCAGGATTTGCGCACCGCGATAAAATTGCGTGGTTTTCACACCGAGGCCGTTCATGATGCCGGCAAACTCAGAGGCGATATAACCGCCACCCACACTGAGAATGCTCTCTGGCAATTTCTCTAGATGAAAGATTTCATTCGAGCTGATGCCCAACTCTGCGCCTGGCAGGTCCGGCCAAACAGGACGGCCACCCATAGCCAGCAGAATGTGCTTCGCGGTTTTCTGAGTACCATCGGCCAGCTCAACCGTATGCGCATCGACCATCTTGGCGCGCTGATCAAAGCTTTCGACACCGCTGTTTTTCAGCAGGTTGCGATAAATACCTTCCAAACGGTCCAATTCAGCGTGCAGCTTGCCTTTGAAGGCATCCCAGTCAAATGCGCCCGGCTTGATGTCCCAGCCATAAGCCTGTGCATCCTCAACCATGCCTGCGTACTCAGACGCAAACACCATCAGTTTCTTGGGCACACAGCCCCGGATAACACAGGTACCGCCATAGCGGTCTTCTTCCGCCAGCGCGACTTTTACACCTTCGGCCGCCGCAACACGCGCAGCCCGTACACCACCGGAGCCACCGCCGATGACAAAGAGATCATAATCAAAGGACATGATGTGCCTTTTTGTTAGTCCACCAGATCGGTGAACAGATTGTCTGTTTCTGCGAAGTCGAGCATCGCCTCTTCGATTGTGCCAGCGTTGATGTCGCGCACTTCCACGCGCCCATCGCCATAGCCCACAACCACTGCGTCACAAATATCGATGAACAGCCCGTTTTCAACCACACCAGGCATCTGGTTGATCACAAGTGCGAGTTGACGCGCATCGCCGATGCGGTTGAGATGCAGATCAAGGATGTGGTTGCCTTCGTCGGTCACAAAGGGCGCATCACCATTCATGCGCAAGGTGCTATTGCGGCCCAGCACATCCATGCTGACAAGGGTTTCTTCGATCAGCGCCTGTGTGGTTTGCCAACCAAAAGGAACCACTTCGACTGGCAGAGGAAACGCACCGAGAGTTTCGACTTCTTTGCCCACATCAGCAATCACAACCATTTGATCCGACGCAGTCGCCACGATCTTCTCTTGCAGAAGCGCACCGCCGCCGCCTTTGATCAAATTTAGGTCCGCATCAAATTCGTCCGCGCCGTCAATCGTCACGTCCAGCCATTTGGCCTCATCGAGGCTGATCACCTCGATACCCACGTCACGGGCCAGTTCGGCGGTGCGGGTCGATGTTGGCACGCCTTTGATACGCAAACCTTGATCGCGTACCATTTCGCCAAGACAGCGCACCAGCCACGCAGCGGTTGATCCGGTGCCCAACCCCACACGCATGCCGTCTTCGACATAGTCGGTGGCCCGTTTGGCGGCGACAAACTTCGCTTTGTCGATGGGCGACAATTCTCCGGTCATTGCGGCAACTCCCTGCATGCTTTGGGACTTTATAAGAAAGAAGGGCGTCAGGCGCGAGGGGGGAATATCGGAAAATCCACGCATGTGTCGCGGTTTGTCACTGAAAATCCGCCTCAGGTGTGC
>JAAENN010000354.1 GCA_024224295.1 Shimia sp. | reverse complement strand
CGCCCGTTTTGATAAATGGGCCATGTTTGAAGGCTGGAAAGATATTCCGGATGAGATTCGCAGCCAGCTCAATGCCTGGGAACTTCGCCATTACGAAAGCCAGCATGCGGATCAAATCAGCGCATTGAAACAGGGACAGCCGCGTGATCGATCTCGCATCTACCCCGAATATATTTTGCTGCATGAGGCTGAAGCTCTATTGGACCTTGTGCCACACATTTATCTGATGCCGTGCAACTGTCGTTCCATGATGCAGAAATGCACCCAGACGGTTTACACCTGTCTGCGATTTGAAAGCGACCGGGACCTCGGTTGGGAGATCTCAAAACCCCGCGCCAAAGAAATCGTCCGCACGGCAAACAAAAACGGGCTCATGCAAAGCGGGGAAGTGGGAATGGTCGCAGACGGAGCCATCAGTGGAGCAATCTGCAACTGCTGCGCGGATTGCTGCTACCCCCATAAACTCGCCGAACACCGCAACGCTCAAAAGTTATGGCCGCTGTCGCGCTATGTCGCCCGATATTTGAAAGACCGCTGCAGCGCCTGTGGCCGTTGCGTCAAACGCTGTCCGTTTCAGGCATTTACTTCCGTAAAGCGGAACCAGGCGGAAAAACCACCGTCAAGAACAATTCATTTCAAAGAAAATCTATGCCGCGGCTGCGGAATCTGCGGCACCGGCTGCCCGGAAAAAGCAATTGAGATGACCGCAATTGAATGCAAACCATCTCTCATAAATGAAATTTTACCGTGATGAAGGAAACGATTGAAAATACCGAAGCCCGACGACTGGCACTCACCCGGGCCGGACTTCTCAAACCAGAGTGGACCGGTCTTCCCAAGCGCGCAAGGGGGATTACGCTTCGGGCCCGCAAAACGGCCCACCGGATTATCCGGCGCTTTGGTTACCTGCAACTGGACACCGTCTCTATCGCCGGTGCCCGAAGCCATGCGATCGTGCTTCTTTCGCGCCTCGAAGGATTCGATCATAGGCTGGCAGAGGCGCTGTTGCGTCCCCGCGAGCCGCTTTTTGAGTACTGGGGGCATGAAGCATGCTGGATTCCGATTGAGCTTTATCCGGTCTTCGAATTTCGTCGCAAGGCATTTCGCCGCCATCCCTGGTGGGGGGATCTCATCAGGCAGCACCCGAAAATCACAGAAAACCTGCGTCGACGCATTCGAGACGAAGGACCGATTCGCTCTGTCGATATGGAAGGCGGCGGCAGTCGCGGGTGGTGGGATTTGAAACTGGTCAAACGGGTGGCAACCGCGCTGTGGTCATCGGGGGAGCTTGCCATTCGTGAACGGCGAAATTTTCAGAGAATTTACGATCTGGCCGAACGCGTCATTCCCGACTGCTGGCGGCAAAACGGCTTGGCCGAACCACAGGCCATCGAGAAACTACTTGTTCAAGCACTGAAGGGACATGGTTGGGCCTCGACCGGCACTCTCTCTCAAACCTGGCGGCTTACCAACCAACAAAAGAATATCACGGCTGCCCTAAACCGCCTCGTTGAAAAGGGCAAAATTGTCCCCTGCATGCTCGCTGGCAACGACAAAAAGAAAAGCCCCGGCTGGATCCGGCCCGACGACCTCGAGCTGGCGGCACGCCTCAAGCGTGTGCGACCGCGCGGCGATAGGGGCGTTTTGCTTTCACCCTTTGATCCGGTGCTCTGGGATCGGCGGCGTGTCCAGCATCTGTTTGCTTTTGATCAGGTTTTGGAGATTTTCAAACCCGCACCAAAGCGCAAATATGGCTACTACTGTCTTCCGGTGCTTGCCGGGGATAAATTTGTGGGGCGAGTCGATCTCAAGGCCGAGTGGAAAGCCGAAAAACTCAAGGTGCTTTCAGTACTGCTCGAAGAAGGGAACGTGATTAACAGGGTGAGCTCTAAGGACCGTGAAGCTGTGCGAACGGCACTTGACCGCTATGCGGGAGCACTGAAATTGAAACTTGCAGGTAGAAGAGTAGCCTGAGATCTCCCGTTCTGCGGGAGGAACGCTCACTTTCATGCAAGATCCAGGTTCTACACCAGCCGGGTAATATCTTTGGCGATTTCCGGATAATTCTCCAAAAGGAGCCGGTCATGCCCCGGGAACAAAAGATCAAGCGAGGACACCCTTTCACGCAGCTTATCATATGTCTTCATCCATTCAACCAGATCAACAATGAGGCTGCTGGGCCAATCCTCCGTGTAGTTGCGAAAGACGTGGGCGCAGTCAGAGCCGAGGATGGCGGTACCCCTGTCGGTAGAAATGATTATTTTACTACTTGGGCGCAAAACGCGCGATCAGGGTGTCGATCGTTTAAGTATTCATCATATGAGAAGGCAGATCCGCGCCGCCAATTTTACCCTAACGTTG
>JAAENN010000353.1 GCA_024224295.1 Shimia sp. | reverse complement strand
GGCGCCAATCCGTTCTTTCCAGTCCAGCGCCCACGCCTCAAGTTCGGGGAACGTACGCCCCGCATTGAGAAAGTCGCGGCGGACATGTGCCCAGCAAAAAGCGAGCACAATATTGTCCGCCAACCGGGCCAATTTTTTGTATGTGCTGTAGCGATCACAGACGATAATCACTTGGGCGTTTTGCAGACCGGCGACATGGGCGCCAGGAACCGCCGCGCTACGACTGGGGTCGATGCAGTAAAAAATGACCGATGCCGAGCGCGTCACCCACAGGTACCAGCGGCTGCCGACTTTCCCCTCAAGCTCCACAAAGACTTCCCAACGGGTTTCATCGTTGTGGAAGATCTGTTCTCCCATCTGCCGCAGGTAGAGGGCTTCCAGCACCGGTTCGAACAGGGGTGCGAGCGTTTGCAGACCCCCGGCCACCGTTCCCGGCGATACCGGAAGTGCCAAGTCATTGAGGTCTTGTAGCTGGCGGTTAACCGGCTGCCCATACCGGTATTTGCGCAGAATCACTTCCCCCCAGAAGCTGACTCCGTACGGGCTGCCAGGGATTAATTTGGGCGGTGGTGGGGCGGTGATGATAGCCGGAAGATGATTATCGCACTGGCAGCCTGGATGACGTCTATAGGCCGGGCGTGGATAACGCCGCGTATGGGCTTTCACCTCAACTTCTATGATGTCGCTGTGTTCATCCAGCGCCGGGGTACGAATGTGTGGCAATCCGCACAGAGGACATTTTTTCTTGTCCTCCGGCAGCTCAAGTGGGTCAGCCTGGATGACCGGAAGATCGGGCCGAGGCGTTCGCCCATGCCCAAGACTATCTCGCTGCTGCCCACGCGGGCGCTTTTGTTTTTGCTCGGGCTGATCACTACTTTCCGATTTTTTCTTGCGGTCTTTTTCGCTCTGCTGGCCGAATAAGCGGTGCTCAAGGTCTTTGATCCTGGCGTCCTTGAGAATAATTTCTTGTTCAAGCTCCGCTATTTTAGCTTTTGACCGAGCTTGCTGCGCTTCCAAATAATTCAAACGACAGCGTCGTTCAATGTCCTCCTGCTTGGTCAGCGTTACCCACTGCTGGGCAAAGGGCACCTGCCCCGTATCAAGACGGGCCATCGCGGGTTGCGCTTCTGGCGCGGAGGGTGTCGCTGCTGTGCCTTC
>JAAENN010000352.1 GCA_024224295.1 Shimia sp. | reverse complement strand
GCCAAATCCGCTGGTACCTTTGAAGTCCGCTCAAACGACTTGCGAATATGGCGCACCTGCGCACGGCCCACCTCATCAAGCTGCGCCTCGTCAATCGCAGCCAACCACTCACCCACCTTGGGATCAATGCGACGCGCATGCAGCACGCTTTCCATCGCGGCCATTTCTTCGGACCGCTGTGGCGCTGCGCCAACTGGCATAATCGCCTCTTGGTCCCAGCCCAAACGTCCAGCCACTTCGCCCAACGCTTGGGTGGTGTGGGTAAAACCCATCAACCGCTCATATGCAGACATTCTTGTTTTCCTTCTCTCAGGATGCGTCACGCACCGAGGTTGCAATAGGATAATGGCTCAGGAACCGCGCCCGCAGGATCAGAACCCAGACCACAACAGCAATGGCTTGGTGCGTAATCGCAATATGCACATGTGCCGCGTAGAGCACTGTGGCGATGCCAACCGCAATCTGCACAGCAATTGCAGCAAAGGCAGCATTAAACGCAAAGCGTGTGTGCCCATGCGCGGAGCTTTGCCCACGCCGCCACACAACGACGGCAAAGATAACCAGGAGATAGCCCCACATGCGATGCGTGAACTGCACTAGTCCGGGATTTTCAAAGAAATTCCGCCACAACGGTTCCATATACAGCGCATCCGCCGGGAAGAAGTTGCCCCCCATCAACGGCCAGTCGGTGAAACTGCGCCCCGCATCAATCCCGGCCACCAAAGCGCCCAACAGAATCTGAACACCTGTCATGTGCAACAGCCCTGTAGACATGCCAAACAGCCTGGCTTCCTTGCCACGTCGCGCCTGCATCAGGTCGCGTTCACTGCGCCCCAAAAGCAATATGTACCAGGTGATGAACCCCAGGATCACAAAGGCCAACCCGAGATGAGTCGCCAAGCGATAGCTCGCCACTGTGGTCACACCTTCCCCCGAGGTCACGCCACTGGCTACCATCCACCAGCCCACAGCCCCTTGCATGCCTCCAAGCGCGCCAATCAGGAATAGCCGCCCGGTCCACCCGGTCGGAATTTGCCGTGCAAGCGCAAACCCCGCAAAACCAAGTGCCCAGACAAGACCAATGACCCGCCCCAGCTGCCGGTGACCCCATTCCCACCAATAGATGTATTTAAAGTCCTCAAGCGTCATCCAGTTATTGTCGATCGCCCACTGATCAATCTGCTTGTACTTGTCAAATTCACTTTGCCAGACCGTCTCGCTCATCGGCGGGATCGCCCCGGTCACCGGACGCCATTCCGTGATCGACAAGCCACTGTCGGTCAGGCGAGTCAGTCCACCCACAGAGATCATCAGAAAAACCAAGGCAAACAAGACCATCAGCCAAATGCGAATGCCCCGCCGCGCACCTTTGGCGCCGCTGTCAATCACACCCACCGCACTGGGGGCGTCTTTGGGTCCGTCTTCACTGACCTCTTCAAAAATGCTGCGCTTCTGGCTCATCGCTGTCTCCAAATCTTGGCGCGAGCCTAGTGGGGCCACGCCGAAGCTTCAACCACTCACATTTACGAAATGAACAATAGTTCAGCCTTTGAAAAAGACAAAAAATCAGTCTTTTTCCTTCCACCGGACCATCTGTCGCATCACGCCATGCAACATCTGCACATCCGCTCGCGTGAGCCGCATCCGGCTCCACATGTTGCGCAGATTTACCTTCATGCCCTCAGCCTTTTCCTCCGGGAAAAAGAAGTTTGCCTCTTCAAGACGCTCTTCATAGTGCCGCCCAAGCGCATCGATATCGGCATTGCTGGCCCATTCTGTCTTCGCCATATCAACCCGCTCCTGCACAATGTCGGCGCTCTGGCGACGCCACTCATACGCGGTCAGCAAGACGCATTGCGCCAGATTGAGGGACGCATACTCCGGATTGACCGGCACATTGATAATCGCATTGGCCCGCGCAATGTCTTCGTTTTCGAGCCCTGCCCGCTCCGGCCCGAACAGAACGGCCACCTTTTCACCCCGGGCAATCATCTCTGCCGCCTGTTTCATCGCCGTTTCCGGCGTCACCACCGGCTTGGTAAGCCCCCGCGCCCGCGCCGTAGTGGCAAACACATAGTGACAGTCTTCCAACGCCTGCTCAGTGGTCTTTGTCAACAATGCCCCATCCAGCACACGCCCCGCCCCCGAGGCCATGGCGACAGCGCGTTCATTGGGCCAGCCATCACGCGGGTTCACGACGCGCATCTTGTCCAAGCCAAAATTCAGCATCGCCCGTGCGGCACCACCGATATTTTCTCCCATCTGCGGACGGACAAGCACAAAGGCGGGCTGTGGCGTGGCACTGGTCATGGTGATCTCCGATGAGCGCGTTCAAATCCGCCCGCTGATACCCCCACGTCCCCAACAAAACAAGCCGCTGCGCTTTCTCCTTCTACAATTACCTGCACCGCAGGCTAAAATCTCCACAACCCAAGGGAGGAATCACCATGGCATACGACGAAGGACACGCCACGCTGATGCGTGAGGAGCTCGCCGAGATCGAAGGCATCTCCGAAAAAAAGATGTTTGGCGGTCTCTGTTTTTTGCTGCACGGCAACATGGTGTGCGGCGTGCACAAAGGCGGCGGCATGGCCCGTGTGGGTAAAGAGCACGAAGCCGATGCCCTGCAAATTGACGGGGTCGATCCACTGTCGTTCACCGGGCGCAAGATGGGCGGAATGGTCGATCTCTCCGAAGATCTGCTGGGGGATGATACCCTACGTGCAAAAGTGATCGCCCTAGCTTTAACCAATGCACAAAGTCTTCCGCCGAAATAGCCAACTCCTGATAGCCAAGAGGTAAAATCCGCGCTATAGCGACGCGATCCAAAAACACGTACAAGACCATCTGGAGTCCGAGCATGTCCGACACTGAGCTGCCGCAGATCTATCTGATCACCCCGCCGGAAATCGAACTCTCCCGCTTCCCTGATCAACTGGCCTCCGTGCTGGATACAGCTGACATCGCTTGTGTGCGCATGGCTCTGGCGACCAAAGACGAAGACCGCCTGTCCCGCGCCGCTGACGCGTTGCGCGAAGTGGCGCACGCCCGCGACGTGGCAATCGTGATCGACGAACATGTGCAACTCTCTGAGCGTCTTGGTCTCGATGGTGTTCACCTGACAGACGCCGCCCGCTCCGTGGCCAAAACCCGCAAAGAACTTGGCAAAGACGCCATTGTAGGCGCCTTCTGTGGCGCATCTTCCCACGAAGGCATGTCCGCTGGCGAAAACGGTGCAGACTATGTGGCCTTTGGCCCGGTTGGTAGCACCAGCCTTGGCGACGGCACCTTGGCCGAAAAAGACCTGTTTGAATGGTGGTCCGCCATGATTGAGGTTCCTGTAGTGGCAGAAGGCGCGCTGGATGCCGACATTATTGCCAAGCTCGCCCCGTTCACCGACTTTTTCGGCATCGGCGAAGAAATATGGCGCAGCGAAGACCCGGTTGCCAAGCTCAAAGAGCTGCACGGCGCTTTCACAGCATAATCGGGAGCCTCCATGACCACACAGGCATCCACACAGCCAGACATCCTCTGTATTGGCTCCGTCCTTTGGGATATCATCGGCCGCGCACCGAGCCACATGCGCCAGGGGTCTGACGTGCCTGGCCGCATCTCCCGCCTGCCGGGCGGCGTGGCCTGGAACATCGCCATGACGCTGGCGCGCTTTGGCCTGCGCCCCGCCGCACTCTCAGCCATTGGTCGGGATGTGGAAGGTGACGAGCTAATGACCGCCTGCACTGAGATGGGCGCCATAATGGACTACGTCTACCGCTCCGCCGACCTGCCCACCGACACTTACATGGCGGTGGAAGGCAAAAACGGGTTGATCGCCGCCATCGCAGATGCCCACAGCTTGGAGGCAGCCGGTGACAAAATCCTCAGCCCGCTTGAGGATGGCACTTTGGGCAGCGAGGCCAACCCTTATACCGGTCTGATTGCTCTTGATGGCAATCTGACTCAGCGTCTGCTGGATCAAATCGCCCGCAGCGCCCTTTTTTCTTCCGCGGACTTGCGCGTCGCCCCAGCCTCTCCCGGCAAAGCCGAACGTCTGATGCCCTTTCTGATGCATTCCCGGGCCGTGCTCTATGTGAACCTTGAGGAAGCAGGCTACCTCTGCAAAACAGAGTTTACTTCTTCTAAGGAGGCGGCCGTAGCCCTTTTGGAGCGCGGTGCTGCACGTGCGCTTGTTACAGACGGCGGCAACGACGCTTCTGATGGCACCACTGACGGGGTGATCACCCAACAACCACCTGCCGTTCTGGTGACCCGCGTCACCGGTGCAGGTGACACCTTTATGGCCGCACACATCGTGGCTGAATCCCAAAACTGCTCCCGTGAAGACGCACTTAATCGTGCTCTGACGGCGGCCGCAAAATACGTTTCCGGAGAACACGCCACATGAGCCTCATTTCCCTTGACCTGGTCCTTTCCCCCGAAGTGGAAGACGCCAAGAAAAACGGCACGCCGATTGTGGCATTGGAAAGCACCATCATCACTCATGGCATGCCCTATCCGCAAAACCTTGAGGTGGCGAAGCAGGTCGAAGCCGACATTCGTGCAAAGGGTGCCGTGCCTGCCACTATGGCTGTGCTGAAAGGCACGCTGCATGCCGGCTTGACCGAAGCGCAGCTCGAAGAACTGGCCCAAGCCAAAAACGTCGCCAAGGTCTCCCGCGCGGACATGCCGGTGATCATGGCCCAAGGCCGTACCGGTGCCACCACTGTCGCCGCCACCATGATCGCCGCAAATCTCGCGGGCATCGACGTTTTTGCCACCGGCGGCATCGGCGGCGTGCACAAAGGCGCGGAAGACAGCTTTGACATATCCGCCGACCTCACAGAGCTAGCCCACACCCCAGTCACCGTGGTCGCCGCTGGCGCCAAGGCCATTCTTGATGTGCCAAAAACTCTCGAAGTGCTGGAAACCAACGGCGTGCCGGTGATCACCTACGGCCAAGACAGCTTCCCGGCCTTCTGGTCCGCCACTTCTGAACTCGCCTCACCACTGCGCATGGACAATGCTGCCGACATCGCGGCGGCGCATAAAACACGAGGCGCAATGGCCTTACCGGGCGGTCAGCTGGTTGCCAACCCGATCCCGGCAGCCGATGAAATCCCCGCAGCCGAACTGGCCCCAGTGATTGCACAGGCAACAGAGGAGGCTGCGGCCCAAGGCGTGGCCGGCAAAGACGTCACGCCTTTCTTGCTGGCACGTATTTTTGAGCTCACCGACGGCAAATCTCTGGTCGCCAATATCGCGCTGGTGCGTAACAACGCCAGCCTCGCGGCCGACATTGCCGCTGCGCTTAAGACCTAAGCCACAGCCTGCACAAAAGTAAGGCTGCTACGGCGATGTTATACGTCGTGACAGCCGCAAATTGTGGCTCAAGAACAATCGTCATTGCAGCGCCACACACAAATGCCTAACTAAACATCAGGCTGACTCTAGGACCCCTCATGACGACACCTTTTGACGAAAACGAACCACCGCACAAATCTGGCTTCTTCGCCCGTCTGCGGTCCAGCTTTCTGACGGGGATTGTTGTCATTTTGCCGATCGCCATGACCATATGGCTGGTTTGGACCTTTGTCGGCTGGGTCGACGGCTTCGTGTTGCCATTGATCCCTTCCACGATTCAGCCTGAGAAATACATCGGGATCAACCTACGCGGTGTTGGAATGATCATCTTCCTGATCTTCACCATCCTCGTGGGCTGGATTGCCAAAGGCCTGATGGGGCGCTCTTTGCTGCGCTTTGCCGAAAATCTTGTGTCCCGCATGCCAGTTGTGCGTTCGATCTACTCTGGCGTGAAGCAAATTGCTGAAACCGTTTTTGCCCAAACCGAACGCAGCTTTGAAAAAGCTTGCCTTATCGAATATCCTCGCCGCGGTATCTGGGCAATTGGCTTTATCTCGACCACGGCCAAGGGCGAAGTTGCCGGGTCTGCCGCGACCACCAGTCCACTGGTTGGTGTTTTTGTGCCCACAACGCCCAACCCAACTTCTGGTTTTCTCCTGTTTTTCCCGACAGATGATGTCATCGAACTGGACATGTCTGTTGAAGATGCAGCGAAGTTAGTGATCTCTGCGGGTCTAGTTTACCCAAACCCCAAAGACCCCACCCAGCCGCCGGAAGCGTAAGCGGTATGCGAATTAAACGATTGCCGACCTAGCTAAAGACTCTCGACGGTCTCATAAAAAACTGCCCATGCCTTTTCTTGATGTGGAGCCATCGTATTTGCACCTGACACCAAATCTTCGGGTGAGGCCCAATCCAAGTTCAAGGGTAGAGCAGCAGAGCAAAGCTTTTTGGTGTTGCCTGCATTAATTGTCGTGCCGAGCAAAGCGGAGAGCGTCCCCACATTTTGAAGGGCCACAAGATGGGAAGGTATCTCTGCGGCTTTCGCTTCTTCTGGGAAGGCGTCAATAAGGCGTTGAACTTGCGCAAGATCTTTGTCCCTCTCTCCTCCACTGACCCATTTGACCGCGATGGGCGTCAGAACGAACTCAAACCCGAAAAAGGGTTCATAATTACTGTATTCTGCGCCTGCAAAGGCGCGCCCAAAGTCACGGCGACGTATAACGACGCCAGTACCCTTGGAATCTTTTCTTTCAAATACCTGTTCCAACTCATCCATACATCTCCGCCAGATCCACGGTCCCGCGTTCATTCAGGTCTGCCTTATGCGCACTCAAAAAGTTTTTGGCCACCGCCTGTCCTGCCTCTTTCAAATGATGCAACACCGATGCCACGGGCCAGCTTTTGGTCGCCACTGACAAGCGGGTCATCAGCGCATCATCGGCAATCATATGCACCTTAACCTCCCGCTTTTCTTCCCGACTAAGCGCGCCCTGCTCGATCAACCTTTGCACAAATGCCACGGCCCGCAGTTCACTGAGCAGCGAGGAATTGAAGCTGATCTCATTAATCCGATTGGTGATCTGTTGCGGCGTGACCGGCAAGGTATCGCGGCGCAGTGGATTGATGTTCACAATCACCACATCCTCCGGCAAGCCCCGGCGATACAGCGGCCAAAGCGACGGGTTTCCGGTATAACCGCCATCCCAAAACGCCTCGGTCTTTCCGGTGGTCTCGTCATACACGTTCACCGCCTTAAACAAGGTGGGCAAACAAGCCGAGGCCAGTAACGCATCTGTGCTGATCTCTCGCCCTTCAAACACCCGCGCCTTGCCCGAGCGCACATTGGTGGCACAGACAAACAGCTTCGGACCATCCTCCGCACAGACCTGATCGAAGCTAAACTGATCCACAATCTCGCGCAGCGGATGCTCATAAAGCGGCCCCATGGCATAGGGTGACGTCAACCGCTGCATCATATCGGCGGCCATAAACGGCCAGCTGTATTCCATCGCCCGGCTCACCATGCCCGGCGGCACCGCTGCAAACCAGGCATCCATGCCCGGCACCTGCGCTGCGCCCATCTTCTGCCAGAACCAATCGAGATTGGCCCGCGCCCCGTCGCGCCCGCCCTCGAGCAGCCCAGCCTTCAAAGCCGCGTCGTTCATCGCGCCTGCAGACGTGCCCGTGATCCCGGCGATCTCGATGTCTTCATCCTGCAACAGGACGTCCAACACACCCCAAGTGAAGGCCCCATGTGCGCCGCCACCCTGCAATGCCAGATTGATACGCTTCATGAGGCCATCCTTTTCCTACAACGCAGTCCAGCCGCCATCCACGCTGATCGTGGTACCGGTGATCTGCGCCGCCGAATCAGACGCCAGGAAGCACACCGTGCCGCCCAACTGCTCCACTGTGGCAAACTCGCGGCTTGGTTGTCTCTCCAACATCACCTTCTTGATCACCTCTTCCCGACCCATGTTGTATTTCTCCATGGTATCCGGGATCTGCGCCTCCACCAGCGGGGTCAATACATAGCCCGGACAAATCGCATTACAGGTGATCGGCTCTTCAGCAGTTTCCAGCGCCACAGTCTTGGTCATCCCAACCACACCGTGTTTCGCCGCCACATAAGCCGACTTGAATGGCGATGCGGTCAAGCCATGTGCGCTGGCAATGTTGATCACCCGGCCCCAGCCCCGTTTGCGCATATGAGGCAGCGCCGCAGCCGTGGTGTGAAACACGGAATTCATGTTGATCGCGATGATGGCATCCCATTTTTCAACCGGAAACTCATCAATTGGCGCAACGTGCTGAATACCGGCGTTGTTCACCAGCACATCACAGCCGCCCGCATCCTCAATCAACCGTCTACATTGATCGCCTTTGGACATATCCGCCGCGATGTAGCGCGCTGTGACGCCAAACTCCGCCGCAATCTCCGCCGCCAGCGCATGATCTTCCTCGCGATCTGTAAACGAGTTCAGCACCACATCCGCCCCGGCCCGCGCCAACTCCCGCGCCACGCCCAGACCGATTCCCGAATTGCTGCCGGTCACAATCGCCGTTTTGCCCTGCATACTCATCTGTCTTGTCCTCTCATCTCGGTTGAGCGCAGCATATCATGCTGCACCCGCAAAATAAGGGAAATCCGCACTTACCGTAATCTTACGTAAGCCTGCCAAATGGCCAAAAAAAACGCCCGCGCGAAGCGGGCGTAAAGTTATTGAGGCAGGTTTCATACAGGCAAGAAACCTATCGAGCAGTGAGACCTTTATAAGCGTTTGTGCGCCGGTCTCCAAGCTAAAAGTTTGATAAGCCACCAATCCGCCGTTACTTTTTGGGTAAGTAAAAAATCAACCAACAGGATTGTTCAGGCAATGACACCAATACGTTTCCCCAAAGTCACCAGTGCTGCCGCTGCGCTGGCGCTCGCTATGGTCGGCACGCAGACCTTTGCGGAGGCCCAACATGGCATTGCTATGTATGGCGAGCCCGCTTTGCCACAGGATTTTGTGTCTCTGCCCTATGCCAACCCCGACGCCCCCAAAGGTGGCCGCGTTGTCACCGGCAATGGCGGTAGCTTTGATTCCCTGAACCCATTTGTGCGCAAAGGCGACGTACCATGGCAGCTCCGCTTCTTTGCGGTGGAATCACTTATGGGGCGCAACTGGGATGAGCCATTCGCCCTATACGGGCTCTTGGCCGAATCGATTGAGACACCAGAAGACCGCTCCTGGGTCGAATTCACCCTGCGCGAAGAGGCCCGATTCTCTGACGGCAGCCCGGTGACCGTCGAAGACGTGATCTGGTCTTACGAAACCCTCGGCACAGTCGGCCACCCACGATACCGCGGTTTCTGGGGCAAAGTGGACAAGATCGAGGCCACCGGCGAACGCTCCGTGCGCCTCACCTTTAACATCGAAGACCGGGAACTGGCCCTGATCGCCGGTCTACGTCCAATTCTGAGCAAAGCGCAGTTCGAGGGCAAATCCTTTGAGGACGCGACGCTCGAAAACTTCCCCATCGGCTCCGCGCCCTACGCCATCTCTGACTTTGAAGCTGGTCGTTTCGTGACCCTAACACGTAACGAAGACTACTGGGGCAAGGAGCTGCCATTTCGCAACGGCACTCACAACTTTGACGAGATAAAAATCGACTTCTTCGGCGACAGCTCCGTGATGTTTGAGGCCTTCAAGGCGGGCGAAATCTCCTACGTGCGCGAATTCAACGCTGAAAAGTGGGCCTCAAACTACAACTTCCCGCTGGCACAATCCGGCGACGTGGTGAAATCCGAGATCCCGCATCAGAAGCCCTCCGGCATCACCGGTTTTGTGATGAACACCCGCAAGCCCCCGTTGGATGACATCCGGGTGCGCGACGCGCTGATGCATGTCTTCAATTTTGAATTCATCAACGACACGATGACTGGCTCCCGTCAGCCGCGCATCACCTCTTACTTCTCAGGTTCTCTTCTGGGTATGGAGGACGGCCCGGCCCAAGGTCGCGTCGCCGAGTTGCTGCAACCTTTCGCCGAAGATCTGCCACCCGAAGCGCTTGCAGGCTACACCCTGCCCGCCTCCAACGGCTCCGCGCGCAACCGTGCCAACCTGCGCAAAGCGCTCAACCTGATGGAGGAAGCCGGCTACTCTGTCGTTGACGGCAAACTGCAGAATGCGGATGGCGAAGCGCTCGCGCTTGAAATCCTGCTCAAACAGGGCGACACCGAGAACAAAGCCATCATCGACATCTACGCCAATGCGCTCGAAGGGCTTGGCGTGGAGCTAACAGTTACCCAGGTTGATGGCCCGCAATACACAGAGCGCACAGCGGCCTTTGATTTTGACATCACCAACTACCGCCGCGCTCTCTCCCTGTCCCCGGGAAACGAGCAGAATCTCTACTGGGGTTCTGAGGCCGCTGACCAGACTGGGTCTCGTAACCTTATGGGTGTGAAATCCCCTGCCATCGACGCAATGATCAACGAGATGCTGACCTCCACATCACAGGATGACTTTGTCGCCGCGACTAAGGCACTCGACCGTGTCCTAACCTCCGGCCGCTATGTAATCCCAATCTGGAAATATGCCGTGGGTCGCATCGCGCACCAAAAAGAATTGCTTTTCCCCAAAGTCACTCTGCCGATCTACGGCGACGGGGTGGACTGGTTACCAGGTGTCTGGTGGCACGAAGGCTAAATCAAAGGGCGCTGCAAAGCGCCCTTTTTTATTTCAAAGGAAAGACTTAACCTTCGTCCTTCACAGGCACATACAGGTCGCCACCCTCCCGAAACTTAGCCGCCATCGCCGCCATGCCTTCTTTCTGTGCCTCTGCGCGAATGTCGTGACTGATCCGCATGGAACAGAACTTCGGCCCACACATAGAGCAAAAATGCGCCACCTTATGCGCTTCCTTGGGCAAGGTCTGATCGTGAAACTCTCGCGCGGTGTCGGGGTCCAACGACAAATTGAACTGATCCTCCCAACGGAACTCAAACCGCGCTCGACTTAACGCATCGTCGCGCCGCTGCGCCCCCGGCAGACCTTTGGCCAAATCCGCAGCATGCGCCGCGATTTTATAAGTGATCACGCCAGTCTTTACGTCGTCTCGATCCGGCAAGCCGAGGTGCTCCTTAGGCGTCACATAACACAGCATCGCACAGCCAAACCAACCAATCATCGCTGCGCCTATGCCGCTGGTGATATGGTCATACCCCGGCGCAATGTCCGTGGTCAGCGGTCCAAGCGTATAAAACGGCGCTTCATCACAGCATGCCAACTGCTTGTCCATGTTCTCTTTGATCTTGTGCATCGCCACATGACCGGGCCCTTCGATCATCATCTGACAATCCTTGGCCCAGGCAATCTTGGTCAGCTCCCCCAAGGTCTCCAACTCAGCAAACTGCGCGGCATCGTTGGCATCCGCAATCGAACCCGGCCGCAAGCCATCACCAAGGCTAAACGCCACATCATAGGTCCGGCAAATGTCGCAGATCTCGGAAAAATGTTCATAGAGGAAGCTCTCGCGGTGATGATGCAAACACCACTTCGCCATGATCGATCCGCCGCGCGACACAATTCCTGTCACCCTCTCAGCCGTCATTGGCACCATATGAAGACGCACCCCGGCATGGATGGTGAAATAGTCCACGCCCTGTTCGGCCTGTTCGATCAATGTGTCGCGGAACACCTCCCAAGTCAGGTCTTCCGCTATGCCATTCACCTTCTCCAGCGCCTGATACAGCGGCACCGTGCCGATTGGCACCGGGCTATTGCGAATGATCCACTCCCGCGTGTTGTGAATGTTGCGCCCGGTGGACAGGTCCATCACCGTATCCGCGCCCCATCGGATCGCCCACACCATCTTGTCGACCTCTTCCTCCATCGAAGACGTCACCGCAGAGGTACCCATATTGGCATTGATCTTCACAAGGAAGTTGCGGCCAATGATCATCGGCTCGCTTTCCGGGTGGTTGATGTTGGCCGGAATAATCGCACGCCCGGCAGCCACCTCATCGCGCACAAATTCCGGCGTCACATAATCCGGGATGTTCGCCCCCCAATCATTGCCATCCCGCGCCGCCGGGTTGTGACACGGCGACAGATCGCGAAGTTGGTTTTCACGAATGGCAATGAACTCCATTTCCGGCGTGACAATCCCTGCGCGGGCATAGGCCAACTGCGTAACCGATTTCCCGGCGTTAGCCCGCAAAAGCTGTGGCTTAACAGGGAACTCCTGCGTCAATCGATCCCCCTCGACAAACCCATTGTCCTCCGGCTTTGTCTGCCGCCCTACATAACTTTCCACATCGCCCCGTGCCACAATCCACTTGCGGCGCAGCGGTGCCAAACCCTGCGTGATGTCCGTGATAACCTCTGAGTCAGTATAAGGTCCGGAACTATCGTAAACCGGCAGCGGCGGCTCGTCAGCAGAGGGATGCACTGAAATTTCACGCATCGGCACCCGAAGGTCCGAGTGAATTTTGCCATCGACATAGATTTTTCGCGAGGCCGGAAGACTTCCGTCGGTAATTTTTGGGTTTGGCACATTCATTGTGGCGCTCCTTAAGCTCAAGTCTCAAAAAGACACCAGATGAGCTTGGGAGGACGCTCAGACGCAATGCGCCTGCAATTCAGTACTCACACATCACAAAAGACGCGGTTTCCTCAGCTTCCTACGCCAGTGTCAACTGGGTCAGGTTCAAAGGGTCGCGTCACCGGACGAATGTCCTGTCTGCCTCTCAGTCCCCTCGGTGGGACTCCCCTGCGTGGTACCGGCGTAATATGAAAGCCCACAATAAACAATCTTTAGTTGAAAGCTGAATGAGGCTAATTTTCAATGCAGCCGCGTTAACCATTGGTTGCGCCAAAAACGCACCTCCGCAAAACAGTCGTGATACAGATGCTAAACCGACGTTAATTTCGCCGCTCAATTTGCAGGTTAATTCCATCTCTCGATCTCACAGTAAGGTGCGCGATTGGCACAGGTGCTTCGCCCACTGGTGTGATCCGGAAATGCTTCAAAACCATCGACAACATCAGCACCCCTTCCACCATGGCAAAGCCCGCGCCTGTACAAACGCGACTGCCAGTGGAGAAAGGTATATAAGCCTCACGCATACACTTCTTGCCGTTCTCTGTTTGCCATCGCATTGGGTCAAATCCATCCGGATTGTTCCACAACCGCTCTTGGCGGTGGAGATGCCAAGGTGAGATAACCACTTGAGATCCCTTGGCAATATTGCGATCTCGGAAATGTTCTGGACAGGTCGCCTCACGCACCATCATTGGCACCGGCGGATACAATCGCAGCGCCTCCCGAAACACATCTCGACTGATCTTAAGCTTGCTGACCGCGCTGAAATCCTCGGTCAAACCCGCGGCTTCCTCCGCGATTTTATCTTGCCACTCGGGGAACAAGGCGCAGAGATACAGTGTCCAGGCCAAAGCCGACGCACTGGTTTCATGCCCTGCCAGGAAAAAGATCGCCACTTGATCAACCATCTCGTTGGTGTCAAAGGATTTTCCAGTTTCCGGATCAATCGTTGTCATGATCTTGGTTGCCAAATCGTCAGGAGCTTCTCCTTTCTGAATGGCTTGCATCCGCTCCTCAGTAAGTTGGGTGATCAACCCGCGAATACTGGCTGCAGTGCGCTTGGTGTCTTTCCGAAAAAACCTCGGAAACCAATGCGGTAAAGGTAGAAAGGCACCCAAGTTCACAATTGGTGCACTGCGCTGATAGGTGCGGAATTCATCAAAAACCTTACCCGCTACTTCATGCTGAATCGGGATCGAGAATAAGGTTCGAAAGATCGCATCCGCCGCAGCGTGGCTGGTTTCCTCTTCAATCTCAACAACTTGCCCCGCACGCGTGTCCAGGCGGGCCACTGCCGCTTTGCTTGCTGCCCACATGGCTGGAAACGTGTCACGCAACCGACCACCTTCAAAAGCGGGGTCGATAATCCGCCGCTGGCGTTTCCACAACTCGCCATTGGTTAAGAACACCGACCCTCCCAAAAGCGGCTTCAGCCCTTCGCTAACCCTTTGAGATTTTGGAAAATCATCTGGCCGTTCCTTCAGAACAGTCTTTATTAACGAAGGCTGGTTGATCATGTAGGAGCGAAAAAACGGCGTGCGAAACTCCGCCATCCAGGCGCGATACAATTTCGCAGGCTGCGCCGACAGAAGATCTTTGCGAAACAGCTTCACATACTGCCGCAAAGTGACTTTTTCAGGCCGCGGCGTTGGTTTTGGAGGGATCATGAAGCCACCGAGGTGAATTTATTAACTGGCTTTTCAATACGGGAGCCCGACGCCTTACGCCCTTCGTAGCGCTCCGCCATTGTTTTTGGCCCCGCCGTAATGCGGAAGTAGTCATAGTCTCCAGGCCGGTCAAAAGCGCAAAGGTATTGAAAATGAAGACGAAAAAATCGCCATCGCAACTCAGCCCAGCGTTTCTCGGAAAGAGTTTTCGTGAAAGCTGCGGAGAAAACTAAAGGCCAACGCTTACCCTCCTCTGGCGCAACCCCAGATACTGCCACGGGATCACACAGAGCAAAAGCGCAACCATCTCCCGGTGCTGTCACATCAATCCAAGCCAGCTCCGCCCGCTGGCACAGAAATGCCAAATCCGCCCGCAACCGCTCTGCCTTGGGCAGGAACGACACCATCGGTACAACCTGCCCTAACGACAAAAAACCAAGCGCTGGACCTGCTTCAGGCACACGCCCATCCCGGATCAAGTCGGCCAAAACCGACACTGCCAAATGCGCGCCACTGGAATGGCCGACCACCAATACTTCGTCACACTCTGACTGCAAAGCTTCGGCTATGCGATCTGCAAACTCCCCCATCCGCGCTTCCAACTCAGGAGGATTTGCGCCTTTCGTGGACGCCGAATAAGCATAGTCATGCATCAGGTAGTAGGCAAAAAACTTGCCGTCATGCTTTTGAAACCATTGTAAAATTGGCAAAACCACTATCAGTCCAAACACCACCGTCCACTCCGGCAGAACCATCGCCAGCCCCTTGCCAATACCCCAAGCGACCAACAGCGCCAGAAGCAACTGCACAAGCAAAAACACAACCGGATAAAGCGCTGCAATCACCGGGCCTTTGCGCAACTGCATCAGCCGCCACAACGCGCCGGAGCCAATATAGGTCCATGCCGTTCGCAGAAGCTGCCCGTAGGTCGACAAAACGCCCTGCTCCATGCTGTCACGCACAATGTCGGACCACACCAGCACTTCGACGTCGCTGTGCGTCTCTTGCCCTTCCATTTGGCCTGTCACGTGCCAGCCATACGGACCACCGTCCGCGACCTTGGGAGACAGGGCAATCTCATAGTCAGAAATCTCGGCCTGCGCCGCGCCTTCTTTGCGGTAAAGCTCGCGGTAGCGTCGCGGATGAATCGGATCATAGCCCGGAATGTAAAACACCCGACGCGTGTGCACCTGCCTATGATGGCACTCTGACATGGCCTGCCTCTCCTTTGAGAGGAGTGTAACCGTTCACTTTGGCAAAATTAAGCCTTATCCGAGGGTTGCGAGCGCCGGAAAGGTCTCTAGGAGCCAATAAGAGAAAGTTGAGAACGCCCCGGTTACCAGCATCACACCTACAAACAGTAGCAAACCGCCCATAACCTTCTCGATGGTGCCCATATGGCGTTTTAGTTTGTTCATCACCCCCATCGCCCGATTGAGGAAGATGGCCGCCAAAAGAAATGGGATACCCAACCCAGCTGCATAAACACCCAGCAAAAGTGTTCCCCGGGCAATAGAGGCTTCTCCGGCTGCTAACGACAAAATCGCACCAAGCTGAGGCCCAATACAAGGCGTCCAGCCAAAGGCAAACGCGAGGCCAAGCACATAGGCACCAAAGGCCGAGCCACCGGTCTCGCCAGTTTCGAGCCTTGCCTCGCGATCCAGAAACGGGATGCGGAAAACGTTCAAAAAATGCAGGCCAAAGATGATCACGACACCGCCTGAAATTTTGCTGAAAAGCTCCTGATTTTGCAAGAAAAACGCCCCAAACGCCGAGGCTGTGAAGCCCAGGAAAAGAAACACCGTCGACAAGCCCATCACAAAGAACAGGGCCGCCACGATTGCCTTGCGCCGCGCCTCTTGCTCTGTGGTGAGTTCTGACATGCTAACGCCGCTCATATAGGCCAGATAGGGCGGCACAATGGGCAGCACACAGGGGCTCAGAAAAGAAACCATTCCTGCGGTTAGAGCAATAAAAATTCCAGGCAAGAGGCCCACGTCAAGGATACTAATTTCAGTCATGCCCCACCCTTAGACCAGCTTTCAGCAAAGGTCACGTGCACAGGTGGTCACATCCTTGTGGACAGATCGTAACATCCTGCCTATGTCCGTCTTATGGATTTGGAAATAGATGCAATTGGCCTCTTGTGCCCCCTGCCCGTCTTGCGCCTGCGCAAGCGTATGGAACCCCTGAAAACCGGTGCGAAAGTGTTGCTGCGGGCAGATGATCCGGCGGCCATCGTCGACGTGCCACATTTCTGCAACGAGGCCGGTCATGCGTTTGTCAGCATGACAGAATCCGATGGGCACTTGCAGTTCGTCGTTCAAAAAGGTTGATTGATTTCAGCCTTTTAAACCACCGCTATCCTGTGCTCGGGAACTCTATTTCCAGTCGGTTTTTACCTGAATGATTGTGGCGGAGCGAATGACACATGCGCCCAACTCCCTCTCGTGTCAGAGCTCGCGCCCGCGTGACCGCTGCGAAACCAAGCGCAATTCTGGCGCCCTTTCGAAACCTGCCCTATTCGCCAATCCCAAGATCGTCGCTGAACCTGTCGATCTGGTGCATTGGTGCTGTCAGACCAATTCGAACCAGTCTCAGTTTACCGCAGAACCAGTGCACTAATCCGGAACGAAGCTGACGCCACTCAGAGAGAGCGGCGCTTCGGTTTAGTTTGAAATTGTCTCGTGAGTAGAGGTGGCGTTCCTGGTTGAAGTGGTTGTAGACTGATGAATGAACTGAGGCAAATTTCTGCAGGCATCGCATTTGCCTGAAGCGCAGCATCGACCGTTCTCGACGTCGAAATGGCAGGTGGGAATTCTCAGCCCGATTATTTAACCAGCGGCCAGTTTCTTGCCGGTTGTCGTTCCCTATAACTCGCATTGCGGCGCCATAAGACCGCAGTTTATCGGTCACGATGATTTCAGGTTTGCCGCAACGCTTCATTGATTTCCTGAGGAATTTCAAAGCTGCTTTGCGGTCACGGCGCTTTGTCACATAGCTTTCCAGAACTTCGCCCTCATGGTCGACTGCCCGCCAGAGGTAGTGCGTCTCACCGTTGATCTTCACAAACACCTCGTCCAAATGCCACTGCCAGTTCGAATAAGATCGCATCCGACTGACACGGTTTCTTCGGATCTCAGCCGCGAACATCGGGCCAAATCTGTTCCACCAGAACCGAACTGTTTCGTGGCTGACGTCGATTCCACGTTCATGCAGAAGGTCTTCTACGTTGCGGAGTGAGAGCGGAAATCGAACGTACATCATGACCGCCAAGCGGATGATCTCCGGGCTCGTTTTGAAGTACCTAAATGGATTGGGTTTTCTCATCCTACAAAGCTACGGAACCACCCTGCCCATCTCAAGTTAATTTGCTCTGACAGTACCATTCAACGTCCTCAAGACGGTCGAACGACAACGCGACCAAATCGAGCAAGAAGACGTTAAATTTCACTTGCAAGGTACGTAATTAGAAAAGAAGCAGCGCAAATTCAAGCCCTCTGCATAGCATCCGTTGGTTGCCAGACGCGATTCGCCGCACAAAACGTCAGCTAAAGACGTTATGAATGGCAAAGTGACCTCAGGACAGT
>JAAENN010000351.1 GCA_024224295.1 Shimia sp. | reverse complement strand
CCGCCGGTCGCTTGCAGATAGACGAAGTCCTCATGAAAGAAGTCGAGGATGTCTGCGACGTGGTCAACCCACGTGAAACACTCATAGTGGTCGATGGCCTCACCGGTCAGGTTGCTGTGGAAGTGGCCGACGCGTTTGACGGCAAAATTGGCATTTCCGGTGTGGTCCTGACCCGTATGGACGGTGATGGCCGTGGCGGTGCGGCGCTGTCTATGCGCGCGGTCACCGGCAAGCCGATCAAATTTGTCGGCCTCGGCGAAAAGATGGACGCGCTCGAAACCTTCGAGGCCGACCGGATCGCAGGCCGTATTCTGGGCATGGGCGACATTGTTGCTCTGGTCGAGAAGGCCCAGGAAACCATCGAGGCTGAGCAAGCCGAACGCATGATGAAGCGCTTCCAAAAAGGCCGCTTCAACATGAACGACATGAAAATGCAGCTTGAGCAGATGCAGAAAATGGGCGGCATGGAAGGCATGATGGGCATGCTGCCTGGCATGGCCAAAATGGCCAAAGGGGTTCAGGACGCCGGCTTTGACGACAAGATGATCCTGCGCCAGATCGCCATGATCCAGTCCATGACCAAAAAAGAACGCGCCAACCCGCAGCTGCTGCAAGCCTCGCGCAAAAAGCGGATTGCCAAAGGCTCCGGCATGGAGGTCTCCGACCTCAACAAGCTTCTGAAGATGCAGCGCCAGATGGGCGACATGATGAAGAAGATGGGCAAAATGGGCAAAGGCGGCATGCTGAAACAAGCCAT
>JAAENN010000350.1 GCA_024224295.1 Shimia sp. | reverse complement strand
GCTAGTCGGCTCGCCTATCCCCGGCGTGAACATGCTAGAAACGTCGATGAAAAAGCCAACCTTCTATCGATACGATTGGTCGTGATAGGCTTCATGTGGGCAGCCAAGCAAACCCATGCTACCCTGTCTGTCGCCGTGACTGCATCTGGTGGACAAAATGATCAATCATGCGCGGGGCGCACCGGACATCATCGGCGTGTGAGGCTGGCGCCACAGTCACTCAATCACACCTGCTACGTAGCAGAAATACCCGCGATGTACCGATGGTTGCCGTGTGTCAGCCGGTCGTGTGTGCACTGAGAACCGTGACCTGCCGATGATTCGCATTGGCTTTAACCAAGACCTCACGCTGGTCGTCTGCGTTGGATCTTACCGTCATGGCCGTTAATTGGTGGAGCGGTCCGGGTGGAAACAACAGCCATCGACGTCACCCGCACCGAAGCAGATATGGGGTGATGGCGGTCACCTTGCAAAGTTCGGTCGTGGAACGAAGTCCCACTTGTGGTCGCTTGGTGACGTGCACACTCCGTGCTTTTCCCGGCTGTATGGGCGGCGTCTACGCCGTCGTCAAACGGGGCGCCCGCTATCAGATGCTCTCTCTCCGCGTGTGTGTGGGTGTATGTGTTTGTATGATCCATATTGAACACCCTCAACCTCGCCACGAGCCAGGTTGAACTCGGTTTACAGCGGCGCTACAGCTTTCCGGCATCGAACGGTAACGCGCACATTTACACACACACACACACACACGCCAGACTCACAACGATTCCGCGTGGCCACACGTGCACGAGGAACAGATCTGCTTCAAGCATTGTGGCAGAGAACAACCACGCTGAGCCCAGCGGTTTATCACAAGGATGTCTGGGCGACGGTTCGTCTCGGACCGTCGGGTCATCACCCCAGCCACGCCCATTCCGGGCCATGTCATTATATACCACGCGTCCTATGTTAGCTATGGGGGTCGAACCCATTCACGGCCATTTGTAGATTCACGTTCGCGCAACACGGTGTGTCACTCGGCTGAAAGTTGACTCCACGTTTCGTAGGTCTGCGAGTGTCTGAACGCAAAAAGGTCACAGTTCTACGGTTTCTACCACCCAGAGGTCAGCGCAAGCCTGTTCTAACTCACTATCCCACCACTACAACCAGCGCACGGTTTTGCCTGCTCTGTTGCCAGCCTCGGCCGCTCTCCATGTCTCTAGCTGCCAGGTCGTCCCAGCTTACGCCGGGGCTGCCTTGCAGTTCTGGTTGCTTGGTTAGGGCAAGTCATCGTCACAGTTCGCACCACATGGGAGACTTTCACCGCAGTTCAGGACCAAGTTCCCGAAGGTGACAGGGGCTATGAAACCCCCAACGGTCAGAGAGGGTGACTGGACTGCACGGCCTCAAGCTTACGCAGACCTCTCTCGCTTACCCTTACCGCCACCCTCTGGACGAGGCCAGCCTGTGAGCACGGAGGCATAAGTCACGTTGACTGTATCAGGGTGCGTCCGCAGTGTAACGGTATGAGTCATAGCTTGCGCTGCGCAACGTCTCCGGTTCGGTCCCGGGTTGCAACCATTAAACAACAGAAAAACCACGCTCCAGAGGTTGGCGAACGCCCGGGAAATATCTCACCGCGTGTGACGCGTCTTCTGTGGAACTCGACAAAAAGCCACGAACTGGCAGTGATGACAGATATGTAAAGGGCTGTTCCGGGAATTGAACCCGGTACCTCTCGCACCCGAAGCGAGAATCATACCACTAGACCAAACAGCCGACGATACCTGAGATCATATGCACAATGCGTGCTAGTCGGCTCGCCTATCCCCGGCGTGAACATGCTAGAAACGTCGATGAAAAAGCCAACCTTCTATCGATACGATTGGTCGTGATAGGCTTCATGTGGGCAGCCAAGCAAACCCATGCTACCCTGTCTGTCGCCGTGACT
>JAAENN010000349.1 GCA_024224295.1 Shimia sp. | reverse complement strand
TGATCTGGTGTTCAAGGGGCGCATTCAGCCATCCGGCTATACCGAGCCGGTTCTGCACGCGCGGCGGTTGGAGCTCAAAGCGCAAGCTTAACAATCGGACAGGTCGGGGGATGCCCCGGCCTTTTTTCGTTGTGTTGAGCGATGTGAACGCTTCGGGGCTTTCTCATTTGGGATGCGCGTCCTATGGTTAGCTGCGCAACAAGACTAAGAGGCCAACATGACGCGTCCTGTCGTCGGGATCATCGGCAACCAATATCTCATTAATGACCAATATCCTGCACATGCCGGGGGAACCATGAATTCCGAAGCGGTTTCAGCGGTTTCTGGCTGTATGCCCTTGTTGATTCCGGCCGATCCACGGTTTGTTTCCGTGGATGAGTTGCGGGAGAAATGCGACGGGTTTCTGCTGACCGGTGGGCGGCCCAATGTGCATCCGGAGGAATACGGCGAGGCGGCGACGGCGGCGCATGGGGAATTTGACCGAGCGCGCGATGCGATTGTGCTGCCGTTGGTGCGGGCCTGCGTGGAAAGTGGGCAGCCGTTTATGGGGATTTGTCGGGGGTTTCAAGAGGTTAACGTCGCCATGGGGGGCAGTCTCCACCCGGAAATCCGTGATTTTCCGGGGCGGGACAATCATCGGATGCCACCTGACGGAACGTTGGAAGAGAAGTTTGCATTACGCCACACGGTGGAGTTCAGCGAGAACGGACCGTTCCATCACCTGTTTGGCAGCCAGAAAGTGATGACCAACACGCTGCATGGGCAGGGTATCAAACGCGCGGGAAGTCGTGTGATTATAGATGGTTACGCGCCAGATGAGACGCCGGAGGCAATCTATATTGACGGGGCGCCTGGGTTCACCATGTCGGTGCAGTGGCACCCGGAGTGGGATGCGGCCAATGATCCGGTGAGCCGCCCGCTGTTTCAAGCTTTTGGCGAGGCTGTGCGGGCCTGGGCACAGGGGCAAGAAGCGCGGCCTGTGCTTAAGTCTGCTTAAAGGTTAACGGGCAAAACAGCGCTGATTTTCACGTCGGTATAACGTCTGTATTGCGGCGGCTTTGCGACTGTCCCTAAAAGTGGAATGTGAATTGGTTAACGCGGTCCCAGAGCTGTGCGTTGTCGGCAAAGAGCCTGGATAGTTCCAAGCCCTTTTTGCTGTTAGGCGGTGTCTTGCAATTGCACCACGTCGCCGGTGTCGCCATGGGCTTTGCCCTCTTCCAAAGCTTCAACGGTGACGATGCCGGGCTTCTGGTTTTTAGTCCAGATCGTGGCAGCGGCGACCCGGTCCCGATCGATCCGATCTGCGTACTTTTGGGCCACCTGATACGTGTCAGACAACAGACCCTCAGCCAGAGTTGTAGGATTGAGGCCAAGTTTGAGGAAACTGGCATTTGACACCCGGAGGTCGTTTTCCGCGGCCTCTTTACGTGGGTTGTCGACCATAGCCACTTTGGCACCAGTCAGACGGGCGACCAAATCTGCAAGCTCACGAATGCGGTGGGTTTCAGTCATCTGGTTGCGGATGACGGGGCGAGCACCCTGTTCCGGCGGGTTTGAGATCGCCAGTTCGACGCAGCGCACAGTGTCGCGGATGTGGACAAAGGCGCGGGTCTGTCCGCCGGTGCCGTGTACGGTGAGTGGGTAGCCAATGGCTGCCTGCATCAGGAAGCGGTTGAGCACAGTGCCGTAGTCGCCATCATAGGCAAAGCGGTTGATCAGCCGTTCGTCGCGGCGGGTTTCATCGGTTTGGGTGCCCCAGACAATGCCTTGATGTAAATCGGTCACGCGGATGCCGTCATTCTTCGCGTAAAACTGGAACATCAACTGATCCATGGTTTTGGTCATGTGGTAGATGCTGCCTGGATTGGACGGGTAGAGGATTTCGCGGTTGTGGATGACGTTGTCGTCCCCGCGGACCATGATCTGTTGATAGCCTTCGGGGATTTCCAGGCCTGCGCCGTCGTAGCCATACACGCCCATGGTGCCGAGATGCACAACGTGGGTGTCCAGATCGAGCAGCACCAGCGCGGCGAGAAGGTTGTGGGTGGCGTTGATGTTGTTGTCGACGGTGTAGCGCTTGGGGCAGGCGCCGCGCATGGAGTAGGGGGCGGAGCGTTGCTCGCCAAAATGCACCACCGCGTCAGGCCTCAGTTCGCCAAGCAAGATGGCGAGGTCGTCAAACTCTTGCGCCACGTCGAGCTCTACAAATTTGATGGTTTTGCCGCTGACTTCTTTCCAGGCTTCGATGCGTTCCTGCGTGGATTTGATGGGCGTCAGGCTGACCACGCCCAGACGGTTGTCGATTTTACGGCGCGACAGGTTGTCGACGATGGTGACGTCGTAGCCCTGTTCGCTGAGAAAGAGGGAAGTGGGCCAGCCGCAAAAGCCGTCGCCGCCAATAACCAGAACTTTGTTCATGCGCGTTCTCCAAATACCAGCCGTTGGAGCTGGTGTTGCGTTCCTTCAATACCCCTTGGAAGGGGATCAGGGCGCAGGAAACCTGACATGAGCCGTGAAATTGTCGATCATGGGTTTTGGGTGGTTGGTCGCGCCCTGTGTCTTGTCCGTCATGCAAACAGCCTATGGGCGCGAATACCGCGCCATAAAGGTGTTTCTTATCTGAATACGCAAAGCGCGGCCTGATGGTTTATCCTCAAGGAGGGCGGTGTTTTACACCTCGCCACCGGAGATTTGCACCATTTGCCCTCGGATGGAATCCGCCATGTCAGAACAGAGGTAAAGCGCGGTGTGGGCGACCTCTTCGGGTTTGATCAGGCGGCCGTGGGGGTTCACGCCGACCATCATGTGGCGGGCCTCTTCCTCGGTACAGCCGGTGCGGGCCATGATGCTTTCGATGTTCTGATCGATGATCGGCGTTTCCACATAGGCAGGGCAGATCGAGTTGAAAGTGATTGGTTTGGTGGCAAAGTCTGCGGCCAGCGATTTGATCATGCCGTTTACAGCGTGTTTGGACGTGGAGTAGGCGGGGGCGCCTTTTAATCCGCGCAGACCTGCGATGGAGGAAATCACCATGACGCGGCCCCAATCGGTCTGGGTCATGGACTTTAGGCTTTCGCGGATGGTGAGGAACACGCCGTCGATGTTGATCGACATCATCTTGCGCCAGAACGCCATGTCGGTCTTGTGCAGCGCGCGGCCTTCCGCAATGCCCGCGTTGGCGACACAGATTTGGATGGGACCGCGCGCGGCAACTGCTGCGGCAACACCATCTACCACGGAGGCCTCATCCGCCACATCCATGGCGAGGGGGAACAGCCCGTCGGTGGCGGCCTCCTCCAGTACATTTAGGCGACGGCCGGTGATGGTGACCTGCGCGCCCTCGGCGGCCAGTGCCTTGGCGATCGCCAGTCCAATGCCGGTGCCGCCGCCGGTGACCAAAGCGTGTTTGCCCGATAGTGACATGTCTTCTCTCCCTGTCCTATTTGGCATTCACCTTAGCGAGCACATGAGGTCGGACAAGCGTTGCGGCGGTCCGCGCCGCAGGGTCACAAAGATTGGCAGCTGGTCAAAATGTCCGAGGTCGCTTGCGGAAAATGCGCTCAAAATGGCCTTTCTGGCAAAACTCCTGTCCTATTTGAGGCACAACATGCGGCTTTCTGGCCCTTTTTGCCGCATGGGGAAGTTGGAACGTTGCAAGGTTCTCAAACATCGCTACACCGTCAGGCACGCCACGTGGCGGATGGGACAGGTGCACGAAGCGCCGCAAGCCAGTAGAGGAGCCTGTGCATGTCAGAAAAGAGGAGTCGGCCGTTTGATTTGCCGCCTGTCTGGCTTGTTGCGATGTTGGCTTTGGCTTGGACGCAGGCGCAGCATTTTTCCTTGGGGCTGAGCTTTGGGCCGGTCTGGGCAGATTTGCTTGGTGGGTTGCTTGTGGGCGGCGGCGTATTGTTGGCTGCGCTGGCTATTGTCGAGATGCGGCGGCAGCAGACCACTATACATCCCCATCAGGACAGCGATCGACTGGTTCAAAGTGGGGTTTTTTCGCGCAGCCGAAATCCGATCTATGTCGGCGATTTGCTGATCCTGGCGGGGTTTATCCTCTATTGGGACGCGGTTCTGGCGCTGCCTTTGGTGCCGATTTTTCTCTGGGTTTTGGAACAGCGCTTTGTCATTCCGGAAGAAAATCGCCTTAGACGGAAATTTCGCGTAGATTTTGCGCGTTATTGCGAGAAAGTACGCAGATGGGTGTGATGCCGTTGCGTCGCAGAAATACGGACGTTGTTTGTGTGCTTGTGCAGCAATTCAGGTGGCGTTAAAACATTATGCAAGTGCAGCATGGTATGTGTGAAACATTATTGCTCTGACTCTGAAGGGGGATAAGAAAGGTGAAGATAGGTACACCAAAAGAGGTGTTTGACGGTGAGAACCGGGTCGCGATGACTCCGGACTCTGCCAAACAGCTCCAAAAGCTCGGTTATGAGTGCGCCATTGAAAGTGGCGCCGGTGCCGGTGCTGGATTTTCGGACGCCACATATGAAGCCGCTGGTGTTGAGGTTGTTAAGACCGCAGCGGCTCTCTGGAAAGCATCTGACATCGTCGCCAAAGTGCGCCAGCCGGATGCCACCGAACTGAAGCGCCTGACCAAGGACAAGACGCTGATCTCTTTCTTCAACCCGGCAGGGAACGAAGAGGGCATGGACGCGGCGAAGGCCAAAGGTGCAAACGTGATTGCCATGGAAATGGTGCCTCGCATTTCGCGCGCGCAGAAGATGGACGCGCTGTCCTCTATGGCGAACATCGCGGGTTATCGCGCGGTCATTGAGGCAGGCAACAACTTTGGTCGGTTCTTCACTGGTCAGATCACTGCGGCGGGCAAAGTGCCGCCTGCGAAGGTTCTGGTTGTTGGCGCTGGTGTGGCCGGGTTGGCCGCGATTGGCACCTCGACCTCGTTGGGGGCCATTACGCTTGCGTTTGACGTGCGCCCAGAAGTGGCCGAGCAGGTTGAATCGATGGGTGCCGAGTTTGTTTACCTCGACTTTGAGGAAGAGCAGGCTGATGGTGCGGCCTCTGGTGGTTATGCCTCTGTGTCGAGCCCAGAGTTCCGTGAAGCCCAGCTGGCAAAGTTCCGTGAGTTGGCACCAGACGTGGATATTGTGATCACCACCGCGTTGATTCCAAACCGCGAAGCGCCAGAACTTTGGACCGAAGACATGGTTGCGGCGATGAAGCCGGGTTCTGTGATTGTCGATCTGGCAGCGGAAAAAGGCGGCAACTGTAAGCTGACCGTGATGGACGAGAAGATCGTGACTGAGAATGGCGTGACCATCATCGGCTACACCGACTTCCCATCCCGTATGGCGGCGCAGTCCTCCAGCCTTTATGCGACCAATATCCGTCACATGATGACTGACCTGACCCCTGAAAAAGACGGTCAGATCAACCACGACATGGAAGACGATGTGATCCGTGGCGCGACCGTGACCTTTGAAGGTGGCATCACCTTCCCCCCCCCCCCACCAAAAGTGGCGGCGATTGCGGCCAAGCCGAAGGAAGTTGTTCCTGAGCTGACACCGGAAGAAAAGCGCGCAGCCGAAGTGGCGGCGTTCAAAGCGCAGACCAAACAGCAGGTGATGTTGCTGGGCGGCGGCGGGGCATTGATCCTGTTGCTGGGTCTGGTGGCACCGGCCAGCTTTATGCAGCACTTCATTGTGTTTGCATTGGCTTGTTTTGTCGGCTTCCAAGTGATTTGGGGCGTGGCGCACTCGTTGCACACACCGTTGATGGCGGTCACAAATGCGATTTCCTCGATCATCATCTTGGGGGCGCTCATGCAGATTGGCTCTGGTAGTTTCCTGGTGATCCTGCTCGCGGCGCTTTCAGTATTCATGGCCGGGATCAACATCTTCGGCGGTTTCCTCGTGACACGGCGCATGCTCGCCATGTTCCAGAAGTCCTAAGGAGGTCGAGCGATGGAATACGGTTTTACAACCGCAGCATACGTTGTTGCGGCAGTGCTCTTCATCCTCTCCTTGGGAGGGCTGAACAATCAAGAAAGCGCCAAGCGCGCGGTGTGGTACGGCATTTCCGGCATGGCGCTGGCGGTGTTTGCCACATTGATCGGCCCCGGTGCGGGCCTGTGGTGGCTGTCCATTCCGCTGATCGCGGCGGGTGGCATGATCGGCTATCAGCTGGCGTCTAAAGTCGAAATGACCCAGATGCCGGAACTTGTGGCTGGCATGCACGCGCTGGTTGGTCTGGCGGCGGTGTTTGTGGGCTTTAACGCGCATTTTGAGATTGGCAACGCAGCGGAAGCTGTGGCCGCGGGTCCGGATGCTGTGAAAGAGCTTGGCACCTTTGGCAAGCTGATCGCCAAGAAGTCCGGTGTGGAGATCAGCATTCTGCTGGTGGAGCTGAGCCTGGGTGTCTGGATTGGTGCCGTGACTTTCACTGGCTCCGTGATTGCCTATGGCAAACTGTCCGGCAAAGTGTCCTCTAATGCCGAAAAGCTGCCTGGTGGTCATATGTTGAACGCTGGTGCCGCTGGACTCTCGCTGTTGTGCTTGATCTGGTATCTGAACACCGGTGGCTTCTTCCCACTGTTGATCCTGACAATTGCAGCCTTGTTCATTGGCTATCACCTGATCATGGGCATCGGTGGTGCGGACATGCCTGTGGTTGTTTCCATGCTAAACAGCTATTCCGGCTGGGCAGCTGCGGCGATTGGTTTCTCCTTGGGCAACGACCTCTTGATTGTGGTTGGTGCGCTTGTGGGTTCCTCCGGTGCGATCCTGTCCTACATCATGTGTAAGGCGATGAACCGCTCGTTTGTGTCGGTGATCCTTGGCGGCTTTGGCGGAACCACAGGTCCTGCGATGGAAGTTGAAGGAGAGCAAATCGCCATTGAAGCAGATGGTGTGGCCAGCGCATTGGAAGATGCGGACAGCGTTGTGATTATCCCAGGCTACGGCATGGCGGTGGCACAGGCACAGCAGAACGTGGCGGAGTTGACCCGTCGGCTGCGGGCCAAGGGCAAGAACGTGCGCTTTGCCATTCACCCGGTTGCCGGGCGTCTGCCTGGGCACATGAACGTGCTCCTGGCCGAAGCCAAGGTGCCATATGACATCGTGCTGGAGATGGACGAGATCAACGATGACTTCCCGGAAACGGATGTGGCCATCGTGATTGGCTCCAACGACATCGTGAACCCGGCAGCCCAAGAAGATCCGAACAGCCCAATCGCAGGCATGCCGGTTCTGGAATGCTGGAAAGCCAAGCAGGTGTTCGTGTCTAAGCGTGGTCAGGGTACTGGCTACTCTGGCATCGAAAACCCGCTGTTCTTTAAAGAGAACACGCGCATGTTCTATGGGGACGCGAAAGCCAGCCTCGACAAGTTGCTGGGCATGATTGAGTGAACGATCTGACAGTATGAACAGGAAGGGCGCCCTAAAGGAGGCGCCCTTTTTCTTTGTGCAAAAGGAAGATTTGCGGGAGACCACTTGGGTGTGCCAAGCTACCTCAGAGGGAGAGACGTGTTTGGCGCTGGCTCTTTAAGGCGCTTCCGGAAGTTCGATTTTGTTTGAGAGCATTTGTGGAGGTACTATGAGAAGTTTGTCTTACACAGCGGTCGCGACGGTGTTGGGGGTTTCCATCACCGCGGGGCAGGCGCTATCGGAAGAGTGGTCGTACCGGGCGTCGGTGTATCTTTATATGCCGGAGACACAGACGGGATTGGCCACGCCTACTGGTAGTGTTGAGGCCACGCTTAGTTTCAAAGATGCGCTAGAAAATCTCAATGTGGCCTTTATGGGCGCGTTTTCCGCCAGTCGCGGGCCGTGGACTTTGGTGACCGATTACAACTTCACCGATCTGACCTTTTCCAACGCCACACAGGGCCCTGCCTATTCGGGGCTCGATGCCGATCTGAAGACCCAATTTTTGAGTGCCTATGCGCTTTATCAGGTGCGTGACAGCGCATCTTTACGGGTGGATGTCGGGGCCGGGGTCCGCTGGTTCAGCACGGACACACGTTTGACATTGCAAGCGGGCACTTCACCGCAGGAGGTACGCAGCACAGACCAAAGCTGGGTTGATCCGTTGATTGCGGCGCGGGTAAGGGTGCCTCTTTCTGACCGGTGGAACTTTATGGGCATGGTGGATTACGGTGGGTTCAGGTCCGGCAGTGAGACGTGGCAGGCGCTGGCCACGGTGGAGTATTCCTTCGCGAACAATTGGAACGTGGTTGGGGGCTATCGGTATATATTTCGTTTGATCACGAGGTCGACAATGGCGACTACAGCTTTAGCCAGTCCGGCCCGTTGCTTGGGGTGACCTACGAGTTCTGACGTCGAGAAGAAGCTGCGGGCGTAGACGTATGAGCCAACGTCCGCATGCTAGATTAGGCGGTTTGAAGGCGGGCTTCCTGACGCAAGAGCGTAAAGGAGGCGCCAACAATCAGCGCAGCGCCCAGCCAAAGGCTGCCGGGAGGCGCGTAACCAAAGACAACCAAGCCGAGACCCACATTGAATGGCAGTTTGAGATGGTCAAACGGCTGCAGATAAGCCGCATCCGCAATGCTGTAGGCCCGCGCGAGGGCGTATTGCGCTATGGCCGTGAACAAGCCTGCGCCCACCAACAACAGACCGGCGGTGCTTCCCTCAAAGCCAAGACCCGCATCCAGCGCGAGACCCGCATTGATCGGGGTGAGCAGCATCAACAAGTAGAGCGTGAGCGTGGCCGGGCTTTCGGTGGCGCTCATCTGTTTGGTCATGAGGCTGGTAAGCCCCCAGAAGACAGCCGCACCCACCGGATAGAGCGCGTAAGGCGTGAAGGCATCTGACCATGGGGCCAGGATGATCATGCCGCCGATGAAGCCAATCACGACGGCTGCCCAGCGGTGCAATGACACGTGTTCCCCAAGCCAAAGGCCCGCAAGGACGGTGACAAAGAAGGGCGAAAGCATAATCAATGCGATGGCCTGCCAGATCGGCACATGCGCGAGGCCAGTGACCCAAAGCTGCACGCCAATCACGGCACAGCCCACTCGCAAAAGGTGTTTTGGTAGGGCTTTGGTGCGCAAGGCGTCCGGGGATTTGATGAGCATCCACGGCACCAGCCAGAGCGTCGCAATGAGGTATTGCCAGAAAGCGACGCGGGTGGGGGGCAGGCCCATTTTCATTGTGCCCCATTGTACTATGGTGTTGACCAGTGCGAACAGAAGTCCGGCAAAGATCATAAGGCAAGCGCCGGCAGTTGCCGGGCGGGTGTTTGCAAAAATGCGAGTCATGGCGTTGTCCTTTCATCTGCGCTCACAACTCAAGGCAAAACAGGACAAGCCAAACAGCGCCGTTGCCAGCTCTGTTCAGATTCTTCCCGCTCTCTTCCATCCGGACTGTGACCGTCGGCTCAGGAGTTACACCTGATCTGCTGGACCCTCCCATTGGGAGGCGCTCGCGGGCTTACAGCGAAGCTGCTTACCGCCGGTGGGGAATTCCGCCCCGCCCTGAGAACGTCGCGGCCCAAGTGGACCGCAAAGACAGGGATAGGCAGGGCAGGCCTCGAGAACAAGGCCTGAAATGTTAGCGGCCTCATGCTGCTCTGCTCTTGGTATGCCATGGTATCCCGGCAAGTTGTTGAAAAATCACAAAAACATTTACTTTTGAGCGCGGCGCGGTAAGTTTGGGCGCGACCAGGAGAAGACTATGTCCGCCATTCAAGATCACCCGTTGCGCTATAAACTGGCCAACGAGCTCCATGCCCGTCCCTTTCCAACCCTGACAGCCCCATGTCGCGCCGTGTTTATTGCCTGGCGGATACCGCAGGACCATATTGGTGGGGATGCTGGGGCTGAACTTGACCATCTCTGTGATCTTTTAGATCGGTTTGGTGCTCCGCATCCGCAGCCCGGAGCGACGCATTTCACCTGTCAGATCGGGCGGGACACGTTGAAATGGGAGCAGCACGCAGAATTTGTCACCTACACAATGTTTATGCCGCAGGTGAGCGCACGCGCCTTTGATCCGGCAGATTTGGACGTGTTTCCGGAGGATTGGTTGGCCGCAGCACCGGGGCAGAGGGTGACGTCTGCGATGATCCGCGTCCAAAACATGCCCAGCGACGAAGAGATGATCTCTCAAATCTATGAGTGGTTTTTGCCGGAGACCGTAGCGGCGAACTATGTGCTGGATCGCACCTGTGTGGTGGCAACAGATTTCAGGATTGCGTCTAACGGGCATCAGAATATGGCGGTGTTTGTTGCACCGGACACAGGTGCGCGGCGCGTGGGGCGCGTGGTGCAACGGCTGTGTGAGATCGAAACCTATAAGTGCATGTCGATGCTGGGGTATTTCCGTGTGAAGGCGATTTCGCGAGAGCTAGGCGCGTTGGAAAGTGACGCGGGCCATTTGATGGGGCATCTGCGCCGCGATCAAGGTGATGCAGCGGAAACGCTTCAGTCGTTGCTGGAATTGTCGGGTGATGTGGAGCGTCTGATTGCAGATACGTCATTTCGGTTCGGGGCCACGAGTGCTTATGAGACGATTGTGCAGCAACGTATTAGAGTTTTGCGTGAAGAGCGGTTTCACGGTCGGCAGACGTTTAGCGAGTTTATGACACGGCGCTATGATCCGGCGATGCGCACCGTGAACCACAGTCAGAGTCGCTTGCAGTCATTGGCAGAACGGGTGGGGCGCGCCGCGCAGCTTTTGCGGACCAAGGTAGAGGTGTCGCGATCTGCTCAGAACCAAGCGTTGTTGGAAAGCATGGATCGGCGGGCGGATTTGGCTTTGCGTCTGCAAGAAACGGTTGAAGGGCTGTCGGTAGTGGCGATCAGCTATTACGCGGTCTCATTGGCCGGGTATCTGGTTTACCCGCTGGCCACACCCTTGGGCGCGAGCAAAGGCGTGGTTCTGGCGGTGCTTACCCCTGTTGTTGTGCTTGGTGTCTGGGCGATGGTCCGAAGGATCAAAGCCAGGATGCACTAGAAACAGGCATTTGGTTTTTGTTGCGAATCAATGACTTCTCTGCGTTGCGGCAAGATCTGTACGCCGCATTACGTTTGGTCAGACAGATATAAATGGCAGTTTAGGTGGCCGAAACCGGCAAAAATCGTTGAATTGAGCGGAATTCCACCAAGGGAAGCGGACAATTCGTTTCCGTTCCGCAGGTTTCTTCTTATAGTCAAGTAGATGCATGCGATAAGACCTGCACGCGCTCAGGGAGATAGACACCGATGATCCGTTCGGAATTGATTCAGAAAATTGCAGACGAAAACCCACACCTCTATCAGCGCGACGTTGAGCGCATTGTGAACACGATCTTTGAAGAGATTACTGACGCAATGAGCCGTGGTGACCGGGTAGAGCTGCGGGGCTTTGGTGCCTTTTCCGTCAAACAGCGTGACGCCCGCGTCGGGCGCAACCCGCGCACAGGTGAGTCGGTGGAAGTGGAAGAGAAGCATGTGCCGTTCTTTAAGACCGGCAAGCTTTTGCGGGATCGATTGAACGGAAAGTAAGCTATGCGTTACATTCGCTATGCATTTCTCGGCAGTTTGGCTGTCGTGTTGATCGCGGTTGCTTTGGCCAACCGCGGTATCGTCACTTTGACATTGCTGCCTGCGGTGGCAGAGGAGTGGTTTGGCATCAACCACGCCGTTGAGGTTCCCCTGTTTGCGGTGATCTTTGGCGCCATCGTGGTGGGTCTGGTTGTGGGTTTTGTCTGGGAATGGTTGCGGGAGCACCGTCATCGTGCCGACAAGACCAAGGCGGAAAAAGAGCTGCACAAAACGCAGCGTGAGGTACGTCGTCTGAAAGGCCGCGAGGCGGAGAAGAAAGACGAGGTGCTGACGCTTTTGGACGAAGCAAGCTGAGCGCTTTGCTTTGACCGAAAGGTCGGGTAGGTCCAGATCATGGATATTCGTGTCAAGATATGCGGGCTAAAAGAGCCCGCCCATGTGGCAGCGGCGGCGGAAGCGGGCGCTGCCTATGTTGGGTTTGTCTTCTTTGAGAAGTCACCACGCAATGTAAGCCTGTCGAAAGCGCGGGATTTGGCAGTGGAGGCCCCTGTGGGTGTGGCCAAGGTCGCGCTGACCGTGAATGCGGACGACGCATTTCTGGACAAGCTGGTTGAGACCGTGCCGTTGGATATGTTGCAGTTGCATGGACGCGAAAGCCCAGCGCGTGTGGCCGAAGTGCGCGCGCGATTTGGTTTGCCAGTGATGAAAGCGATCGGCATCGCGGATGCGGAGGATGTGGCCAAGATCGACACTTATGGCGCGGTTGCCGACCAGTTGTTGGTGGATGCCAAGCCGCCCCAAAATGCCACACTGCCTGGGGGCAACGGGCTGTCGTTTGACTGGCGGCTGGTGAACCGCAAATACTGGCCGCGTCCCTGGATGTTGGCAGGCGGATTGACCGCTGACAACGTGGCAGAGGCGGTCAAGATGACCGGAGCGCGTCAGTTGGACCTGTCTTCAGGTGTCGAAAGCGCGCCGGGGGTGAAAGACGTCGGTATGATCCGCGCCTTTATGAAGGCCGTTCAGAAGGCGCTTTGAGGCACGGCGCGGGTCGCGCAGCCAAAGTTTGAGCAGAGCAAAGCGCCGCAGTTGCCGGCGCTTTTTTAATGCGCCGGCTTTGGCGCGGAAGATCTCGCGTTCCTTGGCGTAGCTGGACATGGGTTGTGGCTCCGGTGGGTGGCTGGGGAGGAGGTAGAAGTTCATTGGGAAAGCCTCACGTTGGGATTGGGCTTGACCACATTGCCGGTTTTAAGCTTCCATTATTAGAGTCTCTAAATGAGAGTTTGATTTCAAAAATGGAACAATTGCCGCCACTGGATGATTTGACCCTATTTGTGGATGTGGCCCGAGAAGGTGGCCTGGCCGGAGCGGCGCGGCGTACGGGCGGTACGGTGCCGACGATCAGCCGCAAAATGACCGCGTTGGAGCGGCAGTTGGGGCGCAAGCTGTTTGAACGTGGGCCACGTGGCTATGCTCTGACCGCCGAGGGGCGCGCGGTTTTGGAGCAGTTGCAGGACCTTAAAGACATTCAAGCGCGGCTGACCCGCAGTCTGGGGCAGCCGGATGCGGTGCGGGTGCGGGTGACGGCGGGGGCCTGGACGGCGTCTTATCTTGCGCGGCGGCTGGGAGAGGTGTGGTGCAAAGACGATCCGTGGCGGCTGGAATTTGTTGAAAGCACACGCATGTTGGATATTGCGCGGCGGGATGCGGATATCGGGATCCGAAGCCGAAGGCCGGATCAACCATGGTTGGCTGGGCGGCGCACGTCGAAAGTCGAATTCGCGGTTTACGCCGCCTCAGAAGATGTGAGCGGTTTTGTCGCTCTCAGTGCAGACGGACCGCAGACGCCTTCCGTGCGCTGGCTATGGGGCAACCATGGGGACGAGATTATCACAACCGCCTGCGAAGAAGGCACATTGGTAGATTTGGCGGTGTCCGGCGTGGGGCGGGTTGTGATGCCGACATTTGTGGCAAACGGCGTGTCGGGGTTGAAACAAGTGGCGCCGGTCATTCCTGAGCTCTCCCATGATGAGTGGCTCGTTTGTCATCACGAAGCACGACATGACCCGCCCATTCGCGCGGCTTTGGAGGCGGTTGCGACGCTTCTGACATCCAAGTCACGGTCGCTGGCGTAGTCTGAAAGTACCCGCCGAGCAGGCAAGCCGCGCTTTGCGCTTGCGCATCCCGTACGCGGCGTTTTAGGTACATGCGACGCAAGGGAGAGACGCATATGTCCAACGATCTTTTCAACAGCTTCATGACTGGCCCCGACGAAAACGGCCGGTTTGGAGATTTTGGTGGTCGCTTTGTCAGTGAAACGCTGATGCCGCTGATCCTTGATCTGGAAGCGGAATATGAAAAGGCCAAAGATGATCCGACCTTTTGGGCGGAGATGGACGATTTGTGGAAGCACTATGTGGGCCGTCCAAGCCCGCTCTACCATGCCGCGCGCATGACCGAAGAGCTGGGTGGTGCGAAGATTTATCTGAAGCGCGACGAGTTGAACCACACTGGTGCCCACAAGGTGAACAACGTGCTGGGTCAGATCATTTTGGCGCGGCGTATGGGTAAAACCCGGATTATTGCGGAAACCGGTGCGGGCCAGCACGGCGTGGCGACAGCAACCGTCTGTGCCAAATTTGGTCTCAAATGTATCGTTTATATGGGTGCGCATGATGTGCAGCGTCAGGCGCCAAACGTGTTCCGTATGCGTTTGCTTGGGGCCGAAGTGGTGCCTGTGACCTCTGGTCGTGGCACGCTCAAGGATGCAATGAACGATGCGCTGCGTGATTGGGTGACCAACGTGCGCGATACGTTTTACTGCATCGGTACTGTGGCGGGGCCGCATCCCTATCCAGCGATGGTGCGCGATTTCCAATCAATTATAGGTAAGGAGGTGCGCTGGCAGTTGGCAGAGCAAGAAGGCGAAGGCCGTCTGCCGGACACTGTGATTGCGGCGATTGGCGGTGGGTCCAACGCGATGGGCCTGTTCTATCCGTTCCTCGATGACAAATCGGTTAACATTATTGGGGTTGAGGCTGGTGGCCGTGGTGTGAACGACAAGATGGAACACTGCGCGTCCTTGTCTGGTGGCCGTCCGGGCGTGCTGCATGGCAACCGCACTTACCTGTTGCAGGATGACGATGGGCAGATCCTGGAGGGCTACTCGATTTCTGCTGGTCTAGACTATCCGGGCATTGGTCCGGAGCACAGCTGGCTCAATGACATTGGCCGCGCACAATATGTGTCGATCACTGACAAGGAAGCACTGGAAGCGTTCCAGTTCTCCTGCTCGATGGAAGGCATCATACCAGCACTGGAACCAAGCCATGCGCTTGCGCATGTTATGAAGATCGCACCAACCCTGCCGAAGGACCACATTTTGGTGATGAACATGTGTGGGCGCGGGGACAAAGACGTGCAGACCGTGGCGCGGCACTTGGGCTTTGATATGTCTGACACCGAAGGCCGCAGCGCAGGCTAAAACGACTGCCAATAGATTTGAAAAAGAGCGCTCTATTGGGGTGCTCTTTTTTGTTGGGGTAGGCCATCTATACGAAAGTGCGGTGTGGTGACCGGATGCACAGAGGTCTTAGCGCTGATGTTTGGCCATCATTGAGAGAACGACTGCAGCAGCAGCCGTAGGTTTTTCAGGGCTTTGGTGAAAGGACATCTCATGACACTCTCCAGCGGATCAAACTCTCCATCACTGATGATGCAAAGAGCCAAACAGTTGGCAGAGCGTGTTGTTACGTCCATGCGGGCGCAGGGGTATCTGAACGTCGAGTATATTTTGACAGAGCGGCAATTGAAGATTGTGGCCAGTAAACGTGATGGCACGCCGCAAACAGCCTATGTCACGCTGCCCAATCCTACGATTCACTAGGTCTCTTTTTGGCAGCATGTCTCTGCGAGGAGGACTTGGGTATGGTAGAAAAAAGACGTCCCCGATTGCGGTCCAAGTCTCTGGAAACGCGTGATGGCAGGACGTGCTTGCCTAAGATGCCTGCGCTTGTTTCGCCAGCGGCAGCGCCCACAGATATTGAAGTGGTGTACTCAGAATATCGGGTGAAAGTGCGTGGGAGAGTGGCGATTGGTCAGTTTCACGTTGAAAAATCAGGGCTAGGCGATTCTAGGCCAGTGGAGAAAGAGCCACCGGCGTCCACGGCGCGGAAGCGGCGGTTTGTGCTTTGAAGGTGCTCTAAACCAAAGTTTAAAAGTCTAAACCTCGGTGAAATCTTCTAGGCCGTAAACCTCAGATCAATAGATGTCATAGCTTACCCGGTACAGGTTGAGGGCACAGCGCCGATGTTGGCGTTTGCACACAACACTGAGGAGAAAGGCCGATGAAACGCATTCTTTTGACATCCAGCGTGATTGCATTGGGACTGGGGGCGGAGGTGCACGCAGAGACATTCGCAGAGCGGATTGAGGCTCGCATGAATGCTGAAGGCTACACGGACATTGAGATCGATATTGTCGACGACAAATTGAAAGTTGAAGGCAAGAAAGATGGCAGGGAGCTAGAGATAGTTTACCTTTCCTCAACCGAAGAAGTGCTTTTCCAAAACGTCGAAGAAGACGACGACGATCTGCATGATGAGACAGGCGAAGACAGTGACGAAGATGAGGACGTCACGCAAAGCAACAAGTAAAGGTTCGCAAAGACTTTCAAGACTTTGAGGGGGATAACCTCCTATCAGATCCTGATTTTTGCCATCTAACCACGGTTTTAGTAAAAGGTCATTGGATCGAAGGATTTCTTCGGCCGGTCGGTGCGGCTTTCTTCGCGCTGACCACCTTGTGTAAGAGGCGCATGATGTCGAGATTGATTTTTGTAGGCTGCTTCTTGGCCGTCGCTAACGCAAGCGCAGCGCGGGCGGAGACACGCGTCGAGGCGATTGCTCGACACTTAGCGGAGCAAGGGTATCAAGACATCGAAATTGGCCGCACATTTTTGGGACGTGTCTGGATTGAAGCGGAAAAAAACGGCCTGGAGCGCGAAATCATTGTGAATCCGCGCACAGGGGAGATTCTGCGAGACTATTGGGAGGACGAAGGTGAACATGGGGTTCTCGGGCACAGTGGTTCAAAAGAAATAGGATCGTCATCTGTTAAGCCGTCCGAGGGCGAAGGTGGCCCGGATGTTGCAGACGAAATCCCAAATGAAGAGCGTAGTGATGACTAATCCCTTCGCCGTCGCGATCCATCCTTGGGAGTTTGTATCATGAACCGCCGTTGGGTCTTGATTGGGCTCTTTGTTTTGCAAGGGTTGTGCGCCTTGTTCTTTGTGTCTGAGGTTGTCCTGACAGTGGTCGGTGCGAGAACGGCACCTATCAGTTGGCATCTCCGGGAAATGATGGAATTGGGGGCGGTGGTTGGCCTTCTTTTGGGGGGCGTGCTTGGTGCTGTTGCTTTGAATCAGGCTGTTCGCGCACGCCGACATGCAGAAGCGAGCCTGCGCGGTGTTCAATTGGCGTTCCGCGATCACATGGAAGCAAAATTTGTCCAGTGGGGGCTCTCTCCGGCCGAGCGTGATGTGGCGCTTTTCACCATCAAAGGCATGTCGATTCAGGAAATTTCGGGATTGCGCAATACGTCAGAGGGTACGGTGAAAGCGCAGAGTAACGCGATTTATCGGAAGTCTGATGTGAGCGGGCGGACACAGCTGCTCAGTCTGTTCCTGGACGACCTGTTGGCGGAGGATGCCGAAGACTAGGGTGATGGACGGGGCAGAGAACGCCCCGTATTTTTGTGGGTGGAAAGCTTCAGCTTTCCTGCAGAATGGTCTCAAAGCCTTCAAATTCCGGGTGACCCAGAATGGCGCCTTTGCTGCGGCTGTCACCGGAATTGCGGTGGGAGGCGCGGAATTGCTCGGACTTTGTCCAAGCGTCAAAGTCGTCTTTGCTGTCCCAGAGAACGTGGCTGGAATATAGGGTATGGCCTTCGCGTTCCGGGCCTTTCAGCAGACGGAATTCGCGGAAGCCTTTGAGCTCTTTCAAGCGGCTCTCTCGGCTGCGCCAGACGTCTTCGAAGTCAGTTTCGCGGCCTTCGGCAATTCTGAAACGGTTCATGGCGATGTAGCTCATGGCGTTACCTCTCTCGCAGGGAATTGGGTCGTGAGTGAGAGCTGGCGGACCGTGTGCTGGTTGGCTGGCAAATCTTGGGCATATGACGCCTGAGCAACTGGAAGGTCAACCGTTTTGGGTGATGTCGTGCTCTTGCAAGACCCGCAACGGCACGATGTCGAGAGCGCGCAGGTGGGTGGCGGCGAGATTGACCTTGGGCGCGCAGCCTTCGTCATGGGCTTGCAAGAAGCGCGCGGCGCAGAGGCACCAGGAGACGCCCGGTTTTAGGCCTGCAAAGTTGAACTTTGGCTGCGGGGTGGAAAGGTCGTTGCCGACATACTTTGAATAGGCGAGGAATTCGGCTGTCATGACCGCGCAGACCGTGTGGCTGCCTTGATCTTCGGCGCAGGTGTTACAGGCGCCGTCACGGAAAAAGCCGGTCAGCGGATCGGTGGAGCAGGAGGCGAGCGCGTCGCCTAGCACGTTTACGGAAGCGTCTTTTTCTACCATGCGCGGAGCTTTGCACAGGGGGCGGGCAGCAGGCAACGCTCATGCAGTTGTGACGGTGCGGAAAAACTTAAATGATCATTCAAGTTTTGATTGACGGGCGTGGCTTGCGTGGCGAAGCATGACACTTATGAAACAGATTCTTGAACCTGCCCGCCAAATTGATGTCATCCATGAAACGGAGGTGCTGGTTGTCGGTTCCGGCCCCGGTGGGCTGTCAGCGGCGCTCGCAGCCGCGCGGGCGGGCGTAGAGGTCACGCTGGTGGAGCGGTTTGGCTGTTTTGGCGGCAATATCACCGTGGTGGGCGTGGAAGGCATGCATTGGTATCGCCACGAGCAAACCGTGGAGAGCATGGGCATTCCCAAAGAGTTTGAGGACGCGGCCAAGGACGCCGGCGCGGCAGTGCCGGAGAGCCAATCTCTGAGCTATGAGATCGACAGTGAGGGCTTCAAGCTGGTGGCGGACCAGATGGTTGAAAAGGCTGGTATTCACCCGATGCTGCACCGGGCGTTTGTGGCACCGATCATGGAAGGCGACGAGATCAAAGGTATCATCACCGAGTCCAAAGCCGGGCGCGAAGCTATCTTGGCGAAGGTGGTGATTGATGCCACCGGCGATGCAGACATAGCCCATCGGGCGGGGGCACCGTGTCAAATGGCGCCGCGCGAAGACCTGATGGCGGCATCGGTGATGTTCCATCTGGCGGGCGTGGACAAGACAGCGTTTATGGAGGGTATCAAGGCCGATCCTCAGACCTATGCGGATTGGGGCGGCGGCGGTGAGTGGAACATTGAGACCTCCGGCAAAGAGGACGAGATGTTCTCGCCATTTCTGCACAAGCCCTTTGCGCAGGCCATAAAGGCCGGGCTGATCCCACCACATCTGAACACAATCGCGGGCACTTGGGGCGCGATGCATGACAGTGGTGAGCTGACCTATATGAACCTTGTGCATCTGGCGGGGATTGATGGCACCGATCCGGACAGTCTGACGGTGGGCGAGATTGAGGGGCGCAAGCAGGCGATGTTGGCGATCGAGGCGCTCAAACGGTTTATGCCGGGGTGCGAGAACGCACGGCTGAGGAATTTTGGCATGAGCCTGGGCGTTCGGGACACGCGCAAGGTCGACACGGTCTACAGCATGACCGAGCTGGATGTGCGCGAGCAGGGGCGGTTTGAGGACAGCATCGGGATTTTCCCCGAATTTATTGATGGCTACGGCATTCTGATTCTGCCCACCACCGGGCGGTATTTTGAGGTGCCCTATCGCAATCTGTTGCCGCAGAGCGTGAAGAACCTGCTGGTGTCTGGCCGCGCCACGGCGGGGCACAAGGTGGCCCATGCGGCGACGCGCAATATGGCGTGCTGTGCGGTGATCGGTCAGGGCGCTGGCGTGGCGGCGGCGCTCAGCGTGCAGCAAGGACGCGCGCTGGATGCGTTGAACATCACGGATATTCAGACGGAGTTGGTTCGGCAGGGCGCGCGGGTGCACTAAAGCACCAAAATGCGCGAGGTTGTTTCGTTGCGGCCTTAAGGGAGTAGGGCATGTGGCAAGTGACCGTTTAGGCCGGCACTTGCTCGTGGCAAATTTGATCGGCCTCGACCGTTTCCAACGGCAGTTGTAGAAGATTGCAATACCGCATGTTCTGTTTCTGCTGATGGTGACGACAGGTCTTGCATACCCCAAATGCCTTGCTGCCGTTTTTTTTGAGTAGGGAAATCAACGTGTTGGTTAAAGCTTGCTCGAGAGATTTCTGCTCGTCTTCGGGGAGATCTGAGAGCATCGGGTCGAGCGTGGCCGGGTGCAGCGCGGCACGAGTGCCGTCCTGAGTGAGATCATACGATATTGACCTCTTATCGGTTTCTGATCTGTTTTCGGACACATACCCCTTTCGGTCCAGTGCTTTGAGTGTCTGAGACATCGTTCCTCGTGTGGTTCCAAGGTAGTCGGCGACATGTGACGGTGAGCGCGAAAACCGATTGGCACGGGAGAGATACTTCAGCGCGGAAACCTGTGCTGGGTTGAGGTCATCATGCCACGTTTGGGACGCGTTGAGGCGGGCCAATCGAACGATGAGTTCGCGGATAAGAATGTCTTTGGTCATACGTTTAGTGTAGCGAGTCGAAACTACACTTGCAATAATAGCGACTCGCTATTAATTGTCGGATCGTTTGATATCCAATGGAGACCAAAATGTTCAGACCAATTTTACTCAGCGCTGTTTCCGGTGTTTTCGCTTCCGCCGCACTTGCTGGAGGCAATCACGCCACCCATCAGGCTGACGCTGTAACCTCAGAAGCCAAAGTCGGAGTCGTAGAGGCCTTTGATATCCTCGCGGCGCATGTTCATCGTTCAGGCAACACGGTGACTTTCCACATGACCACGAACGGTATAGCCGGCGCAGACAAACCAGCGGTCAATGGGGCTGTTGGTGGGGCAGATGTCTGGTCTTATGTGTGGCCTACATCTCTTGATCCCAGCGTTGTAGGATTTGATGAAGGAGCGGGTATTTTGGCGATGGCCGCGACCAGTCATCCAGACTTTGACGACACGCCGCTGTACGATGAAAACCTCGATGGGGACACTGGCAATGATGGTGGGGTATGGCATAGTCACTGGGTGGTGTTGGCGCCCACCGATGCTTGTGGAGAGGGAGCACTTGCCGTGAAGGACATTCCTGAGGGTGCGACTCCCAACCTTCCAGCAACATGGCCAGGATTTCCGATTTTGCTGGACAGTCCTGGTTTCACGCCGGTGTTTGATGGACCCGAGATTACCGTGAACGCGGCAATTCTGGGCGGTGCAGAAGGCGCGTCCTACGATGGGGTAACTGCCGCGCTTCGCGTGAATGAAAGTGTACACGCACCGCTGCTTTGTGTGACGGATGTGTTTGACGTGGCCTCTGGTGACCTATCCTTGCCTGGACGGGTCGACTAATCAAAAGCCGCGCATTTCAGAGAGACGCGCGGCTTTCCATTTGGGGTTTTCAGACGTCTTACCTTCCTGCCGTTTCGGCAATTTCACGGAATAGGGCGATGTTGCCATCGGTCACGCCACTTTCCTTGAACTTACGGTCGGCGGAGTTCACCGCGATCACCACGCCGTGCGGGCGGTTGATGTAGATGTATTGGCCATAGACGCCGATACCGAAGAATTCGCCGTCGCGTGGGTCTTTGGGCATCCACCATTGGTAGCCGTAGTGCAGATTGCCGTCTTTTGTGTTGGCGCTGGGCACGGTGGCGGCGGCGAGCCAGTCGGCCGGGACCACTTGGGCGCCGTTGTATGCGCCCTCTTGTAGGATCATCTGACCAAAGCGGGCGTAGTCGCGGGTGCGGATGTTGAGTCCGCCGAGCACAAAGGCCACGCCTTCGCCGTCGGTGACGTAGTAGGGGTCTTGTTCATAGCCGAGTTTGGAGATGATTTTTTCAGAGAGCAGGTCGGGGATGGAACGACCCGTGGCGCCTCGGATGACCATGCCCAGAACATGGGTGTCGATGGAGACATATTGGAACTGTTTGCCGGGCTCCACGAAGGTTTCGGTGAGGCCACCAGCAAAGCCGTCCATCGTGCCGCCCATGGCAAGGACGCGGCCCATACGGTTGATATCACTGTTGAAATCTAGATAATCCTCATCAAAGATTACGCCGGAGGACATCTGTAGCACGTTTAATACAGTGGCGCCGTCATAGGCGGTGCCTTTCAAAAGCGGGGCGTAGGTGGTGACCTGTTCGTTGATGTCGATCAGGCCTTCGGCAGTGACAATGCCCATAAGGGACGACAGGTAGGATTTGGCCACCGACCAGCTAATCCGCAGGTCTTCCGGTGCGGTGTCCTGATAGTAACTTTCGTGTACCTTCTGGCCGTCCTTGAGAACTACCATGCCGGTCACGGTGCGTTCTTTGGTCCATGTGTCAAAGCTTTCGGGCATGGTCATCTCGGTGCCGTTTGGCAGGGCGCTGACCTCTGTGTCGCCTTTGGAAATCCCGGCGGATAGGAAGAGCGTGTCCATGTTGGAGAAGTTGGAGACAATCTTCTCCTCGGAGAACAGCGAGTTTACTGCCAGCAGCCGGGTGATTTCTTCGCGTTTGAGCGCATAGACGGTCAGCGCGGCCAGGATCAGCATTAGAAGAATGCGGCCAAGCCATTTTCCAAAGGTGCGCATGTGTGGGGTCCCCTCCCTAGTTTTGTTGGACGGAGTTGAGCATTAAGCGGCGGTGGGCGGCAACGGTGACGTTAGGGGAGTTTGGCGGGCGCGTGCCATTCCACCCAGCGGCCGTGGAAGTCGGCGCGGCCCAAAGGTATCGTGTGGTTGCCGGGCCAAAGGCGTAATATGAGCGCAGCGCCATGGGTGATGTCGTCCGCTTCGTAAGACAGCCAAGCGAGGGGCGCGGCCTCGGTGGCCTGCGCACCGGCGGCTTCCATCAAGGTGGTGCCGTGATTTTGGCGATCCGCAGGGAAGTATTGCCAAGCCACAGTGGAGTAAACCATGTGCAGCTCGCCGGTTTTGGGCGTCGACAGGCGGCGCTCCAGCCAGGAGATGGCATCGTCTTGATCAAGCTCAGCGGTGTTGAGTGCAATGGCGGCTTGCGTGCGGTGCAGGCGCTCTTCCTGATCCGCCCAGAGATAGCTTTGGAGGCGCAGAGCGTCCTCGGTATCCGCGCTGTTAAGCGGGTTGAGGTCGACGCCGCGGCGGTTTGAGATGGTCACGTCTGCCTTGGGGGGCAGCGGGCCAGTCCAATCGGGGGCCAGGGCTACTTTGCTTTGCGGACCATAACCGTCACCCACATCGAGGTGGAAGTGATCAAACATCAGGTTCAAACCGGCAGAGGCGCCCAATTCGGAGAGCTTGATGGGCAGATTGAAACGATCGGCCAGCAGATGCGCAGTGGCGATCAGCACGGAAGAGCGGCGTACCTCGTTGGTTTGTGGCGCGTGGGTGATCCAGTCGGTGAGGAAGGCGTCGTGGGTGCGCAGAGCGGTTAGGACTGCGTTTAGTAGGTCCGCGTCATCGCTTTTGTTCGGTGGGTAAACGGAGCTGAGGCCCGTGTCTTCGCTTTTCAGGACAAGAGCATGCAAGCCGCCCGCGATGCGCAGAGGCAGGCTGTGGCCTTTTGGACTGATGTCGCCCTCAAACGTGGCGCATTTGGCGGCGAGCGCCGTGTCCTCTGGCCAATGTTCTGCAAGTAGACGCAGCAGGCGGCCCATAAAAGGGCTGTCGAGCGCCTCGCAGCTCTCGGCTTGCGACAAAAATGCAGCCTGAAGCGCACTCAAGAGAACTTATCCATGAGTTTTTGCAGGGGGCTGCGGGCGTCTGCTGCGGGCGCAGCTACGGGGTCCGGCTTGGCTTTAGATATGTCAGCCTTGGCTTCTGGCTTAGCTTTTGCGTTTGGATTGGCCTTGCCGGTCGAAGGGCGCGGCGGGTTTAGGCGCATGGCAACCGCGTTGGAAAATTTGGCTGTGTCGCCCTCGGCGAGATGGGCTGCACCGTCGGAAATGCCGCGCAGCATGTCATCGAGCCAATCTTGATCCATTTTGTGAAAATCATGCAGCACGTAGTGGCTGACCAAGTCTTTACGCCCAGGATGACCAACGCCCATGCGCACGCGGCCATAGGCCTCGCCAATATGCTGGTGGATCGAGCGCAGCCCGTTGTGGCCGGCGTGACCGCCACCCATTTTGTACTTCAGCTTGCCGGGTTTCAGGTCTAGCTCGTCATGAAAAACGACCACGTCTTCGGGCGCGAGTTTGTAAAACCGCATGGCTTCGCCCACGGATTGGCCTGAGAGGTTCATGAAGGTTTCCGGCTTGAGCAAGAGCACCTTTTCGCTCCCCAAACGGCCCTCCGTTAGAGCACCCTGGAATTTGCCTTTGAAGGGCGAAAAGCCATGGTCCGAAGCAATCTGATCCATTGCCATAAAGCCGATGTTGTGGCGGTTCTGCGCGTATTTGGAGCCCGGATTGCCAAGGCCAACAAAGAGTTTCATGAGGTCTGCTCGCGTAAGTTTCTGCGGCGCAATATAGCTTTGCCTCCGGTGAGAGGCAAATCACTCGGCTGGGGTGGTCTCTTCTCCTTGGCAGCGGGAGAGCTGGTCTGTGTCGTGCAGCTTGAGTTTGCGCGAGGCGGTGAAGTCTTGTCGGACGTGGTCCCACCAGGCGCCTAGGTAACTCCGCTCTGCCTCGGCGTGAAATACCTCCGGCGCGGTGCGGTGCAAGGTCGGCAGACGCGTCCAGGGCACATTTGGAAAGGAGTGGTGTTCGTTGTGGTAGCCTGTGTTGAACAAAAGCCAGTTGATGGGGCCATAGCAGGAGCGTGTTGGATTTACGTTGTCGTCGCCGGGATGTTCGGTAAGCGATTGGCCTAGGTTGGAGATGCCCAGTTTTCCAAGGAAAAAAGAGAGCGACCAGATGTGGTAGAGCAGGGCCCACGGGCCGAGCAGAAGCAGCATCACGATATTGGAAAGCGCGGAGGCCACAATGTAGGGGCGCATTTCGGTGGATGTGGAGGAGGTGACGGTGAAGCGTGGTTGCGGATCTCGTACAGGGCGGCCGGAGGCTTTGGCGTAAAGAGGCGGCAGGATTTTGTCGGCGATGAAAACTGAACCAAGTGGCAGGGCATGAAGGAACAACGTCAGCGCAGTGAGCAGTTTTTGAAGCACGGGATGGGTGCGTCCAATGGCAAAGCGGGCTTGCAGAGCGCAGAGATCTTCGTGCTCGTAGTCGTTGTCATAGTCGCCGACAAAAGGGTGGTGACTGGTGACATGTTGGTGTTGGTAGGTGAGCTGTTTGCCGTAGGAGGTCAGGATGAACTCCAACCCCAGATCGAAGGCAAGCTTAGGCGCAAAGTCGCGGAACACCAGCTTGTGGCAGGTTTCGTGAATGAGGCTTGCAGCGGAGTGGTAGATCAGTTGCCCAATCAGAAAGGCGGTGAGGCCAATCACCCAGAGGGGCTGATCCGACACCAACCAAGCTATGCTCCAATGCACAGCCAGCAACACAGGCAAAGCTAAGGCGGTAAACGGCTGGGTGCCGGACAGCTCCGACAATTCTGGATGCGCCGCCAGCGCCTCTTTGCGCATCTCGTTGTGGCGGCGCGACTGGGGAGAGATGCCTTTGGGGCGGGTAGATTGGGCTTGGCTGGTCATCACAATAGAACACTCAAAAAAATCTTAGACCTACCCTGACGCGGCCCAAAGGTGGGGTCAATGACAGGGCTTCATTTGGTCTCAAATTTCCCAAAGCGTGCGCATGGCCAATGCACCAAGGGCGACACTCCTCCGGCTCGCGAGGTTGCCGTGAGCCTCTTTTGTTTGGCCAATTGACCTGAGAGTCGCTGTGCGGATTTCCGCACAAGTCCAAACGTCGCTGTGCGGGAAATCGCACGGGATGTGATTTTCTACGCACTGAGGACTACCTAGTTTTCGGTATAAGCGTCTGCAAAGAAACAAAATAACCAATGGATGAGTGCAAAGATAAAGAAACTGTTGAGCGGGCTTTCGCCGACAGTCACAGTTTTGTCATCGCACGCTTTAGGGCGTGAGGAGGACATCGGACAAATTCTGGGAGGAAACCGATATGAAATTTCTGACAACTGCTGCCACTGCGCTGGCGCTGACTGTGACCGGTGCGAGCTTTGCCTCTGCGGCCTGTGACGACGGCGAGATCGTTGTGAAGTTTAGCCACGTTACCAACACCGACAAGCACCCAAAAGGGATTGCGGCGTCGCTGCTGGAGAAGCGCGTGAACGAAGAGATGAACGGCAAGATGTGCATGGAGGTTTTCCCGAACTCCACGCTTTATAACGACAACAAAGTTCTGGAAGCGATGCTACAGGGCGATGTTCAGTTGGCCGCGCCTTCGCTGTCCAAGTTTGAAAAGTTCACCAAACAGTTCCGCTTGTTTGACCTGCCATTCATGTTCAAAGACGTGGCCGCCGTGGACGCATTCCAAGCGTCTGACAACGGTCAGGACATGCTTGACAGCATGCAGCGTCGCGGTCTGCAGGGTCTGGGCTACTGGCATAACGGCATGAAGCAGATGTCTGCAAACGTGCCGCTGAATGTGCCTTCTGACGCCAACGGCCTGAAGTTCCGCGTGCAGTCCTCTGACGTGTTGGTTGCTCAGATGGAAGCCATGGGTGGCTCCCCCCAGAAGATGGCCTTCTCCGAAGTTTACGGCGCGCTACAGCAGGGCGTTGTGGACGGTCAGGAAAATACCTGGTCCAACATCTACGGCAAGAAGTTCTTCGAAGTGCAGGAGGGTGTGACCGAAACAAACCACGGCATTCTGGACTATCTTGTTGTAGCTTCTGTGGACTGGCTGGACAGCCTGCCAGCGGATGTGCGTGAAGAATTCCTGACCATCTTCAACGAAGTGACCGCCACCCGGAACGCTGAATCCTTTGCGGTAAACCAGGCCGCGAAGCAGTCGATCATCGACGCCGGTGGCACCATCCGTTCGCTCGACGCGGCGCAGCGTGACGAGTGGGTGAACACCATGAAGCCGGTTTGGGACAAATTCTCCGACGATGTTGGTCAAGAAAACATCGACGCGGCGCAGGCGATCAACGCCTCCATGTAAGTCTCTGACTTAAAGTGAAATTTCGGAGCGGGCGGGCCGCAAATGGCCCGCCCGTTTTGCCAACAAAAACACTCACGGGACGCGGGACAATGCAAACCAAGCATACCTTTGTGGACCGGATTGAAGAAACGCTGATCGCGTTTTTTCTGGGCATGATGACATTGATTACCTTTGCCAATGTGATTGCCCGGTTCGGTTTTAACTCCAACATTCTATGGGCCTTGGAAGCGACCGTCTTCCTGTTTGCCTGGCTGGTGCTTCTGGGCGCCTCTTATGCGGTCAAAAAACATGCGCACCTCGGCGTGGATGTGATCATCAATATGGTAAGCCCGGCTGTCGCGCGTACAATTGGCCTGATCGCTGCTGCTGCCTGTTTGGCGTATGCGGTGCTCATGCTGAAAGGCGCCTATGACTATTGGGCGGTTTTTGCCGACTTGCCGCCGACCTCCGGCCGCTGGTTCCCAACTGGTTTTGCCGAGAAGTTCCGCAGCCAGTCCTTCTACGAGGTTCAGGACGTGCCAATGATTGGTGCGTTTCAGTTCCTCGAGGACCTGATCAACTACGGCGACGAGTACGAAAAGCTTCCCAAGGTGGTGCCGTACATCGTGCTGCCAATTGGCATGCTGCTGCTGACCTACCGCTTTTTTCAGGCGACCATGCAGATTTTCCGCGGTCAGACTGACCGTCTGGTAGCAAGCCACGAGGTTGAAGACGAAATTGAAGAAGTGCGTGCACTTCAAGGGGAGCACGACTGATGGAAGTTGTTCTACTATTCTCCATGGTCATTGGCCTCTTGCTGATCGGCGTGCCGATCGCGGTGTCCCTCGGCCTCAGCTCGATCCTGTTCCTGCTGTTCTTCTCAGATGCCACATTGGCCTCTGTGGCCGGCACGCTGTTTGAAGCTTTTGAAGGCCACTTCACCCTTCTGGCGATCCCGTTCTTCATCTTGGCGTCGAGCTTCATGACCACGGGTGGTGTGGCGCGGCGGATTATCCGCTTCTCCATCGCTTGCGTGGGCCACTTGCCCGGCGGTTTGGCAATTGCGGGTGTGTTTGCCTGTATGATGTTTGCGGCGCTGTCTGGCTCTTCGCCAGCAACGGTTGTGGCCATCGGTTCCATCGTGATCGCAGGGATGCGTCAGGTCGGCTATTCCAAGGAGTTTGCTGCCGGTGTGATCTGTAACGCGGGCACATTGGGTATCCTTATCCCGCCATCCATCGTGATGGTGGTCTATGCGGCGGCTGTGGAAGTCTCCGTGGGCCGGATGTTCTTGGCTGGGGTTATTCCGGGCTTGATGGCTGGCATGATGTTGATGATCACCATTTACGTGATGGCGAAGGTTAAGAACCTGCCAAAAGGCGAGTGGCTCGGCTGGGGTGAGGTCTTTGCCTCCGCACGCGAAGCCGGTTGGGGACTGTTCCTTATTGTGATCATCTTGGGGGGGATTTACGGCGGGATCTTCACCCCTACTGAGGCCGCAGCGGTTGCCGCAGTCTACGCCTTCCTAATCGCGTGCTTTGTCTACAAGGACATGGGGCCGTTGGCAGAGAAACCGGGCTGGGCAGATGGGACACGTGGCGAGATTGCACAGCTGGCAGCTGGCGGTTTGAGAGGCTGGTTCCTCACGCTACCCAAGCAGCTTGCTCTTGGGGCGAAGGCCTTTGTGCTATGGTTGGCGCACAGCCTGCTTTATCTGGTTCCTTCGTTGGTTCATCGAGACACCAAACACACGTTGTTTGAGGCGGGCAAGCTGACCATCACTTTGCTCTTCGTGATCGCCAACGCGCTGATCCTGAAACACGTGTTGACCGAGCAGCAAATACCACAGCAGATCGCGGGTGCGATGTTGAATGCAGGCTTTGGGCCGGTGATGTTCCTGATCGTGGTGAACGTGATCCTGCTGATTGGTGGGCAATTCATGGAGCCATCTGGCCTCTTGGTGATTGTGGCGCCGCTGGTGTTCCCGATTGCGATCGAACTGGGCATTGATCCGATCCACCTGGGCATCATCATGGTGGTGAACATGGAGATCGGGATGATCACTCCGCCGGTGGGACTCAACCTGTTTGTGACCTCGGGTGTGGCCGGGATGCCGATGATGTCTGTGGTAAAGGCGGCGCTGCCGTTCCTTGCAGTGCTCTTTGTCTTCCTGATCATGGTGACCTACATCCCGTGGATTTCGACATATTTGCCGAACACCTTCATGGGGCCGGAGATCATCACCAAATAGCGTAGGTGCAAAAGCGGTGCTCTACCGCGCGCGCTTTTGCAAAAGAGATGAGAGGCGACGCTCCAATTGGGGCGTCGTTTCTTTTTTCGGGGCGTGGAAAGGGAAAATGCAGAGAAGCGGTTCAGGGGCAGGTTTGCCCTGAACGCGCCATGTCCAGTGTGTGGCTTGAGAAAACCGCATCAAGGCCAAGCCACTTGGCGCGCGCCTTGACCCGGTCCTTTCAAACAGTTGGCGGTTATGCAGCGTCCAGCGCAGTGATTATGGCGCCGAAGTCACTGGCTTTCAGGCTGGCACCACCCACCAGTGCGCCGTCGACATTAGAGACCGCGAAGATCTCCTCCGCGTTGGTGGGTTTCACGGAGCCGCCGTAGAGCAGAGGCACGGTGCGGCCGACGCCTTCGCCAAAGCGACGCTCTAGGCGCATTCGGATGAAATCATGCACGTCGCCGATTTGGCTCATGGTGGGAACCTTGCCAGTGCCGATGGCCCAGATCGGTTCATAGGCTACCACCAGGTTTTCGCCGGTGGCGCCGTCAGGGATGGAACCCGCCAATTGGCCGCCAATGATGTCGAGCGTGTTGTCAGCTTCGCGCTCAGACAGGCTTTCGCCCACGCAGATCACTGTGACAAGACCGGCATCCCAAGCGGCCGTAGCTTTGTTGCGCACGTCTTCATCGCGCTCATTGTGGTCTTCGCGCCGCTCAGAGTGGCCGAGGATCACGTGAGAGGCCCCGGCGTCTTTCAGCATGTCTGCAGACACATCACCGGTGTGGGCGCCGCTGGTGTTGGCGTGACAGTCCTGACCGCCGATGCCGATTGGGCCAGCGACGTCCTTGGCACGGGAAATCAGTGTAGACGGGGGGCAGATCAGGATGTCAGTCTTCTCGGATGTCGAGAGAGCAGTGAGCGCCTCAAGTTCCGTCAAAGCGGCAGATGTGCCGTTCATTTTCCAATTGCCTGCTGCCAGCTTACGTCGCATGACGTGCCCCTTTTCTGTAACGACTTGTTGCGCAAGTCATGCGGGGGCAGACGGCCTAGGTCAAGGCCGTCAGGTCAGTTTTGGGGCACCGTTAGCGGCAACTTGGTCCGCCAACTCATCCATGTCTTTGAATTTTATGGACTCGCCACAGCCACAGGCGTCAGACACATTTGGGTTGTTGAATTTGAAGCCGCTTTCCAAAAGAGAGATTTCGTAATCAATTTCAGTGCCAAAGAGGAACATCTGCGCCATCGGAGCAATCATCACCACGGCGCCGTCTTTTTCGACCATCTCGTCATGCGGATCGCGGTCAGTCACGTAGTCCATGGTGTACTCCATGCCTGCGCAGCCGCCCTTCTTCACGCCAATCCTCAGACCGGCGTGTCCTTCTTTGTCCATGAGCTTGGCGATCTGTTTGATCGCCGCTGGTGTCATAGTCACAGCTTGCTTTCCGGGAATGCCAAACATCGACTTTCCTTTCTAACGTCTTGAAACGTTACATAAAGCCCAGTTCAAGGCGGGCTTCGTCGCTCATCATTTCCATGCCCCAAGGGGGCGCCCAGACCAGGGCGACTTCAACGGTACGAATGCCGCCAACGCCGGCCACAGCCTCTTGCACCCAGCCTGGCATTTCGCCGGCGACAGGGCAACCCGGCGCGGTCAGGGTCATGACCACATTTACGTCATTCTCGTCATTTATCAGGATCGTGTAGATCAGGCCGAGGTCATAGATATTTACCGGAATCTCCGGGTCATAGACACTGCGGCAGGCCTCTACGAGTTGCTCATACAAAGGGTGATCCACGCTGGAAGGCGTGATCAGCGGGGTGCCTTCGACGGGATCGGTACTTGGATCGGGAGCCTGTGTCATGCTGTGTCCTGCTAAATTCCTGAGATTTTCATATAGGAAAACTTGCAAGCGGCGTCCAGAGGGAGAGGTGAGCGAAATTGGCGCATCGGTATTACGTCGGTATCGCGGCTGTTTTGCGGAGGTGTGGTTTTTGCGGTTTGGGTCAGTTGTCAGAGGCCGCACCGGGCAGGGGATCGGCGCTCCATTTGCAGTCGGCGGGTGGTGGGATTGCGGATATGTCGTTGTATTTCGAAGGGACAAGCCGAATCCAGTGCTTTTCTTCCCATTCTGGATCTAGTTCCAGCCATCCGCGCCATTGTCCATAAAACGCTTCGTCGGAAAGGGGCGCGGAATCAGGGGTGATCTGTGACCACAGACAAGGATGGCCAATGCGGTCTTTCATGTTATCGGGCACCACAACGGAACTGTCAAAGAAAGTATTTGTCCAATCGGTGTTTTCATCGATCACTGCTTGGGAGAAATCAACATATCGCAGCGCACCCCATTTGTTGGTGCTTGAGCGGAGATTTGTGCCTTCCAGAGAAGTGGGGGTGTCCGGGGACCCAATGAGTTGGCTCCAACTTAGGTGCGCTTGACTGAAATTTGTATCTTTCAGCTCCAACTCAATAAGCTCTGCGCCCAAAAGATCTGCTTTGGTAAAGTTTGCAGAGGTTAGGTCAGATTGGTTCAGTTGCGCCAAATGCAGCTCAGCTTCGCTAAAATCTGCCTCTATCAAGTGCGATTGGTGGAGGTTGGTGTTGTTCAGTTTGGCTGCTTTGAAGTTTGTCCGCTGCAGAAATGCACCGAACAGGAAAGCGTGGCTGAGGTCTGCCTTTTCAAGAGAGGCATCCTGAAGCTGAGTTTCGGTAAATTTTGCGCTGAGCAAGGTTGCGCGGGTGAGTTCGGCGCCTTGCAGTTGCGCATCAGACAGGCGCGCAAAGGTCATTTGCGTACCGAGAAGGTAAGCGCGATGCATTTGTGCACCGCTAAAATCCGCCCATTGCAATTGCGCTCGTGAGAGGTTGATCGCTGGTAGGAATGCGTCTTTTAGAGTTGCACTTCGGAAGTCGGGCTTCGCTTGTTTGTAGTGGCTCCATGCGGGGCGTTTTAGGGTTGTAAGCTGTGCGGAGAAACGTTGGTGCCATGCTTTGCGGAAGGCTTCCGGCTCTGGTTTTTTTTGGCAGTCGGGGGCTTGGTCCACGCACCATGTGGCGAAGAAATCTTGGCGGGCCATGTCATAGGGCACCCAGTTGTTGGGGCGGGTGACGATGTCTTTGTTGTAGAGATTTAGGGCGGCGAGTGACCGGCGGTCTCCTTCGGTTAAGAGGTAGCTAAAGTTTGCGAATACCGCTGCCACCACAATTGTGACGATCAGTTTCCGGCACAGCGTAATCCATGAAAATGGGCGGTGCTTGGGGGAGGTACTCATGGCACGCCATAGGTAGGTGGCGCTGGCTTTTCCAAACCCCAGTGCCACCATCAAGGACAGTGCGGAGACAAGGCTTAGACCAAAGTCCCGGGCGGCGAGAGATTGAAACCAGAACGCGCCGAGCACAATCCATGCCCCGAGCCATACAAGTACAACAGTTAGTAGCAGCTGAGCTGGTACCATTGGTTTGGCTTTGCAGCAGCAGTCTTTCCGTCGCCAAGCGCGGCAGCGTAGTCCCAGATCGGCAACAAACCACGGCGAAATGGCGTCTTCTAGCGGAGTGTCGTCTATGCGCGCTGGTGCGGTGCCGATCGCGGCCCAAAGGCGCAGAAGATAGAGGTGCAGCACCGCGTAAACGGCGGCAGCGAGAGGTGGCGCCGTGTAGAAGTAGAGATACGGAGGTACGGAGATTCCTGTGAGCGGAAGCGCGATCGCGCGGTTGGTGCCATAGAAGTCGATGTGTTGCAGGCTCATCAACGGGAAACCCATCATGATGAGCACCAAGAGCAGGCCGTACCATGCGAGGCGGCTGCTGTGGATTGCGTGATTGATTGGTTGTATGCTTGTACCCGACATGTGCCCACCCTGAGCTGAATTGGTAAGTATCGTTATGCTGGAGGTGGGCGGCATGAAGACAGCTTAAAGGTTATTTTGAGGCGGCTGTCTGTATGGTGCGGGTTGAAGCGCTTTTTTTGGGGGGGAGGGCTGTTTCAGGCACCGGAAGTACCTGAAACAATTCTTGTCAATCGTTGATGTCGTGATTGAAGGTTTTGACTTGGCCTTTTGGCAGGGCAAAGACCTTGCGTAGGACCAGCCAAGCAATCAAGCTCAGGGCTGCAAACACAAGCAAGAGCATTGGCACCGACAGGAGTTTTAGGGGCCCCAGCAGGGCAACCCCAACCAGGGCCGCGCCGATGGCGAAGCCAAGAAAGATGAAGCCGGGTGCGAGTACTTCGAGAATGGCTAGCACCAAAGCGGCGGCAAGCCAGACCCACCAAACTGTAAGAAGGTCTGTCATCGCTTACCCTTTCAATAGTTTGAAGGCGTCGCCAAAGGCTTCGAGCGCAGCAGCTGGCAGGACAATGGTCTGTTTGCCGTCGCCGTTGCCAAGCGCATTGAGCGCCTCAACCTGTTTCAAGGCCACCTGGTATTGCGCTGCCTCAATGCCGTTTTCTTTGATGGCTTTGGCAACCACTTCGGTGGCGTAGGCTTCTGCATCCGCACTGATGCGGCGGGCTTTTGCGATTTGCTCTGCGGCATAGAGTTCCGCGTCCGCTTGCAGTTCCACAGCGCGTTTTGTGCCTTCGGCCTCTGTTACCTGCGCGCGGCGGGCGCGTTCGGCGTTAAGCTGCTGCAACATGGCGTCACGTGTGGCCTGGTCGAGGTTCACGTCCAGGATTTCGGCGCGGGTCACTTCAATGCCCCAGTCATCCACAGCGGTTTCAACGCTTTGTTGAATGGAGTCGATCAGGCTGGCCCGGTTGGATTGCACCTCATCCAGATCCATCTTACCAATGTTGGCACGTACGATACCGGCCACGGTTGTAGAGATGGCGCCGTCGACGTCACGAATACGGTAAACCGTCTTTTCCGGCTCCAGAATGCGGTAAAACACCGAGGTGTCGATTTGCACAAGCACGTTGTCTTTAGTGATGGCGTCTTGAGTCGCATTCGGCAGCTGACGCTCCAGAATCGAGATCTGGTGGCGCACCACGTCTAGAAACGGAACCACAAAGTTGATGCCAGGGCCCAACACAGAGTGCAGGCGGCCAAAGCGTTCCACCACGTGTTTTTCCGATTGCGGCACGATGCGCACGCCTTTCAGAACCACGACGATCAAGAAGACCGCGGCCAACAGGATCACGATGTTTTCAGATAGTAACGAGAAGATCAGGTCTTCGTTCATTATGCTCTCTCCCCAGAAAGTGTTTGTTATCTATGGCTTGCAATATGGTCACATTGGCGTGTTTTACAAGTTACTAGGTTCGGCGTAAGGAGGGGGAAATTTTGCGCAAACTCCCCGATGAAGGTCTCTGATGTCTGAAAAGTTCTCGTTTTCGCTGCACGCAACCGATGGGAAAGCCCGCACTGGGGTGATCAACACGCCGCGTGGTGAAATTCGCACCCCAGCGTTCATGCCAGTGGGCACCGCGGCCACCGTGAAAGCGATGATGCCAGAGAGCGTGCGCGCTACCGGGGCGGATATTCTTTTGGGAAATACCTACCATTTGATGTTGCGCCCGACGGCGGAGCGGATTGATCGGCTCGGGGGCTTGCATAGGTTCATGAATTGGGACCGGCCCATTCTGACGGACAGCGGTGGGTTTCAGGTGATGAGCCTCGCCGAACTTCGTAAGCTGACCGAGAAGGGCGTAACCTTTAAGAGCCATATTGATGGGTCCAAACACTCGCTGACGCCGGAGCGCTCTATGGAGATCCAGAAGCTGTTGGGCAGTGACATTGTGATGTGTTTTGACGAATGCCCCGCGTTGCCTGCGGATCGGGACCGGATTGCAGAAAGCATGAGGTTGTCGATGCGCTGGGCGCAGCGGTCACGCGATGCGTTTGGCGATCGGCCGGGACATGCGCTGTTTGGTATTCAGCAGGGCGGGTTGGAGCAGGACTTCCGCGAGGAAAGTGCCGAGGCGCTAAAAGAGATTGGCTTTGATGGTTATGCCGTGGGTGGCTTGGCTGTTGGGGAAGGTCAGGAAAAGATGTTTGGCTGTCTGGACTATGCGCCGGACATGCTACCGGTGGACAAGCCACGCTATTTGATGGGCGTTGGGAAACCCTCTGACATCGTCGGCGCCGTGAAGCGTGGCGTCGACATGATGGACTGTGTGTTGCCTAGCCGGTCCGGTCGGACGGGGCAGGTGTTCACGCGGCGTGGTGTGGTGAACATCAAGAACGCGCGCCATGCAGATGATCCTCGGCCCTTGGACGAGAGCTGTACCTGCCCAGCGTGTGCCAACTATTCGCGGGCCTACCTGCACCATGTGTTCCGCAGCAATGAGATGATTTCCGGTATGCTTCTGACCTGGCACAATTTGCATTACTTCCAGCAGATTATGCAGGAGATGCGGGATGCGATTGCGGCGGGTTCGTTTGAGGCTTGGGAAAAGCAGTTCCACGAGATGCAGGCGATGGGCGATATCGAGCCGCTGTGAAGTATCCGAGTGCTAGGCTGCTCCACCAGTGGGCCGGTCGGGGAAAACCAGTGCGATTAAGGCACCAAGCACGCGCAAAACAACGGTGAAAAACAGGATTGCGATCAGAAAGAGGGCAGCATTGCCCTCTTTGGTGGTTGGGTCGACCCAAATCAGCAGGGCGACAGACAAGAGAATGGCCACGATAAAGGACGTTTTTAAGGACGAAACAGTTTTGGCGATACTAGGCATGGTCAATCTCCTCGGCGTCCCAAATTAGCGCAGCGATGTCTGGGAATGTTTCAAAGACAAAAGTTTTGAGCACAGCAACGACCTGTGCTCCGTGATAATCGCTGTTGATCCGCAGGGTTCTCCGGAAGGTGGCCACCGCCCCCGCACACTCCCAACAGCTATGGCTGATCTTTGTTTTCCAATCGCGAAAATCGTCTCTGGCCTGTTTTTGTGTCACAACAAGGCTCAGGTTGGCATCCAGCACCGGCACGCCAGCCTGACCGATGGCGTCGCCAGGGCGCCAAGCCAGCAAAAATGGCCCACGTTGCGCGCCGAGGGTTTCACCGGATGCACGCGCGGCGGCCATGAAAAAGTCGCTGTGCGGAAGGCTGTAGTTTTCTGCGGCGATTTCGCAGGCCGCTTTGGTGTCAGCCATCGAGTTTAATTGATTGGCGATGTCCGCATTCGCAACCGGCCAAACAGTGACGGCCTGTTGCACGTTTGGATTGCTTTGAGCGCTTTCTGTTGCCTTTGAAGTGTTGTCAATGAAGGCTCGACAGAGCATGGCAAAGCGGAATTCGGTGTCGGGTGTGGGGCGTTCTGGGAAGGCAACCACTCCAAAGGTATGAAATTCTGCGGGATCAATTTGACCGGGGGCGGCGAAAAGGTAGGTGGGCACCAAGATTTCACTGGCCGGTGACCCGATGCTGGCAGTTGCCACATCTGGCGCGATCACCGGAGCTTCCACAATCACCGGCTCTTCTAGCGGCCCCTCAGCCGGGGAGGGCTGCGTTGAGAGAGCGGGCGGGGCAGCAGCCATGGGGGCAGCATATTCGACTTCGGCTGATAGGCGTGTTGTTTCTCGACGGATTTCCTGCGTTATACGTTCAATGTCTACAACCTCGACCGTGGCGGTTGGGCTATCAAGGTATTCTTGCATAGCTTCCAAAATGGAAGAACCCGCTTCAGGTTCAGAAGCTTGCGTTGTGGGTTTGAGTGCCTCTTTCTCGTCGCTTGTCGGAAAACGACTGCTGGCTCTTAAGTCTGCAAGCGGCACCAAACGGTGTGTCACTTGCAGTGTTTCCGGATCCGCCCAGGGATCTCGAGAGGCCGTCCAGACGGCGAAAATTGCGCAAAAAAGCGTCAGGAACGCGAGAACTCGCAACCAAGGCATAATGACCCCCAAAAACCAAATCAAAAAAATCAATTGTCAGTTCATACCACAACAAACGCGCATTTTCTATCTTTGGGTTAAAGACCATGGCGTTGCCTGCTGTTTTCAAAATCTTCGTTGAGGCCGTCTATTGAGTGGATGGGGTTGGACTGAACATTATTATGATTTTGTGGCTTTCCCGCCTTGTTCCTCACGTTCTGTAAAGGCATTGTGTGGTCCAACCAACAAAACGCCGTTGAAAGCGGGGATGAGGCTCCCCAAATCAATAAGCCGAGGAAACGGAAAGTGACCAGACGGTTGCCACATGTGGGACCAGTGTCGCTTTGCTAGAACAAGGAATACTCATGACTGAGCCCCTCAACACATCTTATCCTGTGCTGCCGCTGCGCGATATTGTGGTCTTCCCACATATGATTGTGCCGCTGTTTGTTGGCCGGGAGAAATCGGTCCGCGCGCTTGAAGAGGTGATGGCCGATGACAAGCAAATTCTGTTGTCCAGCCAGGTCGACCCGGCGGACGACGATCCAAACATTGATGGCATCTACCGCACCGGCGTGCTGGCCAACGTGCTGCAACTGTTGAAGCTACCCGATGGCACCGTGAAAGTACTGGTCGAAGGTCAGAGCCGTGTGACCATCACCGACTTTTTGGAAAACGACGATTACTTTGAAGCGCGTGCCGAGCATCTGGACGAGATGCCGGGTGATGCCGCCACCATCGAAGCGCTGCTGCGCTCTGTTGGCGACGAGTTTGAACGTTATTCCAAGGTCAAAAAGAACATCCCAGAAGAAGCACTGAGCGCGGTGGAAGACGCCAGCGAGCCGGCGCGTCTGGCCGATCTTGTGGCCGGTCATCTGGGCATTGAAGTAAACGAGAAGCAGGAACTTCTGGAAACGCTGTCAGTGAGCGAGCGTCTGGAGAAGGTCTATGGCCTGATGCAGGGCGAGATGAGCGTGCTGAAGGTCGAGAAGAAGATCAAGACACGCGTAAAATCGCAGATGGAGAAAACGCAGCGCGAGTACTATCTGAATGAGCAGATGAAGGCCATTCAGAAGGAGCTTGGCGACGGCGAAGAAGGCGAAGGCGAGATTGCCGAGCTTGAGGAAAAGATTGGCAAGACCAAGCTTTCCAAAGAAGCCAAAGAGAAGGCCGAGGGCGAGCTTAAGAAGCTCAAGAACATGAGCCCGATGTCCGCGGAAGCGACCGTTGTGCGCAACTATTTGGATTGGATGCTATCCATTCCATGGGGCAAGCGTGGCCGTGTGAAGAAAGACCTCGGCAAGGCGCAAGAGGTCTTGGATACAGATCACTATGGTCTGGAGAAGGTCAAAGAGCGCATTGTTGAGTACCTTGCGGTGCAGCAACGCTCCAGCAAGCTCAAAGGCCCAATCATGTGCCTCGTGGGTCCTCCAGGTGTGGGTAAAACCTCGCTGGGCAAATCGGTAGCCAAAGCGACTGGTCGTGAATTCATCCGGATCAGCCTTGGCGGCGTGCGCGATGAGAGCGAAATCCGCGGTCACCGCCGGACGTACATCGGCTCCATGCCGGGCAAGATCATACAGGCGCTGAAAAAGGCGAAGACCACCAACCCGCTGATTTTGCTCGATGAGATCGACAAAATGGGGCAGGACTTCCGCGGTGATCCGGCATCCGCAATGCTTGAGGTTCTTGATCCAGAGCAGAACGGCACCTTTGTAGATCACTACCTTGAGGTGGAATATGATCTGTCCAACGTGATGTTCCTGACCACTGCGAACTCTTACAACATGCCGGGTCCGCTTCTGGATCGGATGGAGATCATTTCGCTGGCCGGGTATACCGAGGACGAAAAGCGTGAGATTGCGCGTCAGCACCTGATCGACAAGCAGGTCAAAAACCACGGCCTGAAAAAAGGTGAGTTTGAGGTTTCTGACGAAGCGCTTCAAGAGATTGTTCGCACTTATACCCGTGAGGCGGGCGTGCGGAACCTTGAGCGTGAGCTGGCGAAGCTGACCCGGAAGGCAGTCACCAAGATTGTCAAAGGCGAAGCGGAGACTGTTTCCGTGACCCCGGACAATCTGGATGATTTCCTGGGTGTGAAAAAGTTCCGTTATGGCCTGGCAGAGGACGAGAATCAGGTGGGTGTTGTAACCGGTCTGGCCTGGACCTCTGTGGGTGGTGATCTGTTGCACATCGAGGGTCTGAAGCTGCCTGGCAAGGGCCGCATGAAGACCACCGGTAAGCTTGGTGACGTGATGAAGGAGTCGATTGATGCGGCGTCTTCTTATGTGCGTTCGATCTCGCCCCAGATTGGTGTGAAGCCAACGGTCTTTGACAAGATAGACATCCACGTGCACGTGCCGGATGGGGCCACGCCAAAGGATGGCCCATCGGCTGGTCTGGCGATGGTGACGTCGATTGTGTCTGTGCTGACCGGCATTCCAGTGCGTAATGACATTGCGATGACCGGTGAGGTTTCTCTGCGTGGCAACGCGATGCCGATCGGCGGGCTGAAAGAGAAACTTCTCGCCGCGCTGCGTGGCGGCATCAAGACGGTGCTGATCCCAGAAGAAAACGAAAAGGACCTCGCAGAGATCCCAGACAATGTGAAAAACGGGCTGGAAATTATCCCAGTCAAACATGTGTCTGAGGTGCTGAAGCTGGCTCTGACTAAAGAGCCAGAAGCGATTGAGTGGGACGAGGCAGCGGAAGAGGCTGCGGCGGCGAAGCTCAAGAAAGAGGAAGCGGCGGGCGCGACGGCGCACTGATTGCTTTTCCGTTGAGAATTGGAAGGCGCGTCGAGAGATCGGCGCGCCTTTTTTGGAGGTGAGACCACTGGGTTAATCCCCCGCAAACTTGCTCGGATTGCTCAAATAGGTCATGCTCGGATCATTAACTGGAGTATTTTTCCAGCTTTACGCCTTTTGACTTTTTTTGTTTTGGTTCCATTTGGTTGAGGAGATCTCTATTGAAACATCCTATTTTGAGACCGTCATACGCAGAGAATATTCAACATTTGTTCACAGCCCAAGACGCTGGGTGCATGAGTTGGGCAATCGATCTAGCATCCTCTGAGAGCATCAAAGCCAATGCCGCCAAAATTTCGGAATGGATTGGATCTGGTCGGATGCCGCCTCCTGATGAGGGAAGGGCTTGGAGCTCGGACAAGCTAAAAACGTTTCGAAACTGGGCCCAAAATACTGGCTATGCAGAGCAGGCCTTTGTTCGTTTAAGGCCGTCAGAAAAAAAAAGAGTGCGCCGCAACATCTTGGACTTGAGTTCAGAGGAAGTGGCGCTTTTGCAGAAGGCATTTAAGGGAATTATGGCGCGAGACGCGGATGGTGATGCGCCGCAGAGTTTTTTCACTTTGGCGGGTATCCATTGGCTACCTGGGCCTGCGACAAATACATACTGCCGTCACCATGATGATGCTTACAATCCTTGGCATAGAGCGTATCTGATGGCGTTTGAGGACGCGCTGCGCTCTATAGAAGGATGCGAAGATGTAACCTTGCCTTATTGGGATATTTTGGGAGATGCATTGCCAGATTGGGTGTATGACGCCCCACTCCATCCCTATACGCTTCCGCGGGGCTTGACAGGCCTAGACGGGAGCGAAGCCTTCCCTAAAGGGTATGTCACCAAACGGGATTCTGCCGCGACGATAGTGCAGAATGTGAAAGCGGCAAAGGCGGATATTGAGGTGAAGATTGGCGAGGCTATTAACGCTGATACTTGGCGGGGCTTTAACGGATGGAGTGATTGGCCGAACCAGCATGAGGGAATTATCCGCGCTCACGACAACGGGCACGGCGCCTGTGGTCCAACCATCGCTAACCAAGATGTTGCGGCGTTTGATCCTTTGTTCTGGTTCTTTCATTGCAACTGGGATCGGCTGTGGTGGAAGTGGCAAACAGACAAACACCTAACGAGCCTCTTGGCCTTTAAAGGGGTGGTCACAGGGGATGACCATTGGCTGCAGGAGGCGCCGGATACACTGCTGGCCCCATTTGATGTGAACGCGGCAGAAATGATCGATTTGTCTGAGTGGAATGTGGGTTACGAACATCCTGCGGAAAGCTTTGACTTTGATGAATTGATAGCGAGATCAAATGGAAGTGTTACTGCCTCAAAGAGTTTCAGTTTGTCGGCGCCAGAAAAGTATTCGGTCCGGATAAAAGACATCAACCGTCTGGACATCCCTGGCAGCTTCTCTGTTCTGTTGTATGCAGGCGAAAAGGTGATCGGGAAAACACGCATTTTTCAACCCTCCGAACCACGGCAGTGCGCCAATTGTAGTAAACATGGCGTTTTCAGTACGGACTTTATTGTTGAAATGGCTGATCTTTCGGGCAACCGGGAATTGCGTGTCGAAATCTTGGTAGCTGACAGAAGGGGTGGCGAGACAGTCTTTCCTCTGTCCAGGGCCGGAACACCGACGATCAATGTGCGGTTGCTTCTAGATGCGCAATAGGGCGCAGCCTGTGTGAGGTGCGATCAGAGACATTTCAGCTGAAATTTTCCGGCTCAGCGAAAAAATTGAGGGCCGTCGGGCCCCCCAGTTTTGCCTTTCAGGCTCACTCTATATTACCGATCGATGTTTTTTGCCTGTGGCCCGAATGTCGTCGGCGCCAGCGCCCTCGCTGTGGCACGCCGCTTGGTGGTTTTATGTCACCAGTATCAGGGCACGGTGAGCGATTTTGAAATGGCGGCTTGGATGCTGTACTCAAACCGCCAATATTTGCCGCGCAAAACGCGTGTGATGATTGATTTCCCACGAGAGACGCTGGCGGGTTAGCCCGGCCAGAGGGCGGTGTCTGGATGGAATTGAGACCAGGCGAACCAGAAGGCTTGGTGGCTGCCGAGGTCCGCGCCACTGGCGTCGACAGCGCGGATGCCGCCTGCATCGAGTTTGAGGCGGATGTTTTCGTAGGCGATGTCGTCGCCTTTGCGCAGGGCCACAAGCGCTTTGCTGCGTTGAAAGGCGACGGGCTGGCCGGAGGCTGTGAGGATGCCAATGATGTCTTCGTGCACAGGCAGACGAGGATCGACGTCACCCACGGGGAAAATCGGCCCGTTGGCGTCGCGGCCATTGCGGAAATCAGGGTTGCGGCCGAGGGCGAGGTATTCGGCCAGAACAGTGGTTTCCGGGTGTGCGGCTTTCCATGTGCCCCAGTCTGTGGTGATGACGGCGGCTTGCTCTAATTGGACGCCTTTGTCGGCCAAGGGGCCGGTGACGGCGTGGCCGAGAAAGGTGTCAAAGATGGAGTAGGTGGTAAGGTCATACATGACCTTGTTGGAGCGGCTGAGCAGGCCAGAGGTGCGCAGGATAGGGCGCTCGACTCCGGCAGGCAGTTGGTCGGTGAAATAGGCCTGGGCTGCGCCGCAGAGGGTGCAGTAGGGGATGCCGAGGTCGCGCCCGCCGAGTGTGTCGTTGACCATCTCGCGGACTTCCATGATCTGGCGTGGGTAGGCGCGGTACTCGCCGTTGACTTCAACGCCAAAGACGATGTCGTTATCGTTTAGCCACGTGGCGTCTGCGGCGTCTGTGATCTCTGGGTTGTCGGCGGCTGGGATGCAGTTGCAGGCGGCGTCGGTGGTGTCAAAAGCGCGATCATCGATCAAAACGCCTCCCCAGGAGACCAACCGCCAGTCGATGTCGCCCGGCACAAACAACGGGTCCCATTCGGGAACAATAGCAGTGAAGATGGCGCGCTTGAAACGCAGATAGTCGGGTGGTTCGGGAATATCCCACGCGATCAGGTGATTGGTGACGATGCCCCACGTGTTTTCGGTCGGCGTGTCGATCTCGAGCAAAGTGGCAGCGGCCTCGGCGAGGGCGAAGTTTAACTGCGCAGAGGTCACAAAGCGCATCAGGTCGCTGATGACCCAGGCAAGGCGCGGGTCGCCTGAGGCTGCGATCTCTTCGAGCGCCAGAGATTGATCCCGACCCCATGTGCCCTGTTGCATGCTTTCGACAAAGGCCATGTCGGCGGCGGTCTCTAGTGTATCGGACAAGGGGCCAGAGGGTATGGAGGGAGGGGTGCCAAATTGCTCAACAACATGGGCGGGCGGGGGGGAGCTGTCCTGTGCCAGGACGGGCTGGCCGGGGGATAAAGTAATGGCGCAGAGCAGAGCGGAGAAGCGGAGAAGCATGACGGGTCCTTGGCACAAAGTGCGGTTGTCTCTTTGTGGCTGAGGAGGCGCGCGCGGGCCAATCAACTTGGATCAGGAGAAAGTGAGTTGGTTGAAAGATTTGGGCGCAGCTGGGCTTTGGCACAAAAAAATGGGGGGCCGTCGGGGCCCCCCAGTTTCGCCATTCAGGCTCACTCTATGTTACCGCTCGATGTTTTTTGCCTGCGGCCTGAATGTCGTCGGAGCGAGCGCACCCGCTCCGTGGAACGCCGCTGCCAGTGAGTAGGGACGGGAGCGGGTTATCTCGTCGGGGGCCGAGGCCCCCTACCCAGGTCCCCCCGGGATATTGTAGCGCCGATCAAGAGCTTTTGCGCGCGGCAAAGAGCTGATGTTCGGCGTAGTCGTCGTTGGCCGCCTGCGGGGCAGGGGCGTGTGATTCCCCACGAACTTTGCGGGCCCAATCGCCGCTGATGCGGATGGTGCCCACAAGTGTGTCGGTGGGTGCGTGGCTTTGGTCTTCTTCAGACAGAAGGCTTCTGCGCTTCGTCACGGTAGTCTCCTTAGCTGCAGCCCGAGGTGGCGCCGCAGGTGTTGCATTTCATGCAGGTGCCGTTGCGCACCAGCGTGTAGTTGCCGCAATCGCCACAGGGGTCTCCCTCATACCCCTGCATCTTGGCCTTGGCCCGTTCGTCCATCGGGGCCACAGCTGCCGTGACGGAGGCGCTTGTTGCCACGTCTGATACGGTTGCGCCAGCGGTTTCCGGCACCAAAGTGGCCAGATTTTTGGCCGCTTCGGAGTTATCCACAGAAATGTTGCCACCGCCGTTCAGCACCACCAGTTCTTGCGGCAAACGCTTGCGCAGATACCCGGTGGAGGAGATCTGTTTCAGCACCTCAAGAGAGCGAGTCGCGGCGGTGTCAGACAGTTCAGAGACGTTGGAAACGCCTTCTTCCTCGCCACGTCCAACATCATCAAACGTGGTGCCTTCTGGCTTAATATGCGCAAGGTCGGTGCGGTCGAGGTAAGACACGGCCAATTCGCGGAAAATATAATCGAGGATCGAGGTGGCGTTTTTGATCGAGTCGTTGCCTTGCACCATGCCCGCAGGTTCAAACTTGGTGAAGGTGAAGGCATCGACAAATTCTTCAAGCGGCACGCCATATTGCAGGCCAACCGACACAGCGATGGCGAAGTTGTTCATCATCGCGCGGAAGCCAGCGCCTTCCTTGTGCATGTCGATGAAAATTTCGCCCAAGGAGCCGTCAGAATATTCTCCGGTGCGCAGGTAGACCTTGTGGCCGCCGACAACAGCTTTCTGGGTGTAGCCTTTGCGGCGTTCTGGCATTTTCTCGCGACCACGGGCCACTTCTTTGACAACAATTTTCTCGACGATTTTTTCGGCCAGCACCTGCGCCTTTTCGGTCATGGAACCGGACTCGAGCACTTCGGCGGCTTCGTCATCGTCCTCCACCAGCGCAGCGGCGAGAGGCTGGGACAATTTGGAGCCGTCGCGATACAGCGCGTTGGCTTTGATGCCGAGAGACCAGCTGAGCTCGTACGCGCTCTGGCAGTCCTCGATAGTGGCGTCGTTAGGCATGTTGATTGTTTTGGAGATCGCGCCGGAGATGAAGCTCTGGGCAGATGCCATCATGGTGATGTGGCTGTCCACAGAGAGATAGCGCTTGCCCTTTTTGCCGCAGGGGTTGGCACAATCGAAGATGTGATAGTGCTCTTCCTTGAGGAATGGTGCGCCTTCGAGGGTCATGGTGCCGCAAACGTGGTCGTTGGCCAGATCAATGTCCGCTTTGGTGTAGCCGAGGTGACCAAGCAGTTCGAAGGCTGGGTCGTTGAGCTTGTCCGCTGGGATACCGAGCACGTTGGTGCAGAACTCTTCGCCCAGCGTCCATTGGTTAAACACAAAGCGGATGTCGAACGCCGACCCAAGTGCGGCTTCGATTTTCTCGATCTCGTTGGTGGTGAAGCCGTGGCCGATCAAAGAAGTGTGGTTGATGCCCGGTGCGTTGCCGATGGTGCCGTGGCCCACCGCGTAAGACACGATCTCTTCGATCTGTGCTGAGGAGTAGCCGAGGCCTTCCAATGCCGCAGGCACGGAACGGTTGATGATTTTGAAGTAGCCGCCGCCCGCGAGTTTCTTGAACTTCACCAGCGCGAAGTCAGGCTCGATGCCGGTGGTGTCGCAGTCCATCACCAGACCAATGGTACCAGTGGGGGCAATCACAGAGGTCTGCGCGTTGCGGTAACCGTTCTTTTCACCCAGCTCGAGCGCTTCGTCCCAGGCGGATTGCGCCAGTTCGACTAGCATTTGGTCAGGGCAGTTTTCGATATCCAAGGCGACCGGTTTCACGGCAAGCCCTTCGTAGCCTGAGGTAAGGCCTTGGGCGGCGCGACGGTGGTTGCGGATGACGCGCAGCATGTGTTCGCTGTTGCGTGCGTACCCGTCAAAGGCACCAAGTTCACCAGCCATTTCGGCGGAGGTGGCGTAGGCCACACCTGTCATTAATGCGGTCAAAGCACCGCCGAGTGCGCGGCCTTCATCAGAGTCGTAACCGTAACCCATGTTCATTAGCAGGCCGCCGATGTTGGCGTAGCCAAGACCCAGCGTGCGGAAGTCATAGGAAAGTTGGGCAATTTCCTTTGAGGGGAATTGCGCCATGGTCACGGAGATTTCCAGAGTCACGGTCCAGAGACGGGTGGCGTGCATGTAGTCGTCTGCCTGGAACACGCCGTCCTTAAGGAAGGACAGAAGGTTCATCGAGGCGAGGTTACAGGCCGTGTCGTCGAGGAACATGTACTCGGAGCACGGGTTTGAGCCGCGGATTTCGCCGTCTTCAGGGCAGGTGTGCCAAGCGTTCACTGTGTCGTGGTATTGGATGCCGGGATCGGCACAGGCCCAGGCGGCGTGGCCGACGTCTTCCCATAGTTTGCGGGCTTTGATGGTTTTTGCGATCTCGCCATCGGTGCGGCGGATCAGCTCCCAATCATCATCGTTTTCCACAGCCTTCAGGAAGGCGTCTGTAACGCGGATGGAGTTGTTGGAGTTCTGGCCAGACACAGATGCATAGGCTTCAGAATCCCAGTCTGTGTCGTAAGTCGGAAACTCGATGCTGGCGTAGCCCTGTTTGGCGTAATCCAGAACGCGTTTGATGTAGGTCTCCGGGATCATGGACTTTTTGGCATCACGGATCGCGGATTTCAGACCATCATTGATCTTGGAGTCATAGGCGTCTTTTTCAGCGCCGTCCCAGGCTTTGATGGCGTCAAAAATGCCATTGAGCTTTTGCTCGTGCATTTTGGAGCCGGCCACGATTGAGGCAACCTTCTGCTCTTCTTTGACTTTCCAGTTGATGTACTCTTCGATGTCCGGATGATCGGCATCGACGATGACCATCTTAGCTGCGCGGCGCGTCGTGCCGCCCGATTTGATCGCACCTGCGGCGCGGTCGCCGATTTTCAGGAAGCCCATAAGGCCGGAGGATTTGCCACCGCCGGATAGGGATTCGCCATCTGCACGCAGGGACGAGAAGTTGGTGCCGGTGCCGGAGCCGTATTTGAACAGGCGTGCTTCGCGGACCCAGAGGTCCATGATCCCGCCGTCGCCCACCAGATCATCGGCCACGGACTGAATGAAGCAGGCGTGCGGCTGTGGGTGCTCGTAGGCGGATTTGGATTTGGTCAGCTTGCCGGTTTTGTAGTCGACGTAGTAGTGACCCTGAGAGGGTCCATCGATGCCATAGGCCCAGTGCAGGCCAGTGTTGAACCATTGTGGCGAGTTCGGCGCGGCACGTTGAGATGCCAACATGTAACGCATTTCGTCAAAATAGGCGCGGGCGTCATCCTCTGTTGAGAAGTAGCCACCTTTCCAGCCCCAGTAGGTCCAGGCACCGGCAAGACGGTCGAACACTTGCTTGGCGCTGGTTTCGCCACCGATGGTGACGTCTTCGTTGGCTGGAACCGAGCGCCACAGAAATTCCGGTACACCTTTTTCGCGAACCTTGCGCAGTTTGGTGGGCACGCCAGCTTTACGGAAGTATTTTTGCGCAATCACATCAGAGGCGACTTGGGACCAACTGGAAGGCACTTCGATGTCAGCCAGGTGGAAAACAACAGTGCCGTCCGGGTTGCGAATTTCAGATTCGGTCGTGACAAAATCCAGATCGGCGTATGCGTTTTGTCCGGTCTTGGTGAAACGTCTTTGAATCTTCATGCCTGTCTTCATCCCGGTTCCAAATGTCCCAACGTGCACGTTTTGTGCATCTCAACGCGCGGCCGTTGTGAGCCCTTGCAGTAAAGCGGCGAACCATCAGGCATAGGGATACCGCTTGGCATATGCAGTGCATGTGCCGCTACAACAGACCCAGAAGGGCATTTGTATGAAGTTGTACCCGCCGCCGTGGTCGCCACTATATCTAGTGGGCTTTCTTGGCTGCTGCCACAAACTGGCGTATCCGCCCCTAAAGGGTCAACGAATTTATTTACGAAAAATCAGGATTTTTTCTGTTGACGGAAACAGGCTGACGGCGACTCGCGCAGGGTTTCTGATTCCTCCACAGGGGTGTTTAGAACCCGTTAATATTGGTTAATTCCGCTAAACGTTTGAAAAAAGGTGTTTCTGCTTAGGGGGGATTGGGGGAGGAGAAGTTATCCACAATATGTAGATTTGGCGCCGAACCTATGTGGAAAATCTTGCGGGTTGTTGCTGTGCATCTTTTGCAACGGTGGCCACTCAATTCAACAATGGGGCGAATCGTGACAAACGTTCGCCCCATTTCTGTGCGGAGGTCGCGGAAGCGCTGCTTTAGGCAGCAGTGTTTTTATTAGCGGGCTTGCGCGTAGCCGCCTTTTTCTTTGGTGCATCTGCGTTGGCGTCGATGAACTCCAGCACCAAGGGGCGGATGTTATTGCGCCAGCTCTTGCCTGCAAAAATCCCATAGTGACCTGCGCCGGGTTCAACGTGGCTTGCCTTTTTATTGTCTGGCAGACCAGAACAAAGGTCCAATGCAGCGATACATTGACCGGGCGCGGTGATGTCATCCTTGGCACCTTCGACGGTTTTAACGGCCACGGTGGTGATCTTGCCAATGTCGACTTTTCTGCCAGCCACAACAAATTCGTTGTTGGCGATTTCGCCGTTTTTGAAGATTCGCTCCACCGTGGAGAGATAGAACTCGGCGGTCATGTCCATGACGGCGAGGTATTCGTCGTAGAATCGGTTATGGGCGTCGTGATCAGAGGCTTCGCCCCGGGACACGCGCATGATCTGGTCGTTAAACGCCCTTGAGTGACGCTCTCCATTCATCGACATGAAGGACGAGAGTTGTAGCAGGCCCGGATAGACCATGCGGCCGACGCCGGGGTATTTGAAGCCAACCCGCTGGATCATGGTTTCTTCAAGCTGCCCCATGGCCACGCGGTGGCCAAAATCGGTCACCTCAGTAGCGGCGGCGTTTGGGTCGATCGGGCCGCCAATCAGGGTCAGGGAGCGGGGCTGCGCAGCGGGATCTTCTTCGGCGAGATAGGCAGTGGCCGCCAGTGTGAGCGGTGCAGGCTGGCACACGGCGATCACATGGGTGTCGGGTCCAAGCTCTTTCATAAAATCGACAAGGTAGAGGGTGTAGTCCTCTACATCGAATTTGCCCTGGGACACAGGGATGTCGCGTGCGTTGTGCCAATCAGTGATATAGACTTCGCAATCTGCAATCAGGCTCTTTACCGTGGAGCGCAGCAGGGTGGCGTAGTGACCGGACATCGGTGCCACCAGCATGACTTTGCGTTTCATCGGTTTTCGGCCGGAAACCTCAAAGTGGATCAGATCCCCAAAGGGGCGTTCGATCACGGTATTGATGTTGACGATGTGGTCCTTGCCGTCTTCGCAGGTGAAGCTGTCGATACCCCAATCGGGCTTTACAATCATGCGTTGGAAGGCGCGTTCGGTGACTTCGCCCCAGGCGGCCATCCACTGCAAGCCGGGATTGGGGATCAATGCAAAGGCCGGGTAGGAGGCCATGGCGCTCGCTGTTGCGCCCAACCATTGGTTGGTGTTGCGCATGGTTTCCATGAGGTCATACGTGGACATGTATCGCATGTGCTTCGTCCTATCGTTGGGCTATGCACCCTAGTAAATCCCCAGTAACATTGAGGGGGCGCTTGGTTAATGCTGCACAGCAGCGACATTAGGGCGAATAGGTTAATATGACAACAAATGAGACTGAATCGGGCGAAAAAATGGAACGCCTAAACGCCAATTTGGCAAAAGTTGAAGCTTTATCGCGGCGACTGACTGAGGTTCTCAGTCATCATAAGCCATTGAGAAATGATTTAAATTCTCCTGAACCTGAAGTGTTTATGAATGCGGCCAGTGCCTATTGGCGGGCGGTGGTCGACAACCCCGGAAAGGTGATCGAAAACCAGCTGGATCTGTGGAGTAAGTCGGTTAAATCCTTCGTCGACGCACAAAACTTAATGTTAAAGGGGCAGTTTTCTGCACCGCAGGATGACACACCAACGGACCGGCGATTCTCTCATCCGATGTGGAAGTCGCACCCTTATTTCAATCTTCTGAAACAACAGTACATGCGCAATGCGGAGGCGCTCAAAGCCGCCGTCGGCGAACTTCAGGGCCTCTCAGCCAAAGACAAACAACGCATCGAGTATTTCTCGAGCCAGATTGTCGATATGATGTCGCCAACCAATTTTCTGGGTACCAACCCAGAAGCGCTGGAGAAGGCTGTCGAGACTGAAGGGCAGTCGTTGATCGACGGATTGCAGAACTTGATTTCAGATCTGGAAGCCAACAATGGCGAGATGTTGGTCAAGTTGGCAGATGAAGACGCGTTCGAGATCGGCCGCAACATTGCGACGGCGCCGGGCAAAGTGGTGTTTCGCAATCGGATGTTTGAGCTGTTGCAATTCACGCCATCCACCGAGACCGTGCACGAGATCCCGCTGATCATTTTCCCGCCGTGGATCAACAAGTACTACATCCTGGACCTAAAGGAGCAGAACAGCCTGATCCGTTGGTGTGTTGATCAGGGGTATACTGTCTTTGTGGTGAGCTGGGTGAACCCTGATCCGACTTATGCGGACGTGGGCTTGGATGATTACATCAAGGAAGGATTCCTTGAGGCGATTGCGCAAGTCAAGGATATCACCAATCAGAAGCAGGTGAATGCCGTTGGCTATTGTATTGCGGGAACCACGCTGCATCTGACGTTGTCGTTGATGAAACAGCGCGGTGATAAATCGGTAAAGTCGGCGACTTTCTTCACGACGCTGACAGACTTCTCGGATCAAGGCGAGTTCACACCATTTTTGCAGGATGACTTTATCGACGGGATTGATGATGAAGTTAACGAGTTTGGCGTGCTGCGATCTTTTATTATGCAGCGCACGTTTAGCTTCCTGCGGTCCAATGACCTGATTTATGGACCCGCAATCAAAAGCTATTTTATGGGCGAGGCACCGCCCGCTTTTGATTTGCTCTATTGGAATGGTGATGGATCTGGCTTGCCAGGCAAGATGGCGCATCAGTATTTGCGCGAGTTGTGTCAGGCAAATAAGTTTGTGGGCGAGGGGGTTGAGCTATGTGGCACAACCCTGAAGATCTCCGACGTGGATGTGCCGGTTTGTGCTGTGACCTGTGAAACAGATCACATTGCGCGCTGGAAGGATTGCTACCACGGTTTTCAGAAGTCCAAGAGTCGGTCTAAGACTTTTATTGTCTCCCAGTCCGGGCATATTGCAGGGATCGTTAATCCGCCAAGTAAAATGAAATACGGCCACTTCACAAATACGGATGTAAAAGGTTCCGCGGACGAGTGGATGGATGGGGCTACGTTTCATGAGGGGTCTTGGTGGCCGCGCTGGGACGCCTGGTTGTCAAAGAAGTCAGGTAAAAAGATCGCAGCACGGCAGCATGGTGATGCGCAACATCCGGCCCTCGGCGATGCGCCAGGCAGCTATGTCTTGAGAAAAGCATATAAATAACAGCGGTTTGTAAGATTTTTGCTGCAGTGCAGCAAAAATATCTTGAAATGCCGCGACGCAGAAAGCATATTGTGTCCAGAGACTAGAAACGCAGCCCATACTCCTCATCTTCACGGGCTGTCATTTGTTTAAGGAACTATACCAATGGCTAAAGCGACACAGGACATGACCGCAATGTTCAAAGACGTATTGGGCGCATTCCCGGTTGATACATCTGCTTTTGAAGATGCGTTCAAAAACTCTGCAGCACTGAATGAAAAGCTGACCACTGTTGCTCTGGGCGCGGCTGAGAAGTCCTCCGAGATCTCCACCAAATGGACCAAAGACACTCTGGCGAAACTGGGCGATATGTCCAAAGCCAAAGAAGACCCAGCCGATTACGCCAAGGCGATGACTGATTTTGCATCTGCGCAGGCTGAAGTTGCTGCTGAAAACATGGCGGCCTTCGCTGAAGTTGCGAAAAAAGTTCAGATGGAAACTGTAGAGCTGCTTATGTCTGCGGGCAAAGAAGCGACTGAAGAGGCAACTGCAGCTGTGAAAAAGGCCACCAACGACGTGACCGCAGCCGCGAAAAAAGCGACCTCTAAGTAAGAAATATCGTCAATCGGCACCCAGCTTCCTCCCTATGGGTGCAGATTGCGTGAGCGGGCATTATGCCCGCTCTTTCTTTTTGTGCTGCAGTCGCATAGGCTTTTCTGCAGCGCGCAGAATACTTGGGGAGATTGACGTGGGCGAAGATAACAAACCGCTGCTGATCAAACGATACGCCAGCCGGCGTCTCTACAACACTGAGACCAGTGACTATGTCACATTGGATGACATCGCTGGATTTATTCGGTCGGGGCGGGAAGTACAAATTATCGATTTGAAAAGTGGAGATGATCTGACCCGTCAGTATCTTCTTCAAATCATTGCCGAACACGAGAGCCGTGGCGAGAATGTATTGCCGGTGAATGTACTCAATGATCTGGTGCGGGCCTATACCACACAGGCAACTTCAATGGTGCCGCAGTTCTTGCAGACCTCCTTTGATATGCTGCGGGAGAGCCAGGAAAAAGTCATGGAAAGTATGGGGACAGGGATGGCGATGCCAGGCCTGGAAGCAATGCAGGCGCAGCAAGAGGCTTTTATGAAGGCTATGACTGGTGGCATGCCCTGGCCGGGCAGCTCCGCACCTGTGAATGAGAAAGCGGAAGCTGCGCCGGGAGAGGGTGAAGATCTCGACGATATCAAGAAACAACTGGCTGAATTGCAGGAAAAGCTATCCAAACTCAAGTAACGCATTTTGATTGTTTGGACATACTTTGGGTGGCGCATTTTGTGCGCCACTTTTGATTCTCGTATAGATATTGTGCCAAATCCCCGATTTGTCTGTCTTTTTTCGGTGCCAATGCTATGGTTGACTTGTTGAGCAGACCAGTGAGGTAGAACGTCATGGCAAAGGCCCCCGCATCGACGCGTAAGCGCGTATCCACGAGCAAGTCGCGTGCACGTACGACAGCATCCCGCAAAACAAGCGCCAGCCTGAAAGAAATTGCCGAGGCTGCTGAGCCGTCGACAGTATTAGAAGCTGACGTCAGTGATGGTGGCTCAGAAGATACTGGCATTGATATGATGCGCAAAAAGGAGTTGATTGAGTCTGCCGTTGCGCGGGCAGGGGTGAAAAAGCGTGACGCAAAGCCAGCGATCGAAGCCGCTTTGGCTATCCTGGGTGAAACGCTTTCTGCGGGGCGTGGTCTAAATATACCAGAGCTTGGCAAGCTCAAGGTCCAAAACAGCAAGGATTTGGATGATGTTCGGGTCGTAAATCTGAGATTGCGCCGGAAAAACGCAGACAGCGAAGAAAGTGAAAAAGAGGGGCTTGCAGAGCCTGCAGAGTGAGGTTAGAAGCCGCTCACCGGGTCGTTAGCTCAGTTGGTAGAGCGCTTCGTTTACACCGAAGATGTCGGGAGTTCGAGCCTCTCACGACCCACCATTCTTTAAGTGGGCGCTCCCTTAAGTGGTTGAGCGCCCGTTTCTTTTTTCCCTTAACCGTGGCCTGCGGAAAAGCGGTGTGGTGAAATACCGTAGGCTTCGCGGAAACGTTTGGAGAAGTTGCCAGCGGACTCATACCCGCAGGCAATGGCCACATCGACCACTGGCATGTCGGTTTCTGCTAGTAGGATACGTGCACGTTGCAAGCGTAAGTCTTGGAGGAAGCGTTTGGGTGTTGTGTTCAGGTGAGTTTTGAACAGGCGTTCCATTTGGCGGCGGGACACGCCTAGCCCGCGGGCGACGCCGTCAAGGTCGATCGAGTCCTCTAGGTTCTCTTCGAAGTGAGCGATGATTTTGACCAGTTTGTCGTTGCGGTTGCCAATCACAGCGGCAGTGGAGCTTTGCTGTCGATCTGTTTCCGAGCGCTGCACCGTATGGAGGCACATGTTGAGCACTGCACGGGCCAAGGGTGCGCCGTGACGATCGTAAATCAGTTTCAAGAAGAGATCCATCGCCGCCACGCCGCCACCGCAAGTCATGATGCGGTCGTCGATTGCGTAGAGTTGTTCTAGGGGATCCAGTGTCGGGTATAGTTCTCGAAAGGGTGTGATGTTCTCCCAGTGAAGAGTGAAATCCTTACCTTCGAGTATTCCCGCTTTAGCCAATGTGAAAGCGCCAGTGCAAAGACCGCCCACGCGACGACCGGTGCGCCATTGATGGCGAATCCAATCCGAAACCTTCGCAGTCGCCGCGCGCTCAGGCTCAACCCCTGAACAGACAAAAACACATGCGGAAGGAGGTGTATCTCCAAGCCGGGCATCGATTCCGATTTCGATTCCATTTGAACAGCGCACATTTTCACCGGTCTCAGACATTGTAGTCCACGTGTAAAGAATCTGTCCGGTGAGCTGGTTCGCGATGCGCAGGGTTTCGACCGCCGAGGTGAAAGCCAGCATTGAAAGATTTGGTTGTAGCGCGAATACAATCGGATCGGGGGACTCGACCGCCTCAACGGCAACGTGGGCGACACCTTTTGGTACTATTGGATCAGGCATGAGCCGTTCTTTTTCCTTTTTTGCGGCAACCTTATGAGGAAGTTGATGGAGACGCAAAGAAAGTTCGAAATGGGGGCTTGCATGTCTCAGCGGTAGAAGCTAAATCCCCGCCTACCGGGTCGTTAGCTCAGTTGGTAGAGCGCTTCGTTTACACCGAAGATGTCGGGAGTTCGAGCCTCTCACGACCCACCATTAAGTCAACGCATTTCCGTGTTTTTACAAAGTGTGCGTCAGTTCGTTGAACTTTAGCTCACGCTCTTTTCATTTCGGATTTGGTCAAAGTCGAGAATACCGGCGGCATCAGCTAAATGGTCCGGCGCATAGCGGGCATATGTAGAGTAAGTAATCGCCACGTTTGAGTGTCCCAGATATTGAGCGACTTTCTCCATTGGCACTCCTCCGGCAACCATATGAACCGCTGCAGAATGGCGAATAGTGTGGAGCGTCACGTCTTTCAGTCCGGCCCGTTCGACCGCTCCCTCGAATCCTTTGCGGATACTCTTGATTTTCCCGCCCGCGTATTCCACGACATAGTCG
>JAAENN010000348.1 GCA_024224295.1 Shimia sp. | reverse complement strand
CTGGGCGTCTGGTAGGCCCGCCTGGGCGCGGTAGAGCGCAATAGCGCGGCGCATCTGCCGGTAGGCTGTGACGTTGGTGCGCGGATCGCCCAGCGTTATTACGCCGTCAAAGTCTTGGTATGCGTTCGATCCCTTTTGTCTCACTCCGCGCCAGTGGATGATTGCGGGGTTCTTTAGCCCTGTGACCTCCAAGAATGCAGCAAGGTGGTTTGACCCAATGATGCGTTGGTGGGTGATGACCAGCATATTTGGTTCGCGGCCCAGGCGTTCCCGGTGTGCGTCGATGCGCTTTTTGATCTGCGCGGCGGTGGAGTTGGCGCGCGACATGAACTCTTCGTTGGTCTGTGCCAACACACCCTGCGCCGACAACGACAACTTGAACCGCGCCCGCTTGTGCCTGGGCGAGTGCTCGACGTGGGACATCTTCACATCCAGACGTCGGCCCAGGAACGCTTCAAGGGACACAGCGCAGACTGTGGCATCTGCCCAGTAGACCCGCGTGGATGTGGGGATTTCGAGCGGTAGGGGGTGGACGCACAAACGCACATTTCCGCCGTGCGTTCCCACAAGGTATCCGCGGGCTGCGTGGCCCTCTACAAGCCACTTCAGCGCGGGATGAATGGCGCGGGCAATGCCGGGCGCAGTCGATATCCTCACAAGGTCATCGAGCACGCCTTGCCCAACGGCGTCTGCGATGTGTTTGTGCACCACGGCACCGTCTACAATGTGCTCGCGTTGGCTTTTGGGCCTCTTGTTGTCCTTGGGGTGGACCTGGCCCGACGTCTCCCACAAGTCGGCCAACGCATCGGCCATGTGCGCGCCGTGGCCTTCCACCACTTCACTGTCTTCATCTTCCCGGCGAGCGCAGCGCCCCATCGTTGGAGCCGCGTTTCTGAGGGCCTTCACATCGAGCGCAGCGGCAGACGGCAGGGCTGCATCATCACCCCACAGCTGCATCCATGGCGCGGGGTTGTCGATCCTCGCGTATTCGCTAATGAAGGCGCGCAGCATGTCGAGCGTGACAATGACAACACCGCCGCGCTGGGCCGTATTAAGCGCAGCCGCCTTGCGTCCCTGGTAGCCCATGGCAGCAAGGCAAGCTGTCTGGAATGAGCAACCCCGGCAGACAATGTTGACGCCGCGTGTGGTGTCTTTGGCGCAGGTGTCGGCGTTGTCGTCGGTCTCGCTGGGATGCCAACCCTCACCCAGGAGGCCCATGATCTGGCCTGTGCCGTGGCGTCCGATCCAGACCACGGCATCGACGCCCAGCGCCTTCAACTCTCGCCCATGTTCCAGCGCGGCGGCGCGGTCTTTGGCGACGATGGTTTGGAGGTGGTCTTTGTGGTCACTGTGGTACTTGGCGACGGCTTGCCGAATGGCGTAGGACTTCCCCACACCACATCCCGACTGGTCCACGATGTCTTGGGTGTACGACCTGGCCCACTTCAGCGTTCGTTTGCGTGCCGCCTCGACTGTGGCAGGGGCTTTGCCGTGGTGTTGTCGGTGGAGCTGGCGCGGGTGTGCTGTCCTGAAGTGCGCGGGTTTAAACTCCGTCTCCCCTTTGGGGTCCTGGCCGGATTCGGAGCCGTTTTTCCATGGGCGCCTTGCGTCTGTCTTTGAAAGACCGGCGCCTTGAATCCCCGCTTGAATGATGCGATCTCCAACGGACTCCAGACTGCCCAGGACGGCGCCGCAGTCCTCTTGCCTGTATCGCCACGCCCAGCGCAGCGCCTTGCGGTAGATCTGCTTTCCGCGCTTGTCGCCATCTTCAAGCCCCACAAGGTCATCGCAGTCCCTTTTCAGCATTGCTTGAAGAAACCGGCGCCCTTGATCGCTCCATTCTTTGATATGGCCTTGCCTTTGGGTGGGCTTTGTTGACGGTGCAGGGGTGAGTTTGGGCAGGGTTGGTGCTGTCCAGTTTGAGGCGTCGTGCTGGCGCCGGATGATGCCGTGGCGCTGGGGAATGTCGATGGAGGCACCGTCGAGCAACACGGGTGGTCCCGTCATGCGCTGGGCGGTGTTGAACGGCGCAAGGTCCAGGACATCAAACCCAACCTCTTTGTTGACTTGCTTTGCCCAGATTGCGCCCTGCGCACCCTTCGTTGGCGAAAGCAACCAGAACAAGAGGTGGACCTTAAACGCGCCCCTGCAATGTCTGTAGGACGCTCCCTTATCATCCCTCTTGAACTTCTTCAGGCCCGCTGTGCTCGACAGCATAAATCCGAATGACACCCCGTCAGACATGGCCTTGAACGTGGGCGATGTCTTCTCCAGAAAGGCCATCAGTTCATTGACAGACTCTTCTGGTTTGTGGGTGTCCAGCTCCAACCACTGCGGTACTTCGTCGATGTCCAGCAACAACATGTTGGAGGGGGTGTCGATGAAGAGGCCGTCTGCATGGTTCTTGCGGCTTTTGCGCTCGATGCCCTGCGTCTGGGCGCCTGGGATCAGAGTGCTGCGTGTGATTGCCTTGTAAGGGTCGGCAAGAGTGCGGGTGTAGACTTCAACAAGGGAGTCCAGGTCATAGGCAGTGAGTAGGTGAGCATCCCAGAATGAGGGGCTTTTCTTGGTCCACCGCAGGACGCCTGGGCCATCGGAGCGCAGCGTCTTTGTTGCATACCAGCGTGGCCCCATGTGGGTCACTGTCGCTAGAATGGTGCCAACGCAGCAATGGTTGGGGGGGGTGTGTGTTTCCACCATGACACCAGATGTTGTCGGTGGATTTGTGGGGCGCTTGATTCACACTCAAGTAGGCTTTCTTCACACTCAAATAGGCTTTCTGTTATTTGAGTGCACTAAAAACTGCACTCAAATACGAAGAAGGCTTGTTTGAATCAAGGAAAGGCTTTACCTCTGAGTTGTGGTGTCAGTCATCGCATCTTGCGAAAACTGGCGTCAGAACGCACACTTACCACAAATCCAATCCATGGGTTGTAACCCGAATCTGCATGCCCGTCCAAGGAGTCAGATTCGGGTTGTGGTGTTTCTTGGGGGGTGCTTTCCCCAAGACAAGATTCTTGAAGAGACAATAAGTCGCGCGCCCCACAAGTGGCAAGGGCCGTCAAGTCAATTTTACTGAACTTCAGTACTGCTCGATGGAGCGGGACAATCCCCAGCGGCGAGACAATCGCCTGGGCGTGATAAGGCGCCAGCGTCCGGTAAGACCCCTTATGTCAACTCACAGGAGTGGCCCAAAGCACTGCGCTGATGTCCTCATTGGCGCCATGGGTGGAACAAGGGTGGGTTTTATATGGCCTTGTCGGGGTGGGGTTGGGGGCGCCATGGAGCTGATGCTGGGTTGGGGCCTCAAATCTGCTTCATCACATGGCGAAGCAGTCAACGGGCCCAGGGACCAAAGAGCAATGTTATTTTTTGTCACTATCCAGGCAGGGCATCGGCCGCCCTTTTTCCGCCCTTTTTCGGCGCTGCTTGTCCCTTTTTTGTCCCTCTGTCGCCACCCTTCTTACACCCCTTTTCTCCCCTGTTTCGCCCCTTTTTATCGACATGAAAAAATGGAAATAACCCCCCGCTGCCCTGAATCGCAGACACTAGGTTTTGTTAGGCTCTGGTGCGGCTTGTGGGCGCTCGCAAATGCTAAGAGATACTAATTTTTGATGCGTTGGCCCCGGCGTTCAAGCGGCCTGTTGAGCACGGCAGGAACGGCGCTGGGCGGCTTTGGGCCTGCGTCCCGACCTTTTGCGTTGGCCGCTGTGTGGCTGGATCACCATCACAAGCTCAGTCCCGCCCAGCGAGCGCAGCGGCATTACAGGGCCTCCATCGTAGGGCATTGCCTGCACCCCCTCTTCGACAAGTTCTTTGACGGCCAGCTCCACAGTGGATGCAGGCAAGCCCAGCAAAAACGCCAGACGGCCAATGGTCGCCGGGGCGCCGTCTGCGGCCTCTTTGAGTGCCCGATGGGTGACAGCTTCTCTTACACTGTCCTGGTACATCTCGACGGCTTGTGTGTGGTTCATGGTGTGTCCTCGGTTGAGTGCTGACTTGCACAACGCTTGTGGGCATCGAGCCTTTTTAAGGGCATCCAGAAAATCCAGAAATTCCCCTGGTAGCAGGGGCATGGGTGGAGTCTTTTATATGCCTGGCCTTTGGCTCTGTAATCATTGGTAAGTGTTTGAATTTATTATGTTTTTTCAACATTAGCGGCTGAGATGAACCGCTTGAAGTGTTGGCACTGATTCACCTCTACTGGTTGTTAAACCGACCATTCGGTTTTTGCTCGCTTAACGCCTTGCCCTGGCCAACCCTTCAAGCGCCTGAATCGTGCTCTCAAGGCTCATGCCCAGCACTGTCGCCACATCAAGCACGCTGGCACCATCGGACAAGTCTCGCAGGCCCAGGGCCTCTTCAAAGTCCACCGTCCTGCACAGTCGCTCTATCCATCCACGCGGCGCTGGTGTGGAGCTGGCGCGGCGGTGAAGTGCAGGGGGCAGGGACGGCGCTTTGTGGACCAAGACAAAGCCGCTCGATGATGGCCATGGCCAGTAACGGCGCCGACGGCGGCAGGATGAATAGGCCAACTCTTGAAGCCCTCCAACCTGGACACCACACGCTGCCCCGACGTCGGCCCACGTCACACCTTGCGGCATCTGGCGCAACGCGGCGGCTTGCGGCGGCGGCAGGACGCTTTGCAGGTCAAAGCGCTCTGACACATCAAGCTCTGTCCGCTCCCAGATGCGGGCCTCTGGGAGTTCAAGTGGATCGACATCATCCACCCAGAAGCGGTCGGGCGTCATGAGGCCATAGACCGGCGCGGCCAAGTTGGCGCGGTCCAAGTCTTCACCAATCACCTCAATCACCTGCGCCCACGTCACACCGCCTGGGTGTGCATCGGTCAAATCGGCAAGGGCCTGGGCGTCCTCTGGGCACAGGTTGAAGCTCAGAGCCTGCAACTGGGCCGCTGGCGCCTTTGAACTCTCTACAAGGGGCACAGGGCGGTTCTGCGTGGTGGAGACGTCACACGCAGCCACAGGGGCAGATGCAGGCGCAGTGACCACATCCACCGCTGAAGTGTTGCCGGATTGTTTTATATGGCCTTGCCGGGAGGGGTTGGACCCTGCACTGATGACCACATCCGGGGCCGTGGTTGGAGCGGGCGCCTGGACCCTACTCCCATCGGGATCGCAGGGGGTAAAAATCCCCTTACTTGTTTTTATAGGAGCATTATTACCCCCTGCGACGTCGTGTCCGTCGGGCTCCGTATCATCCCATCGGACCACGACAGAACACCCCCCCGGCAAGGCCTTATGAAGACTATCTTTCGCGGCTTTGTGGTTGGGTCCGTACCAGTTGAGTTGGTATTCACGCTGGCCTCTTCGCTTGATGCTTCCTGTGAAGCGGTGCCAGCGTCCCAGGCGGGTCATGTGGGCGCAATACGCTTTTACAGCTTGCTTTGAAGGGGCGCTGGGCAACTTGAGCGACTGTGCGCCCAGAGCGGTCAAGCCGTGGCGGCTCATGAACTCTTCGACCTTCTGCCCCATCACTGGCCCCCCCTTGCGCGTTGCGTCGATTGCTTCAAAGCCGGGTAACTCGATGCGCCCGACGTGGATTATCAGAAGATGGTCAAGGGGGCGGCAGTTGGCCCGTGGGCGCCCTTGTCCCTGCTCGATGTTCCCGATGGCCTCTTGTGCTTCACTTTGTATCTGGGCGTCTGGTAGGCCCGCCTGGGCGCGGTAGAGCGCAATAGCGCGGCGCATCTGCCGGTAGGCTGTGACGTTGGTGCGCGGATCGCCCAGCGTTATTACGCCGTCAAAGTCTTGGTATGCGTTCGATCCCTTTTGTCT
>JAAENN010000347.1 GCA_024224295.1 Shimia sp. | reverse complement strand
TTCACGTGCTGCATGAGGCTGGCTGGAGCTGTCAGCAAGATGGGAGTTGGTGTGAAACGGGCAAAGTGGAGCGGAAACGGCAAGGTCAGGTGGTTGAAGTGACAGACCCGGATGCGGCGGCAAAAAAACTTGATTGAATGCGCCTATCTGGAGGGAGAAGCCAGGGGCCTGGTAGTTTGGGGCGAAGATGAAGCGGGACCCTACCAGACCAAGCCCTATCCGGGGCAGAGTTGGCAACCGGCAGGCCATCCTGAGCATTATCCGCATGAATATGTGCGTGCTGGAACTGCCAAAATCATGACACTGTTTCATCCTAAAAGCGGCAAGGTACGGGTGAAGGGAACGCCCAGCACAAAGAATGCTATTCTCCACCCCTGGATGAAGGGAGAACTGGCCGCGATTGTGGCTCAGTTACCGGAAAAAGAGCCCCTGACTGACCCGGATGAAAATCGCGTGGAATGGGAACGCTGGCAGACAGGACTACAGACCAAGTTTACGCTACCTCAGCAACTGCCTCGGCTGCGCATGGTGCTGGTGATGGATAACCTGAAGGGGCACAAATCGGCTGAGTTTGTGCTGTGGTTGGTTCAGCAGGGTATTATGCCACTCTATACCCCGTTGGGTGGCAGTTGGTTGAACATGACCGAATCGGTGCAACGCATTTTGAAGAAACGGGCGCTTGAAGGTAGTCATCCCCGCACCGATGAGCAGATTATGGCTCGCTTTGAAACGGTGGCCCGCCACTGGAACACCGACCCGACCCCTTTCGTCTGGGGCGGGAAACGGCAGGCGCGGCGGCATCGCGCACGGCAACGTCGGTTGCATCGATTGGGCGGTTCAGGCGCTTACACGCGACGCCCTATTCGCCGAAAATGGCGAGCAGCTTAAATGGCTATGACCGTGACAAATGACCCACTAGTGGGTCATTTGTCACGGAGATAAGGATTTCTGGTAGGATCGAGGTTCTATGACCAGCGCGTATAGAGGCAAGGTGGCATGACCCGTCGCAAGAAAGACCCGCTTCGTCCATTGGAAGAAAATGAGCGTGATCATATGGAAAGACTGAGCCGTGCCAGAAGTGCGCCATCAGAGCAGGTGATAAGAGCCAGGATTCTGCTGGGAGTTGCGACAGGGATGGGGTATGAAGAAGCGGCGCGGACAGTGGGGCGCAAGAGCGGCGATGCGGTCTCCAACCTGGTCAGTCGGTTTAATCAGGAAGGGCTAGCGGCCCTGGAACCACGTCATGGAGGCGGCCCGGCGATTGTATATGGAGAGGCCGAGCGAGGCCGGATTGTGCAAGCGGCGCAACGCAAACCGGATCTTGAAAAAGATGGCGTCACGCAATGGACCTTGAGCACTTTACAAAAAGCGCTGCGGACCGCCCCCGATGGGTTTGCGAACATCAGTACCTGGACGATATTTCACGTGCTGCATGAGGCTGGCTGGAGCTGTCAGCAAGATGGGAGTTGGTGTGAAACGGGCAAAGTGGAGCGGAAACGGCAAGGTCAGGTGGTTGAAGTGACAGACCCGGATGCGGCGGCAAAAAAACTTGATTGAATGC
>JAAENN010000346.1 GCA_024224295.1 Shimia sp. | reverse complement strand
GCATGCGCGTCGCATTGATCCCAAGGTGGGTGAGTGGTTGGCTGCGATTGACGAGGCGCAGCTTGATGAGGTGGGCCGTGCGCAGGTGCGCCATATTCGCAAGTCGTTTGAGCGGACTTCAAAGGTACCAGCGGATTTGGCTGCGGAAATTGCTAAGGTAACCAGCCGGGCGCAAGGCATCTGGGCGCAGGCGCGATCTGACGAAGATGTGGCCGGGTTTTTGCCAACTCTCGAAGAGGTGGTAAACCTTAAGCGGCAGGAAGGTCAGGCGCTGGCTGCTGGTGGCGATGTCTATGACGCCATGGTGGATGATTATGAACCAGAGATGACCGCGGCAGAGATCGCGGCGATGTTTGACGCGATGCGGCCTCGTTTGGTGGCGTTGAGGGCGGCCGTTTTGGCAGCAGAGGCACCACAGAAACTCACAGGGCAGTTTGCATCTGACAAGCAGATGGCGCTGACAGCCAAGCTGGCGGCAAGTTTTGGGTATGACTTTGATCATGGACGCATTGATTGTGTCACACACCCGTTCTGCTCTGGATCGGGCAAAGATGTGCGCATCACCACGCGCACCAGCGAGAGCGATCCGTTCAACTGTTTCTACTCCACCATTCACGAAGTCGGACACGCGGCCTATGAGCAAGGCATTGATGACGCGTATCTTTTGACGCCGCTTGGGCGTGGCGTGTCGATGGGCGTGCATGAAAGCCAGAGCCGGATTTACGAGAACCAAATGGGGCGCGGACGAGCCTACACAAGCTGGCTCTATGAGCAGATGAAGGCCGAGTTTGGGGATTTTGGCATCGCGGATGCTGAGGCGTTTTACGGCACGGTGAACCGAGTGAACGACGGCTATATCCGGACCGAGGCGGATGAGGTGCAATATAATCTGCACGTCATGCTGCGCTTCGATCTGGAGCGCGCTTTGATGCTGGATGATCTGGCAGTTGGAGACCTGGAAGCAGCATGGAATGACCGGTTCAAGTCCGACTTTGGGTACGCGGTTGATAAGCCATCTAACGGCGTTTTGCAGGATGTGCATTGGTCGGTAGGGTTGTTTGGTTATTTCCCGACCTATTCCCTGGGCAATGTATATGCTGGGTGCTTGAACGAAGCTATGCGGGCGGCGGTGCCAAACCTAGATACGCAATTGGCGACAGGCGACACTTCTGCGGCAACGAGTTGGTTGCGCGAGAACCTGCAGCAGCATGGCGGATTACGCAAACCGGCCGATACAATTGTGCATGCGACCGGCAAAGCCCCAAGCGGAGCGCCGTTGCTGGACTATCTGGAAGCCAAGTTTGGCGACATCTACAAGCTGTAAGAGTTTGCGAAAATCAGAAAAAAGGGGCGCCTTGGCGTCCTTTTTTCGGCGTTTTTTTGGGGGAAGGGACTGTGAACCCCTACAAGGAAAAGGCCAGAGATCTAGCAACCTAGATCCTTCTCGCTCTGCTTTACCGCATTTAAGATAGTTGTGTCCGAATCCGAAAGGCTTGGTGATTTTGTGTTACATCCATCATTGCCAAATGTTGAGATCCCGCGCTCAGATCCAAAGCAGTAGCCGTTTTTATGAAAAATCCGATTTCTCATATACCAGAGATCATCGCAGGTCAGGATGTCAGAGTCCGCGTCGTTGGTCATTGCCGCATCCTCTGGTGCGTCGTGCAGTTCTGAGATCCGAGGCAAATCACTGAGCGGGCGCCCCAATGCAAACAGCATAAGGGCCGGGTATGTGTGCAGTTGGTTTTCGCTGTCTTGTCTCAAGACATTCCAATAGGCGTAGGTAGAGGATAGGTAGGCCTCCTCCGGATTAGAATAGTTGCCACGTGGGTGTTGATAGCCGATCCGGACTTCAATCAAGTCGGAACCACGCATATCCCATGCGGTTTTTACACTGCCAAAGTTCTCAGTTGCACCAACCGGGGCTGAGGTGGGCAGGCGCACCACACAATCTTCCGCACCGTAGGGACCTGAGGTACGATAGCCGCGTCGGAAACCGTAGATCGCGCCGTTTCTTTGCTCCAAATGTAGCGAGGAGGTGTAGACTGGGCTGTCTTCGGATTGGTTTTCGTGGGCTTCGAGGGCAAGAATCTAAGAAAACTCTGCGTATAGGTCAGCAATTGAAGCCAATGGATGGGGTTTCCACGTCGGTGCGAAAGCCCAGCTGAAAGCGCCGTCATCCAATAGGAAGACATTGTCACATATGGTGTCGATCAGACTGCTGCGGAGGTCTACATTATAAGTGATGCCCGTAACCGCGACATTCGCAAAGATAGCGTCCCCAACGGTGTCAACAAAATACATGTCATGTGGCGGCGTTTCGATACTGCGCGCATAGAGATATGGGGTCAGGTAAGGAGTGTTTTCGTCATCTACCTTTTGTGTAAATGCAAACAGGTGTGAAGAATCCCTGATGGCTTCGTCATAGACTGCTGCGACTTCCTCAGCGTCATATGCCTCGCCATCGTTTGGCAAAACGATCCTAGGGGCGTGCACGCCGAGACGCGCCGTAGGTGAAATGGCACGCATAGCGATGGTTTCGTAGCTTTCCCCTTCAAATGTGTCAGCGCCAGCCAGAAACAGGTTGGAACAGGCGGAAGCACAGAGGTCGCCGTCGGCAACATAGGTTTGCAGGTCGGCAAAAACCTCGCGCAGGAAATCTACGATAACAAGGGACTCATAGAGATTACCGCCGGGACTGTTGAGGCAGAGTGTTGCGCCATCAGGCAGGCTGTTACTGAAATATTCGCCGTCATAGCCGTACAAAGCGTGGAATTTTTGCAAGTCTCCACGCTGGACGGGGCCTTCATACAGTACCGCGCAATTGGCGTACTTTCCGGTAAGATTCTGAGCTTGAATAGCTCCTCCGTATTCGGCGTTGATGTCGAACAACAGTTCATTGGTGTTGAGCGTAAGTGTAGCCGCAATTGCGCCGGAGGAAACGAGGCAGAGTGCGGAGCCCAAAGAAAGTGCGCGGGCAGGAAGTGGCTTAGTCATTAGAACGCCGTTGTGAGTTTCGTTGGTTCAAGAAGGTCACACAAATTGTTGTCAGGCAACATTAACTTGGGCATCACAACAGAAACGGCCTCACGCAATTGCGCGAGGCCGAGACTTTTTTTGCGGACCGTGAGAGGAAGACTATTCCTCGGTGCCGGGCTCTTCGTCATCTTGCTCGGCAATCCAGGCCACAGAAACCACTTCTTCACCTTTGCCGGTATTGAAGACCTTCACGCCACCAGCAGAGCGGGAGCGGAAAGAAATGCCATCGACCGGCACACGGATAGATTGGCCTTTGGAGGTCGCCAGCATGATCTGATCGCCCAATTCCACCGGGAAAGAGGCTACCAACGCACCGCCACGCATGGCCTTGTCCATCGCAGCCACACCTTGGCCGCCACGACCGCGAACAGGGTAGTCGTGGCTGGAGCTAAGTTTGCCAGCACCACCAGACGTAATGGTGAGGATCAGGTTTTCGGCAGCGGACATTTCAGCGTAACGCTCCTGGGATAGCTCGCCTGCGGGCGCTTCTTCTTCGTCGCCTCCCTCGTCAGACAAGCCAGCGACTGCGCGACGCATTTTCAGGTAGGCTGCACGTTCTTCGCTTTCGGCGCGGAAGTGACGTATCACGGACATTGAGACGACTTCGTCGTCGCCGTTGAGGCGAATACCGCGCACACCAACTGAAGAGCGCGAGTTGAACACGCGGACTTCGGTGGTTGGGAAGCGGATCGCGCGACCAGAGTTGGTCACCAGCATCACATCGTCCTCTTCGGTGCAGATGCGCGCGTTGATCAGCTTAGTGCCCGCGTTGTCATCCTCAAATTTCATAGCAATTTTGCCGTTGGACTTCACATTGGTGAAATCTGACAAGCGGTTGCGACGCACGGAGCCAGCAGATGTTGCGAACATGATTTGCAAATCGTCCCACTCGTCCTCTGGGCGGTCTACCGGCATGATCGCAGCAATCGACACCCCATTTGGAATGGGCAGGATGTTCACAATTGCCTTGCCTTTGGCGGTGCGCCCCCCCAAGGGCAGGCGCCAGGTCTTGAGTTTGTAAGCCATACCGTCGGTAGTAAAGAACAAGAGCTGCGTGTGGGTGTTGGCCACAAAGAGAGTGGTGACCACGTCCTCTTCTTTGGTCTGCATGCCCGAAATGCCTTTGCCGCCGCGCTTTTGAGCGCGGAAATCGGCCAGCGGTGTGCGTTTGATGTAGCCACCGGAGGTCACGGTCACCACCATGTCCTCCCGCTCGATCAGATCTTCGTCGTCCATGTCACCGGACCAGTCGACAATCTCGGTACGACGGTCCACAGCGAAGTTCTCACGCACTTCACGAAGCTCGTCGCCAATGATGCCCATGATGCGTTCTCGAGAGCCGAGAATTTCAAGGTATTCCTTGATCTTAGAGGCCAGTTCTTCAAGTTCGTCGGTGACTTCTTTCACACCAATTTGTGTCAGGCGTTGTAGACGCAATTCGAGGATCGCACGGGCCTGAGTTTCGGACAGGTTATAGGTCCCGTCGTCATTCATGGTATGGGTTGGGTCGTCGATCAGGCGGATGTAAGCGGCAATGCTTTCTGCCGGCCAGCGGCGGGTCATCAACTTTTCACGCGCTTCAGCACCATCAGCGGAGGCACGGATGGTGGCAACCACTTCGTCCACGTTGGTTACAGCCACAGCCAAACCGCAAAGGATGTGGCTGCGCTCACGTGCTTTGCGCAGCAAGTACGCCGTTCGGCGAGCCACCACCTCTTCGCGGAAGTCAATGAAGGAGGTCAGAAAGCGGCGCAGAGTAAGTTGCTCCGGACGGCCGCCATTCAGGGCCAGCATGTTGCAGCCAAAGTGGGTTTGCATTGGCGTAAAGCGGAACAGTTGGTTCAGCACCACCTCGGCGGTGGCGTCGCGCTTAAGCTCCACAACAACGCGAACACCGTCGCGGTCGGATTCATCTTGAACGTGGGCGATTCCTTCGATGCGTTTGTCTCGGGCCGCCTCGGCGATCTTTTCGATCATGGCGGCCTTGTTCACCTGATAAGGAATCTCATCGAGGACAATAGCATAGCGATCCTTGCGGATCTCTTCGACGCGGGTTTTAGAGCGGATGACCACGCTGCCACGGCCTTCGAGGTAGGCTTTGCGGGCGCCAGAACGCCCTAACAAAATACCGCCGGTTGGGAAATCCGGGCCAGGCACGTAGTCGATCAACTGTTCTGAGGTGAGGTCTGGATCGTCGATCAGCGCCAGAGTGGCGTCAATGACTTCGCCCAGGTTGTGCGGAGGAATGTTGGTCGCCATCCCCACCGCAATACCACCGGCGCCGTTGACCAGCATGTTTGGAAAGCGAGCAGGGAGCACGGTTGGCTCCTGATCTTTACCATCGTAGTTGTCCTGAAAGTCGACAGTGTCTTTGTCGATGTCTGCCAGCAAAGCAGCGGCAGGCTTGTCCATGCGCACTTCGGTGTAGCGCATGGCTGCCGGGTTATCGCCGTCCATGGAGCCGAAGTTACCCTGGCCGTCTAGAAGCGGCAGGGACATGGAGAAGTCCTGTGCCATCCGCACCAAGGCGTCATAGATCGCAGAGTCGCCATGGGGGTGATACTTACCCATCACATCTCCGACTGGACGCGCCGATTTTCGATATGCCTTTTCATGGCTATTGCCGGTTTCATGCATGGCGTAGAGAATGCGGCGATGTACCGGTTTGAGGCCGTCGCGCAGGTCGGGAATGGCGCGGCTCACGATTACGCTCATGGCGTAGTCGAGATAGCTGGCGCGCATCTCCTCCTCGATAGTCACAGAAGGACCGTCGTGGATCATCCGCTCGTGCGTTATTTCTTCTTCGTTCTCAGGGGTTTCCGGCGTATCGCTCAAGTCCCAGTCTCGCTTCTAATTGGCGGTCCATATGTTGTTGGTACGCTTATATCAGAGGCATCATATAGGGTGCAATGGCGGTGTGACGGATGTGAGATTTTTCGTGCTTACTTTGGGCAGTGTGCTGATCTTTCTGAGAAAAAATACGGTTAGTGGCAGAGGTTTCCCCGTGGGTTCGAAAAGGCTGCGACTTAGCGCTGGTTTGTGGTTTACTCTTGTCAAGGAAGTTGCGTGCGCTGGGAGGCGAAATTGCGGGAGAGCTGGAAAACGTTTGGGGTTGGCGTTGTCGTCGCCGGGTTAGCGGGCCCCGCTGTGGCGCAGGGGTTCTGGGACAAGGTCAAAAAGGGTGCAGAAAACACCGGAGAGGTCATCGGTCAGGGCGTGGAAGCCACGGGCGATGCCATTGGGAAAGGTGCCAAAGCGATAGGGAGTACCGTTGAGAGAGGAGCAAAGGGCGTTGGGGAGGCGATTTCATCGACTGATGAGTTGCTGTCCAATGAGGAGACAGCGGAGGCAACGAGGGCGCGGCTTGACGTGATGTCGGACGAAATTATGGCGGTGTTACTTGCACAGAATCCGCAAGCTGATGCAATTTATCAAAAGAGTGCGGGTTATGCAGCGTTTGACAGTCGCAAGGTGACCATCTTCCCGCTGACCACCGGGTATGGACGTGGCGTGGCTGTGGCTAAGGACACGGGCGCGCGTACCTATATGAACATGGGCACGGGCGGCCTGGGGGCGAGTTTAGGCATTGGCGGCTTTGCCACGCAGTTTGTCATCCTGTTTGAAACGCAGGCGGATTTCGAGCTTTTTGTGATCAACGGCTATGATGCCACCGCTGGCGGAGGGGCGCAGGTCGGGGGTGACAAGAGCACAGATGAGGTGCGGTTTACACAGGGCCAGTCTGTCTTTGTTCTCGATAAGGAACGCTGGCGGATGAACGGAAGTCTGGAGGGTACCAAATACTGGCGCTCTCCGGAATTGAATTGAATCGCGGCTAAGCCGAGCAGGAAGCGCCGCCCAGGACACAGAATTTGGCGCAATGTGGATGATTTAATTGTACCGGTTTTTCGGCCTCTTCCAAGGTGTTGCCGAGGTCGAACTGCGGGTCGTAGGGTAGAAGAGTACAAGCAATCACGGAGGGTGACTTGGAGCCCTTGTGCTTTACAACCATGCGCGAGCTGGCGCACATTACATCGTTGGGGGATTTGTTCAGGATGCCCCAACAGTCCGTGGTGATTTCCGGTACTTCCACGTGTTCGTTCATTTCTGGAAAAAGGACTGTTTCTCCTGGGTTTGATGCGTCGATCTTAAAGTCTTCTTTCGCATAAAGATTGGCGTATCCATCCCGGGACGTGCTGTCGGTTTCATCCCACATGGTGCGGCCTGCGACGGTCATTTGGATGTTGTTATCCCGCAACCAGCGCATGCCCTCCAGGGTGCGTTCAAAAGTGCCCTTGCCACGCTCTTTGTCGTGCAATTCAGCAGACCAGTGATCTACAGAAATGCGTAGGGTGAGTTTGCCGGGAAAGTCCTGCGCCAATTGCAACAACTCTGCGCGGACGCGTTTGCGCTGCATCGGTTGCATGGCGTTGGTGAGGATAAGGACGTCGTAGCCGCGCTCAAGCGAGCGGCGGGCCATCTGGTTCATTTCAGGGTTCATGAAAGGTTCGCCGCCGGTGAAGGCGATTTCGCGCACCTTCCAATCGCGGGCGTCCAGTTGATCGAGGTAGTTGGAGATCTCATCAGCCGTCAGATAGACCAGTGCGTCGTTGGTGGGCGAGGACAGAATATAGCAGTTCTCACATTCGATATTGCAGAGCGTGCCGGTGTTGAACCAGAGTGTCTGCGGATCGGTGAGCGCGACATGGGCGCGGGTATCACCCTTTGCGGTGACGTAAGGATCATTGAATTTCCCGATATTTACGTGATCTTTCATGTGCCTGCCATGTTTCTGTTGTTCGTTGGTAGTAGGCAGAGACACCCTTGCAAGTAAAGATGTGCTCAGGCGTTTGACACAGTTGTGATGTGAGGTTGCGGTGTTAGAGTGGCGGTGTTAAGACGTCGTTAGCGCTAACGATTTTCCGGTGAAATCCGGACTGCCGAGAAGGATAAACGCCCCATGGTTTCGCGTATCATACCCGTTGAAACGTTTGATCTTGTGATCTTTGGTGGGACGGGGGATCTGGCGCGGCGGAAGATTCTGCCAGCCTTGTTCAAGCGATATTGTTCCGGCCAAATGCCTGAGGGCAGCCAGGTGATTGGCGCAGCGCGCAGTGTTTTGTCCGAAGACGCTTATCGCACATCTGTAGCGGAGGCGCTGCGAGAGTTCGCAGGTGATGCGGCACAGGACGTTGAGGCAGTGGCCGGTTTTTGTGCTCATCTGCATTATGTGGCGGTGGACGCGCGGGGCGAGGGTGGCTGGAGTGAGTTGGCGGCTTTGCTAAAGGCTGACTCAGTGCGGGCTTTTTATTTCTCGGTCGGGCCGGGCGTCTATTCGGATTTAGCCAAAGGGTTGAAACGGCATGGGCTGACCCAGGACGATACGCGGATTGTGGTTGAAAAACCGTTTGGCCATGACTTGGAAACCGCGCAGGAGCTTAACCGCGAATTGGCGCAATACTTTGACGAGAGCCAGATCTATCGGATCGATCATTACCTTGGCAAAGAGACGGTGCAGAACCTGATGGCGGTGCGCTTTGGCAATATGCTGTTTGAGCCGCTGTGGAACGCGCAATACATTGACCATATTCAGATCACCGTTGCGGAAAGCGTTGGGGTTGCGGGGCGCGGGGAGTATTATGAACGCTCCGGTGCGATGCGCGACATGGTCCAAAACCATTTAATGCAGCTGCTGTGTCTGATTGCCATGGAGCCTCCTTCCCAATTCGAGCCTGATGCAGTGCGCGATGAGAAGCTGAAGGTTATCCGGGCGCTGGATACGGTTGCGCCGCACCATATCGTGCGTGGGCAGTATACGGCGGCGGATGGGGCGGACAGCTATCGTGAAGATGTTGAGAATCCACGCTCCAAGACTGAGAGTTTCATTGCGCTGAAGTGTCAGGTGAACAATTGGCGGTGGGCGGGTACGCCGTTTTATCTGCGCACAGGTAAGCGGTTGTCTGAACGGGATAGCGAGATCACGGTGGTGTTCAAAGACACGCCACACTCGATCTTTGGCGACGAAGCTGGACGACATCGCAACGAATTAAGCATTCAGCTGCAACCCAATGAAGGCATTACATTAAATGTGACCATCAAGGAGCCGGGTCCGGGTGGGATGCGGTTGGTGGATGTGCCGCTTGATATGAGCTTTGCGGAAGCCTTGGGACCAAAAGGACAAGGCACAGCGGACGCTTATGAGCGGCTGATTATGGATGTGATCCGAGGCAACCAAACACTGTTTATGCGTGATGATGAGGTGGAGGCGGCCTGGGCCTGGACAGACCCGATCATTCGTGGATGGGAAGCGCGGGGCGATGTGCCAAAGCCCTATGATGCGTTTTCATACGGGCCAGATGATGCGGCTTTGATGATGCGCCGGGACGGGCGAAACTGGAGAGGATTGGGCAAATGAACTTCAACACCTACCCCGATGCAGAGATGATGGCGATGGATGTTGCCAGCGTGCTGGCGAATGATTTGGCGGAAGCGCTACACAACAAGGACCGTGTGGTATTGGCGGTGCCGGGCGGAACCACACCAGGACCGATTTTTGACGCGCTGAGTGCGGCGGATTTGGACTGGGACCGTGTCGATGTAGTACTGACTGATGAACGTTGGGTGCCTGAGGATCATGAGCGGTCAAACTCCGCACTGATTAAAACGCGCTTATTGACCAACCGGGCCGTTGCGGCACGATTTTTGCCGCTCTATGCGCCCGCGGAGGCGCCGGAGGCTGTGCTGGCCGAGCTGGAAACCACCATTCTGGGCGCGCTGCCGGTGGACGTGGCTTTGTTGGGCATGGGGGCTGATATGCACACGGCATCTTTGTTCCCGGGAGCGGACGGGCTGGAGGCCGCGTTAGCGTCGGATTCGCCGGTTTTGGTGCCGATCCGGCGCGAAGACCTGCCAGACGTGCGGATTACCCTGTCGGCGCGGGTGTTGGATGCGGCGGTGCGCAAACATATTCTGATCAAAGGTGCGGACAAGCGTGAGGCTTTGCAGGCCGCGCAGAAACTGCCAAAAGAAGAAGCGCCGATCAAATCTGTTTCTAGCGGCGCTGAAGTGCATTGGACGGAGTGATTGGGTATGTGGACTGAATTGGACGCACTACGCGAGGGCGCGGCATCGCGTCAGATTGCAGCGCTGTTTGAAGCGGATGAAAGCCGGGCGCAGGCGTTCAGCCTGAAAACCGACGGGATGCTGTTTGACTACAGTAAAACGTCGATTGACGGCGCGGCCAAGGCGGCCTTGATCCGCTTGGCAGAGGCTGCGGGCGTGGCTGCCAAACGAACGGCGATGTTTGCGGGTGAGAGGATCAACGTCACAGAAGATCGATCGGTGTTGCACACGGCGCTGCGCAATCTTGGAGAGGGTCCTCTAGTTGTGGATGGTCAGGATGTGTTACCGGAGGTGCGAGAAACCCGCGCGCGTATGGCAAAGCTGGCCAGTGCGGTGCGGGATGGCAGTTTCCCAAGCAACGGCAAGCGTATCACAGATGTGGTGAACATCGGCATTGGCGGGTCTGACCTTGGACCGTTGATGGCGGTCATGGCGCTGGAGCCCTATGGCGATGGACCAAAGTGCCACTTCATTTCCAACGTGGATGGCGCGGATGCGACCGATACGCTCGCAGCGCTTGATCCGGAAAGCACGTTGGTGATTGTGGCGTCCAAGACGTTTACCACGCAAGAAACCTTGATGAATGCGCGCACGGTGATGGATTGGGCCGGTGGCCCGGACGCACTGGAGCGGTTTGTGGCGATTTCTTCTGCCGTGGACCGCTGTGCGTTGTTTGGCATTCCGGCGGAGCGGGTGTTTGGTTTTGAAGATTGGGTTGGCGGGCGCTACTCGGTCTGGGGACCCATTGGTTTCTCGCTGATGCTGGCGATTGGGCCAAAGGCATTTGAGAGCTTCCTTGAGGGTGCTCAGGCGATGGACGAACATTTTTGCGATGCGCCGCTAGAGGAAAACCTGCCGGTGCTTTTGGCGCTGGTTGGGATCTGGAACCAGCAGGTCTGTGGCCATGCTACACGGGCCGTGCTGCCCTACGAGCAACGGCTGGCACGGTTGCCTGCGTACCTGCAGCAGCTTGAGATGGAGAGCAACGGCAAAGGCGTGGCGCTGGATGGCACGAGGTTGGAGCGTGTTGCAGGCCCGGTTGTCTGGGGGGAACCGGGGACCAACGGGCAGCACGCGTTTTACCAGTTGATTCACCAAGGGCAGCAGGTTGTGCCATGTGAATTCATGGTGGGCGCCGAAGGGCATGAGCCTGTCTTGGGCGAGCATCACCGGGCGTTGGTCGCCAATTGCTTGGCGCAGTCGGAAGCTTTGTTAAAGGGACGTACGGAGGCCGAAGCGCGGGCGCAGTTGGAAAAAAAAGGCGTGTCCGGCGCTAGATTGGATCAGCTGGCCAAACACCGCGTTTTTGAAGGCAACCGCCCGTCGACCACGTTGGTCTACCCACGGCTAACACCTTATGTACTGGGGCAGATAGTGGCGATGTATGAGCATCGTGTGTTTGTCGAGGGCGTGATCTACGGCATCAATTCCTACGACCAATGGGGCGTGGAGCTTGGTAAGGAGCTGGCCAATGGTCTGGTGCCCGCGATGGAAGGAAAAGGGGCGCCTGAGGGTTCAAGCGCGTCGACCGTGGCCTTGCTGGACCATATTTTGAGCATGCGCGACTAACCGCGTGTCATACGTGACAATGGCGGCGCTGCGTCCCACCGGGATGCGGCGCTTTGCTTTAAGTGTCGATCTTAAGTGATTGATTTTATGGAGCGGGTAACGGGAATCGAACCCGTAACAAGAGCTTGGGAAGCTCGTGTGATACCTTTTCACCATACCCGCAGCACGCCTGTTGGTAGGACAGCGCTGCGGGAGGGTCAAGCGGGATTTACCTAGCCGCGGCGACGACGGCGACGGCGGCCGCCTGCGGCGTCGTCGCCGCCGCCTCCGGTGTTAAAAGAAACTTCTGGTAAGTCCACGACCCCGCGCAGGATCGGGAAAGGATCGGCGGAGTTGGGAAGGGCCGAGGCGTTTACAAAATGCTCTTGAAAGCGCGGCTCCACGGCGGTTTCGATCTTCTCGATCTTGCGCACGAGGGTCTCGATTTCGCTGCGGGCGTCTTTGTTCAGGAGCGCTATGCGCGCGCCTGTGCCAGCGGCGTTGCCAGCAGAGGTGACTTTGGTGAGCGGGCAGTCCGGGATCATGCCCAGCACCATGGCGTGTTTGGCGGAGATATGCGCGCCAAAGGCGCCTGCGAGCACCACACGGTCGACTTGGTCGACACCGCGTTTGTCCATTAGCAGGCGTGCGCCGGAGTAGAGTGCGGCCTTGGCCATCTGGATGGCGCGGATGTCGGCGTTGGTGACGGTGATCGGTTTTTGATCGGCGTCGCCTTCCCAGAGCGTGTAAGAATTGGTGCGCCCGTCAGCAAAACAGCGCGGCGTGCCGGTTTGCTCCGCCGAGCCAATCAGGCCAGAAGCGTCGACGATGCCAGCAAGGCGCATTTCTGCGATGACTTCGATGATGCCGGAGCCGCAAATGCCGGTGATACCAGTCGCGGCGATTGCGGCGGTGAAACCCTCGTCGTCTGACCAAAGGTCGCAGCCAATCACGCGGAAGCGGGGCTCCTTGGTGACGGGGTTGATTTCTACGCGCTCAATGGCGCCAGGCGCGGCGCGTTGGCCTGCGCTGATCTGCGCGCCTTCAAAGGCGGGGCCGGTCGGGGATGAGCAAGCAAGCACGCCGCTTTTGTCGCCCAGCAGGATTTCAGCGTTGGTGCCCACATCGACCACAAGCGCAAGGTCTTCGGATTTATCGGGGGCCTCGGAGAGTGCCACCCCGGCGGCGTCTGCGCCCACATGGCCTGCGATACACGGCAGGAGATATGCGCGGGTACCCGGCGCGATGGAGAGCCCTAGCTCGGAGGCGGGCAAGGAGAGCGCGTCTGAGGTAGCAAGGGCAAAGGGGGCTTGGCCCAGCTCAAACGGGTCGATACCAAGAAAAAGATGGTGCATCACCGGGTTCATCACAAACACTGCGTCGAGGATTTGCGTGCGATCGATGTTGGCGTCTTTGGCAATATCTACAACCAGTTGATTGAGGCCGTCTCGCACAGCCGCGGTCATCTCCATATCACCGCCTTTGTTCATCATCGCATAGCTGACGCGGCTCATTAGGTCTTCACCGAAGCGGATTTGCGGGTTCATCAGGCCGGAAGAGGCGACAACTTCGCCCGATGTCAGATCACAGAGGTGGCCTGCTATCGTTGTAGAGCCGAGGTCTACGGCGAGGCCGTAAATCGGACCTTCGAAATAGCCGGGCCAGAGGGCGATCAGGCGGGGCTGCGCAGCGGTGTGGTCCTGATGGATGGCGACCGTTACGGTCCAATTGCCTTTGCGCAGGATCGGTTGAAGCGGGCGGAGAAGGTGGGTGTCTACCATAATGTCTGCATGGCCGGTTGCGGCCTTCAAAGCGGTTAAAAGACGTTCCAAATCACCCGAAGGTTTGTGCATGTCGGGTTCTTCGACCTCGAGATAGGTCAAGTGCACAGAGGGGTTCAACGTGATATCGCGTACCTCGGCGCGTTTGCGCACCACCTGTTTGTGCACCTGGCTTTCCGGCGGCACGTCGATCACGATGTCGCCTTGCACGGTGGCCTGACAGCCGAGCCGGCGGCCTTTGGTCAACCCGCGTTTGTCGTCGTAGCGTTGTTCGACCGCGTTCCATTTTGACAATGCGTCCTCAGAAACGGTCACGCCGTGTTTTGGAAATTCACCGTAGGATGGCGTGATCTGGCATTTGGAGCAAACACCGCGGCCGCCGCAGACGCTGTCCAAATCGACACCGAGTTGGCGCGCTGCTGTGAGGATGGGCGTGCCAACGGGAAAGTGCCCGCGCTTGCCGAAGGGGGTAAAAATTACAAGTGGGTCGCTGCTCATCGAGAAGGCCTCAAGTCTGTTCGCCTGGCTGGGAGCATAGCTGCCGAAGTTTCGCAGGAATGGCAAGGAGCGGCATGGGATGGTTCACGGGCGGCATCAACGATGTTGTCTTTGATCAAAAGGTCAGAAATGCCTGTATGAGTGATTGGCTAAGACGGTATTTTGAACAGAATAGATAAGTTGGCGCTTGAATGCGCGGTTTAGGGGTTTTCCACAGATCAAGGTCATGCGATAGGGACGTGCCAAATGAAGCCCCGCAATAGGAGATTTGCGATGGAGATTCGTGAGGCCCTCACTTTCGACGATGTTCTACTGGTTCCAGCTGCTTCGGCGGTTCTTCCGTCCACTGCGGACACGCGGACGAAGGTCACTAAGTCCATCAATCTCAACATTCCGCTGCTAAGCTCGGCAATGGATACGGTCACCGAAAGCCGTATGGCAATTGCTATGGCTCAGGCTGGTGGCATGGGCGTGATCCACAAGAACCTTGATGCTGATCAGCAGGCTCGCGAAGTGCGTCGTGTTAAGCGTTTTGAGAGCGGTATCGTCTATAACCCAGTGACCCTAACCCCAAACCAGACATTGGCAGACGCGAAGGCCTTGATTGAGCGCTATCGTTTCACTGGTTTTCCGGTTGTGGACGAGCAAGGCCGCGTGGTTGGTATTGTGACCAACCGTGACATGCGTTTTGCTCAAAGCGACGACACGCCGGTGCATGCGATGATGACCACTGCCGATTTAGCGATGTTGGCAGAGCCTGCGGATCTGGAAGAAGCCAAGAGCTTGATGCGGGCGCGTCGGATCGAGAAGCTGTTGGTGCATGATGGTCAGGGGAAGCTAACTGGCTTGTTGACACTCAAAGACACCGAACAAGCTGTTTTAAACCCAACTGCCTGCAAGGACGATCTTGGTCGCCTTCGTGTTGCGGCGGCTTCTTCCGTAGGTGACAGCGGTTTTGCGCGGTCCGAGATGCTGATTGATGCGGGTGTGGATATTGTGGTGATCGATACGGCGCATGGCCACTCTGAAGGCGTCATCGAAGCAGTGAGGCGCGTGAAGAACCTGTCCAACTCCGTGCAAGTGATCGCTGGCAACGTAGCGACTGCGGAGGCCACGAAAGCGTTGATTGATGCCGGCGCTGATGCGGTTAAGGTGGGCATTGGCCCTGGCTCGATCTGTACAACCCGTATGGTGGCAGGCGTAGGGGTGCCACAGCTAACCGCTATTGACGATTGTGCCACCGCCGCTGGCGATGTGCCAGTTATTGCTGATGGTGGCATCAAGTTCTCCGGTGACTTTGCCAAGGCGATTGCAGCGGGTGCGTCCTGTGCGATGGTTGGGTCTATGATAGCGGGAACCGATGAAAGTCCGGGTGAAGTGATCTTGTATCAGGGCCGATCATTTAAATCTTATCGGGGTATGGGCTCTCTGGGTGCCATGGCGCGCGGTTCTGCCGACCGCTATTTCCAGAAAGATGCGGCCAGTGATAAGCTGGTGCCTGAAGGTATCGAAGGGCAGGTGCCTTACAAAGGTCCTGCGGGCACTGTGGTGCATCAACTGGTAGGTGGCCTGCGTGCGGCGATGGGCTATACCGGCAACGCAACCGTGGCGGAGATGCGCAAGAACTGTAAGTTTGTTAAGATCACTGGAGCGGGTCTAAAAGAAAGCCACGTGCATGACGTGCAAATCACGCGCGAAAGCCCGAACTATCGGGTTGGCTAACAGAGCCATTTGACGCGCAATCTGGCTTTTCACAAAAATAAAAGGGCTGAACCTTTGCGGGTTCAGCCCTTTTGCTTGTTTTTAGGGGTTGGACTAGAAATCCGTCCAGGTTTCCTCAGCGGCGTTACCGTTTGAGCTAAAGCTCGCCGCCGCCCGCGTAGGTGTTGGTTTGGGGGCCTCTGCCTTCTTGGCAGCGGGCTTGGATTTTGGCTGATCCACCTGTTTGTCTTCTTGCCAATCCGTTTCGGTAACCTTCGCAGGCGCCGTTGGTTTGGTTGCCTTGGCTTTGCCGTCCAGTTTGAAGTGTCCAACCATATTGGCCAAGCCAACAGCATCGGATTTTAGCAGGTGGGTCGCGGCAGTGGATTCCTCTACCATAGCGGCGTTTTTCTGGGTCACTTGATCCAACTGCATCACACCGGCGTTGATCTCTGCCAGGCTTTGCGACTGTTCGGTGGCGCCGTCCGCGATGGATGAGACCATGCCGGAGATGTGCACCACACGTTCCACGATCACGCTCAGAGCATCGCCGGTTTGCCCCACAAGATTCACGCCACGTTCAACTTGTTCAGATGATTTGTCGATCAGGGCCTTGATCTCGTTGGCGGCCTCCGAGGAACTGTGCGCCAGTTTACGCACTTCAGAGGCTACAACCGCAAATCCACGACCTGCATCGCCCGCACGGGCGGCCTCCACGCCGGCGTTCAACGCCAAGAGATTGGTCTGGAATGCAATGTCGTCGATCACAGAGATGATCTGCGAGATATGGGTGGAGCTTTGCTCGATCTCGGTCATAGCAGAGACGGCATTGCGCACCACTTCGCCGCTTTCCTCAGCTTCGGTTTTGGCGGTCTGCATGGTGCCTTCCACGTCGCGTGCGCCATCGGCGGCGGCTCTTACGGAGCGGGTCAGGTCATCCAGAGCCGCGGCGGTCTCTTCCAGCGTGGCGGCTTGGCTCTCTGTGCGTTTGGACAGATCGTCAGACGCCTGGCTGATTTCAGACGCGCCATTGTGGATCGACTGGGAAGCGTCCACCAGGTCGGTGACTGTGGTGCTTAGGTTTGTGATAGAGGCGTTGAAGTCCGCGCGCAGCTTTTCGTATTCCGCCGGGAAGGCCACCTGGATCTGCGACGTCAGGTCACCGCCTGACAGATTGGCAAGGTGCTCGGACAGGGTTTCGACCACTTCGGATTGGGCCGCTGCCGCCTCTTTCTGGCTGGCTTCCAGTTCACGCTGACGCAGCAGAGCGGCACGGAACACATCCAGAGTGCGGGCCATGTCGCCCAGTTCGTTTTGGGTCTCTGTAAAGGGAATGTCCGCGTCGGTATCACCTTCGGCCAGTTCAGCCATGCGGGCGCGCAAGGCGCCCATTGGGCCGGTCACGCTGCGGGTGATGAAGTAGGCCACCATCGAAAGCACAACCAGGATACCGCCAAGAATGGTCAGGGCCTTATTACGGATCTTTGCCATCTCGGCTTCGATGTCGGAGAGGTAGGCACCGGTGCCGACGATCCAGCTCCAGGGCTCGTAGTGGAACGCAAAGCCGATCTTGGCTTCCTGAAGGTCGCTGTCCGGTTTTTGGAAGTGGTAGATCAGGGTGCCGCTTCCGTTTTCGACTGCAACCTTACGCATTTCCTGGAAGATTTTCAGACCGTTCGGGTCTTCGAGGTCTGCTTGGCTGTGGCCGATCCACTGAGGGCGGAACGGGTGCGCGGTCATGATATAGTCGGTGTCAAAGGCAAACATATAGCCGTTGTCGCCATAAGACAGGGCCTCGAGTTGTTCGCGGCCGAGCTCACGTGCCTGGTCTGGCTTGTACTTTCCTGATTGCACACCTTCCTCAAGCGCGACAAGTAAACTTGTGGCTGTTTCGGTGATATCGTGGAGTTTCTTATTGTACATGGTTTCCACAGTGTCGCGCATGTGGTTTTGCAGCAAAATTGTAAGTACGATGGTCAAAGCCAGTGCGACAACGGCGATGGCACTGATACGGGTAGAGAGTTTAGTCAAGATGGCTGGCATGGCAGTCTAATCTCTGTTTGTTGGCGTTTCATTTGCCGAGCTATGAGCCTTAGGCTTAAGGAAGCCTTATGTGAGCCGCCAATTTTTGTTGCTGCCTTGCGTTTTGCATCTAATGGGTGAGTGATGCGCGTGTGTTTTCTTACGAGGGGTGATTGCTGCTTAAAATGTAGGCAAGGTGTGAATGGTTGCAGTTCGGTCTGGCCTTATTGTACAGCATGTTAACTGTGAGCGCTGATGACGAAGGTATCTTTGCGTAGCGAAAATTCGAATAGGACAGTCGATGACACCTGCAGCGCGCGTTCAGGCAGCAATAGAAATTCTGGATCAAATCCTTCTTGGTACCGCGGCAGAAAAGGCGTTGACGAGCTGGGCAAGACGTAGTCGATTTGCCGGTTCAAAAGACAGATCGAGCATCCGAGATCACGTTTTCGACGCTTTGCGGCGACGGAACTCTGCAGCCCATTTTGGGGGAGATCTTACCGGGCGCGGGGTGATGATTGGTGTGTTGCGCCAAGATGGTAAAGATCTGGGTGCCGTCTTCACAGGAGCAGGTTATGCGCCGGAGGCGTTAACAGAAAAAGAACATGTCGTGCCACAAGGGCAAGTGCCTCTTGACGTTCCTGAGTGGCTTGAAGAGCCAATGCGCGACAGTTTGGGGGCAGAGTTTGAAAACAGCATCGCTGCGCTGAGGGAACGTGCGTCGGTAATACTGCGGGCTAACCTGCGCAAAGCGTCTATGGAGCGGGCGCAAGAAGTCTTGGCGAGGGATGGTATCACGACGCAGACGATGCCACTGGTGGACACGGCGCTGGAAGTGATCGAAGGGGCAAGGAAGATCAAGAGTAGCGCCGCTTACCTTGACGGCTTGGTAGAGTTTCAGGACGCCTCAAGCCAGGCTTTGATTGCGGCTATTCCGATCAATAAAAACATGAAGGTAATGGACTATTGCGCCGGTGGCGGAGGCAAAACGCTGGCAATGGCCGGAACTGCGGACGCGCGGTTTTTTGCACATGATGTCGCCGTCCAACGATTGGCTGATCTGCCTGTTAGGGCCAAACGGGCGGGCGTGAAGGTGGAAATTGTCAAAGCGCCTCTGGAGAAGGCCCCATATGATTTGGTCTTGTGTGATGTACCATGTTCAGGGAGCGGCACCTGGAGGCGCACGCCTGACGCGAAGTGGCGATTTACCCCCGAAGATTTGGCGGTATTGAAGAAGACACAGGCGGAAATTCTTGAGCAGGCGCAGGACCTCGTTGCGCCTGGGGGAGCTCTTGTTTACGCGACCTGCTCCGTTTTGAGGGCGGAGAACATCGAACAAATTGAAAGGTTTACGCACAGAAACCCAGTGTGGGAAAGAGAGTGGCAGCGCCAGTTTCTTCTTTCCGAAGGGGGCGATGGATTCTTTGGAGCCGTTCTCAGAAGAAAATAGAGCGCACATGCCTTTTCTTCCGTCTTCGTTAATGCGCAGTTAAGATAATTTGATGCATATTTAGACAAACATAGAAGAGTGGATGTGAATGTGTCCAAATTGACAGAGGCCAAGCGGCCTTCCGTGCGCCAATTGGGCGCGACCCGGCATCATGCTGGTCTTCTTGCATTTGCCGCACTGATTATGGTTGTTACCGCTATTTTGCTGCAAGCTGGCCCATTGAGACTTGCAATGGTCTTTGCCAGCGGTCTGCTAGGGGTTGCTAGTGCGGTGGCGCAAATGGCGTCCTTGCGGCTCAGAGCGGCGCAAGTACGTGCTGTGACCATGGTGCACCACTTGTTTGATACCGCTTCAGATGTTTGCATGGTCAGCACAACGGAGGGTCAGATTGTCTATGCAAACGACGCAGCCACACAATCCGGCATGGGGTCGAAGGAAAGCTTGACGGAAGCGCTTTCTGATCAGCTACTGGATGCTGATAGCAAGGTCCGTGATATGATTGCGGCTTGTGTGTTGGATGGGAGCTGTGAAGAGGAAGTTTCTTTGCGGGACAGCATGATGCGCCTGTCCGTGAAACGTGTGGAAACTGGCGTTCTAGTTTGGGCAATTCAGAAGTCTTCTCCTCAAGCAGAGGCGCAGCATTCAGGTGGCGCTCCTAGGTTGCCAATGCTTACCGTGGGGCGATCGGGAACTGTTTTGTTCATGAATCCCGCGGCTAGGCATCTACTTGGAGAACGGAAAAAAACTGTCACTGACGTGTTCGGTGAGAATGTGACGGATCTCCGAAGCGCAACCACCGTGTATACTGCGGACGGAGAACAGCAATGTCTCGTGGCGGAGTTTGACGCGTCTGCTGGGCGACGCGAAATCTACTTGCTCCCCACTGAAGTTCCCGTGTTGCGCGATGGCGCTGTTCAATTTGATGAACTGCCTGTCGCGCTTCTGAAAGTGAGTCCTGAAGGGGACGTACTTTTAGCCAACCGAGCGGCACGCCACTTGATAAATATGAGTTTCCATTCAAACACAGTGATTGGCGACCTAATGGAGGGTCTTGGACGCTCAATCGTGGACTGGCTGATGGAAGCAGCGCAAGGCAAAAGCGTCAATCAATCCGAGTTTTTGCGTTTGAAGCGCGAAGATAAGGAAGTGATCGTTCAGGTAAGCCTTAATCGAGTTGTCGAAGGTGGTGAGAGCTCTTTGATAGCTGTGTTGAGTGATGCGACGGAATTGAAGTCACTCGAGGCGCAATTTGTCCAAAGTCAGAAAATGCAGGCAATTGGTCAGTTGGCCGGAGGTGTTGCTCACGATTTTAACAACCTTTTGACTGCTATCTCAGGTCATTGCGATTTGTTGTTGCTGCGGCATGATCAAGGCGACGCCGACTACGCCGATCTTATTCAGATCAACCAAAACGCCAACCGTGCAGCCGCGTTGGTTGGGCAGTTGCTGGCGTTCTCGCGTAAGCAAAACTTGCGACCGGAGGTGTTGGACTTACGTAATACGCTCGCGGATCTGACCCACTTGCTGAACCGTTTGGTTGGTGAACGTGTAACGCTTACTTTGAACAATGATCCGGTTTTGCCGGCCATTCGCGCTGACAAACGGCAGCTGGAACAGGTGCTGATGAACCTCGTGGTTAATGCGCGTGACGCGATGCCGGATGGAGGTGAAATTCGTGTGACGACAGAAGCGGTGGAGCTTTCTGAGCCGCTCGAGAGAGACCGTGTTGTTGTTCCGGTGGGCCATTATGTTTCGGTGACTGTTGCTGATCAAGGCATCGGGATTGCGCAAGACAAACTGCAAAAAGTGTTTGAGCCATTCTTTACGACCAAAAAAACTGGTGAAGGCACAGGCTTAGGGCTTAGCACGGCCTATGGTATCGTAAAACAGACCGGAGGCTATATCTTCGTGGATAGTACGCCTGGTGTAGGAACCACTTTTACTTTGATGTTCCCCGCGCATGGAGCTGGAGCAGAGCAAGTTCAGCAGCCTGAAGTGGGATCTCGTCCAGATTTGCCTGAAGTGGAGCATAGCGGCGTCGTATTGCTGGTCGAAGATGAAGCACCGGTGCGGTCGTTTGCGACCCGTGCCCTCAAGATGCGAGGTTTCACGGTTCTTGAAGCGGCATCCGGTGAGGAAGCGCTTGAAGTACTGGATATGAACCATCCCCAAATTGATGTTTTTGTCAGCGATGTGATAATGCCAGGCATGGACGGCCCAAGCTGGGTTCGGCAGGCGCGGGAAGACTATCCCAACGTGCCGGTGATCTTTGTATCTGGTTACGCAGAAGATAGCTTCTCTGATGATCAGGCGCGAATAGAGAATTCAAGCTTCCTTCCAAAACCATTTTCTCTCAGCGATTTAACGGAAGCAGTTCAGGCCCGAATTTCCAGCTCTTAAGCAAGGCTTTCGTATAGCTCAAACTCGGCTGCGCATTTCTTTCGCAGCTTTTTCTGGGTGGCTAATGGTAATTCTACAGGCATCGCTGGCGACGTGTTGCGGCGTTCGAGTTGGATTGTTCGTTCCAGCCTGTCTTCGAGGAAGTTCAATAAGCGGGATTGGTCCTCATAGCGGAACAAATGGTCAACCTTGACTCCGTTTGGACGGGGTTCAAGGAACTTGGCTTGGCTTCCAACGTTGGCAAAAGGCGCTTTCTTGTCTCCCTTCATATACTCCCTGACAAACTCTTCAAAACTGACTTCATGTGTGGAGTTTACATGTCCTCGCATGAAGTCTCTGCGGCGATAGCGATACCAACTGGCCAGCCAGCTAACTGGTTCTCGCATTACAGCCATTAACTCGAGATCACTGGCGTTACACGCACGTTCAAACATCGGACGAAAAAAGCGGTTATAGCGGTACACCGGGGCATGTTTCAGTTCTGGTGGATTAGAAATCATCATATCAGCGGACGAGGCCAAAGCGGTTTCAATGGCTGTTGTTCCGGTTTTGGGAACGGATAGAAATACCAGTTTTTGTCTCCAGAAAACAAGCATTTGCGAGCCCTTGGTGTTGTTTCGTTCAAGTTGTTTATTTGTTGTAAACCACTTCTTAACTGAATGGGATGAAAAATGTTCCTATTATTTTCTCTTGATTTGTTCTCCTTTTGATCTCATAAGCTTTTGGAACAAGAGGTGAACACAGGCAGTGATTGCCGCCCGCGCGCGGGTGTGGAATAAGGAACCAAGCAAATGGCAACGGCAGATCTTTTGACAATGACCTCAAAGAAATCCTCATCCCCAGACAAACAGAAAGCGCTAGATAGCGCGCTGGCCCAGATCGAACGGCAGTTCGGAAAAGGCTCGATCATGAAACTTGGCGCGGACAATCCCGCACAAGAGATCGAGTCAACCTCAACCGGCTCGTTGAGCCTGGATATTGCGCTTGGAATTGGTGGTTTGCCAAAAGGGCGGATTATTGAAATTTATGGTCCGGAAAGTTCCGGTAAAACCACTCTGACGCTGCATTGTATTGCAGAGGAACAGAAGAAGGGTGGCGTTTGTGCCTTTGTGGATGCGGAACACGCTCTGGACCCGCAGTACGCCAAAAAACTTGGCGTGAACTTGGATGAACTGCTGATTTCACAGCCGGACACAGGTGAGCAGGCGCTCGAAATCACCGATACGCTGGTGCGTTCAGGTGCGGTGAACATGGTGGTGGTCGATTCGGTTGCTGCACTGACGCCGAAGTCCGAACTGGAAGGGGACATGGGCGACAGCAGTGTGGGTGTGCAAGCTCGCCTGATGAGCCAAGCGATGCGCAAATTGACCGGTTCCATTGCGCGCTCGAATTGCATGGTGATTTTCATCAACCAAATCCGGATGAAAATTGGCGTGATGTTTGGATCGCCAGAAACGACTACCGGTGGCAACGCGCTCAAATTCTATAGCTCCGTACGTCTGGATATCCGCCGGATCGGTGCGTTGAAAGATCGCGATGAAGTGGTTGGTAACGCAACTCGCGTGTAGGTTGTTAAAAATAAAGTGGCGCCTCCCTTCAAACAGGTTGAGTTTGACATCATGTATGGTGAAGGCATTTCCAAGATGGGAGAATTGCTTGATCTGGGCGTAAAAGCTGGCGTGGTGGAAAAATCGGGTAGTTGGTTCAGCTACGGTGATGAGCGCATTGGCCAAGGGCGTGAGAATGCCAAGACTTTCCTTAAAGAGAATACTCGCATGGCCTATGAGATCGAGGATAAAATTCGCGCTGCGCATGGGCTGGACTTTGATATGCCGCCGGGTGACGAAGAGTTGTTGGAAGATTGACGCCGTCTTCCGAAGACCTAATGCGAGCTTTACCGCATGTGCTGGCCGCTCCGAAAGACGGGGCGGCCATTTCGCATTTGTGCCTGCGTCCTGTACGAAACACGCGGCGGTTTGTAGATGAAATCAGGCTGACCAAAGCGCAGGGCATTCCGGGTGAGCGTTGGGCGACCCAACCGTGGTTGCGCACGATTGACGGCACTCCCCACCCAGGGATTCAAGTGTGCATCATTCCGCAGCGCGTGTTGGATTTGGTGTGGTCGTCTGAAGAGGACGCATTGCACCCCGGAGACACCTTTGCCGCCGATATAGATACTTCTGAGAGCAATTTGCCACACGGTCAGTTGTTGACGGTCGGCTCCGCAGTGTTGCGTGTTTCCGACGTTTTCAACGATGCCTGCGTGAAATGGAAAGCACGCTACGGGTCCGATGCGTTTGATTGGATACGCGCCCCAGAACATCGCGCGCTTCGATTGCGTGGTCTTTTGTGCAGCGTTGAGCAAGATGGCGTGATCGGTACCGGGGATAAATTGCGCAAGGTTTGATTGCTTGACAATCGGTCAGGCGAGGCATTTTGCCTTTGATGCACTAGCTTAGGCCTATTGCTGTGTGGACAGGCGGGCGTGGGGGTTATACACCCGCTTCGATACCGAAACCCACGTTAAGAGATCTGCTCATGGCCAGCCTAAACGACATCCGGTCGACTTTTCTGAACTACTTCGCCCAACACGGCCATGAGATTGTGGAGTCCAGCCCGCTGGTGCCGCGCAATGACCCAACGCTGATGTTTGTGAACTCCGGCATGGTGCAGTTCAAAAACCTTTTCACTGGCGTGGAGAAGCGTGACTACCAACGCGCTACAACGTCGCAAAAATGTGTGCGTGCCGGCGGTAAGCACAATGACTTGGACAACGTGGGCTATACGGCGCGTCACCACACGTTTTTTGAGATGCTCGGCAACTTCTCGTTTGGCAATTACTTCAAAGAAGAGGCCATTCCGTTCGCTTGGAACCTGATCACTAAAGAATTTGGCATCGATCCCAAACGGCTCTACGTGACGGTTTACCACACCGACGATGAAGCCTATGACATCTGGAAGAAAATTGGCGTTCCAGAAGACCGGATCATCCGCATCGCGACGTCGGATAACTTCTGGCAAATGGGACCAACCGGACCTTGTGGCCCGTGCACCGAGATTTTCTACGACCACGGCGAACACATTTGGGGCGGCCCTCCCGGTTCACCTGAAGAAGATGGCGACCGCTTCATTGAGATCTGGAATGTGGTGTTCATGCAGAACGAGCAGTTTGAAGACGGCTCGATGAAGGCGTTGGACATGCAGTCGATTGACACTGGTATGGGGCTGGAGCGGATTGGCGCATTGTTGCAGGGCAGCCATGACAACTACGACACTGATTTGTTCAAGGCACTGATTGAATCCTCGGCTCATGTCACGTCCACTGATCCTTATGGGGATCAGAATGTGCATCACCGTGTGATTGCGGATCATCTTCGCTCCACATCTTTCCTAATGGCAGATGGCGTGATGCCGTCAAATGATGGGCGTGGCTATGTGCTGCGTCGGATCATGCGTCGCGCGATGCGCCACGCGCACCTGTTGGGAGCCAAAGATCCTGTGATGCATCAGTTGGTGCCGTCTCTGGTTCAACAGATGGGGCAGGCGTACCCAGAGCTGGGACAAGCACAGGCGTTGATCGAAGAAACGCTTAAACAGGAAGAGACCAAGTTTAAGCAAACCTTGGATCGTGGCCTGAAGCTTCTGGATGACGAGTTGGATGGCTTGGCAGAAGGCGCGCCATTGGACGGTGCTGCGGCGTTTAAGCTGTACGACACCTATGGGTTTCCGCTGGATCTGACGCAGGACGCGCTGCGTGAGAAGGGCCGTGAGGTCGACACCGACGGGTTTGACATAGCGATGGCGGAGCAAAAGGCCAAAGCCCGCGCTGCCCACAAAGGGTCCGGCGATACAGCAGAAAACTCTGTTTGGTTTGATGTTGCGGACGAAAATGGCGCATCTGAGTTCCTTGGCTATGACACCGAGACCGCCGAAGGTCAGGTGCAGGCCATCATGAAAGATGGCGCTTTAGTGGATGCGCTGGCCGAAGGTGAAGAAGGCTGGCTGGTGATGAACCAGACGCCATTTTATGCCGAAAGTGGTGGCCAGGTAGCGGACCACGGATTGGTGGAGCGGTTGGAAAACCGCGATGAGCTGGCCCATGTTTCTGAGGTGCAGAAGTTTGCTGATGGTAAGTTGGTCGCGCATTTGGCAAAAGTGGCACGTGGGACCATTTCAAAGGGCGATCCCGTGGCGATGATCGTGGACCACGGGCGCCGTACGTCCATTCGCGCGAACCACTCCGCAACGCACTTGCTGCATGAAGCCCTACGCGAGTCTCTTGGCGATCACGTGGCACAGCGTGGGTCGCTCAATGCGGATGATCGCCTGCGATTTGACTTTAGCCATAACAAGGCGCTGAGCCCGGAAGAGTTGAGCCAGGTTGGCTTGGACGTGAATGCATACATCCGTCAGAATACTCCGGTGGAAACCCGCGTGATGACACCGGATGATGCACGCGGGATTGGTGCGCAGGCATTGTTTGGTGAGAAATATGGCGATGAAGTGCGTGTTGTTTCCATGGGCCGCGCCAATACTGGCAAGGGTCAGAACGGCGACACTTATTCCATCGAACTTTGTGGTGGCACGCATGTAAAGCAGACCGGCGACATTGGTGTGTTTGTCTTGCTGTCGGACAGCGCATCCTCGGCTGGCGTACGTCGGATCGAAGCGTTGACTGGTGAAGTGGCGTTTGAACATCTCGCACGGGAAGCCAAACGGGTTGCGGAAATGGCAGGTACGTTGAAGGCGCAGCCTGCGGATATCTTGGACCGGGTGAAGGCTCTGCTTGAAGAGCGTAAAGCACTTCAGAATGAAGTGGCCACACTGCGTCGGGAATTGGCGATGTCTGGTGGTGCCGGGCAGGGGGCTGGCCCGGAGGCCAAAGAGATCAACGGCGTGAAATTCTTTGCGCAGGTTCTCTCTGGTGTCTCCGGAAAAGACCTTCCGCCGCTGATTGATGAGCACAAGGCGCGCCTGGAAAGCGGCGCTGTTTTGTTGGTGGCAGACACCGATGGCAAAGTTGCTGTTGCCGCAGGTGTGACCGATGACCTCAAAAACGAATTGAGTGCTGTCGATTTGGTCCGCGCAGCAGTTGGCCCCATGGGTGGCAAGGGCGGCGGCGGTCGTCCTGACATGGCCCAAGGTGGGGCCAAAGATGCGTCCAAAGCGCACGACGCGTTTGCCGCGGCCGAAGCCGTGATTGCAGGCTGACCATCTGGTCAATATCTTCTTGGCCTGTCCGACAAATTACGTAGAGTGTCGGGCAGGATAATTGGATTGGAGAGCCAGATGGGCGCACTTTGGATTGCACATGTGACCGTGACTGATGCGGACGCTTACGGAAAATACGCGGAGCTTGCAGGCCCGGCGATAACCAAACATGGTGGCGAGTTTATCGCGCGTGGCGGTAAATTTGTGCAGTTGGAAGGCAACGAGCGGCCGCGTAATGTCGTGGCTCGGTTCCCAGATGTCGATACAGCGGTGGCTTGTTATCACAGCCCCGAGTATCAAGAAGCGCTGAACCATGCGCGCGGCGCAAGTGAGCGTGAGTTGATGGTCGTGGAAACCAGTGAATAAGTTCACTTGGGTGGCGTTTTTGGGGCTATGGACATCGTCTATAGCCCTTGCTGATTTGGTCCAAGACTTTCCGATCGATAGGATCGAGGGGGCCACGACTCGAATACTGCCGGTTGATGGGATTTGGCACAGGGGGCAAATTTATGATGCACCCGCTTATGCTGCCGGAATTGCCATTGGTACGGAGTTGGTGCGTGTCGATGATAACCTTGCCGTCATAAAAAAGCCCGGTGGTTTGCTGGCGATCAACGCCAAAGTATCTACGAGACCAGGACTAACAGCACGGCTCCCCTCCACAGATTGGAGAGACCACGATTTGACGGCACATCCACTTGCAGTTTGGCTAAAGGAGCCTGCGTGCCAAATCGGCGTGGAATTTTGGGCAGAAGAGCCCGAGCAGGAAACACAAAAAGGAATTTCTGTTACTTTTCGATTGCTGGGTGATGATGGCATCATCCTTGGTGAGCGGGAATACGATCACTTTGTTGGTATGACGCGCGTTGGTTTCGATGTAACCGAGTCGGGAACAGATATAAAGGCTATTCTGCTGGTGCCCAGAGCCAACACTGGGATTGCCATCATTTCGGTGAGAGCCCGAACTTGCAGTCTTCTTCTTGGGTAGCCGAAGGAGGTTGTCTCTGGCACGGCTTGCGCTCTGTTCGGACTGTCAGTTTCGGGGTTTTACCTATATTTGTACGAGCCACGATTTAGGGTGCTTGAAGGAAGAAATCCTGCGTATCCGTATTGAGGTAGGCGGAAATTCCAGAAAGCAAGTAAAAAACGCACTTCTATCCCGCGCAAGTATCGCTTATACGTGCCGTTGAATACTTATCCTGTCTTTTTGGGTCGGGATCTGAAGTGGGGAGAATATCCGAATGTGTCGCTGGGCCGCTTATGTTGGGGAACCATGTTTCCTTGAGGACGTCGTAACACGGCCGGATCACTCATTGATTCAGCAAAGTATGCAAGCGACTGAATGCAAGACACAGACTAACGGTGATGGTGTTGGGTTGGCGTGGTATGGCAGTCGGCCGGAACCGGGGCTGTATCGGGACATTTTGCCAGCGTGGTCAGACCCAAACCTGAAATCGTTGACGGCACAGGTTAAGTCTGGGTTGTTTCTGGCACACGTGCGTGCTTCTACGGGTACAGCCACTAGCCGTAACAACTGTCATCCCTTCGCAGTTCGGAAGTGGTCGTTCATGCACAACGGTCAGGTTGGGGGATTTGAGACCTTTCGGCGTCGCGCAGACATGTTGATCCCAGATGAGCTGTATCAAGAGCGCAAAGGCGCGACCGACAGCGAGGTTTTGTTCCTAATGGGGCTGACAGAGGGCATGGACGAGCACCCTAAGGAGGCCATGCAGATAGCTGTTGGTATTCTGGAGCGTATGAGCCGTGAGCGGGGCACTACACCCCATATGCGCCTGGCAGCAGCGTTCAGCGACGGCGAAACACTTTACGCGGTGAGATATGCTTCAGATGACCGGGCGCCAACAGTGTATCATCGTGCCAGTGACCGACGCTCTGGTCGAGCAGTCGTGAGTGAGCCGTTGGTAGAAGCGGAAGAGGGCTGGGAAGAAATTCCGGCAGGGTCGTTCTGTCGTTTCCGCAAAGACGGCAGTTACGAGATAGAACCGTTCCGTCCGCTCAGTTGATCCGTCAAACCAAGAAGAATTTCACGGCCCAGAACAGGAAGATCGCGTGCAGGATGGGGAAGATCCAGATCACGAGGTAACTGTCGATTTTTCGGGCAAGATCTTCGCGGCCGGACGTTTTTAGACGGCGCAGCGCGATGTTCACCAGAACGATGGAGCCGGTGATCAAAAACATGCCAACCAGCAATGAGTCCATGAACGTCAGGTAGCCGAGTTTGGGCAGCATAGTGGAGATGGCAAAGTTGAAAGCGACAAACACAAGCAGGTTGGCAGAGGCCATATCTATGCGGCGGCGGTACTCTTCGAGGAAGAAGGTAGCCCAGCTGACAAAAAGGATAATCAGCAGAGGCAACAAGATGCGAAGAACGTAGTATTGCACGTGGCGCTTGCCCTCAAAGCGGAGCGCCACCATGGTTGTGTCGGCTCCGCCGATGCCACTCACAGAGCGACGTTCCAGGGATGCGTTGGACAGAATCCACTCCTCTTCGCCTAGCAGATCTCCCATGCCACTTTGCTCTTCCAAAGGATAAAATTCGACATAGTCAAGCGACAGCATTGATGAGATTTCTACGTAGAATTCTTGTGTATCAAATGGATAGCGTTTGAAGTTGAAGTGCGGGGCTTGGAGTGTAGCGGTGAAACGTTCGGCGTAGGTGGCCACCCCGGTGTCTTTGAGCAGCACTGAAACTTGCTGGGTGAAACGGCGGCCTTGCTGATTACGCAGGATGAAATAAGGGGGCTGTGACCCTGCTTCGTCCAGAAGCTTGCGGAAGGCGGCATTACTGAAAGTTTTCACGTCACTTCCATGCGAGGCCGCGTCAAAAGCAAACTCGGGGTAGTCGGCCTTAAGGAAGATCGTGCCAACCACGCCAAAGTTCTCGGACTGCTGATCGACAAACGTGATTTGGTCGATGCTGATTCCAACGCCAATTTGTTGAGGCGCGGCGCGTTTGATTAGAGAGGCGGTTCCGGAGAAATCAAAACCGCCGGTCTGGGCGTGCAATTGTGCGCTGATAGATAGAAAAAGACAAGCGATGAAAAGAGAGAGCAGGCGTGAGAACATGAGACTATGGGGAAGTTTCCAAAAAGGCATTGCCCAAGCTTCAAACAGTTTCGCAATCTACTCAAGGGAAATGTCAAAGAAAAACGCCGGGGCAGGACCCCGGCGTTTTGTCATCTATCAGCCAATCTGCTTGGCCATGCGCTTGCGCTCATGTGGGTCAAGGTAGCGTTTGCGTAGGCGTACGTTATTTGGTGTCACCTCAACAAGCTCATCATCGTTGATGTAGGCAATAGCTTCTTCGAGCGAGAGCGTCATTGGTGTGGTCAGGCGGACCGCTTCGTCGGTGCCGGATGCCCGCACGTTGGTGAGTTTCTTACCTTTCAGCGGGTTCACTTCGAGGTCGTTCTCACGGCTGTGCTCGCCGATGATCATGCCGGTATAGACGTCGGCCTGCGCACCGATCATCATTTTGCCGCGGTCTTCGAGGTTCCACAGTGCAAACGCCACTGAGGAGCCGTTTTCCATTGAGATCAGCACACCTGCGCGGCGGCCTGCGATGGCGCCCTTATAAGGAGCCCAGCCGTGGAATACGCGGTTCAGAACGCCTGTTCCGCGGGTGTCGGTCAAGAATTCACCATGATAGCCGATCAAGCCTCGGGACGGCACATGCGCGATGATGCGGGTTTTGCCCGCTCCAGCTGGACGCATCTCCACAAGTTCGCCTTTGCGAGCGCCGGTCAGTTTCTCAATCACGGCACCGGAGTATTCGTCATCCACGTCGATCGTCGCTTCTTCGATTGGCTCGACCTTTTGGCCGTCCTCTTCGCGCATGATCACCTGTGGACGAGAGATCGACAACTCAAAGCCTTCGCGACGCATGTTTTCGATCAGAACACCCATCTGAAGTTCGCCTCGACCGGAAACTTCAAACGCTTCGCCGCCGGGCGTGTCCGCGATTTTGATCGCTACGTTGGATTCAGCTTCTTTCATCAAGCGGTCACGAATGACGCGCGACTGCACCTTTTTGCCGTCACGTCCAGCTAGGGGGCTGTCGTTAATACCAAAGGTCACGGTGATGGTGGGCGGATCAATCGGCTGTGCTTCGAGAGGCTCTTCCACAGCAAGTGCGCAGATGGTGTCAGCCACGGTGGCTTTGGCCATACCCGCGATGGACACGATGTCACCAGCCTGTGCTTCCTCAATGTCTTGCTGTGCAAGGCCACGGAACGCCTGGATTTTGGTAACGCGGAACTGCTCGATTTTTTGACCAATGCGGGTCAGAGCCTGAACAGTAGCGCCCACTTTTAGGGTGCCGGATTCAACACGACCAGTCAGGATGCGGCCAACAAATGGATCGGAACCCAAAGTGGTGGCCAGCATGCGGAAATCGTCTTCTTGTTTGTGAACCTGCTTTGGCTCCGGAACGTGGTTCACGATCAGGTTGAACAATGCGTGCAAGTCTTGGCGAGGACCGTCGAGCTCCGCATCCGCCCAACCGTTGCGGCCAGAGGCATACATGTGTGGAAATTCGAGCTGGTCATCGTTGGCATCTAGGGACGCAAAGAGGTCAAAACACTCGTCCAAGGCGCGGTCGGGTTCAGCGTCTGGCTTGTCAACTTTGTTGAGCACTACAATAGGGCGCAGACCCAAAGCCAGTGCTTTGGAGGTTACAAATTTAGTCTGAGGCATCGGACCTTCGGCTGCGTCAACCAACAGAACAACACCGTCAACCATCGAAAGGATACGTTCCACTTCGCCGCCAAAGTCGGCATGGCCCGGTGTGTCCACGATGTTGATGCGGGTGCCTTTCCATTCAACGCTGGTCGGCTTGGCAAAGATGGTGATGCCACGCTCACGCTCCAACGCGTCGCTGTCCATGGCGCGCTCGGCCACTTCCTGGTTTTCCCGGAATGCGCCCGACTGTTTCAGCAGCTCATCCACAAGCGTGGTTTTGCCGTGGTCAACGTGGGCGATGATGGCGATATTGCGAAGATCCATAAGGGCAGCCTTTCCTGTTCGCGCTCGCCCTAACGCGCGTTGTCGCAAAAGGCCAGCCCTTTCATACTAGTTAGTGAACGGCAGTCTTAGAAAACAAGTTTATCACGAGTATTCCGGCAACAATCAGCCCCATTCCGAGGATCGCAGCCAAATCGAGTTTCTGACCAAAGGCAAAATAGGCGATAATGGATATGGAGATGATGCCAAGGCCAGACCAGACAGCATAGGTGATGCCCACCGGCAAATAGCGTAAGGTTTGCGCCATCATGTAGAAGGCAAGGCCATAGCCGATTACCACAATGATCGAGGGTATGGGTTTAGTGAATTGCTGGCTGGCTTGCAGCGCGGCCGTGCCGATGGTTTCAAACACAACGGCGACCAGAAGGATCAGATAGGCTTTAGGCATGCGCGTCCCTGGAGGTTAGCGCGCGATATAACGATCGCGACGATGATTTGTTGCAATCATTATATTGGTAATCGCAGCCCCGACGAGCGAGAAGACGACCGCGTTGAGGTCAAAAAACGACAACGCCACGGCAAACACGAGCACGTCAAATCCGAGTTGGACCCAGCCAGCTTTGATGCCTTTTGTGTCTTGAAGCCAGACCGCCACGATACCGACGCCCCCTAAAGTGGCGCCGTGGCGAAAGAGGACGATGAGGCCTGCGCCAGCGGTCACACCGGCTAACGCAGCGCCAAGCAAAGGATGCACGTCTGATAGGGTGAAGAAATTGGGGAGGATGGCACTCCAGATTGAAAGAAGGCCGACGGCGGCAAAAGTTTTAAGCGTAAAAGCTGGCCCCATACGAAGATACGCGATGAGATAGAACGGTAAGTTCATAAGGAAAAATACTGCACCAAAGCTCATTCCCGTAGCCTTGGCGGTGACCAAAGAAAGGCCGGCGATTTGGCCTGTGAACAAGTCGCATGCTTGCAAGAACTCTACTGCAAGTGAGACAAGAAGCGTGCCGACGATCAATCCTTGAATATCGTCGAAAAGGCTGTGTTTCTCAGGGCTCGGGGATTCAATAAAACTTACCATGTTCAGGATTTGCCGCAGCACAGCGGAGCTGTCTAGAGGGGACGGCGCAAGGCCGCTATGCGCTGGAGGTCTAGCTGATAGATGGTGATGAAAGTCCTAGGGCGCAGCGGACGCGCCCTAGGAGATTTGTCTAAGTCTTTAGCCAGCAAGCGCTTTGTTCAAGTTCTCGTCGATCTTCTCAAGGAATCCCATGGTGGTGAGCCAGCCTTGGTCCGGACCAACCAGCAAAGCGAGGTCTTTGGTCATGTATCCGCCTTCGACGGTTTCGATGATCACCCGCTCCAACGTTTCGGCAAAGGCGCGCAGGGCGATGTTGTTGTCCAGTTTCGCACGGTGCTTCAGGCCGCCTGTCCAAGCATAGATCGATGCGATCGAGTTGGTGGAGGTGGCTTCGCCTTTCTGGTGCTGTCGATAGTGGCGCGTCACGGTGCCGTGGGCCGCTTCAGCCTCGACAATCTTTCCATCGGGCGTCATCAACTGCGAGGTCATCAAGCCAAGCGAGCCGAAGCCCTGTGCGACGGTGTCGGACTGTACGTCGCCGTCGTAGTTTTTACAGGCCCAGACAAACTTGCCGTTCCACTTCATGGCGCAGGCGACCATGTCGTCGATCAGGCGGTGTTCATACCAAATTCCGGCTTCTTTGAACTTCTCTTCGAACTCTTCCTCAAACACCTTTTGGAATAGATCTTTGAAACGACCATCATAGGCCTTCAAGATTGTGTTTTTGGTGGAAAGATATACTGGCCAGCCGAGGTTCAGGCCGTAGTTGAGCGAGGCGCGGGCGAAGTCAATGATCGAGTTGTCGAGGTTGTACATCGCCTGATACACACCGGCGGACGGCGCGTCATAGACTTCTTTTTCGATCACGGTGCCGTCTTCGCCAACAAATTTCATAGTCAGCTTGCCAGCGCCCGGGAAGGTGAAATCTGTGGCCTTGTACTGGTCACCGAATGCATGACGCCCAACAACAATTGGAGAGGTCCAGCCTGGCACCAGACGAGGTACATTGCGGCAGATGATAGGTTGGCGGAAAACAACACCGCCAAGGATGTTGCGGATGGTACCGTTTGGTGAACGCCACATCTTTTTGAGGCCAAATTCTTCGACGCGCTGTTCGTCAGGAGTGATGGTGGCGCATTTCACCGCAACTCCGACTTCTTTGGTCTTTTCAGCAGCGTCAATGGTGATCTGGTCTTCAGTGCGGTCACGCTCTTCGATTCCCAGATCGTAGTAGAGCAGGTCGAGATCAAGGTAGGGCAGGATCAATTTGTCTTTAATGAACTGCCACATGATGCGGGTCATTTCATCGCCGTCCATTTCGACGATTGGGTTATCCACTTTGATCTTGGTCATGGGGGTCTCCTGTGAACCGAGTCGTATTTGGCGCCTGTCCTACGGGAATTTAGTCCCCAAGGGAAGGCTTTGTATGCGATTGTATACAGTTTGACTTGGGCGCGAATTTTTGTTGCGCGAAACGTAGCATGACAATTGTTTTTGGCAAAATGTCGCGGGTTCTCGACCACAAAGCAGGATGTCGTTAGGGTCACGTTAAACGGGTGTTGGAGTGTGGCTGTGAAACAGGCGATGTCAGAGGTGGTGCGGTGTTTTGGAGTGGCCTGGCGTTTGCGCTGGCCGTTTATCCAGGCACATCTGGTGTTCAATATCCTGCTGGCCGCGGCCTTTGCGCCGCTGATGGCGGCTACTGTGCATCTGGCGCTCACGTTTTCTGGCAAACCTGCGTTGGCAGATTTTGACATCGCAGTGTTCTTACTCTCCCCTGTGGGGTTTGTTGCCGGATTGGTGATCGCAGGCATGGCGTTGGTGCTGCTGACGCTGGATGTCTCGTTCATGATGGCGGTGGCGCTGCGAGATCGGGTTGGGAAATCACATGTGTTTTTGGACGGTGTGGCGGTAGTTCTGCCACGCATACCGGCTGTGCTTGGGTTGGCGGTGCAATTCTGCATAAGGTTGTTGTTGATGTGCTTACCGTTTTTGGCGGTCTGCGGTTGGGCCTTTTTCTCTTGGATGACGGAATACGACATCAACTACTACCTTAGCTTTCATCCGCCCGAATTTGTGCAGACCGTGGTGGTTTGCGGCATCGCATTGGCGACGATGATGGCGTTGGTTCTCTGGCGCACGTTGGGCTGGGTATTGGCCTTGCCGCTTGTCGTGTTTGACGGGCAGCGGGCAGGTGAGGCTTTGCGTGAAAGCCAGTCCCAGATGGCGGGGCGCCGTCTGACGTTTCTTATGCGCTTGGTAATTTGGGTCGCGCTGGGGGCAGTTATTGGCGGCGCCGTGTTGTTTGTTGTCGGGGTTGTAATCCAGTTGGGCCTGAATTTTGTCCCCTTTGGGCTCAAAGGCCTGGCGGCGTTCCTGTTGCTCTCCACCGCACTGTGGGCGGGGTTGAGCCTGGTGCTGACCTCATTCACCACTGGAGCTCTGGCCGTGGCCTTTATGGGGTTTGCGGGGTGGCCGGACGGCGGAGAAAAGCGAGAAGTACCAAAGGGGGTTTTGGGCGGCTTGGTCGCGGTTGCGGCGGTTGTGACTATTTTGGGCGGCTTTGGCGTCGCGGAGTTGCTTAAGGTGGATCAGGATCGGCCTGTGGCAGTGATCGCCCATCGTGGTGCCTCCGCTGCCGCGCCGGAAAACACCATGGCTGCGGTGACACGTGCGGTTGAGGATCAGGCGGATTGGGTCGAGATCGACGTGCAGGAAACTGTCGATGGTGCGGTGGTTGTTGTGCATGACAGCGACTTCATGAAGGTTGCGGGCAATCCGTTAAAGATCTGGGATGCGACTTTGGCAGACCTGAAGGCCATCGATATTGGCAGCTGGTTTGATCCCTCTTTTGTGGCAGAGCGCACAGCCACCTTGGAAGAAGTGTTACTTGCGGCCAAAGACAAGTCTGGTGTGGTGATCGAGTTGAAATACTACGGCCACGACGAGGACTTGGAGCAGCGGGTGATCGATATTGTCGAAGCCACAGAAATGGACGATCAGGTAAAGATCATGTCTTTAAAGGCGGACGCCGTGGCCAAGATGCGCAAGCTTCGTCCCGAGTGGAATGTCGGGTTGCTAGCATCGGCATCTCTTGGAAACATGTGGGATCTGGATGCGGATTTCCTTGCGGTGAACAGCGCCACCATGTCGCGACAGTTGGTGCGAGGCTCGCAGGATGTTGGCAAGGAAGTTTATGTGTGGACCGTAAACGACGCGCTGTCGATGTCGGGCATGTTGTCGTTTGGCGTGGACGGATTGATCACGGATGAGCCTGCGCTGGCGCGACAAGTGCTTGCGGATCGCAAAACGCTCAGTGGTGTGGAGCGGTTGGTGCTTGGGTTGGCGGGGAGGATTGGGCTGGATGTGCCGCATCGAGGTGACGATGAGGTTCAGTAACTCTTGTGCAATTTTCGGCGCAATTTTCGTTTTAGGTGGGTCGGTTACGGCGCAGAGCTCAAGTGAGGGCCTCGGCTGGTCAGCGAAAGTGGAAGTCTGGCGGCATAGCCGATTGCAGGCGTTGCGTGAGGATGCCCCCGCTGCCTTGGTGCCATTTACAACAGATGGATGTTCCGGCGGCATGTCGGCGGCTTGGGGTTCAATGGCGCGTGCTTTTCCATGGTTTGCTCGGGTGTTTGAGCATGAGGCGCCGTGGCACGACTGTTGTGTGGAGCATGATCGAGCTTATCATCTGGGCGGAGAGAATTCGAATGCAGAAGCTGGATTTTTCGCGCGTTTAAAAGCGGATGAAGAGCTGCGCATGTGCGTCCAGAGCGTGGCGGATGCGCAAGCTGAGACTTTGGCGTTACAATACGAAAGCACATCGGAAGACGTTGTTACAGCCATCTATTTCGTGGCCAATCGCATGTATGAGGCTGTTCGAGTGGGGGGCTTGCCGTGCTCAGGTTTGCCGTGGCGCTGGGGCTATGGTTGGCCGCAGTGTTTCTGAGTTAGCCGTTTTCGGAAAACCACTTGGCAATTCGCGCTTTGAGATGATCCCAAATCGCAGGGGCGCCCTTGGCAACTTTCCAGCCAACGCGATCCTCAAGTTGGTCACGCGTGACGTTGTATTCCGGCCAAGTGCCACCATTGGTTTCAAGATTACCAATCACTGGCTGTACGCGGTCAATGCTTTTGGCAAAGACGGCGTCATCGCTTTCTGCGGCTTCAAACTCGTCCCACAGGGCGCGCAACTCACCGGCTTGATCTTCTGGAAGAAGGCCAAATATACGGTCTGCCGCGGCACTTTCGGCCGCTTCTATGGTTGCGATGTCGTGATCGCCATGGATTGGGCTGTCGCCAACATCAATCTCCACCAGATCATGGATCAGCAGCATGCGGATCACGCGATCCATATTGATGTCCATTTTGGCGTGTTCAGACAGGATAAGTGCGTAGAGCGCGATGTGCCAGCTGTGACTGCCGCTGTCTTCTTTGCGGTGTCCGTCGAGCACATTGGTTGCACGATAGACGGATTTCAGCTTATCGGCTTCAGTGAGAAAGGCGATTTGCGCGGCGAGGCGGTCGCTCATTCTTTGGTCTCAGCAGATTTCATGGCACGAGCTTCTTTGACTTTAGTGATCAAAAAGGCCCGGCCTTTTTCTTCTGACATGCGCATACGCACTTCGGTGAGGAACGCCTCTTCGAGTGACTGGGATGATGCGCCCAGGACCGCACTGACTTCCATAAACAGACGCTCATCTCCCAGTTCTTTTTGGGCTTTGATCGTGTCTTCGGCGAGCTTGGAGGCCAGCGTGTCCAGTGTGCTCATTAGCGACTATTTTCGGTCAAGCGGCGTTTCACATAATCGGAGACGGTACCAGTCATCTGATCCATGTATTCGTCGGTCTCAAAGAAGTGTCCAGACCCTTCGATTTCCGTATGCGTGATTGTAATGCCCTTTTGCTCATGTAGCTTGTTCACGAGTGTGTGCGTGTCAGCGGGCGGCGCAACGCGATCAGCTGTGCCGTTCAGGATAAGGCCTGAGCTAGGGCAGGGCGCCAAGAATGAAAAGTCGTACATGTTGGCTGGAGGGGCCACCGATATGAAGCCAGTAATTTCCGGGCGACGCATCAAAAGCTGCATGCCGATCCAGGCACCAAATGAGAAACCAGCAACCCAACAGTGCTTGGAGTTGGTATTCATGGACTGCAGGTAGTCAAGCGCAGAAGCCGCATCGGACAGCTCGCCAACGCCCTGATCGTATTCCCCTTGAGATCGACCGACGCCGCGGAAATTGAACCGCAGAACAGTGAATCCCATATTGTAGAAAGCGTAGTGCAGGTTGTAGACAACCTTGTTGTTCATCGTGCCGCCAAATTGCGGGTGTGGATGCAGCACAATCGCGATCGGCGCGTCTTTTTCTTTTTGTGGGTGGTAGCGGCCTTCGAGGCGGCCTTCTGGTCCCGGAAAAATCACCTCAGGCATATTTGTCGCTTTTCTCCCTTAAAAGGTAAGAACCAATTCTTGACGAATTTGCTCTGTCACCTTAGAACGCTTCTAAATAGTAAAACGGCTTACGGGCCGTTTCGGTTCTAGCGACTTAAGCACATGCATGGCTGAGGTCAATCAATTCGAAGGGGTGTACCATGAAACTGTCGACAAAAGGCCGCTATGCCGTGGTTGCTTTGGCAGATATTGCTCTGCAGCCACCTGAAGGTCTGGTTAGCCTGAGTGAAATTTCCAAGCGTCAGAGTATTTCGTTACCGTATTTGGAGCAGCTGTTTGTAAAATTGCGCAGGGCTGAGCTTGTAGTGTCCGTCCGCGGTCCGGGTGGTGGTTATCGGTTGGCGCGTTCGAAATCAGAGATTCGGGTGGCAGACATTCTGGCGGCCGTGGATGAAACAGTATCGGCGCTGCATACTGGGGCCGGGGCCAGTGGTGGGTCCAGCGGATCTCGTGCGCAGTCGATGGCAAATCGGTTGTGGGAAGGTTTGTCGGCGCATGTCTACGTGTTCCTCCATCAGACTCGTTTGTCCGATATCGTCGAGAACGATCTGGCGCCATGCCCTGCCGTCCCCACGTTGTTTTCTGTGGTTGACGAAGTGGCGGACGAGGACGCCTGATGCGCGCCTATTTGGATCATAATGCGACTACGCCTCTACGCCCTGAGGCGCGAGACGCGATGATTTCGGCGATGGATGTCTTTGGTAACCCATCTTCCGTGCATTTGGAGGGGCGAAAGGCAAAGTCGATCCTAGAGCGCGCGCGTGGCGAGATTGCTTCAGCTTTCGGCGCGGACGGAGCCGATGTTGTCTTTACAAGCAGCGCAACTGAATCGGCGGCGCTGGCTTTGGCAGGACGGACGCTGCGTGCGGCAAATGTTGAACATGATGCTGTAAACGCTTGGACGCAAAACGATTTGGCGGTCGGCGCTGATGGCGCGATCAAAATTGACGATCCGGCAGAGAGCTGTGCGCAGCTGGCAAATTCTGAAACTGGAGTGGTCCAAACCTTGCCGGACGGCGTAGCTGTCAGTGATATGACACAAGCGTTCGGCAAGCTGCCAGTGGCGTTTAACTGGACCGGTGCACAGATGGCACTGATCTCTGCTCACAAACTGGGTGGACCTAAGGGTATTGGGGCTTTGGTGGTGAAACGTGGCACCGAAGTGCCGGCTCAGCTTTTGGGCGGGGGCCAAGAGATGGGTCGTCGCGCGGGCACCGAAAACGTGATTGGAGTGGCTGGTTTTGCCGCTGCTGCCAAAGCGGCCGCGCAAGACTTGGCCGATGGTGTTTGGGATCGGGTTGCACAGTTGCGCGATTTACTGGAAGAGAGGCTGGTCGCTGAGGCGCCGGAGGCCATTATCGTTGGCAAATGCGCCAAGCGGCTTCCCAACACAACAGCAGTTGCGGTGCCGGGCTGGAAGGGTGAAACGCAGGTCATGCAGATGGATCTGGCGGGTTTCGCGATTTCGGCCGGGTCGGCGTGCTCTTCGGGCAAGGTGCGCGCCAGCAAGGTGCTGACCGCGATGGGATATGATGAGATGACGGCTGCAAGCGCCATTCGGATTAGCTTGGGGCCACAAACGAGCGAACAGGACGTCATGGGTTTTGCCGATAAGTGGCTGGCTCAGATGAACAAACACCGCGCGTGAGCGCAAATAGAAGACAGGAGACGCACATGGCGGCAATTGATCAGACCCAAGTCAAAGAAGGTGTTGACCAGGAAACCGTGGATGCCGTGCGCGAAGTCGGCGGCAAATACAAATACGGTTGGGAAACCGAGATCGAGATGGAATATGCCCCAAAAGGGCTGACCGAGGACATCGTCCGTTTGATTTCGGAAAAAAACGAAGAGCCGGATTGGATGACCGACTGGCGGTTGGAGGCGTATAAGCGTTGGCTGACCAAAGAAGAACCGGAGTGGGCGATGCTGGACTATCCCGAAGTGGATTTCCAGGACCAGTATTACTATGCGCGTCCCAAAAGCATGGAAGAGAAGCCGAAGTCCTTGGATGAAGTTGATCCTAAGCTGCTGGCCACTTACGAAAAGCTCGGTATCCCGCTGAAAGAACAAATGATTTTGGCTGGCGTTGAAGGCGCAGAGAATGCACCGGCTGAAGGCCGTAAGGTTGCAGTTGATGCGGTGTTTGATTCTGTTTCTGTGGGCACGACCTTCCAGAAAGAGCTGAAAGAGGCGGGCGTGATCTTTTGCTCGATTTCTGAGGCAATCCGTGAGCACCCAGAACTGGTGAAAAAGTATCTCGGTTCTGTTGTGCCAGTGTCTGACAACTTCTACGCCACCTTGAACAGCGCTGTGTTCTCCGACGGGTCGTTTGTTTACGTACCGCCCGGCGTGCGCTGCCCTATGGAGCTGTCCACCTACTTCCGTATCAACGCGGAAAACACCGGCCAGTTTGAGAGGACGCTGATCATTGCGGACAAAGGTTCCTACGTGTCGTACCTTGAAGGCTGTACCGCACCGCAGCGTGACACCTCTCAGCTGCACGCGGCTGTGGTGGAAATTGTCATCGAAGAAGATGCGGAAGTGAAATACTCCACCGTTCAGAACTGGTATCCTGGTGATGAGAACGGCAAGGGTGGCATCTACAACTTTGTGACCAAACGCGCTGATTGTCGCGGTGACCGTGCTAAGGTCATGTGGACACAGGTAGAAACTGGTTCTGCAGTGACCTGGAAATACCCGTCTTGCATTCTGCGCGGTGATGATGCGCAGGGTGAGTTTTATTCAATTGCGATCACCAATCATCACCAGCAAGCCGACACGGGCACGAAGATGATCCATCTGGGTAAAAACACCAAGTCGCGGATTGTCTCCAAAGGCATCAGCGCGGGTGTGGCGCAGAACACCTACCGTGGTCAGGTCTCGATGCACCCCAAAGCCAAGAACAGCCGGAACTACACCCAGTGTGACAGTCTGCTGATTGGCGACAAATGCGGGGCGCATACGGTGCCGTACATTGAGGTGAAGAACAACTCTTCCCGCGTTGAGCACGAAGCAACCACATCCAAGGTGGATGACGAGCAGATGTTCTACTGTCGTCAACGTGGCATGGACGAGGAAGAAGCCGTGGCGCTGATTGTGAATGGTTTTGCTAAGGAGGTGCTTCAGGCGCTGCCTATGGAGTTTGCCATGGAAGCACAACAGCTGGTGGCAATCTCGTTGGAAGGCTCCGTAGGCTAATGGAAACGCTTCACGCCCTCATGCAACAATCCGCTGGCGTTGGTGCCGGCATCGCTTTCGGCTCCGCCGTTGGCTTTGCTCTGCGAAAAAAACGCCTTGGCTCTACAGACGGGCTGATCGCTGGATCAGTGTTTGTGACCTCGGCCGTGTGCGGAATTGTGGCAATGGGTGTGATGTTGCTGATCACATATTTGAGCGCTTAATCAGCAGCGCTACAGACAAAGATATGACCGGGTGCCGCGGCATCCCGTGGAAACGCGAAGGAAGATGAACATGTTGGAAATCAAAGGCCTGAAGGTCAAACTTGAAGAAGAAGACAAACAGATCCTCAAAGGAGTAGATCTTAAAGTCGAAGCGGGCAAGGTGCACGCAATCATGGGGCCAAACGGCTCCGGTAAGTCCACGCTGTCTTATGTTTTGTCCGGCAAAGACGGCTATGAGATAACTGAAGGTGAAGCCACTCTAGGTGGCGAGGACCTTTTGGAGCTGGAAGCGGAAGAGCGCGCGGCGCTAGGTCTTTTTCTTGCGTTCCAATATCCTGTGGAAATTCCTGGTGTGGGCAACATGACTTTCCTGCGCACGGCGGTGAACGCACAGCGCAAGGCGCGGGGCGAAGAAGAATTGTCTGCGGCGGACTTCCTAAAAGAAATCCGTGCCAAGGCGAAAACCCTTAAGATCGATGCAGATATGCTGAAGCGTCCGGTGAACGTTGGTTTCTCTGGTGGTGAGAAGAAGCGTAACGAGATCCTGCAGATGGCGATGCTTGAGCCAAAGATGTGTATCTTGGACGAGACCGACTCCGGTCTGGATGTGGACGCGATGAAGCTGGTTTCTGAAGGTGTGAACGCATTGCGTGATGCAGGCCGTGGCTTCCTGGTGATCACCCATTACCAGCGTCTCCTAGACCACATCAAACCAGACGTTGTGCATATCATGGCAGATGGTCGTATTGTGAAAACTGGTGGTCCTGAGCTGGCTTTGGAAGTTGAGAAGAACGGCTACGCCGACATTCTGGCGGAGGTCGCATAATGGCGGCCGTGGCAAAGAATCAAGAGGCCACCGCGGCGCGTTTGGACCGGTTAACCGTTCCGTCGAGCGGTCAGTGGGCCGCTGAAACGCGTGAGGCTACTTTGAGCCGTTTGCGTGAGATGGGTCTTCCGGAGCGTCGAGACGAGTATTGGAAATACACCCGTCCGGACACACTGACACAGGCAGATGCGCCTGCTGCGGCAGTGTATGAGACCGGTGAGGCGCCTCTATTTGACAGGTTTGATCGGATCAAAGTGGTCTTCGTTGATGGTGTGTTTGATGAGGATCAGTCCGACGATCTGGCGGGTGAAGGTCTGAGCATTGAGCGTTTGGCGGATGCTGTAGAGAAAGACATTCACTGGGCCAAAGAGCTCTATGGTGTACTTGAAGCTAAAGGTCAGGTGCCGGTTGAGCGCCCTCTGGCGGCGTTCAACACAGCCTACGCCACCGACGGTGTCGTGATCCACGTGACCGGCAAAGTCGCGAAGCCAGTGAACCTGATTTATCAACACAAGGCCGAAAGCTCTGACGCGGTTCTGCACCATGTGATCAAGCTTGATGCGGGGGCCGAGGTGACCGTGCTGGAAAACGGTCCAGCGGCGGCGCGGTTCAATAAGTCTATGGAAGTGGACGTGGCAGACAGTGCCGCTTTCCACCACGTGCGCGCACAGGGGCGTGACCACGAGCGCCGCGCAGTCACGCATCTGTTTGGCCGTCTGGGCACCGAAAGCGTGTTCAAAAGTTTCACACTGACAGTGAACGGACGTCTGACGCGTAATGAGGCTGTGCTTGAGCTGACCGGTGATGATGCCGTGGCTCATGTGGCCGGCGCTTGTCTTGGCGACGGTGACTTTCATCACGACGATACAGTGTTTGTCACCCATGACGCGGTGAATTGTGAAAGTCGTCAGGTGTTCAAGAAGGTGCTGCGCAACGGTGCCACGGGCGTTTTTCAGGGCAAGATTCTAGTACAACCGGGCGCACAGAAAACCGACGGCTATCAGATCAGCCAGTCACTTCTGCTGGATGAAGACAGCCAATTCCTTGCCAAGCCAGAACTAGAAATCTACGCGGATGATGTGGCCTGTTCGCACGGCTCGACATCCGGTGCGATCGACGAGGACGCGTTGTTTTACCTGCGAGCTCGCGGTGTGCCTAAAGACATCGCAACCGACCTAATGGTAATGTCTTTCGTGGCCGAGGCCGTAGAGGAAGTCGAAAGCGAAGAGTTGCGTGATGAGATTATTGGGCGCCTCGAGTCCTGGTTGGAGCGTCGACGCGGCTGATGTCAGTGACGAATGATATTATTGCCAGCTACCGCTCCCCGCGTTCGGTGGTTGGTCGACGTCTGGCGATGGGCGAGCGTGAGGACCGTGCCTTCGCGATCCTTATGGCCGCCTGTGGCGTGATATTTGTGTCCCGTTGGCCTGCTCTAGCACGCGAGGCTCATTTCGCTCAGACGGAGTTGAATCCTCTTTTGGGCGCCAACCTCTTTGCCTTGATGTTTGTGTTGCCGCTGATGGCGGTCACGCTGGCGTTTGTCTCCCATCTGTTGCTGCGTGCGTTTGGCCGCCAGCAATCCAGCTTTGGCGCGCGTTTCGCGCTGTTCTGGGCGATGCTCTCCACTGGTCCGTTGTATCTACTTGTTGGGCTTGTCGAAGGCTTTATTGGACAAGGCACAGCGTTGACCATTGTCGGGGCGCTTTGGTTTGTTGCGTTTTTCTGGATCTGGATTTCTGGCTTAATGGAAGCGGGTAGGGCGGTCGCATGAAAGCGCAACTCATCGCTCTTTTCTGGCTGACTGTGCGTGACCCAAGTGAGGCAGCCGTGGCACTCATGAGTCGCCCGGTGCCGCGTAACGTTGGTTGGATGATTATGGCCTTGGGCATTGTGCTTAATGCATTAGCGCATTTTGCCACGCTCACTCTGATTCCAGCGCCTGCGGAGTTGAACGTACCGTTTTTGACCGCACCTTTCCTTTACACAACGATCCTTGGCTGCGGTCTAGTGTTACTGGTGTTCTCTTTCTATTGGGGAGGGCGCGCAATTGGTGGGCGGGGGCGATTTGACGACTTGTTATTAGCAATAGGCTGGCTGCAATACATGAGGTTTGCGGTACAGCTCGCGTCGTTGCTGATGATGTTGGCAATGCCTGGCCTTGCTTTGATCTTTGTTATGGGTGTTGGTCTGTACTCGATCTGGGTTGTTTTGAATTTCATCAACGTGATCCATGGCTTTAACAGCCTGGGTAAGTCCGTGATGCTGGTGTTGATCACCATGCTGGGCATGACCGTTGGAATGACACTGCTTCTGTCGCTGGGTGCGGCGACCTCTATTGGGATGTCCTGACATGTATGACGTCAACAAGATCCGTGCTGATTTTCCGATCCTGAGTCGGGAGGTGAATAACAAGCCGCTTGTCTATTTGGACAACGGAGCATCGGCCCAAAAGCCTCAAGTGGTGATTGATGCGATTTCCAATGCTTACGCTATGGAATATGCAAATGTTCATAGAGGCTTACACTACCTTTCTAATCTCGCGACGGACAAGTATGAGGCTGTGCGAGGAAAGGTCTCCAAGTTTCTGAATGCCGCCAGCGAAGAGGAAATTGTTCTGAATTCCGGCACCACCGAAGGCATCAATATGGTCGCCTATGGCTGGGCTATGCCACGTCTGGCAGCAGGTGACGAGATCATTCTCTCGGTGATGGAGCACCATGCCAACATAGTGCCGTGGCATTTCCTGCGGGAACGGCAGGGCGTTGTTCTGAAATGGGTGGATGTGGACAGCACCGGGGCGCTGGATCCCCAGGCGGTGATTGATGCGATCGGGCCCAAGACCAAGCTGGTGGCTGTGACGCAATGCTCCAATGTGCTGGGCACAATGGTGGATGTGAAGGCTATCACGCAGGGGGCACATGCCAAGGGCGTGCCTGTGCTTGTGGATGGCTCTCAAGGGTCCGTGCATGCGCCGGTGGACGTTCAAGACATTGGCTGCGATTTCTACGCCATCACTGGGCACAAGCTCTATGGCCCCTCCGGGTCTGGGGCGATCTATTGCAAAATGGACCGTATGAAAGAGATGCGTCCTTTTATTGGCGGTGGTGACATGATCAAGGAAGTCTCGAAAGAGGCTGTGATCTACAATGATCCCCCGATGAAGTTCGAAGCCGGTACACCAGGCATTGTACAAACGATTGGGTTTGGGGTGGCTCTGGATTACCTGTTTAAACTGGGTATGGAGAACGTTGCAGCCCATGAAGCAAAGCTACGTGATTACACGGTGCAGAAGCTCTCCGGTCTGAATTGGTTGCAGGTGCAGGGTACAACGGCAGACAAGGCTGCGATATTCAGCTTTACGCTGGACGGAGCAGCACATGCGCATGACATTTCCACAATCCTAGACAAAAAGGGCGTGGCTGTGCGGGCGGGGCAACACTGTGCCGGGCCATTGATGGAGCATTTAGGAGTGTCCGCGACCTGTAGGGCTAGCTTTGGGCTGTACAACACCACCGATGAGGCGGACTCACTCATAGAGGCCTTGGAACTTGCTCACGAACTCTTTGGATAGCCGTTCATTTTGCGATTGCGGGGTGTAGCCACACTGGCTATACCCCGGTCTTAGGCACCTGTAGCTCAGCTGGATAGAGCGCTGCCCTCCGAAGGCAGAGGCCAGAGGTTCGAATCCTCTCAGGTGCGCCACCTCTCAATAACACCGTTTTTGTTTTTTGTTTTTTGACAGTTGGGTCCCAAAACATGTCAAAAACCGTTCCAGATATGATCTTTTATGGCGTCGGCTGTCTCGCAGTACTCTTGCGGTGGCCTGGTTGTCTGACGTTAGCACCTACGGGTACAAATAGAGCTGTTTAGT
>JAAENN010000345.1 GCA_024224295.1 Shimia sp. | reverse complement strand
TTGTGTCTCTTATGGTCTCAGGTCATACGCACGGAGGTCAGGTCCGTCTTTTCGGATATTCTCCCAAGGTACCCTCGCGCTACGGCAATCGTTTTGCTTCTGGTCATGTGCGTGATAATGGGCGCGACCTTGTGGTTTCCGGTGGCATTGGATGTTCGATTTTGCCGGTGCGGTTTGGTGTTGTTCCAGAGATCACAGTTGTTGAAATCTCGGCTTGAAGCTGGCCTTGCTTTACCTCTGTCTACCCAACGGCTTGTTGCAGTGAGTGCTTTCCTCTGGGTGCGATCTCGGGAAGTTGATTAAATTACTCGGATTCATCTGCGCCTGTGGCTCGCGCGCTAAGAAAGGACGACACTCATGGCAAAACCGCAACCTCGGATTTTGGAGGTGCTCGGGACAGAGCAGGTCACACCAAACATGATGCGTGTGCGCTTTGGCGGCAGCGAACTCCACACCATTCCCGAAGGGTTTGAGGGGGGCTATATCAAGTTGATCTTTGTGGATGCACCACGTGCTCATCCTGATCGTCCGGCGATGCGCACTTATTCCATTCGCTCCCACGACGCTGAAAAAGGTGAGATGGCGGTAGATTTTGCCTTGCACGGTGACACAGGTGGATTGGCCACCGATTGGGCGCTGAATGCCAAGGCAGGGGACCAGCTGCTCGTTGGAGGGCCAGGCTCCGTCAAAATGGTGGATCCAGAGGCGGATTGGGTTTTACTGGCAGGAGACATGACCGCGATCCCGGCGTTGATGTGCAACATCGAGCGGCTGCCAGCAACGGCCAGAGGTTATGTCGTGATTGAGATCACCTCAGAAGTCGACAAGCAAGACTTGAACCTACCTGAAGGCATCCAGGTGCATTGGGTTGTCACGTCTGCGCCGGAAAAGCTGGAAGGCAAGCTTGTAGCCCAAATCAAGGCACTGCCTTGGCTTGAAGGCCGTGTCAGCGTCTGGACGGCCTGCGAGTTTGACAGCATGCGCGCGCTGCGCAGCTATTACCGCAATGATCGCGGTGTGGGCCGCGACCAGATTTATCTCTCAAGCTATTGGCGGGCGGGGCGCACCGAAGATCAGCACAAATCCGACAAGCAAGCTGATAGCAAGGCGGTCGCCTGACGCTACACGAGCGCTGTGTCGAGCATCTTCTCCAGCTCGACAACATCCTCGGCTACGTGGATGAAGCTTTTCAGACTTTCTTCGGCAAACCCCTGTGCAATCACGTGGTCCAGAAGACCCACCAATGGGTCCCAGAAACCGTTCACGTTCAGCACCACAACCGGCTTTTCATGCAGGCCAAGCTGGCGCCAAGTTAGCACTTCAAAGAACTCATCCAGCGAGCCAGCACCGCCCGGCAGGACCACTATCGCGTCGCAGTTCATGAACATGACCTTTTTGCGCTCATGCATGTTTTCGGTCACGATGAAGTTGGTCAGATCGCGTTTCCCCACTTCCCATTCCAGCAAATGGGTCGGGATCACACCAAAGGTGTCTGCGCCTGCCGCCTGCGCTGCATTGGCCACGGCGCCCATTAGGCCCACGTCACCTGCGCCGTAGACCAGACGCCAATTTTTGTCGCCAAACCGCGCTCCAAAGGCTTCTGCGGCCTCTCTGTAGGCTGCATCATTGCCAAAACGTGAACCACAAAAGACACAGATCGAGCGAGTGGTCATGAAATTCTCCAATATGTTCAAAGCTCTTTTGACCAGCAATATCTGGGTTGCTAGGGTCTCTCAACCAAGATGACGGCCGACTTCGGGGGATATTCGGCGATGAGTGACAAAGCATCAATTTTCAGCAGCAATGTGACCTGGGTGGCGGGTATTGTGGTTGCGATGGGCGTATCTGTCTATGCGCTGGTGGCAACCGGCGTATTGGATGGCAGTGAGCAGGCAGTCGAAGACGAGAGTACAACAGAGATCTCCGTTTCAAAAACAGAGGTTGCGCCGACGGTGTCGGAAGCCGACTTGCAAACCGAAGTGCCAGTCGAGGGTGTCTCTAGCGTAGGGGACGAGGTAGAGTTACCTCTTACTGAAGACGCGGCTGAGCCTACAATAGCGCCAAGTTTTGACGTTGTGCGTGTGGATGCGGCAGGCAACACGGTGGTGGCAGGTGCGGCAGCACCTGGGTCCATGTTAGGAATTTTACTGGACGGCACAGAAGTGGCCTTGGTGCCAGTGGACACTGCGGGGAAATTTGCCGCTATTCTGTCAATTGAACCCAGCGTGACGCCACGTGTGTTAAGCCTTATCGAGCGGCGCGAAGATGGCGATGTTCCTTCAGAGGCGACTGTGATAGTCGCTCCGATTGTGGCCGTCTCGGAAGATATGGTTGCAGCTGAGGTGGCAGAAACGTCAACAACAGACAATGTCTCTGGCCCAGCGATCGGGCAGGACAACCTAACACGGAAACCCGATACCTTTGCGGGTGAAGACGTGACAATGGACGGCGCAGATACATCCACTGAGAGTGGTACTCTTCAGGTGAGCAATGGGGCGCAATCTGCTGAAAAAAATTCGAGAAATGATAGTGAAGTCGCCATCGACAAGGCTCCTAAATCGGAAGTCAGTGAAGAAACTGCAGCAGTAGACCCGGCACCAGAGTTGAAGACACCAGCAGTGATTGTGTCGGATTCCGACGGCGTGCGCGTGATCCAACCAGCCGCGTCTCAAGAAGCCACACCCGAGGTGTTGGCAGCGGTGTCTATTGACTCGATCAGCTACACCGATACTGGTGCGGTCATGGTGTCTGGCCGCGGTAGTTCGAATGCCTTTGTTCGCCTCTATCTGAACAACACCCTGGCTGCGACCACACAGATTGACGGCGCAGGCTTGTGGTCAACACAGTTGGACGACGTCGCTGGTGGCTTGTATGAATTGCGTGCGGACGAGGTCGACGAATCCGCCAGAGTCCTCTCTCGTGTGGTGACTCCGTTTAAGCGCGAGACACCGGAGACTGTTGCAAAAGCACGATCTCAAGCCGTTGCCCAAGCAGATTTGGACACGCAACGAACGGCGCCAGATGCAGTGAAAGCCCCGAAAACCGAAACCAACAGGGCTGCAGATGTCGACGCCGTTGCGACAGTTTCTGAGGCCAATCAGGCTGACGTGTCAGCGGACAAACCTGAAACACAAGCAGTACCCAGCCAGCAGGCGGCGGAGCCGGCAGAACCTGAAACTGAAGCCGCCGATTCCCTTGCTGAGCCGGCTGAAAAAACAGAGGTCGCAGAAGCGGAAACCACAGCAGCCCAGCCCGAAGCAAAGGAGGAGGCTGTCCAACCTGTCGCTGATCGGAAAGCTGAGGCTACGACTGAGCCGATGCAAAAAGACACGGCGTCCTCTGCGACGACGGACGCGCCAGACACAACAGTTGTTGTAGCCACCGCTCAGACTGAAACCTCTACGCAGTCGGCTTCAGAAGCCGTGCAATCGCCGGTGCGCATCGTCACCGTACAACCGGGCGCAACCCTCTGGGCGATTGCGCGGGACCGGTACGGCGAGGGCCAGTTGTACCTTCAGGTTTTTGAGGCCAACAAAGACAAAATTCGGGATCCCAACCTGATCTATCCGGGCCAAGTCTTTACAGTTCCAGAAGAATAACTCGGACAGGTCTGGCAAGTCCTTCCATCTCTCCCTAAATTGGACCGGCTACCCCCTCGCATAAGGCAAGCCATATGGTCGATCAGACTCAGAACGCGCGCGACATCGCGGACAATGAACGGCGTTCGGGATTACGCATCATTCGCAGCGTGGCACCGTATCTTTGGCCCAAGGACATGCCGTCGCTTCGGTTGAGGGTGGTCTTGGCGCTATTGGCTCTGATCGCAGCCAAGGTGGTCGCGGTATTCACACCAATTCTATACAAAGGCGCGGTCGACACCCTCGCAGGAGAGGGAATACCGCCTTTGGCATTGGGCGCGGTTGGTCTGACCATGGCCTATGGCACCAACCGCCTTCTCTCTGTTTTGTTTGAGCAATTGCGCGACATGCTGTTTGCCAAGGTGAGCGTGCGTGCGCTGCGTAGGTTAGCTCTGACCACGTTTGAACATATTCACGCTCTGAGCCTGCGGTATCACCTGACGCGCCGTACCGGTGCTTTGACACGCGTCATGGATCGGGGTGTAAAAGGTGTGGCCTTCCTGCTGCGTTTTATGCTGTTTTCCATTGGACCTCTGTTTCTTGAGCTGGTGATGATCTGTGCCGTACTGGCCGCTTTGTTTGACTGGCGGTTTCTGTTGGTCGTTGCCGGTACCATGACCCTATATATCTGGTTTACCTTTGCCGTGACCGAATGGCGGGTGCGCATTCGCCGGGTGATGAATGATCGCGACAACGAAGCCAATCAACGCGCGGTTGACAGTCTTCTTAACTTCGAGACTGTTAAATACTTCGGCGCAGAACAGCGAGAGGCCACGCGCTATGACGAAGCCATGGAGGGCTACGAGGGCGCCGCACTCAAAACTGCTAACTCTCTGGCGCTTATAAATATGGGGCAGGCGGTGATTATCAACGGGGGCTTGGTCGCTGTTATGGTCATGGCCGCAAAAGGTGTTACCGATGGGAGCTTTACCGTCGGCGACTTTGTCATGGTTAACGCCTATATGCTTCAGGTTATGGCGCCGCTGAATTTCTTAGGGTTTGTGTATCGCGAGATTCGTCAAAGCCTCGTGGACATGGGGCAGATGTTTGATTTGCTCGACGACAATGCGGAGATTGCGGACAAACCGGATGCCACCCCTCTCACGGTGACTGATGGCGCTATTGAACTTGAAAACGTGACCTTCGGCTATGAAGAAGATCGCGCAATTCTAAAAGGTGTGAACCTTACGGTTCCTGGCGGGCAGACTGTCGCAATTGTTGGGGCGTCTGGATCCGGGAAGTCCACTATCGGGCGGTTGTTGTTCCGGTTTTACGATGTGCAAGGCGGCGCGCTGCGCATCGATGGTCAGGATGTGCGCGATGTGCAGCAGGAAAGCCTGCACGACGCCATTGGCGTGGTGCCGCAGGACACGGTACTGTTCAACGACACCATTCTCTATAACATTGCCTATGGTCGAGATGGTGCCAGCCAAGAGGACATTATCGAAGCTACCAAATCTGCACAGATCCACGATTTTATTGATGCGTTGCCAGACGGCTATGACACTGCCGTTGGCGAGCGGGGACTAAAGCTCTCTGGCGGAGAAAAACAGCGGGTGGGAATCGCGCGTACTCTGCTGAAGAACCCGCCGATCTTATTGTTGGATGAAGCGACCTCGGCGCTTGATACCGACACGGAACAAGGCATTAAAGAAGCTCTTGCTCGAGCTGGCGAAGGTCGGACGGTGATTACTATCGCGCACCGATTGTCGACCATTGCTGAAGCGGACCGCATTGTGGTGCTCGAGAAAGGTGAAGTTCTCGAGGAGGGATCGCACGGTGCACTGCTCGAACAGAAAGGGCGCTATGCTCAGCTTTGGACGCTTCAACAGGCGGATGAAGACGCGCATTAATCTTGGGGTGGCGGCAGAGCTTTTGGCGGTCTTCGGTTCTAGGTTGGAAAAAAAGAAGCAAACTGGTTCGCTGCCCAAAAGTACGGCGTGCCAGCGATCGCAAAATACACTGCAAGCGCGACCAAGGCGAGATGCGCCGCAACAATTGAATTCAAGATACGGCCAAACGGCTGTTTTTGCGTTTTGTGATAAAACCGGCGTTGCGCAATTTTTGCGCCGATAGAGCCTCCTGACAAAGCCAACAGCAGCAAAGTGCGTTCAGAAATACGACTTTCGCCGTGAATTGCACGCTCCTTGTCAGCCTGAAAAAACGTGTACGTAACTAGGTTTAGGGCATACCAAAACACCAATACCAAGCCGGTGAGAATAAGTGCCGGCAGCAGTGAAGGTGACGTGCTGTCGAACGAAAATGTCCACATGAGGAAGCCTATACGCGGGTCCAAAAAAAACTGCGGACACGTATAGGGTGAATTTTCCTATGAAAAAAGAGTATTCTGAATAAATGAAAACGCGCCCTCGGCAGGGCGCGTTTTGGTTTTGGGGACCAACAGTGCTTATTCGGCCGCCTGTATACCACTGGGATCGGGCGTGTTGTTGGCTGCTTTGCCTGTGCGCGGCGCTTCAACTTCCGGGGCCAGATCGTTCGGGTCTACCTTGGTTGAACGTGTCTCAGACATCGAAGAGCGTGAGGTCGGCGCCGAGCTTTCCATCACAACTTCGGTGGTGTCATCCCACATCAGGACCGGATGCTTCACCTGACGTGCGGCGCGGCGCAAGGCCCAGTCTTGACCGGCACGCGATGTGCGGCCAAAGGACATGCGCGCCAGCAGGCGCATCATCCAGTTGAAGTAGGTGCTTGCCCAGACACGCGCGGCCAACATGGAAGGCGTAAACACAAGAGTCAGCACGGTGGCGATTCCCAGGCCAAAGACCACGGCAGTTGCCAGCTGTTTCCACCACAAAGACGTAGGGCTATCGATCGAATAGCCGCCGTTAAGGAAGTCAAGGCTTAGGCCAAACATCATAGGCGCCAAACCGGCCATTGTGGTAATGGTCGTCAGCAGAACCGGACGGATGCGATTTTGTGCCGTTCGTACGATAGCGTCAATGCGGGGCATGTAACGGCTGTACTCCTGATAGGTATCGATCAGAACAATATTGTTGTTCACCACGATCCCCGCCAATGCCACAATACCTGTCCCGGTCATGATGATCGAAAACGTCTGGTTCATGACGAGCATACCAACAAGCACGCCTGCTGTGGACAAAATCACCGCCAACAAGACCAGAACCGAGTTGTAAAAACTGTTGAACTGCGCCAGCAGGATTACAAACATCAGGCCTAGTGCCGCAGAAAAGGCCTTGGACAAGAAAGCGCCGGATTCGGCCTGTTCTTCCTGGTCTCCGGTCCATTCCCAGCTGATCGACGGGTCAAACGGGTTTGTTTCCAGCCAGCTGGTCAGAATTTCGATCCGTTCTGTAGCCGTGACCGGCACACGGCGTGCACCGTCTTCTAGGGCAGTGCGGATTTCGTCAGCGGTTGTGGCAGTTTCAAAGGCAAAGACTGTGAAGTCTTCACCAGTTTGTGTGGTGATCACCGTCTCATTTGTCGAAGCGCCTTCTGACAGCGCTTTTAGGAAAGCAAGCGTCTGAAGCTCTGTGCCTTCACCGGTAACAACCTTCACCAGACCAGGCTCCACGTCTGCCTTCACGTCGTAATAGCGTTCCTGATCCACGCGACTGATAGATGCGCGCTTGGGCACAGGGAACCGGGTGACGAAGTTGGACAGTGGAACAAGCCCGTCGTTGGTGCGCACTTTCAGCGTGTCGAGCGTGGACAGGACGCGGTCCTGGTCCGGCAAGCGCAGACGGATTTCGATTTCCTCGTCCGAACTGTCCACCCTCATGGTGTCCAGCAGGATGCCACGCGTGACCAGCTGAACCATGGCGCCTACGGTTGCCACATCGGCGCCGTAACGACCGGCTTTGGCAACATCGACGTCGATCTGCCAGTCGATACCGGGTAAGGGCAGGGTGTCTTCCACCAGAGTGAGGCCAGAGGTGGCTTCAAATGTCTCCCGTGCGCTTAATGCAGCCGCATTGAGCATGTCCCAGCCATCGCCACGAATGCGCAGATGGATTGGCTTACCGGAACCAGGGCCCTGCTCAATGGGGCTGGTTTCTACAAAGAAGCCGGGCAATTTTGCCAACTCGGCGTTTAACTCGTCCAATACGCGATTGCCGTCAAAGTCTGGCGCGGTGACATCCCGCTCTAGCTTGCCAAAGAACCACTTTTCACGGGCGGTTGGACGCTCATCCCAAGGGATGATCTCAAATTGAACCTGCCCGACGGTATCGGGCGGAGAGTTGCCGCCACCCGGACCACCAGTGTCCAAGCCACCTTCACCGGCAAAGGAGAACACATTGATCACCGCGGGGTGCTTCATGATCACGTTTTCCGCCTTGCGCACCATGGCGTCTTTTTCCGCCAGCGAGAGGTTGCCGCGCGCACGAACATAGGCGGTGGCCTGTTCTGGCTCGGTCTCCACGAAGAATTCGACGCCATTGTTGTTTTCACCGAAATAGCTAAGGATCGACACAACAGTGAAGATGACGGCAGCAATAGTAACCAGTGGCATCACCGGGTTACCCACAATGAAGCGCATGAAGTGGCCAAAGCCGTTGTGGCGGAAGCCGGATTTCACCGCGCGTCGTTTGCGGCCAATCTCAGCGGCACTCATCGTGATCGACGCAGCAAAGGCTGACAGCACGAACAGCACGGCGCCAACTGCGACTGCACCGGTGGAACCCTCGTCACCGGACGCGTAGGTCACGGTCAACATCTGCATCAGGCCCACAAACATGCCGTAGAGCGGGATTGGCACCAGCAAAGCACGCACTGCCCAAGGGAGGCGTTTCTTCAGGACCTGCGAGGCGCGATCAAACACACGGCTCAATCGGCCGGAGATCCCGCCCACAACCGGCAGATAGATCAGCGCCACCAGCAGCGAGGCCGACAAAACGAAGATCATCGTCACCGGCAGCATACCCATGAACTCACCCGGCACACCCGGCCAGAACAGCATTGGCAAGAACGCACAGAGCGTGGTCGCCGTGGAGCTGACAATGGGCCAGAACATGCGCTGCGCCGCCTCAACATAGGCGTGCATCGGGCCGACGCCCTCTTTGATGCGTTTGTCGGCGTATTCCACTACAACAATCGCCCCGTCCACCAGCATGCCCACTGCAAGGATCAGACCAAACATCACCATGTTGGAGATGGTGACCCCCATCAGTGCGAGGAAGGCAAAACACAGCAGGAAGGATGCTGGAATGGCAAAGCCCACAAGCATTGCTGCGCGGCTGCCAAGCGAGGCCAGAACCACAATCATCACCAGCGCAATCGCGGTCAGAACCGAGCCCTCAAGCTGGCTCACCATCGAGCCCACAGTTCGGCTCTGGTCATTGGACGTGCCAACGTGGACCGCCGCCTGCAGTTCTTCAGGCCATTTTTCCTGTGCCGCAGTCAGCGTGATTTTGATCTGTTCCACGGTGTCGATGATGTTGTAGCCTTTGCCCTTCACCACCTGCAGGGCCACCGTGTTTTCCCCATCAAACCGCGCAGTGCCCGCCCGATCCTCAAAGGTGAAATTGATCTCTGCCAGATCACCGAGGGTCACAATCCGCTCGCCGTTGGTTTTCACCGGCAGCTCGTAAATGTCGGAGACATCGTTGAACGACGAAGGAATTTTGACCGAGAAGGTGCCCTGGTTGGTTTCCACTTCACCGGCCGCAATCAACTGGTTGTTGTTTTGCACAACACTGATCAGTTCGGGCGCGGTGACATTGTAGGATTCCAGGCGCAGCGGATCGATCACCACTTCAACCATCTCGTCGCGGTTGCCCGCAATGGGCGCTTCCAGAACCGCGTCGATTGCTTCAAAATCATCCTGCAGGTCTTTGGCCAAACGCGCCATAGTCCGCTCGGGCACATCGCCAGAAAGGTTCACGATCACAATCGGAAATTCGGAGAAGTTGATCTCGTTGATCGTGTATTGTTCTGCACCCGCGGGGAAGTTTGACGAAGCGGTGTTCATTGCGTCACGCACATCGGCAATGGTAGCACTCTTGTCCCAACCAAAGTCGAACTCCAGCAACAGCGAGGCGTGGTTTTCGGAGGCGATGCCGGTCATTTTGTCGAGACCGTCCAGATCAACAGCCTCGGTTTCCATTGGCTTCACCAGTAGGCTTTCCGCGTCTTCTGCGGAAATGCCCGGATAACTCACCGACACGTAAAGAATTGGAATATCGATGTCCGGCTCGCCTTCTTTCGGCAAGCTGGCGTAGGAAAAGGCGCCAATCACGAGGGAAATCACGATGAACGCCAGAATCATTCGGGCCCTTTCAGCGGCCCAGGTGATGGCTCCGGTCATTGCACAGGCTCCTTGTAGGTAGGCGCGACTGTGACACCCTCAACCACAAACTCTTGTCCAACCACGATTACGCTGGCCTGCGCTGGTAAGCCGCCAACCCAAATGCCGTCAGTGCCATCCCGGAGCAGATCCACCGCTTTGAAGGCCACCACGCCGCCTTCTTCAACAATCCGCACGCCCAGCGTGCCATCGTCATTCAGCGTCAACGAGGATTGCGGTAGGAAATGTGCCGCGGCGCCGTCCGCGGAGATCATAATCTCGGCGGTTTGCCCGTCACGGATCACAAGGTCCTCGTTTGGTACGGTCACTTCCACCCGGAAGGTGCGGGTCTGTGGGTCGGCAGAGCGGGACACAAAGGTCACCTGACCGGTGACCTCTTGGCCGGTCGTCAAACGTGCGCCAGCCAGCGAGCCTTCGTTCACACGGTTGATGTCGGTTTCCGGCACAAAGCCAACCACGCGGATGGGATCCAGACGAAGCACAGTACCGCAGAGGCTACCCGGTTGCATGAGGCTGCCCAACTCGGCTGTACGGCTTTCCAAAAGGCCATCAAACGGCGCAGTCATGGTCAGGCGGTCAACTTCGCGTTCGGCGGCAGCAACCAACGCCTGTGCCGATTCGATACCCGCTTGAGTGCTTTCCAGACCTGAGGTGGCCGATTGAATTGCAGCTTCCGCCGCGCGCACGCTGGCGGCGGTGCTGGCGACACGAGTAGAGGAGGCAAAGCCACCTTCGGAAAGCTTTCGAGCTGCGTTGTCGTTGATTTTGGCCTCTTCCAGCCTGGCTTCAGCCTCAGCAACTGAGGCCTGCGCGCTTGGAATGCGCGCCCTTGCTTCCAGCAGGCGGGCTTTTGCTTCTGCCAGCACCGCAGTACTGGTGCCAACGTCAAGGCGGCAAAGCTCTTGGCCTGCAGTAACATGAGAGCCGCGGCGCAGCGGTTCAGTGATTACCAGACCGCTGGTTTCAGCACGCACCTCTACCTGACGGTCGGCTTCGGTTTCGCCCCGCAGGACAACCGCGCTGTCGATGGTGCGGGCTTCACTTCTGACGGCGACCACGCGAATGAGACCAGACGTCGCAGAGGGCGTTTCAGCCATCTCTGTTTGTGTCTGAGGGGCGGTATCAGCCGTCTCTTCAGGCGCGCCGTTTCCGGCAAATGCGGCCAAGCGATCTCGCTCAACCACTACAAAATATAAAATTGCCGACACTAAAAGTGCGGTCATGACTGGAATAAGCCGCATTGAATGGCCCCTGTTGCTTTAACGTGCGCCCTCCCGCGCACAAATATTCAACGACATATTGGCGTTCGCGCGCGGAGAAACAACCTCAGATGCGAGAATTTGGACTCATCGGTTCAAAATTCACATATTGGACGTAAAAAACCCGTGTCACCGATGTGTGGTTGCTACGGTACTTGGCACTTTGAAAACAAAACGATAAGACAAGGCAAACCGACAGGAGAGCAGGCGTGAGCAATACCGACAGTTTCATCGAAGAAGTCACCGAAGAAGTGCGCCGTGACCGCCTTTTCGGTTTGATCCGCCGGTATGGCTGGATTGCCGTTGTGGCTGTGATCGCCATTGTCGGTGCAGCGGCCTTCAACGAAGTTCAAAAGAGTAAGGTCCGCGCAGCGGCAGAAGAAACCGGGGATGCTTTGATCGCGGCGGTGGCGTCCAGCGATGCAGAGGCGCGTGTAGCTGCGCTGAGTGAACTGACGACCGACTCGCCGAATGCGCAGGTTGTGTCCGATATGTTGCTGGCCACCCATCAGATTGAAATAGGTTCCGATGAGGCTGCGGCGGCCACTCTAAGCAATATCACAACGAACGAGCTAGACACGCCTGAGATCTATCGTCAAATCGCTGCTTTCAAAGCGGTACTGGCAATTGCAAAAGAAACGTCAGTTGCTGACCGGCGTCTCGCTCTTGAGGCGCTTGCTGGTCCCGGCATGCCGCTGGCTTTGTCTGCGCAGGAACAACTTGCCCTCCTAAGCCTAGAAGAAGGCGATGTGGATGGGGCCATTTCTCAACTACAGGCTCTTATTCAGGATGCTGCTGTCACCTCAGGCTTGCGCAATCGTGCATCTCAGTTGATTGTGGCTTTGGGTGGAACTCCAGCGGAAACCGTGCCGGTTCTGGCTGACCAATAAAAAACCGCAGGGTGGGGGACACAGCTGTGAAAAATAAGTCTTGGATGTTGGTCGCGAGCGTGGCTTCAGCTGCCTTTTTGGCTGCCTGTGCAGAGCCTGAAATCATATTGGTGGGAGAGCGTGAAGATCTGTTTCCATCAGAAGAGGTCGTCGATAACCAGGACCAGGCTTTAAACCTGCCTGCAGTCACCAAAAACGCAAGTTGGACTGGCCGGATTGGGTCGCCGAGTAGCCGGATTGCCAACGCTGCTTTGGCATCAAAACCGAGTCTAATCTGGTCGGCGTCCATCGGCAAAAGTGAGTCCCGGAAATCTCGGATTACGGCTGATCCGGTTGTGGCTGACGGCCGCATATTCACTGTAGATGCCGAGGCAAACGTTTACGCGACATCTACGTCCGGTCAGACGCTTTGGTCACGTGACTTGACTCCTCCTAGCGACAAGGCAGGGCAGGCTTCGACCGGTGGCTTAGCATATGCCAAAGGGAAGCTATTTGTGACCACTGGGTTTGGCAGCATCCGTGCTTTGGACGCCGCCACTGGTGCAGATATTTGGGAGCAAAAATTTCAAGCCGTTGGTAGCGGTTCACCTAGTGTCTATGGTGATCTGGTTTATGTTGTGTCCGGCGATGCGACTGCTTGGGCGCTGGAAGTTGAAACAGGCAAAGTTGCGTGGCAGCTGTTGTCGATTCCAAATGTGCAAAATGTGCAAAGCCCTGCCGCGCCCGCGGTAACAGATCGTCTGGCGGTTTTCCCCTACGGATCTGGTGAAATTCAGGCCGCTTTCCGTCGCGGTGGGGTGTCGCGTTGGACGGCGGGCCTGTCCGACACACGACAAGGGCGAGCGGTGAACACTGTTGGGGATATCTCTGGCGATCCAGTTGTGGTTGGCGAGACAATCTATGTCGCAAACCACTCCGGACGCATGGCCGCCTTTGAGGCTGAGACAGGTGTGCGCAAATGGACCGCGGATCATGGTGCGCTGAGCCCAGTTTTCCCGGCAGGTGGATCGGTGTTCCTAGTATCTGAGACAAATCAGTTACTGCGTCTGGATGCCCGTGACGGCACACGGATTTGGGGCCAGACCCTACCGCAGTTCATCAAAGACAAACCTATGAAACAGTCTGCGGTGCATGCGCACTACGGTCCGGTCTTGGCTGGCGGACAGCTTGTCGTTCCGTCTACGGACGATGTCGTGCGATTTTACAATCCGCGGAACGGGTTGTTAACTCACACAGTTGAATTGCCACATGGTGCCGCCACCAATCCTGTTGTCGCGGGTGGCGTTTTGTACGTGGTCAACCGCAAAGGCGAATTGTACGCTTTCCGTTGACGCAATAATGCTGTATCGGAGCGACTTCAGACGTTCCGGAGATCTGTCATGAGTTTTACGCTCGCCATTGTGGGCCGCCCAAACGTGGGCAAATCCACCCTGTTCAATCGCCTTGTAGGCAAAAAACTGGCGCTGGTCGACGACCAGCCCGGAGTCACGCGTGATCTGCGCGAAGGCGATGCCAAACTGGCGGATTTACGCTTCACAGTGATCGACACGGCCGGTCTGGAAGACGCTACCGATGACAGTCTCGAAGGTCGTATGCGCCGCCTGACCGAACGCGCAGTTGATATGGCGGACATCTGTTTGTTTATGATCGATGCACGCGCTGGTGTGACGCCAACTGATATGGTTTTCGCCGAGATCTTGCGCAAGAAATCCGCTCACGTTCTGCTGGCTGCGAACAAAGGTGAAGGCAGAGCAGCCGACGCCGGTGTACTTGACGCCTATTCTTTAGGCTTGGGTGAGCCTATCCGTCTGTCCGCTGAGCACGGTGAAGGTCTAAATGACCTGTATTCTCAACTTATGCCCATCGCCGACGATTTTTCCAAACGCCAAGAGGCTTTGGATGATGAAGTTGAAGTGGACGTTGAGCTTGAGGAAGACGGAGATTGGGACGATGAGTTTGATGAAGGAGGTCTGCGGCCAAGTCAGCAAATCTCCGAAAACAAGCCGTTGCAGATCGCTGTGGTTGGTCGCCCAAATGCCGGAAAATCCACGCTAATCAACAAGATCGTTGGCGAGGATCGTTTGCTGACCGGCCCAGAAGCGGGCATAACCCGCGATGCGATATCGCTGCGTACGGATTGGGGCGACACCCCTATGCGGATTTTTGACACCGCTGGTATGCGTAAAAAGGCCAAAGTGCAGGACAAGCTTGAAAAGCTATCTGTTGGCGATGGCCTGCGTGCGGTAAAGTTCGCCGAAGTGGTGGTTGTGCTGTTGGACGCGGCGATCCCATTTGAGCAGCAAGACCTGCGCATTGCGGATTTGGCAGAGCGCGAAGGCCGTGCAGTGGTTGTGGCGGTCAACAAATGGGACGTGGAAGAGCACAAACAGGAAAAACTGCGCGAGTTGAAAGAAGCCTTTAATCGCTTGTTACCTCAGCTGCGTGGCGCACCGCTCATTACCGTTTCTGCCAAGACTGGTCGCGGTCTTGATCGGTTGAATGATGCCATCTTGAACGCCTATGACACCTGGAACCGCCGGATTCCAACAGCGGCCCTGAACCGCTGGCTGGTGGAAATGCTGCAACAGCACCCGCCACCTGCACCGCAGGGCAAGCGCATCAAGCTGCGATATATGACACAGGCCAAAACTCGTCCGCCGGGCTTTGTGGTGATGTGCTCCCACCCGGACAAGCTGCCCGCGAGCTATTCGCGTTATCTTGTGAATGGCTTGCGCGAGACATTCGACATGCCGGGTACGCCGATCCGTCTGATCATGCGCGGTCAGGGGGACAAGAACCCCTACAAGGGTAAGAAAAAGTCTACGCCCTCGCGTCTGCGCAAACACATCAAAGGCCGCGACGCAGGCTTTTGATCGGTTAAAAAACTTCAGACTCTGGAACTCATTTATCGCCGTACAGTCTATGTGCGGCGATAGCTGCATTGTGGCTTCACAAATTCGCGTTATACTCTTGTTAAGTGGTTCGAAATTTCGGGATCACACAGACTTAAAACCCAAGCCTCGCTGGTTTTCGGCGTCGCTCAGGCGGAAATTTGATTTGAGAAGAGAGGTTTGCGATGGAGATTCGCGAGCGCTTGAAAGAATTCACTGTGCAAGACGATCGCATTGGCGCGATTAGCTTTTTTGGCACGTTTGCGTTCTATTTTGCCACGCTCACTCTGGCGATTGCCAATCAGGACACTTGGTACATTCTGATTCCGATGATGATGCTTAACGGCCTCTCCGCCGTGCGTCTTTATGTGTTGCAGCATGACACTGGCCATGTCTCGCTGTTCAAAAGCCGCAAACACAATGATTGGGCCGGAGAAGCGCTGTCTGTGGTCACCTTCGCGCCATATGCGGCCATGCGCCACAATCATAACATGCATCACAGCCATATCGGTAATCTGGAGCATCGCGAAACCGGTGAGATCCACACAATGACTTTGCGGGAGTGGAGGGAGGCCGGGTTCTGGCAGCGCCTACAATACCGGCTTTATCGCAATCCTTTGGTTTTGATCCCGTTGGGCAGCCTTTTCACCTATTTCATCCGCTATCGATGGCCTAAAAATGCTCACACCATGTGGAAATCGGTGCTGCTGCATAACGTGGTGATCGTTGGCTATATGGGCGTGATTTACGCACTTGCAGGCTGGACCGGTGTGCTGATCTGGTTCTTTGCGTCGTTCTTTGGCGGCATGGTGGGCGTATTCATGGTTTACCTACAGCACAATTTTGAGGACACTTATTGGGACCGCCGTCCTGATCTGGATCCACGTTTGGCGGCCCTGCAAGGCTCGTCAGCCTTGGACCTCGGCTGGTGGATGGACTTGGCGAGTGCGAATATCGCCTACCATGATATTCACCACTTCAATGCGCGCATCCCACATTACAATTTACGAAAATGTCACCAGATGATCCGCGCCGAATACGACCTACCTACTATTGAGTGGCCAGAGGCGATCCGGTCGTTTTCCCTTAAGCTGTGGGATGAAGAACAGGAGCGGTTGGTGCCTTTTCCCAAAAATCAGCCGCAAGGCGCGGTCCCGGCAGAATAGCCCGGGGGCCAGCCCCCAGACCCCCGGGATACTTAAGGACAAATGAAAAAGCGCGGTTTCATATGAGCCGCGCTTTGTTTTCACATGCTTTTACTGGGACTTAAACCAGTTTGCCGTCTGCGCTCAGCGTTGACTTGCCGCCTAGATACGGCACCAGAGCCTCTGGCAATACCACAGAGCCATCCGCTTTCTGGCCATTTTCCAGCACCGCAATCAGACAGCGGCCCACGGCAAGGCCGGAGCCGTTCAGAGTGTGCACATACTCGGGCTTGCCACCGTCTGCAGGACGGAAGCGTGCGTTCATGCGGCGGGCCTGAAACGCACCGGTGGTGGAGACAGAGCTGATCTCGCGATAGGTATCTTGGCCCGGAATCCAGGCTTCGATGTCATAGGTGCGGCGCGCGCCAAAGCCCATGTCACCGGTGCAGAGCACCACAGTGCGATAAGGAATGCCCAGCTGTTCCAAAATGCCTTCGGCGCAGCCCAACATGCGTTTCTGCTCATTGTCAGACTCGTCCGGGTGGGTCACCGACACCATCTCCACCTTCTCAAACTGGTGCTGACGCAGCATGCCGGAGGTGTCCTTGCCTGCGCTGCCCGCTTCGCTGCGGAAACACAGCGAATGCGCGGTCATGCGGATCGGCAGAGCGCTTTCGTCCAGAATATCTGCGGCCACCGAATAGGTGAGTGGAATTTCAGAGGTCGAGATCAACCACCAGCCATTGGTGGTCTGATAGCTGTCCTCGGCAAATTTTGGCAACTTGTCGGTGCCATACATCGCCTCATCTCGCACCAGAACCGGGGTGTTGACCTCGGTCAGCCCGTTTTCGTCCACGTGGGTGTCGATCATGAACTGCGCCAAGGCGCGGTGGATGCGCGCCACAGCGCCTTTTAACATCACAAACCGTGCGCCGGAGATTTTGGCTGCGGTTTCGAAATCCATGCTGGCGGCCACGCCACCAATCTCGAAGTGTTCAACCGGTGTGAAATCAAAGGTTTTGGGCGTGCCCCACTGTTTGATTTCGACGTTGTCGTCCTCATCTGCACCGTTTGGCACATCTTCAGCCGGCAAGTTGGCAATGCGCGCCAAAGCGTCGGTCAGCTTGGCGTCAATCTCCTTTGCCTCGTTTTGCATCGCGGCCACTTCGGATTTTTTCTCACCCACCAGCGCGCGCAAACGCTCGAACTCAGCCTCGTCGCCTTTGGCCTTGGCCGCACCGACTTCTTTGGCCGCAGCCTTTTGCGCCGCCTGCGCCGCCTCAGCTGCGCCAATTTTGGCGCGACGCTCTTCATCCAAAGCCAACAAGGAGGATGACATGGCCTCATCCCCACGGCGGGTCAGGGCGGCGTCAAAAGCGGCCGGGTTTTCGCGGATCGCTTTAATGTCATGCATCTCTCTTATCCTTCATGCTTGAGACGAGTCGTTTCACGCCCCAGCTTATGCCGGATTTTTTGGTCAATCGTAACCACCCGACGTTCACAGCGACATATGGAGGCTCTTAAGGCAACAAGGCGCTCCGTCAAGCCCTTTGACACCTTGCAAGTGTCGTCAAGGCCCCATAGGTTCCCTGCGACTTTTACGGGGCAATCCCGCACTTACAGAGGACCTGACACCATGGACCAAATCGGCCAGTTTCTGCCGCTCATTCTGATCTTCGCGATCATGTATTTCCTGCTGATCCGCCCGCAGCAGAAAAAAGTAAAGGAACACCAAGCCATGGTCGCGGCCGTGCGTCGTGGCGATCAGGTTGTGACCCAGGGCGGTCTGATCGGTAAGGTGAGCAAGGTCAAAGACGACAACGAAGTTGAAGTTGAGCTGGCTGAAGGCGTGAAAGTGCGCGTGGTAAAATCCACCATCGCAAACGTGACGTCCAAGACCGAACCGGCCAAAGCCGAGTAAACCCAATAACAAGACCAACAGGGCATCTGACATGCTGCAAATTGACCTTTGGAAACGGGTCCTGATCTGGCTCACCTGCGTGGTGGGCCTGCTTCTGGCCATGCCAAACGCGTTTTATCCGAGGGTTGAGGCCCATAATGATGCCGTGGCCGATATGGACGCCGGTATCACCAACGAGAATACAGACACGTTGATTGCCGGTTGGCCATCTTATCTGCCATCCCGTTTGGTGAACCTAGGTCTTGATTTGCGCGGCGGTGCCCATCTTCTGGCTGAAGTTCAGGTCGAAGATGTTCATGCCGCCCGCATGACCAGCTTCTGGCCAGAAGTACGCGACCTGCTGCGTGGCGAGCGTGCCACCATCGGCACTATTCGCCAACAGCCCGGTCCGGGCACCGAGTTGCGTTTTAAAATCTCAAAGCCTGAAGCCATTCAGGAGGCGGCAAGCCTTGTGCGTGGTCTGTCGCGTCCGGTGACCTCGCTCACCGGGGCAGGGGCCAGCGACATCAATGTGCGCACCGAAGGTGACATGGTCATTGTGGAATTGTCAGACGCGGAGAAACTCGCGTCTAACGAACGCACAGTGCAGCAATCGCTGGAAATCATCCGCCGTCGGATCGACGAAGTGGGCACACGTGAGCCAACCATTCAGCGCCAGGGCGCTGACCGTATCCTCATTCAGGTGCCGGGCATTGGATCCGCCTCTGAGCTCAAAAAGATCATCGGCACCACGGCACAGCTGACGTTCAATCCGGTTGTGAGCCGCACCTCTGACGCCGATGCAGCAGCTGGAGTTGGCAACAAGGTCCTGCCATCCATCGATGAAGAGGGTGTTTATTACATTGTTGAAGCTGCGCCCGTTGTGACCGGCGAAGAACTGGTGGATGCACAGCCAAGCTTTGATCAGAACAACCGTCCGGCAGTGTCCTTCCGGTTTAACACCACAGGCGCGCGCAAATTTGGCGACTATACCGCCGAAAACATTGGCAGTCCCTTTGCGATTGTGCTGGACAACGAAGTCATTTCCGCCCCCGTGATTCAAAGCCACATTCCCGGCGGCTCCGGCATCATAACCGGACGTTTCTCAGTGGAAGAAAGCACCAACCTCGCCGTGTTGCTGCGCGCGGGCGCTTTGCCTGCGGAACTTACCTTTCTGGAAGAACGCACCATCGGCCCGGAACTGGGCCAAGACAGCATCGAGGCAGGCCGCATTGCCTGTATCGTGGCTTTTGTCGGTGTGCTGATCTTCATGTTCCTGAGCTACGGCACATTTGGCGTCTTTGCCAATTTCGCACTGATTATTAACGTCGGTTTGATCTTTGGTCTCCTTAGCCTGATTGGTGCGACCTTGACCTTGCCGGGTATTGCGGGGATCGTTCTGACCATTGGTATGGCGGTGGATGCCAACGTGCTCGTGTTTGAGCGTATTCGCGAAGAGCTCAAATCCGCCAAAGGTCCAGCCCGCGCCATCGAGCTTGGCTATGAAAAAGCCCTCTCAGCCATTTTGGACGCCAACATCACCACCTTCATCACCGCTGTGATCCTCTTTGCCGTGGGCTCCGGCCCGGTGCGCGGCTTTGCCATCACACTCGGCCTTGGCATCCTCACCTCGGTTTTCACCGCGATCTTTGTGACGCGCGTGCTTATCGTGATGTGGTTTGAACGCCGCCGTCCCAAGACAATCGAGGTATAAGCCATGCGTTTGAGACTTGTTCCCCAAGAGACCAAATGGGATTTCTTCTCCCGCCCCACGCTGTGGCTCGGTATCTCCGGCGCTCTGATGGTGGCGGCACTGGTGAGTTTCTTCATCCAAGGCCTGAACTTCGGCATCGACTTTAAAGGTGGCACCACCATCCGCACCGAAAGTGCACAGGAAGTGGTGATCGCAGATTACCGCGCCGCGCTAGAACCTTTGGATCTAGGCGACATTTCGATCACCGAAGTGTTTGACCCCACTTTCGAAGAAGATCAGCACGTCACCATGATCCGCATCCAAGCCCAAGACGGCGAGGAAGCGGTCACCGCCGACCTAATCCGGACAGTTGAAGCACAGCTGCAAACCGTCGCGCCGGACATCACTTTTGTGTCCGTGGAATCCGTGGGGCCAAAAGTGTCCGGCGAATTGATTACCACTGCTGTGATTGCAGTTCTTCTCGCGATTGGCGCGGTACTTGTCTACATCTGGCTGCGCTTTGAATGGCAGTTTGCTTTAGGTGCTGTGATGGCGCTTGTGCACGATGTGGTATTGACCATTGGCGTGTTCTCCGAGCTGCAAATCAAATTTGACCTGGCCATCATCGCGGCGCTGCTGACCATCGTGGGCTACTCGCTCAACGACACCGTGGTTGTGTTTGACCGCGTCCGGGAAAACCTGCGCAAGTATAAGAAGATGGACCTGAAAGAGGTGCTGAACCTCTCCATCAACGAAACGCTGAGCCGGACCGTGATGACCTCGGCCACAACCTTGCTTGCGCTGATTTCGCTGTTTGTGCTGGGTGGTGATGTGATCCGTGGTTTTGTTTTTGCCATGATCTGGGGCGTGATTGTCGGGACCTATTCCTCGGTCTTCATCGCCTCTGCCGCGCTTCTGAAACTTGGCGTGAAGCGCGATTGGTCCAAGCAGGCTAATACGGCAGGCAACAAGTTTGCTGACATCGACGCATAATCCATTCTTTCGGGCGTCCCACAAAAGGGGCGCCCGAAGCCTTTTTAGGGTATCCATTGAGTTACCGTCACGACTGGAGGGCGTGCCATGCAGATGACCGAAGTAACCTATGAGGATGCGATTCCGATCGACAGCTACGGGCCGGGCTTTTTCCGTATTGGCGGTGAAGTCATCACGGGAGGTGCCATCATCCACGCCAAAGGCGCGCACAGTTGGAGCGGCTATGAGGATGTGAACTCGGTGCTGGCCCTCAAGGAAGAGGTTGATTTCATCTTGATGGGCACCGGGGCAAATATGACGCCGGTGCAATCTGTGTTTCGGCAGGCGCTGGAAGCTGCGGGCATAGGTATTGAGGCTATGGCCTCCCCGACGGCCTGCCGCACCTATAACGTCTTGGTCAGCGAAGGTCGTCGCGTTGCGGCGGTGCTTTTGCCGGTGCCAGAGGAAAGCTGACGCAAAAGTATAGCGCAACGTACGTTGGCTTAACACTCTTTGATTTAAGTTAAGGTAGCCATTCCCACCTCCGCGATACAGCCACGATACAGACGCGATACCGACGTCGAAATACAGCTGTATAAAAAGGTTAATCCTTTTGCCAGCCAGAGGGATGGGGTAAGCCTCAGAACATGATTTTACGTGTCAAAGATGTCAGTGTTGCCCGCGGCGGTGTGGCGGTTCTGGAGGAGCTCAACTTTGAGATCACCCCCGGTCAAGCGTTGATCGTCAAAGGTCCAAACGGTGTTGGAAAAACAACGCTTTTACGTACGGTGGCTGGCCTGCAACCTCCGCTCAAAGGGCAGGTCGAAGCACCGGAAGAGGTTGTGGCCTATGCCGCCCACAGTGACGGGTTGAAGACCATGTTGAGCGTCGAGGAGAACCTGCGGTTCTGGGCTGACGTCTTCGGCCAATCCAATATCGAAAAAGCCATCCAAGCCTTTGACCTTGTTGACTTGAGATCCCGTCTTGCGGGGAGTTTGTCAGCGGGTCAAAAACGCCGTCTTGGTCTTGCACGGTTGCTCGTGACAGGCCGTCCGATCTGGGTTCTGGACGAACCAACCGTTTCTTTAGATGCCGCGTCCGTGCAGCTCTTTGCTGATGCTGTGCGCAGCCATTTGGCAGACGGTGGTAGCGCCTTGCTTGCGACGCACATCGACCTTGGATTGGATGTGACAGTGCTGGACGTCGGACCGTTCCGCGCCAAACAAGGTGATGCGCCGGTCAGCGGTTATGATGAGGCGTTTTTATGAAGGCTCTGCTTTTTCGCGATCTGAAACTGGCTTTTCGCGCTGGTGGGGGTTTTGGTCTTGGCATCGCGTTTTTCCTGATTGTTGTGATACTTGTGCCTTTTTCGGTTGGCCCAGAAAGTGGCCTGCTGACCAAGATTGCCCCCGGTGTTTTGTGGCTAGGCGCCTTGCTGGCCTGCCTGCTGTCGCTGGACCGCATTCTGGCGCTGGACTGGGAAGACGGCACGCTTGACTTGGTCGCCACATCGCCGCTCCCGCTTGAAGGCGTGGTCACTGTTAAAGCACTGGCCCATTGGCTCACAACAGGGGTGCCGCTTGTGGTCGCAGCCCCGGTCTTTGGTGTGCTGCTCAACCTGCCGCCACAGGGCTTTGTCTGGCTGGTCACATCACTTGCTCTTGGCACACCTGCATTGAGCGTGATTGGCACCTTTGGCGCCGCTTTGACGGTGGGCATCAAACGAGGCGGATTGTTGCTTTCTCTATTGATTTTGCCACTTTACGTGCCAACGCTGATCTTTGGCGCAGAGCTGGCACGACGCGGTGCGGAAGGTCAGGATATCACCACACCACTGTTTATGCTGGCGGGGATTACCTTTGGCGTGATCGCGCTTCTGCCATTTGCAAGCGCCTTGGTGTTGCGGATGAATCTGCGCTAGCGTGCGGACCACTTAACCCATATCAAGGCAACATATGGTGCTCTCATGGAAGTGAGGTGCACAACTGACGACGACAAGATAGGACACCCTCATGGGATCGATCTGGGAATATGCCAATCCGGTGAAGTTCAGTCAAACCGTGTCACGGTTTTTGATGCCAGTAGCCATTTTAGCCGCAATCGCAACGATTGTTGGATTGGTCTGGGGTTTTTTCTTCACGCCGGATGACTATCGCCAAGGCTCCACCGTGAAAATTATCTACCTGCACGTGCCTTCGGCCCTGATGGCGATCAACATCTGGTTTATGATGCTGGTCACCTCGCTTATCTGGCTGGTGCGCCGCCACCATGTAAGTGCTTTGGCGGCTAAGGCGGCGGCGCCGGTGGGCGTTATCATGACCCTGATTGCGCTCTGGACCGGCGCGGTTTGGGGACAACCGATGTGGGGTACATGGTGGGCCTGGGATCCTCGACTTACGTCGTTCCTGATCCTGTTCCTGTTCTATCTAGGATACATCGCTCTCTGGGAGGCGATTGACGATCCAGACACAGCAGCAGATCTCACTGCCGTGTTGTGCATTGTGGGCTCAGTCTTTGCTATGCTGAGCCGCTATGCGGTGAACTTCTGGAACCAGGGGCTGCATCAGGGCGCGTCGATCATGCGGGCAGGGGCGGTGACTGGTTCAGACGTCGAGGAGAAAGTCTCCAACGTGTTCTTCTACCCTCTGATGATGTGCATCATCGGCTTTGTCTTATTCTTCATTGCGCTGGTGCTGTTGCGCACCCGCACTGAAATTCACAAGCGGCGCACCCGCGCGCTGTTGGCACGGGAGCGCATGGCATGATGCCTGATCTGGGAAAGTACGCGGACACGGTGCTGTCGTCCTACGCGTTCTCGCTGCTGCTGATTGTGGGGTTGATCTGGTGGAGCCTGCGCGCAGCCCGCAGGGCCCGTGCTGAGCTTGATGATGTGGAAGGACGCAGCAAATGAGCGACAGTCCCGCCAAGAAAAAAGTCTCACCACTGATGTTCTTGCCTCCGATTTTGTTTGCAGGGTTGGCAGCGATGTTCCTTTTGGGCATGCAGCGTGAAAACCCTGATGAACTGCCAAGTGCTTTGGTCGGGCAACAGGCACCGGAAGTGCAGATCACCATGTTGGGTGACAAAGAGATGTGGGATGCCACAACCTTGCGCACTGGCAAGCCAACGCTGGTGAATTTTTGGGCCAGTTGGTGTGGACCGTGCCGCGTCGAACACCCCAACCTGATGCAACTGCAGGCCGAAGGCCTGACCATTTTAGGGGTGAACTACAAGGATTCCGCTGGCAACGCGATGAGTTTTCTGCAGGAACTAGGCGATCCCTATACAGCTGGCGGCGCCGACACAACGGGCCGCATGGCGTTGAACTGGGGCGTCTATGGCGTGCCAGAAACCTATTTGATTGACGGTGACGGCAACGTGCTCTTGCGTATTGCTGGTCCAGTAACGGAGCGCGAAGTTGAAGGCCGCATCCGCCCTGCGCTTGAGGCGCTGAACTGAGACGTCTTATCGTAAACAAATAAGGCCTCGGTGCTATGATGCGTCGAGACCTTTTCATTTCGAGGTGACGAGGGCTTAGCCCTCAATCATATCCACTCGTGTGCCGTGGCGACCGCCTTCGAACTCTGCATCCAAGTAGGCGTCTACAATTGCGAGCGCCAGACCTTCGCCCACCACGCGTGCGCCAATGGACAGCAAGTTGGCGTTGTTGTGGGCGCGGATCATGGCGGCAGAAAACGTGTCCGAGCAAACGCCGCAACGGATACCGGGCACTTTGTTGGCTGCCATCATGATGCCTTGGCCGGTGCCACACAGGATAATGCCTAGATCACAATCGCCAGAGGCCACGCGCTCCGCTGCGGCCTTGCCGTGCAGCGGGTAATGGGTACTCTCGGGGGTGGTGGGGCCAATGTCGACCACTTCATAGCCTTTGGCGGCGACATGGATGGCAACCGCTTGGCGCAGGTCGATGGCGGCGTGGTCACTGGAAAGCACGATGCGTTTGGTGTCAGACATGGGTGGCAGACCTTTTTGTGAGTGTTGGAAAGTCCTTAAGGGTAAAGGGGCGCAAGTACAATTGGCCTTTGCTGCCTTGAGCCTGTGGTTGCGAAGTGACGCTCACTCTTTCTCGCGAAACCTTGATTGGCATGTCACATCATGTGCGCATAAAACGGTGTTCGGGGACACACTCAATGGAATGGACTTCGGTATGATCGGAAAGATTGGCATCCGCACAACGGGCGCTCTTGCGGGCTTGTGGCTTAGCCTGGCTACGCCGGTACTAGCAGAGATCAAACCGGTTGTTGTAGAGCTGTATACTTCTCAAGGCTGTTCCAGCTGTCCTCCGGCAGATGAATATTTCCATAAACAGTTGGCTGGGCGGGACGATGTGATCGCACTCGCATTTCATGTCGATTATTGGGATTACATTGGCTGGAAAGATGTTCATGCGGACCCGGCCTTCACCGAGCGTCAACATACTTACGCTCGTGCCGCAGGTCATCGTTCGGTCTACACACCCCAGATGATTGTGAACGGTAAAGACCATGTGGTTGGCACTCATCCGGGCAAGGTTGAGGGGCTGATCAAGACGCATCTCAATGGTGGCTCAGCGGTTGATCTTTCTATCAAACGGGAAGGTAACCAATTGCGTATCAAGGCCACTACGGACAAACCGGCGCCGATGAAAGTGCATGTGATCCGCTATAAGGTTTCCGAGAAAGTATCAATCAAACGGGGCGAAAACGCAGGCCGTGTTTTGACGTACGCCAACATTGTCTCTGAATGGGATACGGTGAAAGATTGGAACGGGCGCAGCGATCTATCGGCCAATGTGCGCGTCAAAGGAGAAGCGCCCATTGTCGTTTTGATCCAACATGAAAACGGCGGCCCTATCGAGACCGCCGCACGCATTAAGTAATCGACAAGAAGTGGTTATTCGTCTTCGTCGTCATCCTCGGAGACGAGTTCGATCTCACCAAGCTCGACCAGTTCGCGCACAGCTTTGGTGACCTCGGACATCGCAGCTTCAGCTTCTTTGGTTTTCACCTTGCCGCGATCCGAGACCGCTTCGCGCAGCTGATCAGCCATTCGGCCGGACATGTTGGACAGGATAAACTCGGTCGACATTCCAAAGTCACCTTCGGTGGCATAGGCCATTGCGGTGACCAAGGCGCCTTCGTCGATGTCTTTGGTTAGTTTAGGTACATCCAGTGGCTTCACACGTGTTGCAATATGCGCGTAGGTGAAGATCCGGCGACGCACGGCATCAGCAAACTCCGAGTCTTTTTCATCCAACGAGCCCAAAACCTCGTCGCGTGTGGCGGTCGACGCACTGTTGAGAATGGCACCCAGACGATCTTCCGGGCCTTCCTTGAAGGCTTTAGGAGGACGATCTTCGATCTGACACGCCAACGTAAGTCCAATACGGTCCACAGCTTCCGGCGTGATGCTTTCGGTCATAGACATTGCAAAGGTGATACGGCGGGCTTTGTCACCTGGAAGCTTGGCCAAGGTCTCGGCAGCTTTTTCCACGGGAAGTTTGGAGATCAACACTGCAGAAACTTCGATGCTTTCGCCATCGACCATTTCTATCAACTCTTGTGTCGAGAGCTCTTTGATGCGGGCCCAAGGGTTGCCGATCATTCGCACGCCAGCCTCCTTGCGCAGGCGTGCCTCCGTCATCGGACTGATTTGGCCTTGCAGTACGCTAAGTGCGCCGGAGATGCCGTTGGGGAAGGAGAGGCCAATAGACTCAAGCTCTTGGGCAAATTCCATAAGCACATCACCAAGGGTCTCTCGGTCGATATAGCCCATGTCTCCCATCATATAAGTGAGGTCTGCCTGATGATTATCAGACAGCTCTGCCAGCGCGAGTTCCGCCCCTTCGTTGAGCAGAAAGCGAACAATAATGGCCGCTTTCTGCGGGCGGGAGAGATTGGTTTTGCGCATGCCGCCGAAGCTCGGCATGTCATCGACGCCACCCAGCGGCGCCAAAGGAATCGCATTGTCCATCAAGGTCTCCATATGTCTTGAGCGCCAATCAATCACCCAAGCCTAAAGAAACCCTGAATATGATGGTTAATAGTTGAAAGTTGTCCCGGTTCGGATGGCTTCTGACAAAGACGCTTCCGACCAACTGCCGTCACCACCGCGATCGCGAATTTCTTTTAGTTGAAGTCGAGCCAAATCGAGGCGACCCGCTTCTACATGCGCTTGCCCCAGATAGGATCGGGCCAGAAGGTTATTTGGGTTTTGCGTCAAGGCCTTGTCATAGAAAAACAATCCAGCATCGACGTTGCCCAGTTTGCGGTGCGTAAAGCCCCAATATGTCAACGCTTGATCAGAATTCTGATTGGTCAAAGTTGCCAACACAGCTTGTGCTTCGGCTGTACGCCCCGCATAAGCCAACGCTCGCAGCTCCTCGATACGGTCTTGATCTGTCAGGGAACTGTCTTCTTGAGGCACACATTTGCCTTTGCTCTCGCTGAAGACATTACCTTTAGTGCAAATTACAGTTTTGGGTTTCGGCTCTGACGAACCGCTGCCCGCGGCCCAAAGAGGGCTGGCAAATGTGGTCGCCAGTGCAATTGAAATTATTCCGCGCGTCAATGTCATGAGGAACTCCACTCAAAAGAAAACTGTTTGCAGGTACGGTAACACGGCGTCTTCGGATGCAAAAATCACGGAGCTGTTAGAAGCCGGAAACAAAAAAGGCGCACCCGGATGGATGCGCCTTTCAGTGTTTTTGCACTACCGCGTTAGTCTTTAAAAACGCGTGCAAAGATCGTGTCGACATGTTTGGTGTGGTAGCCCATGTCAAACTTCTCGTTGATGCCATCAACACCAAGAGCGGCCACAACGTCGGCATCCGCCAGTAGCTGCTCTTGGAAATCTACGCGCTCTTCCCAAACTTTCAGCGCATTGCGCTGCACCATGGAGTAGGCGTCCTCGCGCGAAACGCCAGCTTGGGTCAGAGACAGAAGAACGCGCTGCGACATCACCAGGCCAGGGAATTTGTTCATGTTGTCGAGCATGTTCTCAGGGAAGATAAGCATTTTCTCGACTACACCGGCTAGACGGTGCAATGCGAAGTCAAGCGTCACGGTGGCGTCTGGACCAATGCCGCGTTCCACAGAGGAGTGCGAGATATCCCGTTCGTGCCAAAGGGCGACGTTCTCCATCGCTGGGATCACGGTCATACGCACCAGGCGGGCCAGACCGGTCAGGTTCTCGGTCAGAACTGGGTTCTTCTTGTGCGGCATCGCCGAAGAGCCCTTTTGGCCCATGGAGAAAAACTCCGCGCCTTCCAACACCTCGGTGCGCTGCATGTGGCGAATTTCGATGGCGACGTTTTCGATCGAAGATGCAATCACACCCAACACGGCAAAGAACATAGCATGGCGGTCACGCGGGATCACTTGCGTAGAAATCGGCTCTGGCGTCAGGCCAAGTTGTTCACACACATGCTCTTCAACAGCTGGGTCAATATTCGCAAAGGTGCCAACCGCGCCTGAAATCGCACCGGTCGCAATTTCTTCACGGGCTTGTTGCAAGCGCGTTTTGTTTCGGTCCATTTCCGCGTAGAAGCGCGCAAAGGTCAGGCCCATAGTGGTGGGTTCAGCGTGGATGCCGTGCGAGCGGCCAACACGCAGGATGTCTTTGTGCTCAAGCGCACGTGTTTTTAACGCGGCCAGTACGCGGTCCATGCCTGCGAGCAAAATGTCCGAGGCGCGCACCAGTTGTACGTTAAAGCATGTATCGAGCACGTCTGAAGAGGTCATGCCCTGGTGCACAAAGCGCGCTTCTTCTGAGCCAACATGTTCAGCCAAGTGGGTCAAAAATGCGATCACATCGTGTTTGGTGACTGCTTCGATCTCGTCGATGCGCGCCACGTCAAACTCAACGTCTTTGGCTTTCCATACCGCATCTGCGTTTTCCTGCGGGATCACACCCAGCTTGGCTTGTGCGTCACAGGCATGTGCCTCGATCTCGTACCAGATTTTGAATTTGGTTTCAGGCGACCAAACGGCAACCATATCGGGGCGGGCATAGCGCGGGATCATAATCTCAGCCTTGCATTGTTAGCTATTGGGGTCGCGGTCCGTTTAGACGGTGCAACCCAAAACAGCAAGGTTTTCACGCTGCAATGCGGCGATTTCCCCCAGAATTCTCTATACAACCCTGTAGATTGCGTGTCCTATGACGAGGATATTTTATTGGAGGCATTTATGCATAAGACGTTCAGGCTGGGCGGCCTACTCTTGAGTGCTGCGCTTTGGGCCGCGCCGATGGCGGTGCAAGCGGACACACAGGTGGTCTACAGCGATCAAACCCGCAACGTGTTTCAGGTGGATGTGCCTGATTTCTGGAAACTGCGCGTGGGTGGCCCGCGGGAGTTGTCTCCCGACGGCGATGAAGAAATTCGCGCGGTGGAACGCGTGTTTGGCTTGGAGCCGGAAAGCGAACACGGGGTTTGGTTGGGGCTGATTTCGCCGCCACGGTTTCGCTCGCTTGAGGACGCAAAAGAATACGCCCGTGGTTTGAGTGGTCAATTGGCCAAAACCACCGAGATTTTGAGCGCAGAGGATCGCCGCGTGGGCATTTATCCGGCAACGGTTATCACCGGCACCGGGCGACGGGATGGGCGGCCTGTGTCCTTCAACGTGACCATGCTGGACATTAAGAACGGTCGGGTCGTGGTCGCGCTGACTATCATGTCTCAGGGCTTTGACCAAAGCGCCTTGGCTGATGTGAACGCCATTCTCACCTCAATTAAAGCGCGCTAGGGAGGCCGGATTATGAAGTCTTTTCAGAGACCTTTGAAATTTTTGGCCGCTTTGGCGACAGGTGTGACGTTGTTAAGTGCCTGCGAAAACACAGGTGGTAGCGGGTATACTGGCGCTTATTATGACTCGATGATGTGGAACGATTATTATTACCGTCCATATCCTCCTCGACCAGAGCGTCCGCCCAAACCGGAACATCCGATTGAACGCCCGCCGGAACGTCCTGTTCACCCCATTGCGCCGCGCCCGCCGGTTACGCGGCCGACTCCACGCCCACGTCCGACACCGCGGCCAGCGCCACGTCCGTCGCCACGACGTTGATGCGGTTGGTCACGCCAATTGCGTGACCACTTCGCTGGACTGCTCCAATGTCCGGTGTACTGGACAGCGGTCGGCAATTTCCAACAATCGGGCGCGCTGCTCTTGGGTGAGCGCGCCCTCTAGGTGAATCTTGCGGCGAAACTGGTCTACCTTATGACCGGCAGGGGCTTCGGCGTCCGCCGCGTGGACTTTATCGTGGCACACGTCCACCCAAACATGATCCAGCGGCCAGTTTTTGCGCCGCGCATACATGCGAATGGTCATAGATGTGCAGGCGCCCAGTCCCGCAGACAAAAAACCATAAGGCGTCATGCCACGGTTACTACCGCCGTAGGCCAGAGGTTCATCCGCCAAGGCATGATGAAACGGCCCTGCGTTCACATCCTGCAAGAAGCCTTCTGGGTTGGCTTCAGAGACGCGCACAACACCCTCAGGCGCACCAGGTGGCGGGGCAGGCGGGGTCAGTGTCAGATATCGCCCCACCCAAGAGGCAATCACCTCCGCTGCATATTCTGCATCCTTTGGATTTGTGATCAGGTGATCTGCGTCGTCCAGGGTGACAAAGCTTTTGGGATGTTTTGCAGCTTCAAAAATCTGCGCAGCGTTGTCGATGCTGACCGTGGAGTCTAGGGGCGCGTGCAGAACAAGCAACGCCTTGTTTAGGGTCGCAATGCACTTGTTGAGGTTCTGATTGGAAATGTCCTCCAGAAAGGCTTTCTTGATTTCAAATGGCCGCCCACCCAAAGAGACAGTCGCTTGCCCATTGGACGAAATCCGATCGGTATGCGCGTCAAACTGATGCGCCACATGGGCGGGATCAGATGGCGCGCCTAACGTAACCACTGCTCTTGCTGAGGCAATCTGAGTCGCAGCACGCAAAACTGCAGCCCCCCCCAGGCTATGGCCAATCAGCAAATCCGGAGCCATGTCCCTCCCTTTAAGGCAGTCGGCTGCTGCGATAAGGTCGGCCACGTTGCTGGAAAAATGTGTGTTGGCAAACTCTCCTTCGGAGTGACCAAGGCCGGTAAAGTCGAACCTCAGCACAGCGATACCCATGGTGGCGAGCCGGGCCGCAATCCGACGCGCTGCGGGAATATCTTTTGAGCAGGTGAAGCAATGCGCAAATACTGCAGTTGCCAGATGTGGTCCTTCTGGCAGATCAAGGCGCGCGGCCAACGTGTCGCCAGCGTGGCCGGAAAATGTGATGCGTTCGGTGGGCATGAGGCGCTCCTGTATTGTGTTGTCCTAATGTGGGCCGGAAGCGCAGGGGAGCAAAGCCACTGCCACACAATATCACGGCAAGGTGATTTGTTGAGAGCGGGGCGCAAGGTAAGGGCACCAAAATTTGTTGATGCCATACTGGATTGGCTACGCTACGCCTATTGGCATGAAAGAAATCTTGCAGACCTCCATTCCATATGACGCTTTGGCCGAACGGCCGTTGCCCGGCATTGCACCGTTGAACATCGAGGAATGGCTGATCGTTGATGACGCTTACGCCACGCAAATGACGTTGCGAAACAGCCTTTTGTCGGCAAAAACTAACCTGGTTTCTGCCTTGTCAGAAGGCGCGTTGCCGGCAGCACAAGAAGTTCTGGACTTGGCGTTAGAGCAACTGGCAGGGCGATCTGATTTCGAGTTCAGAGCGAATAAGGTTCGCTGTCCTGACGGGCGTGTTGTGACGGTTGATCGCGCGCAGCCGCTGCGTACGCTTGGACAGATCATTCAGGAAGACATCTGCCTGATGCAGAAATTTGGTGATGAACATGTTCTAACTGGAGCGGTACTGTGCTTTCCGGCCAGCTGGACCTTGTCTGAGAAGTTCATGCGCCCGCTGATTGGCATCCATGTTCCTGTGGCGGAGTATGATGATAACATCGCCAAACGTGTCCAGCGGCTGTTTGATGGGGTACGGGCTGGGCGGCCGTTGTGGCGCAAGAATGCGCTTTGGTATGACGATCCATCGCTGTTCACACCGCGCCGAGAGGATGCGCCACGTGATCCTGTACCTGCAAAGACCGGAGCGTACCTGCGTTCTGAAAAGCAATGCATCCTGCGCCTGCCCAAAACAGAAGCGGTGGTGTTCTCCATCCACACTTTCATGGTGCGGCGCGAAAAAGTGGTGCAAGCGCCCGCGACCAAATAGAGCGGCGGGCGCAACATCGGCTTAGGTTTTTGCTCGCTGCAACATTCCAAACAGATCGCGCGGATCGTCCGGATCTGCCAGCATGTCCAGGTCTTCGTGAAACGGTGTCAGAGCCACTTTGTCGCGGATATAGCGCAGGGCTGAGAAGTCCTCGATGGCAAAACCTACGCTATCAAACAAGGTGATCTGACGAGCGTCCTTTCGACCTTGCTTTTCGCCTGTAATGACTTGCCAAAGCTCCGTAACAGCAAAGTCTGGGTCCATCTGCTGGATTTCACCCTCAATTCGTGTTTGCTCCGGGAACTCCACAAACACATCGGACCGCTCCACAATACCTTTGGCCAATTCGGTTTTGCCGGGACAGTCTCCGCCAATGGCGTTGATGTGCACACCTGCGCCAACCATGTTGTCACTCAGAATCGTGGCATATTGTTTGTCTGCCGTACAGGTGGTCAGGATCTGAGCGCCTTCAATGGCCTCTTCTGGCGTTTTACAGACGACAACTTCCAACCCTCTTTCCACAAGATTGGCCGCACATTTCGCCGTAGCCGCTGGGTCTTTGTCGTAGAGCCGCACGGATTTCAGGCCGATAATGGCCTTCATTGCCAGGGTCTGAAACTCCGACTGCGCGCCGTTTCCAATCATGGCCATTGTGTCGGCCCCTTTAGGCGCAAGGTATTTGGCTGCCATCGCGGAGGTCGCGGCAGTGCGCAGCGCGGTAAGAATGGTCATCTCGGTCAACAACACTGGGTAGCCCGTATAGACATCCGCCAGTAGACCAAAGGCGGTTACGGTCTGAAGGCCCTCGGCGGTGTTCTTCGGGTGGCCGTTCACATACTTGAAGCCATAAGCCTCGCCATCCGAGGTTGGCATCAGTTCGATCACGCCCACATCAGAGTGGCTCGCCACGCGAGGAGTTTTGTCAAACAGCTCCCAGCGGCGGAAATCTTCTTCCACATAGTCGGCCAGATCTTTGAGCATCTGCTCGACGCCCACATGGTGTACAAGGCGCATCATGTTGTCGACTGAGACAAAAGGAACGATAGCTTTTTCAGAGGGTTGCGTCATTTAGTTGATCCTAGGCTTGCGAGGCGTCAGGTGAACGCCAGCTAACATGCAGCGTACGGAGCCACCTGCTGTTTCAATGGTTGGAATGGAAAGCGGCACGAGCTTGGCCGTCTTTTCGATGATTGTGATTTGCGCGGGCTGGAGCGCGTCAACTGCAGTCTGGGATAAGGCCAATAGACGATTATTCCCGGTCAACTCCATGGCGTTTCCTGCAAAAGCTTCGATTTGCGCTTCTGTGAGAGCAATCACTTCCCGCCCCGACTGTTCAAGGCGATCCCTGACCATCGCACGCCGATCTGGATCAACGATCATATCCAGACACACCAAAGCATAATGGGTGCCAATGCCCATCAAAACGTTGGTGTGATACACGCGGTTTCCACGGCAATCGCGCGCTACAAACACCAAAGGTTCATAGCCAAAATGCGTGCAGAATCGCTCCAGAATGACCGGATCAGCCCGGTTGGATTCCACTGTGTATGCAACGCGTTCGATATGATCGAGAACCATGGCGCCGGTGCCCTCTAGGGCAAGGCCGTCTGCTTCAAGCCCCGAAAAGTCGATTACATCTTGAACGCGATAGTCGCGTTTCAGCACCTCGATCACATCGGAGCGCCGTTCAGCCTGTCGGTTTTTTGCAAACATTGGATAGATCGCCACGTGGCCACCCGCATGGGTCGAAAACCAGTTGTTCGGAAAGACACTGTCTGGGGTTTGGTCGGTTTCGTCCTCAAAGACATGAACTTGCACACCGGCTCCGCGCAACTTCTCCACTGCGGTGTCAAACTCACCGCGCGCCTGCTGGGCCACGTCTTTGCCCTCAGCTGGCATTTGAAACGCATTGTCCCAACGGGTTTCGGGGTTGGAGCGGAAATGGTGAGGACGGATCATCACGACCGCCTCCGGTGCTTGAACCAGACTCATGAAAAGCTCCGAGTCGGGCGGTCAAACACGCGACGGCCAAGGGCTGAAGCGGCCAGATCGACCATCAACTTGGCGGTGCGTCCGCGTTCATCCAGGAACGGGTTGAGCTCCACCAGATCGAGAGAAGTCATTAGCCCGCTATCGTGTAACATCTCCATGACCAGATGCGCCTCACGTACGGTCGCGCCACCGGGAACTGTTGTTCCAACGGCTGGCGCAACAGAAGGATCAAGGAAGTCGACGTCTAAGGACACATGCAACATCCCGTTTTGCGTTGCAACATGCTCTAGGAACCTGGCCAGAGGTCGGGCAATGCCGTTCTCGTCAATTTCTCGCATGTCATGACGTCGAATCTTTGTGGCCTGCAAAGTTTCCCGCTCCGCATCATCCACTGAGCGCAGGCCAATCATGCAGATGTTTTTTTCTGGCACTGGGTTCAGTACGGCAGGGAAGGCGTCAAATCCTTTGTATCCTGCGAAATATGCCACTGGCGTACCATGAAGATTGCCGCTGTCAGTGCTCAGAGGCGTGTGAAAATCTGTGTGGGCGTCAAGCCACAAGACAAACTGTGGACGCCCAATGCTGGCCGCATGATTGGCGACACCCGCCACAGTGCCAGCGGAAAGACTGTGATCGCCTCCCAGAAAGATAGGAAAACCGTCTCGCATGGCTGATTCTGCAGCCTCCGTAAGCACCTTTGTCCAGGCAACGGTCTCATTGAGCGCATGCAGCGTATGATCTAGAGCATCCGGTTTAAACGGGGCAGGGGCCAGGTTTCCAAGGTCCCGGACGGAGTGGCCCAAGTCTTGCAGGGTTTCACCCAATCGGGCGGTTCGGTAAGCGTCTGGTCCCATCAAACATCCGCGGCGGCGTTTGCCGCTGTCCACTGGAGAGCCCACCAATAGGCAATTTTTCTGAGTCATGTCGTTTTCCATGTTCGGCAATTTTGAAAAAATCCTTCCGAAATGGGTTGATTTGCACCCCTCAATTTGCACATAACGGGCGGTGTTTTTTCAAAATGGAAGTAAGTACTGTGCAATATGGACGATATTGATAGGAAGCTGATCTCAGCGTTGCGCCATGACGCGCGCGCCTCATTGTCTGACCTTGCCATCGATCTTGGTGTGTCTCGTACTACGGTACGTGGCCGGATTGAACGCCTTCGTCAACGTGGAGACATTGTAGGCTTTACTGTGGTCTTACAGGAAGATGCCAAGAGTGATCCGGTGCGTGGTTTGATGATGCTGGGTATCGAAGGGCGCGGCACCGATCGAATAGTGCGCCAACTGACTGGCTTGACCGCCGTGCGCGCCATTCACAGCACCAATGGGCGTTGGGATCTCATTTTGGAGCTTGGCACGGATACGCTGGATCATTTGGATGACGTTCTGACGCAAATCCGCCGCCTAGACGGTGTCGCTACAAGCGAAACCAACTTGCTGTTGTCAACGCGTAAATCCGGGTAAAAATTGCCCGTTACTATCTGACTTATTTGATTTTTTTGATGGCGTAGATCCATATGCCCGCCGCGCCGAGCGAGAGCAAGGCGTTGTAGTTGGCCATGGATAGGCCGAAGAGCTCCCAAGGGATTTCGTCGCAACGCACGAGCGGCGCTGACATGATCTGATTGAATAGATCATCCGCGCTCATATTGCTTACGTCTGAGCTTGTACAGGTAGAAGGACCCTCCCACCACTTACGCTCAACGCCTGTGTGATACAGGCCTACAAACCCGGAAATTGCAGCGCCGGCTGCCGCAAGATATGCCAGTAGTCCGAGGCCGGTCATAATGGCCATAAGGCCCGCGGTTGCGGCGACCCAATGCGGGTAACGTTGGTAGTAACACAGCTTACAAGGCGGCATTTCCCCAATGAATTCAAAACCCCATGCTCCGAGGATCATCGCTACCGAGAAGCCGGTCAAAAGTACATAAGCCAGTTTTTGTGTCAGTTTCATAGATATTTCACCGCGAGAAAGCCGCTAAACAGCAGGATCAAGAAAAGGGTAGCGACAAGGCCCAGACGCTTTTCAATAAAGTCACGCACCGGTTCGCCGAACTTCCGCAACAGCGCAGCCACGAGAAAGAAGCGGATGCCACGGGCAAGCACCGAGGTCGCCATAAAAGTCGCCAATGGCATGTGGGTGAACCCCGACATGATTGTGATGACCTTGTAAGGGAAGGGCGTGATGCCGGCACCAAGGACCGCCCAAAAGCCAAAATCGTTAAACCGTGTCGAAAACTCCGCCACCGCATGCGCCTTGCCCAACGACTGCAAAATTGGCTCGCCGATGGTTTCAAAAGCAAAAAAACCGATTGCGTAGCCAAAAAGGCCACCAACCACCGAGGATGCCAGCGCGACCAGCGCGATCAGCCAAGCGCGGCTAGGGCGGGCCAGAATCATCGGAATCATCAGAACATCGGGCGGGATTGGGAAAAATGAACTTTCAGCAAAGCTGACAATGGCCAAGGCCCACAATGCACGCGGATGATCTGCGAGGCGCATGGTCCAGTCGTAAAGGCGTTGCAGCATGAAAAGTCTCTTTTGCCTGTTTATTATTCCGTCCTGCGTAGGCATTTGCCTTTGAAGTGCAAGCAAATAATCCGTGAGAGCTTTCGCTACGGCAATTTTTCGCAAAGCAAAAAAGAATGCGTTTTGTGGCTGGACGTTCCCGAAATCCTTGGATAAATCAGGGCCGTGGCCCAAGTGGCGGAATGGTAGACGCAGGGGATTCAAAATCCCCCGCCTTCACGGGCGTGAGAGTTCGAGTCTCTCCTTGGGCACCACATATCCGCATTAAATATCTGTAAAATAAAGAAAACAGGTAACGTCTTTCGCCTTAGCCTCACATTTTACACCACATTGATCGCTTGTTAGGATCAGGCTTCTTCAAACAGCCGCTCCACCTTTGCGTCCTTCAAATAGGTCGTGGAATGTTCGTTTCCGTCGAGCTTGTTGGTTTTTAGAAGCCCCTACCTCATGTAGCTGCGTCAGCCTAGAGTTCGCAGCGCGTCCTGCTGGTCTGGATAACACATGGGCGGTGATACCTGCTAAGTTGGGCGGAGAGCTGCCGTCAGCGGCGTTTGCGCACATCTTCCCGCAGAGTAGCGAAATGGGTCATCTAAGCGAGGTTCGAGTTTTTTACTGATGCTTCAACCTGAACCAAGGTCCGCAACGCGCAGAAAGCGGGCTTTGCAAAGCCTGAGTTGCCGATGATACTGATCGCGTGCGACGGCCCAAATCGGCCATTCAACCCACTTGCGGTGAATGGCTGGAGCCTGCCCAAAACTGTCCTACATACAAGTCGCCGCGAACCTACAAGCTCTGGCTTCAAGCAACTTGGGCCGAAGTGGCGCAGCGTTCGAATACTACTCCGCCGGCTTGAGGCACGGGGGGCTGAAGTCCATTCTGCGGCAACTGAAGCAGCAACGAAACACAACTCAATTCGGCTGAGAGTTTTCTCACTAGTTTGGGATCCCACCCAGCATGCAGACGTCGGGGAAATTGCCTATAGCCGCAGCTTCGACCGGAATCTGAAGGTGCGAAACCCATTGCACATGTAACAAGAAGTCTCTCGCGCCTATCGGACCAAAGCCCGCATAAACTTGAGAGCTATGATCCTTGTTTAGTGCAATCGTAAACAAGTTTCTGGAACGGATGAGTTAGGATGATCGGAGCTAGAGCGCGCCAATCAGCTGTTTTAGAGCCTAGCCTGGATAGGCGCGCACCTTGGCATCACTCAATGTGTAGCCGATTTCCGCGAGATCCGTCTGGGTCGCGGCAGTGCCGAATGTGCCAGTTACTTCGACCGGATCAAAAAGGTCGCCCATCATATAGGGCTTTCTGGCTGTCACCAGGACAAGCTGGTTCGCTGGTGGTGGTGGCACGTGGATACATGCGCCCACGAATGACGCGAGGATGAACTCCGTGACGCCGCTTGAGCTGAAATCCAAAGGCACGACAAAGCCTGGCAAGCGCACCGTTTTGCCGTTGAAACTTTCAGTCACGCCCCTGGCAGCGACCTGCTCAAAACCGGTGCTCAACTGGCCGTGCTCCACGACGCCAATCCCGCGCAGTTGCTCTATGAGCGTGCCGGTATCACCCTTGGGGATGAGTTCCGCCCAATCCAACTCGACAACATCGCGGGCGAAGACTGGCGCAGCCTTAGCAGCGGCAAAGGCGACCGCGCTTACGCTCAAAAAACCTCGACGTGACAGCATGTAGGTCTCTCCTTCGCCAGCCTCAGTTGCGCACCTGCATCCCGTCCGCAAGCGACATGAAATACGCCCTTAGGGCCGGTATCAGGCTCACCAATGTGCCTGCGGCGACAACTGTAGCCAACACAAGATACTCGCGTGTCGTTGGCCACGTGATCTCCAGATAAAGCCCAAATGCCGCATCAATGTAGGATCGCGCAACAAACAATCCCGTGTAAAGCAACGCCACCCCCAGCAAGACCGCCACCAAACTCATCAGTGCGGCCTCAAGGGTCAATAGCCCAAGAATGGTTCGGGGTCGGGCGCCAATGGCGCGTAACAGCGCCATCTCGCGCCGTCGCTCATTCAAGCCAGAGAAGATCATCGCCACCATACCCAAGAGCGCCGTGACCATCACCATGACCGACACGCCAACAAGAGCCGTCTCTGCGACACCAATGAGGCTCCACAATTCGCTAAGCGCTACGCCGGGCAGGATCGCCAGCAAGGGCTCCTCAGGGTAGTCATTCACCCAGCGTTGCACCCCAAATATCTTAAGCCGCGAGGACACGCCAACCAAAGCCGCCGTAACTGCTTTGGGTGTGAGCTCCATCTGCCGCACTTCATCCGCGCTGATAGTGTTTTGCGACCGGCCGCCGCCCTGCCAATCGATGTGAATGGCCTCAATCGCCTCCAGACTGACAAACACTGTGCGGTCCACTGGCGTGCCGGTTTTCTGTAGCACACCAGAGATTTTGAATGGCTTGTCGTCATGCTCAGTGAAGGAGGCCACGCCATGCGCCACAACAATTTCGTCGTCCGGCGCATAGTCAAGCTCCGCAGCAACATCGGCCCCGACAACCGCGTCAAACAGATCATCAAAGACCCGCCCCTCGGTAAAGGTGACATCCCGCCCGCCGCGGTATTTGTAGCGGTCAAAAAACGCAGTGGTGGTCCCGAGTACGCGAAAGCCCTTGTGACTGTCGCCGAGCGACAGGGGCACGATCCAGTCGACGTCTTTGTGGACCGCGATGTCCTGATAACTTTGCCATGTGACATTGTTGGTCGCATTGCCAACGCGGAAGACGGAATAGAGTAAAAGTTGTACCCCTCCGGACCGCGCGCCCACAATCAAGTCTGTGCCGGAAATGGTGTCGGCGAAACTGGCCTTGGCCCCGGTACGCACTTTTTCGACGCCCAGAAACAGCGCCACTGACAAGGCAATTGCAAACACCGTCAAACTCACCGTCAACAGGCGGCTTTTTAGGGATTTGAACGCCAGACGTAGCAACATTATGAGCCGCCCCGCGTGACCAGCGCGATGTCGGCTAAATCAATCTGACGATCAAACTGCGTCGCCAGCCGGCGGTCATGTGAGACCATGATCAGTGATGCGTCTGCCTCGGCCGCTTGTCCTATCAAGAGTGACAAAAATGCCTCTTGCGCGGAGGCATCTAGCGACGACGTGGGCTCATCCGCCACGATCAGCTTGGGCCGGCCGATCAAGGCGCGCGCCGCAGCCACCCGTTGTTGCTGACCGATACTCAATTCGGTGGTGTCCGCTTGCAAAACTAGCTCTTCCGGTAGACCGAGCGCAGTTGTAAGGCGTAAGGCTTCAGCAGTGTCATCTTTGACGCGCCGACGCCTGACTGGTGCAAAAGACAGGGGCAGCAAGATATTTTCCAGCGGTGAGGCGTAGGGCAGCAGATTGAACATCTGAAAGATCACGCCTATGTTTTCCGCTCGAAATGTGTCGCGCGCAGCGGGCTTCATCCCGACAAGGCGCGCGCCCGCTACCACAACTTCGCCCTCGTCTGGCAAGTTGATCCCACAGATCAGGCTGAGGAGCGTGGATTTTCCACTGCCGCTTTCGCCTAGCAGAAAAACCCGTTCCCCCGCGGCCACCGAAAACGCCGGCACCGCAAGGGAAAACTTCGTTCGCCCACGCCAGGCAAATGCCACATCTTTGATCTCAACTGCGGCGGTCATCGGTCAGGGCACGTCCTTTTGAGGGTCAGTTCAAAGGTACGATAGGCGCCTCGCCACTAGCTTCAACCTTTTTGGCACCGGTCTCGGACACAACCTGTACTTCCAGCTCTTCCGCATTGGGGAAAACGCTAAAATAAGCCAGATCGACCTGGGTCAGCTTTTCTGGATTGGCGCAGGAAAACTCATATTCCGCGTGGAACTCGGAATGGCTCTCGCCACCTTCATGCTCCTCGTGCTCCTCATGGGCATGTTCGTCGTGTCCATGCTCATCCTTGCTGTCGTCATGATCATCATGGGCCTTTTCGTCTTCGTGGTCATCATGGTCGTGCTTGTGATCGTCGTGATCCGAATCGTCATCATGCTCTTCATGACCATGTTCGTCGTGGCCGTCGTCGCCGTGCAACTCAGCACGCGCAGAAGTCACCGTACAACCTGCCGCCTCTGGGAAAACAAACAAATCTGCAGCGGCCAAAAGCTGCGCCATGCCTTTTTCAACAGCCATCTTATCCGCATCGCTTTCAGCGGCGTGTTCAAAGCCCACGATGTCAAACCCCGGTACCTCCAATTCCATCGCAAGGGTCTTGCCGTCGACAGCGATGTTCAGCGCACCGTGACCATGCGCATGGGCCCCCAGTTCTCTTTTTTCTTCAGCCAGCAATGGAAAGGCCGTGGTGACCAAAGTGGTACACAGAAGAGCGGTTTTTAGGGTCATGGAAATGCCTCCAGATAAAGCGGTCAAACAATTTTGTTATGTTATTCCATTTCAAGCTATCCACGACAAGTGTAGGAATTCAGTTTTACTCAAAATCGGAGTCTGCTTGAAGGAAGGCTCCACATATTTGATGAACCGTGACCAACACAGATAGACAGATGGTTGAAGCAAACGAGTGGTCAAGTCCGCTTAAGCGCGCCACCGCGAAGGCGGTCAAGGCGGTACTCACATTCGACATCAATGAGTCTGCATTAGCCTTGGGCAAAACGCCCTCGACTATTCCCAACTGGATCAGGGCGGTCTCGCTTTACAATTGTTGGAAACGGTGGGGTGATGTGTGTGTGTTTGCCAGGATCATGGAAGGGTTTGCGACTGAAGCAATAGGCAGCAAAACGGTCTCAATCGATGCAACTTACCTCAAAGTCCACCGGACAGCTTCCAGCTTGTCTGTTAGAAAGGGAGAAGTGAACATCTTATTGGCGCATCAAAGGCAGCATGAACTAAAAGTTGCATACTGAGACTGACACGTTGGGGTCGATCAATCCGCTTCTTTTCGACACCTGATCAGGTGAGCGATCATGCCGGTGGCAGAACTCTTGAGTGTACTGTAAAATTTTCAACGCCCGGCTACGTGAAGAACTGCTTGCCGGCTAAGCATTCTACAGCCTGAAGGAGGCACAAATCCCAATCGAACAATGGAAGAAGCACTACAATACCAAGCGACCACATAGTGCCTTGGGCTACCGGCCTCCGGCTCCGGAGACCATCATCCCGATGGAAGCCAGGCCCCTCATGTACTAACATCCAAATCGAAACACTCAGGTGGGTCTGATCACGACGTTATCTACTCGATCTTTGGTTTCTCAAATCATGTGTATAAACCGCTCAAACGGTGTAGGATTGGTGACTATAATTTTCAGTTATCGTTACCGAGACGCATGGATGAAGGAGGTCGGTGCGAAGCGCCCGACAATTTAGCCCTACACCCGAGGTCAAGAACCAGTTCTGATCAAAGTGTCGAATCCCGACAGCGGGTTCTAAAATCAGACAATGGTGCCGCCTTAGCGAACTGAAGCATTGTCCGCTCATCGGATCGTGGCAGCCCAAAAATGCTTCAAATTGGTTCAACGTCAGCTTTCAGAAAGCCTCAATGCGGCGGCTTGCTTGCTTAGAGTGTCGTTATGAGCAACAGGAGGAAGGAAAACTCAATCAGCAAATAGTTGCAATATGAAACAGCTTTTAGCCTTAGATACTACCCTTCCAACAGAATTTGAAGTTCAAATATGCTAGATTTTGCAGCACAACAATGCTTATGCGGGTTGAGTATGGACGCTAAACCCTCACTGATTGTGGCCGTCAATAGCTTGCCTAAAATGCAATGTATTTCGAGTATTTTTTAAATTTTCTCTTTAAATCAATGGGAAAGGCCGTGCCTTGTCGTGGTTTCGCCTTTCAATTCTGCACTTTGAAGGTTTGTCACTCTCTATGTGAGATTCGAATTTAGACTCCAGTAATTTTTTCCCGCTCAAGCTTTTCGATAGGCAAACAAATTGAAGACCGATGTTTTGAGAGACTTCTGCTCAGGCAGTTGGCTACTGGCGAGATGAAAGGACTAACGATGAATAGATTGGTGAACACGACGGCTGCCCTCTGTGTGATGGCGGGTGCTGCGACGGCAGGCAACCCTTACAGTGACACGCTAACCAGCCTTGTGGACTCAACCATCTCAGGTTGGGTCACAGATCCGACGCTGGTCGCAGCGATCATTGCGCAAAATGCCGAGACCGCGAGCTACTCGGATGATCAGGTCGCGGAGTTAGACACGTTGTGGCAGTCGGGTAGTTCCGAAGGGCGCCAGTTCATCGATGGCGTCTGGCATAATGCATTGTCCGAACAGTTGAAGGGGTACAAAAGTCAATCCCCGCAACTCTTCTCAGAGATTTTTGTCGTCGATGGGCGCGGATTAAACGTTGGTCAGAGCAATATCACCTCCGACTATTTCCAAGGAGACGAAGCCAAATGGCAGGTGCCGCATGACACAGGTGAGATCCATTTCGGAGAGGTTGAGTTTGACGAATCCAGTCAGACCTATTTGAGCCAGGTTAGTGCGCCAATCATCCACGAAGGTGAGTTTATCGGCACAATCACTGTGGGCGTGAATGTCGAAGGGTTGTGACGCCTTTTACCCAAAAAAAACAAAAGCGCAGACCTCCTCGGAGCTGCGCTTTTGCTGTTCGTTTCGGTTATGCCACGTTTCCGGAATTGGTATGAAACCTCAAAAACTTCGCGGGGTTTTGTGAAATTGCTGGCAAAGACCGCGTCGTCCCCCTAGCACTGTTTCCCAACTGGAGTGACGTTGGTTTCAACAACGTCTGACGGGCAGGGGGAGAGGCAATATGCATAGGGCGATCCGCGCCATTGCGCAGAGCACAGCGATTCTTGGCGGTTTGGTGCTTACCGCACTAATTCTACTTACATGTGTCAGCATTTTGGGGCGCTCAATCAGCACGCTGGCACATACCGCGTTTTTGGAGAACGTCGCCAATGGCCTCGCAACGTGGCTGCAAATGTCGGGCGTTGGCTCGGTCAATGGGGACTTTGAGCTGCTAGAAGCCGGAGTGGCCTTTGCCATTTTTGCCTTCCTGCCGATCTGTCAGTTGCACGGCGCCCACGCCACCGTGGATGTCTTCACCAATTTCCTGCCGCAACGCGCCAACCGCTATCTGATTGCTTTTTGGGAATGTGTGCTGGCGGCGGTAATCGTGCTGATCACCTGGCGTTTGTTTGCTGGGCTACAAAGCAAATACGCTTATGGGGAAACCACCTTCTTGCTGCAATTTCCGGTTTGGTGGGCCTATGCCGCCAGCTTTGCGGCGGCCTGTGTGGCCTCATTGGTGTCTGTATACTGCGCCGCCATGCGCATCTGGTCGGCCCTGACAGGGCGCGGCTCCATGACTACAATTGGAGAGACGGCAAAATGACGAACTTGGAACTGGGTTATCTGTCGTTTCCGATCTTGTTGGTAATGATCTTTCTGCGTGCGCCTATCGGGCTTGCGATGATGCTCTGTGGATTAGGCGGCCTTTACATGGTCACGGGCAATCCCAACATGTTTTTGGCGAAACTAAAGTCAGAGACCTACACAACCTTCTCCAGTTATTCTCTGACCATCATTCCGATGTTCTTGCTGATGGGGCAGTTTGCAACCCAGTCTGGCATGTCCAAAGCGTTGTTCAAGGCAGGGGAGAGCTGGCTGGGTCACAAAAAGGGCGGCGTTGCAATGGCGTCGGTTGGGGCTTGTGCGGGCTTTGGTGCGATCTGCGGCTCGTCTTTGGCAACAGCGGCCACCATGAGCCGCGTAGCCCTGCCAGAGATGCGCCGCTATGGCTACTCCGGCGGCTTTTCCACCGCGACCTTGGCGGCGGGCGGCACCTTGGGCATTCTGATCCCGCCCTCTGTGATCTTGGTGATCTACGCCATTCTCACGGAACAAAACATCGCCAAGCTTTTTCTCGCGGCTTTCATTCCAGGCATCCTTGCGGCTTTGGGGTACATGCTGACCATCTCGATCTATGTGCGCCTGTATCCCGATGCGGCTGGCACGCGGCCAGCTGTTCCAATGGCGGAGCGCTATCGTGCGCTCGTGGATGTCTGGCCAGTGCTACTGGTGTTTGGCGCCGTGGTGGGCGGCATCTACTTTGGCTGGTTCACGCCAACCGAAGGCGCGGCTGTGGGGGCGGCAGGCACGGGCCTGATCGCATTGGTCAAAGGAAACCTGACATGGGTAATCCTGAAAGATTGCATCATTTCCACCGCCACCAGCACCGCGATGATCTTCTTCATCGTCTTAGGTGCAGGTATATACAATGGGTTTCTTGCGCTTAGCCAGGTGCCACAGGAGTTGTCCAATTGGGTGATTGGTCTTGGCTTGGGTCCGTGGATGGTGCTCTGCCTGATCCTTGCCTTCTATGTGGTGTTTGGCTGCTTAATGGACAGCCTCAGTATGATCCTGCTGACTGTGCCGATTTTCTTCCCGGTGATCCTGGGCTTGGATTTTGGCATGAGCGCAGAGCATGTGGCGATCTGGTTTGGCATTCTGGTGCTGATCGTGGTGGAAGTCGGGCTGATCACGCCACCTGTGGGCATGAACCTATTCATCATCAACGCTATGGACCGCACCACCCCGATGGTAGAGACCTATCGCGCTGTGATCTGGTTCGTGGGGTCGGACATTGTCAGGGTTATCTTACTGGTGGCTTTCCCGGCGATCACTCTTTTCCTGCTTCCAGGTTAGCGAATACAAAAAGGGCGGCCCAATAGGCCGCCCTGTCTAAATCTTGACAGATCACTTCTTGCTGACGCGTCCGCGCTTCTTGCGGATTTCTGCAATCTTCTTGCGTTCCCACTCTTCGCCAAAGCTTTCGATGTGTTCCTGCGCAATTTGCAGCGCTCCGAGGCCTTTGCGGTTGCGGAAGTAGAAGTCGACGCCTAGATCCGCCAACTCTTCCATGTGACGGATCAGAACCACCGGCTTCAGATCGTCGTCCTCGGCAATCATATGCGCCACGGTCTCACCCAGACCTGTGCGCCAGTTGATATCCGCGCCTCGGTCAATTAGCAGGTTGATCAGTGCCATGCGACGAGTCTGCGCCTGACCGGCCAAATGCAGAGGGTTGCGCTCATCTGCATTGCGAGCATCCATATTGGCACCTTGCTTACAAAGCTCATCAGCGGTGTCTTTTTTCTCTGCAATGATCGCAAGGTGCAAAGGCGTGTTTTTGTCCGGGTCAAGCACATCAATCTTGGCACCCAACTTAATCAGCGCGCGGATGTTGCTGGCGTGACCGGACTCGGCAGCCGCATGCAGGGGGGAGCGCCCATTGCCGTCAACGGCGTTGGGGTCCGCGCCCATGCCAACAAGTGCCTTGATCGCTTTGGTGCCTTCCGAACGGCTGGATCCGGCGGCCAAGTGTAAAGGAGTGATGCCTTGTTTGTCTTGGGCGATCGGGTTCAGACCCATATCGTAAAGCGCGGTGATGCCTGGCATGTTTTTGGCTTCCGCAGCGGAGTGCATCGCCGTGCGACCACGGTCATCTTCCGCCTCGATTTCCGCGCCCAACAGCGTGAGCACTTCGAATTTCTTCTGCGCCAGTGGAGACCGTGCAGCATAGTGGAATGCGCCTTCGCCAATCTCGGAAGTGGCATTTACGTCGACACCTTCCTCGATCACCTTTTCAAAGATGCCGAAGTCGGAACAGCGTGCGGACGAATGGATCAGACCTTCTCCAAAACGGTTGAGCGTTTTCGTGTTGGCGCCAAGCTGCGACAAAGTTGCGAAAGACACGCGGCCCAATGCTTCCATTGAGCTGTTGATCGGGGTTTCGCCCTGCTTGTTTTCTGCCTCCAGGTTGGCGTCAAACTCGTGCAACTTCTTGATCACCTCGACATGGCCAAATTTAGCAGCAAAATGCAGTGGTGTTTCATCAAACTCGTTTTTGCTGTCGACGTTTACACCCCGTTTCAGCAGGGTTTGGAGCACTTCCATACGGCCCCAGCGTGCCGCATCATGAAGCAGGCTGGCACCGTATTTTCGGTGTTTGGTCAGGTCCGCACCAAGGGTTTCAAGCGCTTTGAAGGCTGCTGGGTTGTCCGCATTGATGGTCAGGAAAATTGGCGTCTCGCCGCGTGCATTTAGCGCTTCTAGATCCGCACCGAGGCCCTGGAGTTTTCGCATCGCCACCAGTTGGCTGGCGGCAGAAGCAGTGTGCAAGGCGGTGTTGCCTTTGGAGTCTTGATCCTCAAGATCGATGCCCTTGTCGATTAGGCGTTCAAAAAGTCGAACATCCCCTTCTGCGGCAGCCTTGTGCAAGATGGTGCCACCATCTTTACGGCGCGCAGTTGCATCGGCGCCAAGTTCAACCAACTTGTCGAACATTCGCCCCCCGTCGGTGCTGGAAGCCAGGAAGATGGGCGTTTCACCGCGGTTGTCCGGGGCATTTAGATCAGCCCCATGGGAAATCAGCGCCTTTAGTGCTTCATAGTTTGAGGACTCGACCGCAACATGAAGCGGCGTGCGACCATTTTCGCCTGGCTCTGAGACGTCCAATCCAAAACGAAACATCTTCTTTACGACATCTAGGGTGCCCAATCTGGCGGCCAGATGCATGGCGCCCCATTTTTGCGGGTTCTGTAAGACAAAATTAAATCCAAAACCGACCAAACGATCCAGTTTCGCATCCGGGTCACTAGCCTGCACAGAACCTTCTAAAGCCTGAAAGAAAATCGCATGGGAGCGGTCTTCACGTTTCAGCGCTGCTTCAATCACACATGCCATAGTTTCGATGGAACCATAACGCGCAGCCCAAGTGACTGCGGAGGCATCTGGAGACAGGTTCAGGTCAATGCGCGCACCATTATCCACGAGAAGCCTAAAAATGTTTGGCTTTTTGAGTGTTGCGGCCAACAGCAAAGGACTGGTGCCAAATGCGCCTTGAAAGTTAACGCCGCTGCCGACCTTTGCATTCTCCCGAACGGCGTCAAAATCATCGGCAACGACAGATAGCATCAGGTCAGAAATGTCGCCGTCCTTCATCAGCGCCGCGATCGGGCCAGCCTGAACGTCTTTCGGCGCCGCGTCTATCAACGCAAATAGATCTTCTGCAGAGGCGGCTTTTACTAATTGATCCAATTTTCAGCTCCCACTGGTTGGTCCTTATCGACTAGCGAGAAGAAGTTGAGAGACTCTGAAAATTGGCTCAGCAATGCATAAAATGCAGGCAATCCAAATGCTGGTACCTCAGGCATTCCGCTGTTTGCGACCAAAGGCCAGTGGTCAAGTTCTATGTTTTTCTAGGCGGTAGAGCAGGGGAGCTCTATAGTTTTGCCAAACCGGGGAGGAACAAACATGCCACAAGACAAACATAAGAAAAGTTCAACACCGGCGTTGTTGGCCGCCTTTGCAGTTCTGCTGATCACAATCTTGGGGTTTGGTTGGAACGTGCTGTTGTCCGCAGCCCTTGCCGCTGCAACCTTTTTTGTTGTGGTGCAATTGGGTGCAAAGAAAACTGCTGAGGATGACGCGCACAAACCTACTGCGACTGCACATCAAGTGGCACAATCGGAACCAAAAGCGCCTGAAGCTGCGCCGGAAGATTCGGCACTCGCTGCCCAGACGGAACCCGCACCAAATCAAGTGCCTGCTGCGTCCATGGCCGGTCAGGTCAGGCTGGGCACGCTTCTGCCTGGGGAGCGGGAACTGTCGGACCGGCGCGGTGGCTGGCGCTACGAAGGCTAGACAATTCTCTATGTAGCTGATTGAGTTTTCTTCGAAATTGCTTGGTCTCAGGTCCCTTTCGGGAAAACAAAATGATCCACTTCTATGCCCGCATTCTGCGCGCCACTGGCAAGGTGCAAATCCTTTTGGTGGCGCTTTCGCTTGTTGTCGCTGCTTTGGCGGCAGTGCCGCTCCAGTTTCAAAAAGACATCATCAACAGCCTTGGCCCCGATTTGGAGGTCAGCACATTGATCTGGATGTGTGGCGGCTATCTTGCGGTCATTGTTGTGACTAACATCTTCAAGTTTGTTCTGAACTACCGCAGCAATCTTTTGGGCGAAGCCACCATCCGGCGCATCCGCAGCGCCGTCTATGAAGCGCGGCATGACGCATCACAGGAACTGGCGATCCAGAAACAATCCACCGGCACCATTGCCACCATCATTTCCGCCGAAGCCGAGGAGGTTGGACGCTTTGTCGGCCAAGCTTTGGCAAACCCCGTGGTGCAACTGGGTACGCTGGTTTCGGTTGTGTCTTTTGTTGCCGCCACTCAGCCCTATTTAGGTGGGTTCCTTGTGGCCATTGTCGTGCCGCAAGCGCTGATCGTTTTGTTATTGCAGGAACGGGTGAACAGACGTGTCAAAGAACGCACCATTGTGTTGCGCCACGCAACAGGTTCCCTGTCGGAAGGAAACCTGGCCGAGGTTAAAGAAGTGCAGGAAGCAGTGTTGGATGACTTTGACGAGATCTACGAAACCCGACGTGGCATCTTTCGTCTGAAATTATCGATGAAGTTCATGATGAACATTCTTAGCGGTATTGGCCTAATTGGTATTCTGATGATTGGCGGTTTTCTTATGATAGAAGGTCGTTCCGACATTGGGACCGTGGTTGCCTCAATTTCGGCGCTGGAGAAAATCAACGGCCCCTGGCGGCTGTTGTTGAATTTTTATAAGGAACTCAGCTCGGTACGGGTCAAATTTGATCTCATTGTGGGCGAAGGATTGACGACTCAAAACGCGGGGCCGGCGAAAGCTTGACAAAACAAAAGGCGCCGTAGATGGCGCCTTTGAAAATCTTTTAATCTGGCGGTGGGACAGCCACCAGATTTAGGCTGTTTTTACCGACCCCAGGTGCGCACCGGACCACAATCCATATGCACGAAGTTAGAGCCCGAATAGCGGCCTACGCCACCAGCACGACACGCCGCCGCGGCTTTGGCCATCTGATGGACAGAGCGCGAGCCGAGGCGTAGGTCCGCGGCCTGGCCCTTCATATGAAGAGAGTTCTTGGCTACACCGCGAGAACGGGAGCGCAGCATCGCATTTGTTTTTGGACTGCGGTAACCAGAAAGTAACATGTAAGGTTCATTCACATCCATAAGGTTGTGCGCCGCTGCCATAATGTCGACAGTGCGTGTGTCGATGCCGATCACATCGTTGGTGCGCCAATCCCGCATAAATGCGTTGATCTCTTTCACCGCGTCTTTGATGTACTTGCCTTCGACCCAATAGATAGTGTCGATGCGTTCCCCAGTCCGACCGGAGTACATTTTCAACCGGCGAATGTCACCACCACCGCGCAAGAAGCCTGCAGCCGTAGAGTAGGTGGGAGCCGCTACAAGTGCGGTCGCTGCAAACGCGCCCAATAGGCCGCGCCGTGTCATGCTCAGAGAGCCGTCTTTTGGTTCATTCATGTTTCAGCGCCTGTCCCGTCGCTTACCTGCCACCGCGATGTTACGCGGTCGTGATTTCATCTTGATCCCCTCAGATGTGCGGTTTTTATGACACATAGGGAATCTTCAACCAAGAGTTCTTTTCTGCCTTGACCAAGCGTAGTGCCGAATTTCGGCGAAACTTTGCTTAATTGATGAAGAATTGGTCTCCATCTGGCCCCGACACAAACTGGGTAACACGGCAACAGTTGAATAAAGGTTTATTCAGTTTGCGAACTTGTGATTGGACAGGTGAGACTATAGTCAAGCACCCTACAAGACAGCTTTATGACTTTGGGAATGTAACATGGTTCACAGGATGCTAACGCGCGGAATTCTCGGCTCTTTTCTCGCTTCGATTTTTGCAGTTTTGATGCTCTCAAGCGGCGCGCAAGCTTTTCCGGCTTTTAAGCAAGCAGTTGCTGAATCCGCCGCTAGAGACTCGGATGTGGCTTCGTTTTATCGGGAAACAGCCTATGAGCCGGTATGGACAGGGGAGGGTGATTCCTTTGTTGCACGCCGAAAGGCACTGATTGCGGCTCTTGCACGGGTAGAAGATCATGCGCTTCCCGCAGAGCGGTACAACACCGATCAACTGGTAGCTCAAATGGCCGGTGCTCGCAGTGCGCGTGACCTTGGTATGGTCGAAGTGGCCCTTACCAAGACTTATCTGAAGTATGCCCGTGACATTAATTCCGGTATGCTAGTGCCTTCAAGATTCGACAACGGGATCGTTCGTGAAATTCAGCGCCGGGACCGCACCGAGTTGATCCAGAGCTTTGCGTCTTCAGAAGACCCCAAAGCCTTTTTGCGGTCTTTGGAACCACAGACGCAAGAGTACACCCGTCTAATGAAAGAAAAGCTGCGCTTGCAGCGTTTGATCGCAAGTGGCGGCTGGGGCGCGTCTGTGCCAGTTGCGAAACTGGAGCCAGGTAATTCCGGGAACTCCGTGATTGCGCTGCGCGACCGCTTGATGCGTATGGGCTTCATGCAGCGCTCCGCGACGGCGCAATTTGATCGCGACATGGAGAAAGCCGTTCAGGCATTTCAGATTGCCCATGGTCTCGAAACCGATGGCGTGGCCGGAAAAGGTACCATCTCTGAGATCAATGTCTCGGCTGAAGAGCGTTTGAAGTCGATCATGGTGGCGATGGAACGTGAACGCTGGCTAACCCGTAAGAGTGTTGGTCGCGAAATTCTGGTTAACCTGACCGACTTCACCGCCAAAGTGATCGACGACGGGAAGCTGACATTCCGCACTCGTTCCGTGATTGGCAAAAACCAGTCTGACCGCCGCAGCCCGGAATTCTCAGACACCATGACTCATATGGTGATCAACCCGACTTGGAATGTTCCACGGTCTATCGCCACCAAAGAGTATCTGCCGATGCTCAAAAAAAACCCAAACGCCGTGAGCTATCTGCGATTGGTGAACGGTCGTGGTCAGACCGTAGACCGCGGCTCCGTGGATTTCACTCAGTTTTCCACGCGGAACTTTCCGTTTGATATGAAGCAGGCACCTGGCAACCGAAATGCGCTGGGTCTTGTGAAGTTTATGTTCCCGAACAAGCACAACATTTACCTGCACGACACCCCACAGAAAGCTTTGTTCCAACGCGAAACCCGGGCCTACAGCCACGGCTGTATCCGTCTACATCAGCCCTTCGACTTTGCCTACTCCCTGTTGGAACCACAGGAGAGCCAACCAAAAGACTTTTTCCAGAAGACCTTGAAGACCGGACGCGAAACCCGGGTGGATCTGGACGTGCCTCTTCCTGTGCACATCATCTACCGCACGGCATACACCGAGGCCAAAGGCCCGGTGCAATACCGCCGCGATATCTACGGCCGTGATGCCAAAATCTGGAACGCTCTGGCCAACGAAGGGGTGGCGCTGATCTCTCATCAGGGATAAAACGCCTCCAAAGTCACTTCGGAGGTCTGTACATGGCGTTCACTGTTCAGGAAATTGCTTTGGCAATTGACGCGGAGGCGCATGGCAACACCGATTTGATTGTAGAACGCGTCTCAGAGCCAGCGTCAGCTGGCACTGAGGACCTCGCACTTCTTACCAACCCAAAGTTCGCTGACGGTCTGTCTAAAGGGCAGGCGCGTGTTGCGCTACTTTGGGATGGCGCGGATTGGCAGGGTATGGGCCTGGAGGCGGCAATCACTGCCAAACGCGGCCGCTTCGCTATGTCTGGACTGACTCGTATTATGGACCCAGGGCAAGACTATCCCGAAGGCATCCATCCAACCGCCTTTATAGACGACACCGCCATGGTGGGTGCAGGCGTGACCATTGCGCCATATGCGGTCATTGGTCCGCGCGCGAAAATCGGTGCAGGCACGGTCATTGGTCCTTTTTGTCACATCGGGGCTGACAGCAGCATTGGCTGCGATGGAGTTCTACGCGATCACGTATCAATTGGCGCGCGGGTCACTATTGGGGATCGTTTCTGGTGCCAGCCTGGAGCCCGCATTGGTGCGGATGGCATGTCCTTTGTGACCCCAGAAGCCAGCGGTGTAGAGAAGGCCCGCGCCTCTCTGGGAGATCAGGGAGACGTCAACGAGCAGACTTGGGCGCGTATCCATTCCCTTGGTGCTGTGACCATTGGCGAAGATGTCGAAGTCGGCGCCAATACTTGTATTGACTATGGAACTGTACGGGACACTCGTATCGGCAACGGCTGCAAAATAGATAACCTCGTGCACATCGCCCACAATGTGGTCGTTGGAAACGACTGTCTTTTTGCTGGCCAGGTTGGCATCGCTGGCTCAACCATCATTGGCCACAACGTGGTGTTTGGTGGTCAGTGTGGGGTTACAGACAACACCACAATAGGCGACAACGTTATCGCAGGCGGGGCCACCAAGATGATGAATAAGGTGCCGGCCGGTCAAGTTGTCCTTGGCTCTCCCGCGGTCAAAATGGAAACAAATCTTGAAATGTACAAAGCCCTGCGTCGCTTGCCACGTTTGGCAAAACAATTTGCAGATCTTCAAAAAACCGTTTCAAAACTCAGTTCAAAGACGTAATGCCCCTCACTATATTGAGGGCAACGCCTATCAAAGGATGAGACAATGAGTGTCAAAGACCGTGTCATTGAGATTGTGGCAGAACAGGCCGTGCTTGAACCGTCAGATGTGACAATGGAGAGCACCTTGGAAGATCTGGGTATCGATAGCCTTGGTCTGGTTGAGAGTATTTTTGCCATTGAAGAAGAGTTCGACATCTCAATCCCGTTCAACGCCAATGAGCCGGAGAGCAGCGAGTTTGATATTTCTTCTGTGACCACGATCATCGCAGGGATTGAAAAGTTGATCGAGAATACTCCGGCGGCGTAACTGACGTATCTTTGAGGCAATAAGGCAAGGACTATGAAACGGGTCGCTATCACGGGCGCGGGCACCATTAACGCTCTGGGTCACAACGTGTCTCAAACGCTGGAAGCCATGCGAGAGGGCCATTGTGGTATTGGTCCGCTTGAGATGCGAGATGTCGACCGGCTTGCCGTGCAGATCGGAGCACAAGTCAGCGATTTTTCTCCTGATACGATTTTCAACCGTCAACAATTGGCGCTCTATGACCGTTTCACTCAATTTGCTCTGATCGCTGCCCGCGAGGCACTGGCCTACTCTGGTCTGGAGTTTTCCGGTGCCTTGTCTGCCAAATCTGGTGTGGTTTTGGGCAACTCAGGCGGCGGAATGCAGACGCTGGATGAAAACTACCGGACGGTCTACGAAGATGGCAAAAACAGAGTGCATCCTTTTGTAGTTCCCAAGCTAATGAACAATGCTGCGGCCAGCCACATCAGCATGGAGTTCAATCTCAAAGGTCCTAGTTTCACTGTTGCCTCTGCCTGTGCGAGCTCGAACCACGCCATGGCGCAAGCTTTTCAAATGGTGCGCTCCGGCATGGCGCCGGTGATGATCACCGGGGGCGCCGAGTCCATGCTGTGTTTTGGTGGTGTTAAGGCCTGGGAAGGTCTGCGCGTGATGTCCAAAGATGCGTGCCGCCCGTTTTCTGCTACCCGCAATGGGATGGTGCAGGGCGAGGGGGCCGGTGTGTTTGTGTTTGAAGAGATGGATCACGCAGAAGCCCGGGGCGCTGATATTCTGGCGGAGGTGGTTGGCTTTGCGATGACTTCTGATGCTGCCGACATTGTGATGCCATCTCGCCAAGGTGCTTCTCGTGCAATTTCTGGCGCTTTGGAGGATGCAGGCCTTAACCGTGAGGAAGTAGGCTACATCAACGCCCATGGCACTGGCACCGCTGCCAACGACAAAACCGAATGCAGTGCTGTTGCAGATGTCTTTGGTCCCCATGCCGACCGGCTGATGATGTCCTCTACAAAATCGATGCATGGGCACTTAATTGGCGGCACTGGCGCCGTAGAACTTTTGGCTTGCATCATGGCGCTGCGGGACGGTGTGATTGCACCGACGATTGGCTATGAAGAGGCGGATCCCGAATGTGCCTTGGATGTCGTGCCCAATGAGGCACGCGAGGCGTCAATTGATGTTGCTTTGTCCAATGCCTTTGCTTTTGGAGGACTAAACGCCGTTCTAGCTCTGCGCCGGGTCTGATGTTTCAAACAAAAGGCCGCCTGAAAAGGCGGCCATGATGATTCATCTGTAGAAAGGTTATTGGCCGTTGTTTTCGGCTTTCTCAAACGCTTTGGTGAACCCGGCCAATGACATATTCACGTTCACTGATTGGGTTGGTGCAAGCGCAGGCACGATGCTCAAGACGGCCTTATTGCCGCCTTTGAAGTTTGCAATGTCTTCGGCGCTAAGGCCTATTCGCGCGATGCAGCCCAATTGGTTACAAAATGCGAACGGGTAGCGCCGCGTGGTTTTCCCATCCACTGCCATGGTTAGCTGGGCTGTCAGCAGGGTTTCCAACGGTACAATCACCGTTGCGCCAGCAACCGCTTCACCTTCGGCAACAGGCAGGGAAAACAGCGTGACTTCGGAAACAGGGTTGCCAGTGTCGTCTCGCATAAGTTGATACATGCGACAAGGGCGAGGTTCTGGTCCGGTTGTTGCGCATTGAAGATCCCAGTCGCCGATGATTTCCGAGGATACGTTCTCTTCCAACTGTGAAGGAGCGACAGGCTGAGCCGCTTCACTCACGGTTTCTCCCATGGCCAAGGAACCATCCGCCAAGGAAGGAACGCCCTGTGCCAGTGCCGGACCAGCCATCAGTGTCAAGGAAACGGCTGTCGCAAAGAAAGAGAAGTTCTGCATTTCTGTCTAAGTCCTTTGGGTGGTTTGCTGCCCGCTTATCATGACTGAGTGGCTTTGTCAGGATTGGGTTGACTAAAACCTGGCGTATCCCAGCAGAATTTTGCTGATACCGGCTTGGCTTTTAGGTGAAATTTGTTCGGATAAAACGGTCGGGTGCGCCGCCATCAATCACAAAAGAAAAAGGGCCCGCAAAGGCCCTTTTTCGAATTTTTCACTCCCCGTCGGACTGGCCGACTTATTCATTGCAGAAACGTTACGAAGAAAAAGGGCGTTGGTCAACAGTTAAAACCGAAGTTTCTACGCTGTTTTTGCTCAAAAAAAAGGCCGCACATAAAGTGCGGCCAGTCTCAACAGGGAGGAGTTCCGTTCCAAACCCGTTTGGGCTGTTCCAGAACAGTTACGAAACTGCCATATAAAGGTTAACAATACATGTGGCGCACGTTTTAGGGCGTTAAAAATAAGGTTTCTTGAGGATAAGCGACTGATGGACGGTAAGATTTTTCTAGGTGGCGGTGGTACAGACTATGCGGAGAAGCAGGGTTTGACGCTAAAATATGCTAACCGACATGGCTTGATTGCGGGTGCAACCGGCACAGGCAAGACGGTGACGTTGCAGATTCTAGCGGAGGGTTTTTCTGCCGCTGGCGTACCAGTGTTCTTGTCGGATGTGAAAGGGGATCTGTCTGGTCTCGCCGCTGCCGGAAGCGCCGATTTCAAGCTTCATGACGCTTTCACATCTCGTGCCGAAAAGATCGGCTTTGCGGACTACGGCTATGAGACTTTCCCGGTCACCTTCTGGGATCTGTTTGGCGATCAGGGTCATCCAGTGCGCACCACCATTTCCGAAATGGGGCCGCTGTTACTGGCCCGCCTAATGGAGCTCAGTGAAGCTCAGGAAGGCATCCTCAACATCGCCTTCCGTCTGGCAGACGAAAAGGGCATGCCTCTCTTGGATCTCAAAGATCTGCAGGCCTTACTGGTTTGGGTAGGAGAGAACCGCGCCGAGCTGGCGCTACGCTATGGCAATATCTCCGTGAACTCTATCGGCGCGATCCAACGCCGCCTTCTGGTTTTGGAAAACGAGGGCGCCACCAAGCTCTTTGGGGAACCGGCGCTTGAGTTGGGCGATCTGATGCGCACCGCACAGGACGGGCGGGGCTTCATCAACATTCTGGCCGCGGACAAGCTTATGGGGTCTCCACGGCTCTATGCCACCTTCCTGTTGTGGCTCCTCTCAGAGTTGTTCGAAAGCCTGCCCGAAGTGGGAGACCCCGATAAACCCAAACTGGTGTTCTTCTTTGACGAAGCCCATCTGCTGTTTGACGGCGCGCCCAAAGCCCTGGTCGACAAGGTTGAGCAAGTCGCCCGTCTGATCCGGTCCAAAGGCGTGGGGGTCTATTTTGTGACGCAGAACCCAGATGACATCCCCGAAGATATCCTTGGCCAACTCGGAAATCGCGTACAACACGCCCTGCGCGCTTTCACCGCGCGCGACAAGAAGGCCCTGCGTCTGGCCGCAGAAACTTACCGACCGAACCCGCGCTTTGTGACCGAAGAGGCCATTCGCGAAGTTGGGGTAGGGGAAGCCGTAACCTCAATGCTGATGAAAAAAGGCGTGCCGGGCATTGTTGAACGCACGCTGATCCGCCCACCATCATCTCAGCTGGGCCCTCTATCGCCAACTGACCGTCAGGCGGTGCTCACGAGCTCTTCGTTGTTTGGCAAATACGACTCGCCGGTTGACCGCCGGTCTGCCTATGAAATTCTGACCACCCGCGCCCAAGAGGCGGCGCAAGAGGCGGAACAGCTAGAGGCTCGCGAAGAAGACATGGCGCCCATGGAGCGGGAGTTCACCGCTGCGCGGCGCTATTCCGGCTCTCGCGTGCGGCGCTCCTCCGCCAGAACCCTGCGGGTACGGGCAGATGACACTTTTGGCGAGGCCATGACCAAAATGGTGATGAAGGAACTCTCCGGCACCACCGGTCGCCGCATCGTGCGTGGTGTGCTTGGCGGGTTGTTTAAAGGGCGCTAAAGCACTTTCTCCTTCGGCAAATACCTTCGCCGAAAGCAAAAGGCGCCCCACTGGGGCGCCTTTCTTTTATTTCTCCGGGATCAAACCGCGTGGGCTGAACCTCAGCACCAGCAACAAGATAACCCCCATGGTCAACAGCCGCATGTGCGCCGCACTGTCGATAAGGTGTTTCTTAAGACCACTGTCCTCGGCCATACCTAACGTGATGACTTCCATCAACCACAGGCCCATCGGTTCCACCTGCACCCACAGGAACCAGATCAGAAACCCGCCAAGTACAGCGCCAAGGTTGTTGCCAGACCCGCCCACAATCACCATCACCCAGATCAGGAAGGTGTAGCGCAGCGGGTTATAGGTGCCCGGTGTCAGCTGACCGTCCAGCGTGGTCATCATTGCACCGGCAATGCCACACACCGCGGAGCCAATCACAAAGATCTGTAAGTGACGGTTGGTCACGTCTTTGCCCATAGCCTCGGCGGCTACTTCGTTGTCGCGGATTGCGCGCATCATCCGACCCCAAGGGCTTTTCAACGCAAGCTGTGCCATGACAAAGATGATCGCTAGAACCACTGCAAACAGGATCGAGTAGTTGAGCTTCACAAACAGGGACGAGGCCGTCGCCACATCCATACCAAGCCCCTCGGCCCGGTTGATGAAGGCTGATGAGTTCTGCAGGTCGATCTCATACGGCACTGGACGGTCCAGCCCCACAACGTTCTTCACGCCACGTGCCAACCAGTCTTCGTTCTTCATCACGGCAATGATGATCTCGGCAATACCCAGAGTCGCAATCGCCAGATAGTCCGATCGCAACCCAAGCGCTGTCTTACCAATCAGCCAGGCCACGCCAGCGGCCAACAGGCCACCCATAGGCCAGGCCAGCAGCACCGGAAGGTTCAGACCACCTAAGTTGCCTTGCAGCGCCGGATTGATCGCTTCAACGGCCGCAACGCCAGGATCGAAGATGCCGCGATAAAGGAAGAAGCCCACAACCAGAATGGCGATGGTGGCGATGTTACGCGCGCGGCCTGCGGCCATGCGCTGACGTACCATCACGGTGCCAACGATTGTCCCAGCGCCAGCCAACAACGCGATCACAATGCGCCAACCGCCTGCGCTCCACGCGCCTTCAACAGGTGCCGCAGAGGTCAGCACAACGGCCAGACCACCCAGGGCGACAAAGCCCATGACACCTACATTAAACAGCCCGGCAAAGCCCCACTGCAGGTTCACGCCCAATGCCATAATGGCAGAGATCAAACCCATGTTGAGAATGAGCACAGCCACGTTCCAGCTCTGCATAAATCCAGTCAGAACGATCAGGCCAAAGACCAGACCAAACAGAGCGGTGTTTTTTGTTGTCTCGCTCATACCGATTTCCCCTTGAACAGGCCGGTTGGCTTAAACAGCAGGACCACAATCAGGATCACGAAGCTGACGGCAAATTTGTAGTCTGTGCTCAAAAGCTGCACGAGACTGGAGGGTTCCAGGCTCTCTGGCAACATATATTTCAGCACTTTCTTCCAGGCGTAGGTGATGGTGACTTCGCTAAACGCAATTACAAAACCCCCGGCAATGGCGCCCAGCGGGCTGCCAAGGCCGCCGACAATGGCCGACGCAAAGATCGGCAGAAGCAGCTGGAAGTAGACAAAGGGTTTGAAGGATTTGTCGAGGCCATAAAGCACACCAGCGGTGGTCGCGAGCGCAGCCACGATTAGCCACGTGTACATCACCACGCGTTCCGGATTGATGCCCGAGAGCAGTGCGAGATCTTCGTTGTCTGAATAGGCGCGCATCGATTTACCCGTGCGGGTACGGTTCAAGTACCAGAACAGCAGCGCCACGCAGATCACAGCCACCACAACGGTGATGCCTTGCGTTGTTTTGATGGCCAGTCCTTCTTTCAGACCGGTCATCGCTTTGAATTCCCGCACGGAGATGATGAAGCGCTCCCCATCGGAGAACCGCTGATCATTTGGACCAATGATAAAGCGCACCAGACCGTTCATGATGAACATCACGCCCATCGACACGATCACGAGGATCACCGGCTTGGCTTTTTGTTCACGGTAGAACCGATACACCACACGATCCGTCAGCAGGACCAGCACCATGGTGCCCAAAATCGCAAAGGGCAGGGCCAGCAGCGCGGTTGGCAGCGGGCCGAAGCTCACGCCCATCGACTGAAGCAGCCATGTAATCAGCACAGCCAGCATTGCACCAAAAGCCATGGTGTCGCCATGGGCAAAGTTGGAGAACCGCAAAATGCCGTAGATTAGCGTCACCCCAAGCGCGCCAAGTGCAAGCTGGCTTCCATAGGCAATTGCAGGGATAAGGACAAAGTTAGAAAGCGCCACAATGGCGTTGAGAAAGTCCATGTGCCTCAGCCCCCCAAGAACGATTTGCGGACTTCTTCATCCGCGAGCAGGTCTTTTCCAGTGCCGGTGTAGGCATTGCGGCCCTGAACCAGTACATAGCCTTTGTCAGCAATCTCCAGCGCTTGACGGGCGTTTTGCTCGACCATCAGGATCGGAATGCCGGTGCGGCTGACTTCGATGATCCGGTCAAACAGCTCGTCCATCACAATGGGCGAGACGCCTGCGGTTGGCTCATCCAACATCAACACTTTCGGCTGTGTCATCAATGCGCGGCCCACGGCAACCTGTTGGCGCTGGCCACCAGAGAGCTCGCCCGCTGGCTGGTGGCGCTTTTCCTTCAGGATCGGGAAGAGGCCATAAACCTGTTCCATCGTGTCGGAGAAATCATCGGTGCGGATGAAGGCGCCCATTTCGAGGTTTTCTTCCACAGTCATCGAGGTGAAAATGTTGTTCACCTGCGGCACAAACCCCATGCCTTTGGCCACGCGGGCTTGAGGCGAGAGGCTCGTGATGTCCTCGCCATCCAGCCGCACCGAGCCTTGGCGCAGGTTCAACATGCCAAACACTGCTTTCATGCCGGTGGATTTGCCAGCGCCGTTTGGCCCCACAATCACAGCAATCTCGCCTGGGTTCACGGCGATGGTGCAGTCATGCAAAATGTCCGGCCCATCTTTGCCGTAGCCACCGGTCATGCTGTCGCCAACCAGAAAGGCGTCTGTTGTGTTCATTTCCTTGCCGGTCCCCACGGCGGGCGTCATTTCGCCTCCACCTTGGGGGTTGGCTATCGAGGCGTCTTTGTTGCCGCGATCGTCCTGATACGGGTTTCCCGTCATCACTCACTCCCCGCTGAAATCGCATTTTGGGATCGATTTTTGCACCTCCGCGATACAGTCGCGATACAGACGCAATACCGACGTGCCATTTTGGCCCTTATGCGTTCAGCTGTTCCTTGTTTTTGAGCCCGGTGCCGAGGTAGGCTTCGATCACCTGTTCGTTGGCTTTGATCTCATCCAAAGTGCCTTCTGCGAGCACCTTGCCTTCGGCCATACAGATCACCGGATCGCACAAGCGCCCTATGAAATCCATGTCATGTTCAATGACCACAAAGGTGTAGCCACGCTCTTTGTTAAGCCGTTGAATCGCATCACCAATGGTGTTCAGAAGGGTGCGGTTCACCCCGGCGCCGACCTCGTCCAGAAAGACGATTTTGGCATCCACCATCATAGTGCGTCCCAGCTCCAGAAGTTTCTTCTGACCACCGGAAATCTGACCAGCTTTGTGGTCGGCCAAATGCTCAACCGTAAGGAATTCAAGCACTTCGTCGGCTTTCGCCCGCAATGCACGCTCCTCATTTGCAATTCTTTTGCGGCCAAACCACGTGTTCCAAAGCGCCTCACCAGATTGTCCGCCAGGCACCATCATCAGGTTCTCACGACAGCTCATCGAGCTGAACTCATGAGCAATTTGGAACGTCCGCAGCAGCCCTTTATGGAAAAGCTCATGTGGCGGCAGGCCAGTGATGTCTTCACCGTCCATGGTCACGCGTCCGGAGGTTGGTTGCAAAACCCCGGCGATCACATTGAAAAGAGTGGTCTTTCCGGCGCCATTTGGCCCGATTAGCCCGGTGATTGATCCCGGTTCGATCTTCAGGTTCGCTCCATCTACAGCGCGAAACCCCCCAAAATGTTTGTGAACGTCTTCTACGACGATCATAGCATTTCCCCCATGCGCAGTTCGTGCCACGCCTTATATATTGAAAAACAGCCCGGACAAGCCGGGCTGTTTTGGGTCTCAAATCAACAAGTGATTAGCGGTACTTAGCTGTGGCGATCTCGCCACCATCGATAACGATCTGGCGGTAGTTACCTGCCGACTCACCAGAACCGATCAACTCAACCGCAGTTGCACCCACGTAGTCGATGTCACCGCCACCCGCGAGGATATCAAGCGCCTTGCCCAGCTCACCAGGGAATATCTGCTCACCAGGAGCGTTGGCAACGTCCATGATTTTCTCTTTGTAGGCCGCAGGATCACTGGAACCAGCTGCCTGCATTGCCAGCAGGATCAGCGCCGCTGCGTCGTAGCTTTCAGGTGTGAAAGGAGAGGTTGCGTCAAAGGAATCACCAACGAGCTCAGAGAACTTCGCTGCTCCCGGGCTATCGGTACCAGGGTGTTGACCGGTCGAGCCTTCGATTTCGTCTCCGAAGTTTTCCTGCAATTTGTTGGAGATCATGCCGTCCGGGAAGTGGAATGTGTCAAATGCGCCGGAGTCGATTGCGGCGCGTACGATGCCGGAACCACCTTGGTCAACATAACCTGCAACAACCAAACGATCACCGCCAGCAGATGCCAAGGCACCAACTTCCGCAGAGTAGTCCGCTTTGCCGTCTTCGTGCGCAGCGTTGATGGTCACAGAGCCGCCAGCTGCTTCAAATGCTGCTTGAAAGCTATCCGCCAGACCTTTGCCGTAGTCGTTGTTGGTGTATGTCACGGCAACTTCTTTGATGCCTTCTTCCATCAGCACTTCGGTCATCACAACACCCTGACGGGCATCTGATGGTGCGGTACGGAAGAACAGGCCATTGTCTTCGTTGTTGGCGTGGCTCAGGCCCGGGGATGTCGCGGACGGGGACACCATCACAACACCGTTGGCAACTGCGACGTTGTTCAGGATTGCGCCTGTCACACCAGAGCAATCTGCGCCCATGATGCCCTTCACGCCTTCAGACGTGATCAAACGCTCTGCCGCTGCCGAAGCTGCGGCGGCGTCAACACAAGTGGAGTCCGCACGAACCGAAGCAACGGTGGAGCCGCCAAGCAGCTTGCCACTGTCGGAGACTTCTTTCATCGCAAGTTCAGCACCGTCAGCCATGGAAGGTGTCAGAGATTCAATTGGACCGGTGAAGCCGAGGATCACACCCAACTTGATTTCTTCAGCAGATGCGGCGCCAGCCAGCAACGCGCCGGCGGCGGATGCCAAGAGCAGCTTTTTCATTTTGGAAACTCCCTATTGGTTTTTTTGTTGTTCCGAGGCTGAGCCTATGCGGGGTGATTTCAAAAGAAAAGAGGTTGATGACTGATTTTTGAACATCAATTCAGAGCGAGATGTGTGAAGGTGTGGATGTAGGTTTCTCGAAGTAAGGAGGTCGTGAAATGCGCGGTTGTCTTCGACGTTTTCTATTGTTTCTATTCGCTTTTTTTCCGTTCACAACAGCGTTTGCGGGTTTGTCGACGTCACAAGGAATGATCACTGTAACCCCGATTGTGGAACGCCTAAAGGAGCCTTGGGCTTTTGCATTTCTACCTGATGGCGAGCTTCTGATCACTGAGAAGCGTGGCAAGCTTTTGCATGTTACCGCTAGCGGCAAGCGCAGCTCGGTTAATGGGCTTCCTGCGATTCAGGTGCAGGGTCAGGGAGGCTTACTTGACGTCATCATCGACGCCGATTTCGAACGGTCGAGAGTTGTATTTCTTTCCTACGTGACCAAACAGAATAGCGGGGCGGGCACGGCGGTGATACGTGCACGGCTTTCTGAAGATGGCAAACAGCTAACAGATCAAAAACAGATCTTTGAAATGCATGCTGGGAGTTCTGGCGGCCGCCACTTTGGAAGCCGGATTGTTCAAACCGAAGAAGGTGGTCTATTTGTGACGATTGGGGAGCGGGGTGAACGACCTGCTGCACAAAACCTGGCACAACACGAAGGGTCGATTATCCGGATCACACAAGACGGGGACGTGCTTTCAAGTAACCCTTTCGCTGGAACTGATGGAGCACTTAAGGAAATTTGGAGCTATGGTCATCGCAATCCACAAGGCCTAGCATTGGACCTTTCCGGGCGCCTTTGGGCCGTTGAACATGGGGCCAAAGGGGGAGATGAACTCAACCTGATTGAAAAAGGCGCCAATTATGGTTGGCCCGTGATTTCATTCGGTACACACTACTCCGGTTTCAGAATTGGCGAAGGCACAGCCAAAAAAGGTATGAAACAACCTAGGTTTTATTGGGATCCCTCAATCGCGCCGTCGGGGTTGATGGTCTATTCCGGCAAACTGTGGCCTCGATGGAAAGGGCATTTTTTTGTTGGAAGCCTGAAATTAGATTACATCAGTCGACTGGCCGGTTCATCGCCAAAAGAAGTCGAGCAGTTGAAGGGCGACAGTACGCGACGAGTTCGGGATGTGCGTGAGGGGCCTGATGGAGCCATCTGGTTCTTGTCCGAAGACAAAGGGATACTTTACCGAATGACACCGGGCGGTTAGGCTAAAAGAAGTCTATTTGTTTTAATCTCATATGGATACACGATGATAAAGAATAGCCTACTTTCCGCGGCCCTTATGCTGGCGACATCTGCCACGGTTCAAGCGCAGACAAACTTGCGCACTCAATTCAATCAGGCTTTGGCTTTGTTTAATGAAATGGTCATGAATAAGGAGATTGGTGAAGCAATCGATATGATCCAGCCAGATGTTATTTTGAGTGACGCCCAGAAAGCCGAGTATAATTTGGCCCTCACGGAAGCTTTTCCAGATGCGTTTATTGGTTCAGCAACCGTACAGTCGGAGACGCTCAAAAGCGGCTTTCGACAGGAGATGCTGGCCTATTGGACCGAAGAAGGCAACTATCTTTACCTCTACCTAGTGATGCACACACAGGGCGCGCAGCAGCAGGTTATCCATGTGGAGCACACCACCACATTTGCCAAATTCATCTCGCGATTTTAGTCTAAATAGACAGGCGTGAACTCTGACTGCCGCGTTCGCGATAGGGCGTGGTTTCGTAATGTGCCCGATAGCATTTAGAGAAATGGCTGGGCGAGGCAAAGCCGCAAGCTAGCGCAACGTTTATCACACTCATGTCGGTTTGCATCAGGAGGTTGCGGGCCTTCTGAAGGCGCAACTCCATGTAGTAACGTTTGGGGGAGCGATTCAGGTAACGACGGAACAAACGTTCGAGCTGACGTGTTGACATGCCCACTTCCTTGGCAAGCAAGGACGGGCTGATTGGTTCTTCGATATTGGCTTCCATCATTTGGATAACCATAGATAATTTTGGATGACGCACGCCTATGCGGGTTGGAACGGACAAGCGCTGAGTATCTTGGTCGGTGCGGATCGAGCTGTAAATTTGTTGATCTGCAACCCAGTTGGCAACGTCTTCGCCCAAATCTTGAGCGATCAGCTTCAAAAACAGGTCAATGGAAGATGTGCCACCGGCCGTGGTCATCCGGTTTGTATCGATGGTAAATACGGATTTGGACAGTTCCACTTCGTCAAACTCTTCGGCAAAGCTATCTTGATTCTCCCAGTGAATCGTCGCGCGTTTGCCGTCCAGCAACCCCGCTTTGGCCATGCAGAAAGACGCGGTGCAGAGCCCGATAACAGGAGGGCCTTTGCGCGCTTCTCTACGTAGCCAGTTCAGCAGCTTTTTGGTTGTCGCTTGTTGAATGTCCGTGCCGCCGCACAGGACAATTGTGTCATCGCGGCGCAGTTCCGCGAGATCGTCATCCAGCTTAAAAGTTGTGTTTGTTGAACAGCTTACCGTGTCGCCACCTTCGCCAACCAATACCCAAGAGTAGTGATCGCGCCCCATATGACGATTGGCCAAGCGTAAACAGTCAATTGCTGACGCAAAGGACAACAAGGTGAACTTATCCAAAAGCACAAAAACGAAGCGTCGCGATTTCGCATCGTTTTGATCAGAAGCGAGTGTCGAAGTCATTGACATCGTTTCCTTTTCTAAGAGGGGTTGCGCATCCCGAGTTGCAGCGAGTTGGCTGATTAAACGAAACATTCACCAAACGCGTCAAGGCCGGATATTTCATCTATGGCGCCGGGACAAGAGCTTTTGTATAAGGCCTCATTAACTTGTCTAATTGGAGTAAAGACAATGGCTGACTGGCAAAAATCTGACTGGCGCACTAAGCCCCGGGTTCAGATGCCTGATTATCTGGATGATGCTGAGCTCAAGGCTGTGGAAGCCAAGCTCGCAAGTTATCCGCCATTGGTCTTTGCCGGCGAAGCGCGCCGCCTCAAAGCTCAGCTTGGTGCCGCTTCTCGCGGCGAGGCCTTTTTGTTGCAAGGCGGGGACTGTGCGGAGAGCTTTGAGCAATTCACCGCAGACGGCATTCGCGACACCTTCAAAGTGATGCTGCAAATGGCGATGGTGCTGACCTACGGCGCCAAGGTGCCGGTGGTTAAGGTTGGTCGTATGGCCGGCCAGTTTGCTAAGCCGCGTTCCGCGCCAACTGAAACCGTGGAAGGTGTAGAACTGCCAAGCTACCGTGGAGACATCATCAACGAACTTGACTTCACACCTGAGTCGCGAATTCCCAATCCAAACAAAATGTTGCAGGCGTATACGCAAGCTGCTGCAACGCTAAACTTGCTGCGTGCGTTCTCGACCGGTGGGTACGCGGACGTGCATCAGGTGCATTCGTGGACGCTTGGGTTCACTGAGGGTGAGAAGGCCACCAAGTATCGCGATATGGCCAACCGGATCAGCGATACGTTGGACTTCATGAAGGCGGCAGGCGTTACCTCAGATCGTTTGCATTCTCTGCAGACTGTCGATTTTTACACCAGCCACGAATCTCTGCTGCTGGAGTACGAAGAGGCGCTTACACGTCTGGATTCCACCTCCGGCAAATGGCTCGCGGGGTCTGGCCACATGATCTGGATCGGTGACCGCACCCGTCAGCCAGATGGGGCGCATGTTGAATTTGCGCGCGGTGTGCAGAACCCGATTGGTTTGAAATGTGGTCCCACCACCACCGCCGACGACCTCAAAGTGTTGATGGAAAAACTGAATCCTGAGAACGAAGCGGGTCGCCTAACTCTGATCGCACGCTTTGGTGCGGGCAGTGTTGGTGACCATCTGCCGCGCCTTGTCAAAGCGGTTCAGGAAGAGGGCGCTAACGTGCTTTGGACCTGTGATCCAATGCACGGCAACACAATCAAGTCGGCCACCGGCTACAAAACCCGTCCTTTCGACAGTGTTCTGCGCGAAGTGCGTGAGTTCTTCGGCGTTCACAAAGCCGAAGGCACTATTCCAGGCGGCGTGCATTTCGAGATGACCGGTCAGGATGTGACAGAGTGCACCGGCGGTGTACGAGCAGTGACCGAAGAAGACCTCTCTGCACGCTATCACACAGCGTGTGACCCACGTCTTAACGCCAGCCAGTCGTTGGAATTGGCGTTCCTGGTGGCGGAAGAGCTGTCTGACCGCGATCAAGCTAAGGCAGCCGCAGCGGTCTAAAACACTTCAAACGTACGCAAATAGGGGCTGCGCGATTGCGTGGCCCTTTTTTGTTTGGAAAAGCCAAAATAACCGCAATTTGCCTCTTGCATCCCCCCGACAGTTGAAGCTAAACACCGCTCCACAGAGACACGGTCAACTGACCAACGCTCTGATGCGGAGAGGTGGCCGAGTGGTCGAAGGCGCACGCCTGGAAAGTGTGTAGGCGGGAAACCGTCTCCAGGGTTCGAATCCCTGTCTCTCCGCCACAAACCATTCGCGAACCCGAGACGAGGCCCCAGTGTGGGCCTTTTTTCTTTTTGTTTCAAAGGGGTTTAGCGAAGCCATCCGACTTTCGGAGACTGGGATTTCGGCCGCAATCAGTCTCCGAACACCCCGCGTCTCTTTTCACCCGCCCTTCACTTAAATCGAGACGCATTCAAATATGTGTTTTATTTCAGGTGTTTGCTGAAAATGGATTGCGCCGCAGTTGAGGCGGGTTCGACCTCTATCGAGGCGAACAGAGACACCTGAAGGCGGCGTGGTTGTGCGGGGTGGCGCGAATGGTTGGGTAGGTTGGGTAGTCCTATGGGCGGGCGGCGACCATGCCGGCACAGCGGCCACCACATCCCAGACCGGTCATTCGCTGCAGCTTGCAGCAACAACTGAGATGCGGACTTTCCCGACCTTGACGTTTAGCCATGTTGCTGACGCAGCATACGTTTGCAGTTGCGGCGGAACATTTTTGGCGGCGCAGCGGATTTCAGCAGAGCGGCCATTCGGATAAACAAAATTGGCCAATCTCAAACCATCTTTTCGCTGCGCGCGGAGCCAACTAACGGGTCGCGGACTTAGCTGCCATCAAGTACCGAACGCCGAAGGTCCGTTTTGCCGATGACAGTTTCTGCGCCTACTCGAGAATACCATCGAGATTTTCGACAATACTGATGAGCAATGCCACGGCGCAAATCAGGATCGCCAACCAGAAGACAAACTGCATTACAAATGCTGAAACGCCTATACCAACGGCCATATATGAAAGCCGGTGTGGTTCGTTTCGGTATAATCCTATGCCGCCAAGCACGACCGCGATACCCGCCACACAGAGCGCGGCAATTGTGATGAACCAACTGTAATCTTGGGGTGTCGGAGTGCGCTCTGGGGCTGGTTCCCCTGCCAATGCACGCGCTGCTGATTGCTTTATGTCTGCTGCAATCTCGCCAATAATAGAACCGCTGCTCTTCTCTTGTGGCTCAAAAAATGCAGAGAGTTGTATGAGAATAACCACAAGACTTGCAATTCCCAGCATGAAGCCAGCCAACCCAAATTTAGCAGGCCGATCTTTGATTGTCTGTTCCATCGGACTAATCTTTCGTCGTTCCAAAGGGTTCAGATAAATGACCGGGATGGCCAAATTATGGCATCTGAACCCAGACTGTTTCCCAGTTGGGTTCACGCATTAACTTTTATAAAGCGCAAAAGCAGCCACTGGGGGCGAACGCAGCATCGAGCACATTGGGCTCGAAGACAGTTTTCGCCGCTTGCGGCGCAGAGGTCCGTACCTGGGCTGCGAACGGCAGATCATCAGCCAAGACCGAGGAAGCTCAAGAGTTTGCCCCGCTTCACCGATGGCCGGTTCCGAAGCGCGCGCACTAAGGTGATTGCGGCACCAGCATTCGGCGGCTGAGAGCCCAAATGGAGCAATGCTGAGTGATTGCTCCAATGGCGGCTTCTTTTAGAGCGGCATTGTAAACCTACTTCTATGTTAATCTTGGCTTGGCTTTAGAACGTTCAATGGTCTCAATAGAAAGGATATCATTGGCGGGAAGCTGAGATAGCTTCACACGAGCCTCCACCGGGATAAGGCCGCGCAGTTGCAGGTCGAGATACCTTAAGCAGCAGACCCGCAAAAAGGATGTGAAATTTCCGACATCGTGACCTGCATCCAAGCTTTCATTGTAAAGGCGATGCAAGAGCTGGGGGACTGACAAATCGTCTCGGTCTCCGATTGTTTCAAGCGTGCGCCAAAACATCTCTTCCAAGCGAACGCTGGTTACCATCCCATCCATTCGAAAAGATCGCGTGTGAGACGCCCAAAGTGCCGAGTCTGCATCTATGAATAATTGGCACATTATGGACGTTCCCTTACTATGTTCAGCGGCCTAGTCGCTCTTTCACATCTTCCGCAAAATCCTCGTAGCGACGAAGCGATTTTACATCTACCTGAACAAGATGCCCCATCTTTTGCATGATCGGAAGATCAAACAGAATACGGTCAAGGTCATCAGGAGTATCTACATCGGCAATCACAAGAACCTTGCGCTCACCAACCACTTTCCAAAGATCAACAACGACGCCTGCTGATTTTGCTCCCAAGGCTGCGTTCGCCTCCTCGGCCCAAACACCCAGCAAACCTTGCTGCGCCATGGTTTCATCGTACTCCACGGTAAAATCTAGTTTGTATAGCATAGTTCCTCCCTTTCATTATTGGATTGGTTCGTTAGGCGAAACGCCCGCCTTTTTCGATGACTTCGATTTGGTATCCATCTGGATCTTTGACAAAAAAGAACCTTGCGACGCGCTCTCCACCGGGGCGGAAATCCACAATGTCACCTGGACTGGAGTTGGCTTTGGCGGCAGTAGCATGAGCCTCTTCAAGATTGTCCACGACGATAGCCAGATGGCCATAGCCATCGCCCAGATCATATGGCGTATCGCGGCTCTTATTGACGGTAAGTTCAAGTTCAAACGTAGACGTTGGAAGGGCCATGTAGATGAGCGTGAAGCTCTCAAAGTCTAGCCGGTCAACGACCTCTAACTCAAAGGTATCGCGATAGAATCTTACTGACATCGCTTCATTCAGAACCCGGATCATACTGTGTACAAGTTTGGACATGTTTTCTCCTCTGAACCGATGCTTATCAGTAATCGGGGAGGGAGTGGTATTATGCCGTTACTACATTCATTTTGAGGCTCGAATTGATAATGGTCAGACACCAAATATCAGAAGGCGACAGACGTCTCGATTACCTCAGAATTCGAATAATAGGGACGCTCAATAGTCTCAAAGTGGCCATAGAAATGGGCCTAATTAACGGCAGAAAAGTCCGCAACTTGTGAGTTGCCGCCTCAATCTTTGCTGCGCCTTGCACCAATGGCCGGTTTTCCCACCGTCTTCCATTCCTAGGTGTCCGTCGTCAGAGTTTTTGGAACCAATGGCGGTTTAAACTAAGAGAGAGTTTGGCTCATCTGGTTTGTGTGATTATGCGGCGTGTTTGCTGTGATGCAAGCGTCGCGCTTCGAATGTCTTCCGTTTGATCCTTTCCCT